>NZ_JBPJZR010000014.1:0-205685 GCF_051216615.1 Variovorax raffinosi
CTGTACCGGCGCCGACGCACCTCTTGACCGTTTGCCATCATGTCCATCTATTCCTTCGTGGACAGGATCGTTACCGCCAGCGCCCGGGTGTTCAAGATGGGATGGCCAGCCCCTTACCCTGCTCGCGCAGGGCCCAACGCAAGAACAACCTGGTTACGGATCTTCATCAATGAACTCACGCCGAACTTTGATGCAGGGAACAGTCCTAGGACTGCTCGACTTCCTCGGCTTGAACAAACAGGCCGCAGCCATGGGGCAACGTCCTCCGCCGCAGCCTTCTGGCGTTGTCTTGCGCAATGGAGGCTGGCCGCAAGGCGCCGTTGCGCAGTTGATCGCAGGGAACGTCATTACGCCGCTGAGACACATCGCATACTCCGCCGACTGGTTTCTGGCGAAACTGCTGGTTCTTGGCCCCGAAGGTCAGCCTCCGAAAGCGTTCAGGGCCACGGTAGTGAATCGCTCCGAAACCCTGACATCTCTCGACTATGCGGAGGTGTATGTTTCCAATATCGCCGGCAGCTATTCCCTGCCAGTCAGCTACTACAACCAGACCGTCGAGGGCTATCACATGGCCCTGTGGAATGGCGTAAAGATGAATGGGTTGCAGGTCATCACCTCGTTGCCCGAAGAAGTGACAGCCGAGCAAGCGCAGCAGATCTGGTTTCGCGCCTATCTGCACTATGGAGAAACCTCCAAACCCACGCTCACATCTGTCCCCGGCCTGTCGGGTTGGAACAGCCTTTCGGCTGCATGGAACTTGATCGCCACGCCCGAAGCCAAGGCCGTCTGGCTCACCAGCTCGGATGCACCCAGTCGCCCCAAGGACGAGCAGCCCAACGAGTCCGGAGTGCAATTGATCGTGGGCCATCCGGCCTACGAGAGCGGGCGCAAACCACTGGCCTATTTCACCGCCCCTGTGGTCGTCAAGAACAACGATGCCAAGCCCAGCTATCCCCAGGAGCGCAAACGCGTTGCCGCGTTGCGCGAGTCGGTCGAGCAGGTCTGCGCTGCCGCAGGCCTCAAACCCGCTGATGTCGGCACCTTCATGCGCGACAGCGGCGGGGGGTCACGTGAAGCCGCCACGCGCCTGTCGGATACCGCAGCCGCACTTTCTCCGTTGGCGCCCAAGCTCGACACGTTGAAGGACACGCTGGACATGACCTCGCTGCTGGGCGACCTCGGCGCATCGACAGTGAACTACTCACTGCTGATGGCCGCCTTCGCGTGCCACGAACGCAAGCACCCTGTGCTGTATCTATCCAGCCGAGATCCCGAAGCAGGCTGGGCCATGTTGGTCTTGCCATCGCCCGACTATTCGGCGACCGACGTGGCCCGACGCAACCGCGACGTGGACTACGGAAAACAGTACAACCGACCTTGGTGGGGCGAACGCAAGGACGGCAAGGCGGACTACTGATGAATGTGCCTCCTGGCGGTTCGGGTCTTCTTCGCGCCATCGCGACAAGCATGTTGCTGGTCGTTGCCTTCGGTGGTTGCGCCAACTCCTTGTCGGAAAGGCAATACACCAACACAGGCTACGACGATGAGAACTACGACTTGCGGCTCTGCTGGAAGAAATTCGTTCTTCGTCGTGCGACTGACAATCGCCCGATGCCCAAGGAACGGTACGAAGTTCGGGATGTCCACAATGCCCTGGTGAGCACTGGTGTCACCAACGAAAAAGGGGAAACCATACCCGTGCGCTGCCACCCCGATGGTCCCCTCAAGATGATTCCCGTGTATCCACGGTAAATACCTGAGTCGAGGCCAGTCGAGCTGTTGGCGCCCCTTACGCCAAGCAGACTGCTGATGGCGCTCTACCACGACTCACCTCTCGGGTTCGTTGTCGACCGACGTCCGAACTAGCCTGTGCATCTGTAGATCAGATTTCTTCTGTTCGCAATAGCACTGGCCGTTGGATGCGATGGCCAATTTGGAAGTGCCCCATGACCGCTCCCGCCACTGATTGGCAGGCTCTCGAATTCACTTGCACGCACGAGAAAGACCTCTTCCTCTGAAGCACACATCCTCGAATACCAATCGATGATTTAAGAAGGGGCAGGCGATCTCAAATTGGAAATGCGGACTCCCATACAGAGGAGCGCATGCCAATACAAAAGCAAGAGCAACCTGATTACGGATCTTCATCAATGAACTCACGCCGCACTTTGATGCAGGGAACAGTCATAGGACTTCTCGACTTCCTCGGCTTGAACAAACAGGCCGCAGCCATGGGGCAACGTCCTCCGCCGCAGCCTTCAGGCGTTGCCTTGCGCAATGGCGGCTGGCCGCAAGGCGCAGTTGCGCAGTTGATCGCGGGCAATGTCATCACGCCGCTGCGGCACGTCGCCTATTCGGCCGACTGGTTCTTGGGCAAGCTGCTCGCGCTCGGTCCCGAGGACACACCCCCAAACCCGTTCAGAGCGACCATTGTCAATACATCAGGCACCGTACCCCTCGTAGGCTACGTGGAAGGGTATATCTCCGATCTTGCGGAGAGCTACTCTCTTCCCGTGAGCTACTTCGATCAGACGGTCGAGGGCTACCACATGTTTCTGTGGAATGGCGTGAAGATGAAGGGGTTGCAGGTGGTCACCTCGCTGCCTGATAGCCTGACACCGGAAGAGGTGCAGAAGCTCTGGGACTACGCCTACCTGTCCTACGGCAACGTCTCCAAACCAACACTCACATCCACCCCTGGCCTGTCAGGTTGGAACGGCCTGTCGGCTGCATGGAACTTGATCGCCACGCCCGAGGCCAAGGCCGTCTGGCTCACCAGTTCGGATGCCCCCAGTCGCCCCAAGGACGAGCAGCCCAACGAGTCCGGCGTTCAATTGATCGTGGGCCATCCGGCCTACGAGAGCGGGCGCAAACCACTGTCCTATTTCACCGCCCCTGTGGTCATCAAGAACAACGATGCCAAGCCCAGCTATCCCCAGGAGCGCAAACGCGTTGCCGCCTTGCGTGAGTCGGTCGAACAGGTCTGCGCTGCTGCAGGCCTCAACCCCGCTGATGTCGGCACCTTCATGCGCGACAGCGGCAGGGGTTCGCGTGAAGCCGCCACACGCTTGTCGGATACCGCAGCCGCACTTTCTCCGTTGGCACCGAAGCTCGACATGTTGAAGGACACGCTGGACATGACCTCGTTGCTGGGCGACCTTGGCGCATCGACAGTGAACTACTCACTGCTGATGGCCGCATTTGCCTGCCACGAACGAAAGCACCCTGTTCTGTATCTGTCCAGCCGGGATCCCGAAGCAGGCCACGCCATATTGGTCTTGCCATCGCCCGACTATTCGGTCACGGACGAAGCCCGACGCGATCGATTGATCAAGTACGGAAAACAAACAAACCGACCTTGGTGGGGCGAACGCAAGGACGGCAAGGCGGACTACTGATGAATGTGCCTCCGGGCTCGAGTCTTCTTCGCACCATCGCCTGATGCCCAAGGAACGCGACGAGATTCGGGATATCCGCGGTGTCCTGGTGGGCACTGGCGTCACCAACGAAAAAGAGGAAACCATCCCTGTGCGCTGCCACACCGAGGGTCCTCTCAAGATGATTCCGGTCTATCCACGGCAGCTACCTGCATCGTAGGTCCGCCGACCACACCCTCATTCAATCGAACAGTCCATACAGCAAGCCCATCCCGACCGTCGGGCGATACGCGCGCGGTATCGGCTGTTTGCTGCAATGCGGCATCAACGGCCGTGCATGCGTTCGCGGTTTGTGCCTAACATCGCCTCACTACAGGAGACGACAAACATGCCTTACGCACAGGTCAATGGACAGGAGCTCTACTACGAAGACAGCGGCGGCGACGGCCCCGTGATCGTGCTCTCGCACGGCCTGCTGATGGATGCCAGCATGTTCGAGCCGCAGGTGGCTGCGCTCAAGCCGCACTATCGCTGCATCGTGTGGGACGAGCGTGGCCACGGCCGCACCGCCACCGATACCTGCGCGCCCTTCACGTACTACGACTCCGCGAACGACCTCGCCGCCCTGCTCGAGCATCTGGGCGCGCGGCGCGCGGTCCTTGCAGGCATGTCGCAGGGCGGCTACCTGTCGCTGCGCTGCGCGCTGACGCATCCGGCGCTGGTACGCGCCCTGATCCTCATCGACACCCAGGCGATGCTCGAGGACCCGGCCCAGATGCCGCATCACCAAGCGCTTGTGGAAGACTGGACCCGCAACGGCCTGAGCGATGCGAATGCGGGCGTGATCGAAAGCATCATCCTCGGCGACGGATGGCCCGGCGCGGCCGCCTGGCGCGCCAAATGGAAGCAGACGCAGGTCGTCAACCTGCTGCAGTGCTTCACCACACTGGCCACGCGCGATGACATCAGTGCGCGCATTCCTGAGGTGACGGTGCCCGCCCTCGTCATTCACGGCGAGGCCGACAAGGCCATCGACCTGTCGCGCGCGATGGCCATGGTGGAGGCGCTTCCCAACGTGAAGCTCGTCACCGTGCCGGGCGCCGGCCATGCGGCCAACCTGACGCATCCTGACGAGGTCAATCCGGCGATTGCGAAATTCCTGCAGTCGCTGAACGGCAGCTAAGGGCCAACACGACGCCGGACAGGCCGGCTCAACTCATGTGCGCGCCGCCGTTCACATCGATGGTGGCGCCCGTGACGTAAGACGACAGATCGGACGCGAGGAACAGGCAGGCCCCTGCGATCTCGCTCGCATGCCCCGCGCGGCGCAGCGGCCAGCCGCTCGCGGAGGCGTGCTTCTCTTCATCCGTGCGCCCGCTGCGCGAGAAGTCCGTGAGGATGAGCCCCGGCGCGATCGCGTTGGCGCGGATGCCGTCCGGCCCCAACTCCCGCGCCATGGCACGCGTCAGCCCCAGCACGCCGGCCTTGGCCGCGCAGTAGTGCGCGCCGCCGAAGATGCCGCCGCCCTGCTGCGCCGACATCGAGGAAATGCAGACGATGCTCCCCTTGCGCTGCACACGCATCGCCGGCAACACCGCTTGCGACAGTTGCATGGTGCCGCGCAGCACGACGTCGGTGATGAGTGCGTAGTCGTCATCGGCAATGTCGGCCAGCCCGCGCTTTTGCGTGAGCCCGGCGTTGTTGACCAGCACGTCGATGCGGCCTTCGCCGGGTGCCCAGGCCAGCACTTTCGCGATCGCGGCGTCGCAGTCGCTGCGCTGCCGGACATCGCACGCAAGGCCCAGGGCCAGGCCTTCGCCGTTGCCGGCCACGTCGCGCGCCGCAGCCTGCGCCCCTTCGCCGTCGAGGTCCAGCAAGACGACGCGCGCCCCATGTTCGATGAAAAGATGGGCCGTGGCCTTGCCGATGCCGCGAGGACGCCCCGCGCCGGAAATGACGGCGGTGCAGCCTTGCAGCAGCCGCGACGAAGGAATGACAGGTGCCTGCATGCCGTGTTCTCTTTTCTTCTTCAATCGAGCTTGAGGTTGGCGTCCTGCGCCACCTTCTTCCAGACCTGCACATCGCGTGCATTGATGGCCGCCTGCTGCTCGCCCGGCACGAAGTCGACCGAGATGCCGAGATTGAGCAGCTTGGTGACCACCTCGGGCTCCTTGAGCGAGGCCTGCAGCGCACCCGCGAGCGCATCGCGCACCGGCTTGGGCACGCCGGCCGGCGCATACATCACCCAACTGAGCGTCTGGTCGAAATCGATGCCCTGCTCCTTGTAGCTGGCCACGTTCGGCACGCTGGGCGAACGTTGCGTGCACACGGCCAGGGCCTTGAGCTTGCCGTCCTTCACATAGGGCGTGCCCGTGGCCATGTCGACCAGCCCGACCTGGATGTGGCCGCCGAGCATGTCGCCCACGAGCTTCGTCGTGCCGTTGAACGGAACATGCTGCAGCTCAAGGCCCGCCTTCTGCGCCAGCACTTCGCCGCAGAAGTGGCCGGTCGAGCCGATGCCCCAGCTTCCGTACTGCACCGAGCCGGGCTTGGCCTTGGCGAGCGCGATGAATTCCTTGAGGTTGCTGGCGGGAAAGTCGTTGGTCGCGAGCACCAGGATCGACGAATTGCCGATGCGGCCGATGACGGAAAAGTCCTTCACCGGGTCGTATGGCAGCTTCGAGTACGTGGCCGGCGCCAGCACGTGCGTCGTCATGCCGCCGATCATGATGGTGTAGCCGTCGGCCGGCGCCATCGCCACCATGTGGGTGCCGAGCGTGCCCGCCGCGCCGACCTTGTTCTCCACGAAGATGCTCTGCTTGAGGCGCTTGCCCATCTGCTCGCCGAGCAGGCGGCCCAGCAGGTCGCCGCCACCGCCGGCCGCGAACGGCAGGATCATGCGGATCGGCTTGGAGGGATAGTCGCCCGCCGCTTGTGCCTGCGCCTGCGCGCCGGCCGGCAGCAGCGCGGCGCCCAGGCCCATCAGCAGGCCGAGGGCCAGCATCGTCTTCTTCATGGTTTGTCTCCAGGTGGTTGTCTTGTTGTTCCGCGCGCGCGGCTGCGGTTCGCTCAGCCGAGCGACACGCCGCCGTCCACCACCAGTTCCAGGCCGGTGACGTAAGCGGACTCGTCGGATGCGAGGAACAGCGCTGCGTTGGCGATGTCCTGCGGCGAACCCTGCCGGCCCATGGGGCAGCGGGCGTCGCGCTGCTGGCGGCCGGCTTGCGCGGCGGCCTCGTCCGGGTAGAGCGCCGCGGCATGCGGCGTGTCGATGAGGCCCGCGATGATCGCGTTGCAGCGCACCTGGTGCTGTGCGTACTGCCGCGCCACCACGCGCGTCATGTGGTTCAGCGCCGCCTTCGACGTGCTGTACGACAGGAACTGCATCGGGCTCCACTTGCGGCTGGCGATCGACGACATGTTGATGATCGAGCCGCCGCGCTGGCGGATCATGTGCGGCATGGCCTCGCGCGCGGCCAGCATCGCGCCGCGCAGGTTGATGGCGTGCACGCGGTCCCACGATTCCTCGGTGATGTCGAGCAGCTCGCCGAACTCCTCGATGCCCACGTTGTTGTGCAGCACGTCGATGCGGCCATGCAGCGACAGGCATGCATCGACCATCGCCCGCAACTGCTCGGCGCTCTGCACATCGGCCACGATGGCGCTCGCCTGTCCGCCTTCGGCTTCGATGCGGCGCACGGTTTCCTGTGCGGCATCGAGCGAGCGGTCGGCGCACAGCACGCGGGCGCCTTCGCGGGCGAAGGTGATGGCGCATGCGGCGCCGTTGCTCAAGGCCCCTGCCGGCGTGCCGGCGCCGACCACGATGGCGGCCTTGCCTTCAAGCCGCAACGGCTGCGGCGAACGGGCGGCGTTGTTCATTCCGCCGTCCGCTTGGTGGGCTTGCGCAACGGCACTGCCTCGCGCGGCGCCGGGCGCGGTGCAGCCGGCGGACTGCAGGACTCGCGCAGCACCATCTGCGTGGTGATGACGATGCGCTCCGCTTCCAGTCCGTCATGCGCCGGTGCCGTGGGCAGGCGCTTGAGCATCAGCTCGGCAAGCGCGCTGCCGACCGCGTCGAAGTCCCAGGTGAGCGAGGTGATGGCGGGCGAAAACAGTTGCGACAGGTCGGTGTCGCCGACGCTGATCACGCTGGCATCGTCGGGCGCACTCAGGCCCGAGTGGCGCAGCCCCTGCAACACGCCGGCCAGCAGCCGCGTGCCGAGACAGACGAAAGCGGTCGGCGGCTGCGGCGACGAGAGCAAGGCCAGCACTTCGCTGAATGCGAACTCCATCGCCGAGGGTTCGGCGCGAATCAGCCGTGGCTCCGGCTGCATGCCGCGCTCGGCGAACGCCGCGCGAAACCCGTCGATGCGTTCGCGCCCCGGCCGCACGGCCTTGCCGGGCGTGAGCAGCGCGATGCGGGTGTGGCCCAGATTCAGCAGGTAGCGCGTGGCCTGCAGCGCACCGTGGAAATGGTCCACATGCACGCCGCTGACGCCGGCGTTGAAGTCCCGGTCGAGCGCAACCACCGGCATGCCCTGCGCATGCAGCGTGTCCAGCAGCTCCGGGCGCTCCAGCTCGCAAGGGCCGAGGATCAGCCCGTCGACGCGGCGGCGCCGGAAAAAATCGATCATGGCGCGTTCGCGCGCGGCGTCGGAGTGCGTGTTGGCCAGCAGCAGCGCGCAGCCGTCGCGCTGCAGCCGCGCCTCCACCGCATTGACGATGCGGGCGTAGAGCGGGTTCGCCAGGTCCGACACCAGCAGGCCCACCACGCCGGTGCTGCGCGTGCGCATGCTCTGGGCGATGGCATCGGGCTCGTAGCCCAGCCGGTCGGCGGCGGCCTGCACGGCCGCGATGGCCGCAGGGCTCACACGGCCCGCGCGGTTGAGCGCACGCGAGGCGGTGCCGATCGACACGCCGGCCTGTTCCGCGACATCGCGAATGGTCGGCCTGCGGCCGGCGGCCGTGGGTGTCGGGCGGCGGGTGCTCACGATGCAGTGCCTCCGGCGCGGGGCGCCTCGGAAACGTCGGGAACGGCCGCCTGCGTCAGCCCCTCGGGAAAGCGCCGCGCGCCCTCTTCCAGCGGCACACCCGTGCTGTTGAGGAAGAACGCGGCCATGTGATAGAAGCTCGACGCCAGGATCAGCTCGACGATCTGGTCCTGCGGCCAGTGCGCGCGCAGCGCCTGCCAGGTGGCATCGCCCACGGTCGAGTGCGCGTGCAGCTCGTCGACCATGCGCACGATCACGCGCTCCTTCTCGGTCCACAGCGCATCGCTCATCGGCTGGCTCAGAGGCCCGAGCGTCAGCTCCAGCACCTGCGCTTCGCTGAGCCCGCAACGCTCGGCATAGATGCTCACGTGCATGCCCCATTCGTACTCGGAGCGCGTGAGCGCGCCGGTGCGGATGATCGCGATCTCGCGTTCGCGCTCGGACACCGCGCCCTTGAACAGCACCACGTGCGCCATCTGCTGGAACGCCGTGGCCAGTTGCGGTTCATGCGCCAGCACCAGCCGCAGGTTCTGCGGCGACAGCCCGCCCTTGAATGCACTGTTCCCCACTGCCTTGGCGACGGCATCGGTATAGGGCGGCGCACGCAAAGGCATGCGCGCCGACGCCGCGAGATCGTGGGCAGTGCTCGGGAGGGCAACGGCGGAAGTGAGGGGTGCAGCGGACATGGGCTTTGAATGAAGGGCTGTAGAAACGTTTCTACAAGCATTCAGTTTGCGCCTTGTCGATGTGCAGCCTCCATCCGTAAAAACCCGCTCCTACCTGATGAATCAACGAAGAACAATGAATGCGTAAACGTTTTTACATTCAGGAGATTTCTGCATGAGCATCCATTTCGGCGCCGCAAGGCAGGTGGGCTTCGTCGTGCGCGACATCGAGAAGGCCATGGCGCACTGGAGCACCGCGCTCGGCGTCGGCCCCTGGTTCTACAAGGAGGCGGTGGGCACCACGGAATTTCGCTACTACGGGCAGGAGTCGGCACTGCCCGCGTTGTCGATCGCGCTCGCCAATTCAGGCAGCCTGCAGATCGAGCTGATCCAGCAGCGCAACGATGCGCCCTCGCTCTATCTCGACACGCTGGCGCGCAACGGCGAATGCGCGCAGCACATCGCCTACTGGACCGAAGACCGCTTCGACGCCATGCACCTTCAGCTTCGCGAGGCCGGCTATGTGGAGGGCCATGGCGGGCGCATGGGCACGCGCGGGCGCTTCGCGTACTTCGTCCACCCTGACTTGCCCAGCGGGATGATCGAACTGTCGGAAACCACGGGCGGCAAGGGCGATTACTTCCAGCAGATCGCGGCCGTGGCCGAGGCGTGGGACGGGCGCACCGAGCCGATCCGCCGCGTGGCCGGCGCGACGGTGGACCTCACGCGCCCCTCTCACGCAAGCACCACCTGAGTTGCGCCCACGGGCACTGATGCCGCCCTTGTCCCATCGCCGAATTCACAACATTCGCAAATAGGCCTCCCTCCCCTTCGCAAGTCTTCGCCCTTTCAGTCCTTCTCCCCGAAGGCCTTTTTGCGTAGATTGCGAAGCATGACGACACCCGTTGGAACAACCGAACTTCGCGAGCTGGTGCTGCCGGTGCATGCCAATCACCGCGGCACGCTGTTTGCCGGCCAGGGCCTGCAACTGATGACCAAGGCGGCCTTTCTGGCCGCGCGCGGATTGGCGCAGCGCGAGGTGGTGATGGCCGGCGTGACCAGCGTCAGCTTTCTCTCGCCCGTGCCGGTCGGCCATCAGCTCATCCTGCGCGGATGGGTCAGCCGCATCGGCCGCTGTTCGATGACCGTGTGCGTGACCGGTCTGGCCGACACGCCCGGGGCACCGACGGAAGAAGTCCTCAAGGGCGTGTTCGAGATGGTGGCGGTCAATGCCGCCGGCCGCCCCGCTGCCATTGATCGCTCTTATCTGGACAAGGAAACCGCATGACCACCACGACCGAAACCGCCGCACCGGCAGGCTTCAAGCCCAAGAAATCCGTTGCCCTGTCGGGCGTGACCGCGGGCAACACCGCGCTGTGCACCGTGGGCCGCACCGGCAACGACCTGCACTACCGGGGCTACGACATCCTCGATATCGCGCAGGTCTGCGAGTTCGAGGAAATCGCCCATCTGCTGGTGCACGGCAAGCTGCCCACACGCGCCGAACTCAAGGCCTACAAGACGCGGCTGAAGGCCATGCGGGGCCTGCCGGCAAACGTGAAGGGCGCGCTGGAAAGCCTGCCCGCCGGCGCCCATCCGATGGACGTGATGCGCACGGGCGTCTCGGCGCTGGGCTGCATCCTGCCCGAGAAGGACGACCACAACCTGCCCGGCGCGCGCGACATCGCCGACCGCCTGATGGCTTCGCTCGGCTCGATGCTGCTGTACTGGTACCACTGGAGCACGCAGGGCAAGCGCATCGACGTGGAGACCGACGACGACTCCATCGGCGGCCACTTCCTGCACCTGCTGCATGGCCGCAAGCCCTCCGATGCCTGGGTGCGCGCGATGCACACCTCGCTGAACCTGTACGCCGAGCACGAGTTCAACGCCTCGACCTTCACCGCGCGCGTGATCGCCGGCACCGGCAGCGACATGTATTCGTCGATCGCAGGCGCGATCGGCGCCCTGCGCGGCCCCAAGCACGGCGGCGCGAACGAGGTGGCCTTCGAGATCCAGAAGCGCTACGACTCGCCCGACGAGGCAGAGGCCGACATCCGCCGCCGTGTGGAAGCCAAGGAAGTGGTGATCGGCTTCGGCCATCCCGTCTACACCGTGAGCGATCCGCGCAACGTGGTCATCAAGGGCGTGGCCAAGGAGCTTTCGGACGAGGCCGGCTCGGCCAAGATGTACGACATCGCGGAGCGGCTCGAATCGGTGATGTGGGAGGTCAAGAAGATGTTTCCCAACCTCGACTGGTTCAGCGCGGTGAGCTATCACATGATGGGCGTGCCCACCGCGATGTTCACGCCGCTGTTCGTGATCGCGCGCACCAGCGGCTGGGCCGCGCACGTCATCGAGCAGCGGGTCGACAACAAGATCATTCGCCCGAGCGCCAACTACACCGGCCCCGAGGACCTGAAGTTCGTGCCGATCGAAGCACGCGTCTGAGCTGCAAACGATCTCCAGTGTTCACGGGCATCTGAAGCCTGCGAGGTGCAAACTACGGTGTGCCGCCGCGATGGAGCACTGTCGCGCAACGCATGAACAACAACACTGGAGACAACCGCATGACCCTGAATCGCCGCGCCTTCACCTCCGCTGCCCTGGCCGGGCTGGCACTTCCCGCAGCCCGCCCGGGCTGGGCCCAGGATGCCTTTCCGAGCAAGCCGCTCAAGATCGTCTGCCCCTTCGCCCCCGGCGGAGGCTCCGACTTCATTGCACGCGTTGCATCGAACGTGCTCAGCCAGCGGCTGGGCCAGGCCGTGGTGGTGGACAACCGCCCGGGTGCCGGCGGCACGCTGGGCACCGAGTACGCGCTGCACACGCCCGGCGACGGCTACACGCTGCTGCTGGTCGCGGGCAGCTACACAGTCAACCCCTCGCTGTACAAGCTGCGCTTCGACCCGGTCGCCGACATGACGCCGGTGATCCAGTTGTCCAAGGGCGCCTACGTGCTGTGCGTCAACCCGGCCAAGGTGCCGGCGAAGAACCTGCAGGAACTGCTGGCCTATGGGCGGCAGAACCCCGGCAAGCTGACCTTCGCCTCGGCCGGCAACGGCAGCCACCTGCACATCGTGACCGAGTACATGTTCGGCATGGCGAAGGTCAAGGCCACGCATGTGCCCTACCGTGGCACGGGCCCGGCGGTCACCGACCTGGTGGCGGGCAACGTGGACATGCTGATCGCGGGCACGGAAGCGCTGATGCCGCATGTGCAGTCGGGCCGGCTGCGCGCATTCGCGGTCACCACGGCGCAGCGCCTGCAGGCCTACCCCGACATTCCCTCGATTGCCGAAGCCGGCAGCCTGCCCGAATACGACGTGGTGGCATGGCACGGCCTGATCGCGCCCAAGGGCGTGCCGCCCGCCGTGCTGGCCAAGCTCAACGGCGCGCTCGATGCCGGACTGAAGGCGCCCGAACTCAACGCCAAGCTCGAACCCACCGGCGTGTCGTCCGCGGGCGGAACCGCCGAGCACTTCGGGGCGCTGATCCGTGCGGAGATTCCGCGCTACGCCAAGGTCGTGAAAGACAACAACATCCGCTCTGAGTAAACCCGCTTCTTCTTCAAGAGGAAGCGCCCGGCGCAGCCTGCAACCTGCAACCTGCCTGCTGCGCCGGGCCCATTGACCGATTCGCCACGATGAACTCCCCCTACAGAAAACAACTCCCGGGCAGCGGCCTGGACTACATCGACGCCCGCGCCGCGGTCGATACGCTGCGCCCCGGCGCCTGGGACACCCTGCCCTACACCGCGCGCGTGCATGCCGAGAACCTGGTGCGCCGCTGCGACCCGGCGATCCTCGACGAATGCCTGCTGCAGCTCATCGAGCGCCGGCGCGATCGCGACTTTCCGTGGTTCCCGGTGCGCGTGGTGTGCCATGACATCCTGGGTCAAACCGCGCTGGTCGACCTGGCGGGCCTGCGCGATGCCATCGCGGCGGAAGGCGGCGACCCCGCGCAGGTGAACCCGGTGGTGCCGGTGCAACTGATCGTGGACCATTCGCTGGCCGTGGAGTGCGGTGGATTCGATCCGCAGGCCTTCGAGAAAAACCGGCAGATCGAAGACCGCCGCAACGAAGACCGCTTTCATTTCATCGACTGGACAAAGCGCGCGTTCGCCAATGTCGAAGTGATCCCGGCGGGCAACGGCATCATGCATCAGATCAATCTGGAGAAGATGTCTCCGGTGGTCTACGTGCAGGACGGACTGGCCTTTCCCGACACCTGCGTGGGCACCGACAGCCACACGCCGCACGTCGATGCGCTGGGCGTGATCGCGGTGGGCGTCGGCGGACTGGAGGCCGAGAACGTGATGCTGGGCCGCGCCTCGTGGATGCGCCTGCCGGACATCGTCGGCGTCGAACTGACGGGCCGGCGCCAGCCGGGCATCACCGCCACCGACATCGTGCTGGCGCTCACCGAGTTCCTGCGCAAGGAAAAGGTGGTCGGTGCGTATCTGGAGTTCTTCGGCGAAGGCACGCTGGGCCTGACGATCGGCGACCGCGCCACCATCTCCAACATGTGCCCCGAGTACGGCGCCACCGCCGCGCTCTTCTACATCCACGAGCAGACCCTCACCTACCTGCGGCTCACGGGCCGCGAAGACGCGCAGGTCGCGCTGGTCGAGAACTACGCAAAGACAGCCGGCTTCTGGGGCGACGCACTGAAGACCGCCAGCTACGAACGCGTGCTGAAGTTCGACCTGTCCGGCGTGGTGCGCAACATGGCCGGCCCTTCCAATCCGCACCGCCGGCTGCCGACCTCGCAACTGGCAGAGCGCAACATCGCCGTGGGCCTTGCCGAGGCCCGGCTGCAGGAGGCGGCGGGCCTGATGCCCGATGGCGCCGTGATCATCGCGGCCATCACCTCGTGCACCAACACCTCGAACCCGCGCAACGTGATCGCGGCCGCGCTGCTGGCGCGCAACGCCAACCGGCTGGGCCTCAAGCGCAAGCCGTGGGTCAAGTCGTCGCTGGCACCGGGCTCGAAGGCGGTGGAGCTGTATCTGCGCGACGCCGGCCTGCTGCCCGAGCTGGAGCAGCTCGGCTTCGGCATCGTCGCCTTCGCCTGCACCACCTGCAACGGCATGTCGGGCGCGCTGGAGCCGAAGATCCAGCAGGAGATCATCGAGCGCGACCTGTACGCCACCGCGGTGCTCTCGGGCAACCGCAACTTCGACGGGCGCATCCATCCGTATGCGAAGCAGGCCTTCCTGGCATCGCCGCCGCTGGTGGTGGCCTACGCCATCGCGGGCACCATGCGCTTCGACATCGAGCGCGATGTGCTGGAGGTGGTGGACGGCAAGGAAATCCGTTTGGCCGACCTCTGGCCGAGCGATGAAGAAATCGACGCCATCGTCGCAGCCTCGGTGCGGCCCGAGATGTTCCGCAAGGTGTACGAGCCCATGTTCGCGATCCACGCGGACAGCGGCGAGAAGGTGAGCCCGCAGTACGACTGGCGGCCGCAGTCCACCTACATCCGCCGCCCGCCCTACTGGGACAGCGAAGGCGTGGGCGCGCTCGCGGCCGTGCCGCGCACGCTGCGCGGCATGCGTCCGCTGGCCATCCTGCCGGACAACATCACGACCGACCACCTGTCGCCCTCCAACGCGATCCTGCTGGACAGCGCTGCCGGTGAGTACCTGGCGAAGATGGGCCTGCCGGAAGAAGACTTCAACTCGTACGCCACACACCGCGGCGACCACCTGACGGCCATGCGCGCCACCTTCGCCAATCCGCAGCTCGTCAACGAGATGGCGGTGGTCGATGGCGTGCAGAAGAAGGGATCGCTCGCGCGCATCGAGCCCGAAGGCCAGGTCGTGCGCATGTGGGAAGCGATCGAAACCTACCTGATGCGCAGGCAGCCGCTGATCATCGTGGCCGGCGCCGACTATGGCCAGGGCTCGTCGCGCGACTGGGCCGCCAAGGGCGTACGCCTGGCCGGCGTGGAGACGGTCGTGGCCGAGGGCTTCGAGCGCATCCACCGCACCAACCTGCTCGGCATGGGTGTGCTGCCGCTGGAGTTCAAGCCCGGCACCACGCGCCTCACGCTGGGCCTGGATGGCACCGAAACCTACGACGTGGCCGGCGAGCCCGCGCCGCGCGCCGACCTCACGCTGGTCGTGCGCCGCAAGAACGGCGACACGCTGCAGGTGCCGGTGACCTGCCGCCTGGACACGGCGGAAGAAGTGTCTATCTACGAGGCCGGCGGCGTGCTGCAGCGTTTTGCGCAAGACTTCCTGGCCGAGAACAAGCCGGCCGCCTGAAGACAACCACCATTCCCATCACCATGGCATCCGTTCCCCAAGTCAAGATTCCCGCCGTCTACATGCGCGGCGGCACCAGCAAGGGCGTGTTCTTTCGCCTGCAGGACCTGCCCGCGGCGGCACGCCAACCCGGGCCGGCGCGCGATGCGCTGCTGCTGCGCGTCATCGGCAGCCCCGACCCCTATGCCAAGCAGATCGACGGCATGGGCGCGGCCACCTCCTCCACCTCGAAGACCGTGATCCTGTCGCGCTCCACGCGGCCTGAGCACGACGTCGACTACCTGTTCGGCCAGGTCTCCATCGACAGCGCCTTCGTCGACTGGTCGGGCAACTGCGGCAACCTGTCCGCGGCGGTCGGGCCGTTCGCGATTGCACAAGGCCTGATCGACCGGGCGCGCGTGCCCCAGAACGGCACGTGCACCGTGCGCATCTGGCAGGCCAACATCGGCAAGACCATCGTTGCGCACGTGCCCATCGTCGAAGGCGAGGTGCAGGAAACCGGCGACTTCGAACTCGACGGCGTGACCTTTGCTGCGGCCGAAGTGCCGCTGGAATTCATCGACCCGGCCGACGAGGGAGACGGCGATGGCGGCGGCGCGATGTTCCCGACCGGCAAGATGGTCGATGACCTCGAAGTGCCCGGCGTGGGCAGCTTGCGCGCCACGCTGATCAACGCGGGCATTCCCACTATCTTCGTCAACGCCGGCGACATCGGCTACACCGGCACCGAGCTGCAGGACGCGATCAACAGCGATGCGAAGGCGCTGGCCATGTTCGAGACAATCCGCGCGCATGGCGCGGTGAAGATGGGCCTGATCAACGACATCGGCGAGGCCGCCAGGCGCCAGCACACGCCCAAGGTGGCCTTCGTCGCGGCACCGGCCGACTACACCGCCTCCAGCGGCAAGGCCGTGAGGGCGGCGGACGTCGACCTGCTCGTGCGCGCGCTCTCCATGGGCAAGCTGCACCACGCCATGATGGGCACCGCTGCAGTCGCCATCGGTACCGCGGCGGCGATTCCCGGCACGCTGGTGAACCTTGCGGCCGGCGGCGGCGAGCGCCAGGCCGTGCGCTTCGGCCACCCGTCGGGCACGCTGCGTGTCGGCGCCGAGGCTCGCCAGGTCGATGGCGAATGGGTGGTGACCAAGGCCCTCATGAGCCGAAGCGCCCGTGTATTGATGGAAGGCTGGGTGCGTGTGCCCGGCGACAGTTTCTGACCGATTGATTGAATGGAATTTCCCTGATGTCCACCCGCAAGCAACTCAAGTCCCTCGCCGAGGCCCGTCGCGGCCTGATCGTTCCTGGCGCGTTCAATGCGCTGTCCGCCAAGGTCATCGAAGACCTGGGCTTCAAGGCGATCTACATCACCGGCGCGGGCGTCACCAACATGTGGTTCGGCATGCCCGACCAGGGCTTCATGGGCCTGGCCGAAATCGCAGACCACACGGCGCGCATCCGCGATACGGTCTCGGTGCCGCTGATCGTCGATGCCGATACCGGCTTCGGCAACGCATTGAACGTGCGCCACACGGTGCGCACGCTGGAGCGCGCCGGTGCCGACTGCATCCAGTTCGAAGACCAGGTGGCGCCCAAGCGCTGCGGCCATTTCTCGGGCAAGGAAGTGATCTCCACCGAAGAAGCGGTGAGCAAGATCAAGGCGGCCGTCGATGCACGGCAAGACCCGGACCTGCTGATCATGGCGCGCACCGATGCGGCGGCCGTTCACGGCTTCGAGGCCGCGGTCGAGCGGGCGCAGAAATTCGCCGAGGCCGGTGCCGACATTCTTTTTGTGGAGGCGGTCACCAGCGCCGAGGAGATCCGTTCGCTGCCCCAGCGCCTGGCCAAGCCGCAGCTCATGAACATGGTGATCGGCGGCAAGACGCCCATCTTCAACGCCACGGACCTGGGCGAGCTGGGCTACGGCATCGTCCTCTACGCCAATGCCACGCTGCAGGGCGCCGTCGCCGGCATGCAGAAGGCCCTGACCGTCCTGCGCGACGAAAAGGAAGTGCAGGAATCCAGCGGCCTCGTCGTGACCTTTGCTGAGCGCCAGCGGCTGGTCGGCAAGCCGGAGTGGGATGCGCTGGAGAAGCGCTACACCTGACGGGGGCGAGAAGGAGGCCGAGGCCGAAGTCCGAGATGCGAGGCCCGAACCGACGACGTCCGGGCGGGCTTGGGCGCGAATGCCATGGCGTAGCTGGCTATATTCGGTGCATCCCCACCCTTTGCCCAAGAAGATAGATGCCGTTGAACGCCCAAGAACTGAAGCAGCTCGCCGAAGCCGGTGAACAGTCGACCGTACCCGCCTGCGGTTGCTGGCTGCACCGCGCGAATTCGTGGGAAAGCATCACCGAAGAGCGCTGGCCCGCCGACCTGCTCCTGCGCGTCGACACACTGCGCGCCGATGGCGTCGACGAACCCACCTTTGAAGAATTCCATCCGCACGGCACGCGCTACGACTCGGCCGATGCGCCGATCTCGGTCGCGCACTTTCCGTTCAACCGCTGCGACGTGTTCCGGTGCGTGGCTTGTGCGCGGCTGGTGCTGCGCTACACCGAGTTCGGCGGCTACTACGTCGACCATCGGGCGCGGCGGGTCGATGCCGCACTGGTGACTGTCTAAAGAGCCACAAGGCGTGAAGAAACCGTAGCGAGCGTGCCGAGCTTGCATCGAGGACCGGAGCCGTACTTTGTACGGTGAGGACCGCAGGTGCGAGATCGGGACGCGCAGTAGGTTTATTCACGCCTTGTCAGTCCAGCAGGCCCTTCCAGTACAGGCGGGCCGCAGCCACCACGGTCCGCATCTGCGTCGTGTGGGCCAGCCGGAACGCCGGGCCGCGAAGCGTCTGGTCGGGGAACTCCGTGATCAGCGTGAACGGCACCGTGGAGCGCTCGTCGGTCTCGACCATGCAGGGAATGCCGTTGATGCGCTCGAACAGCTGCTCGCCCACATGGGCATGCCACATGCGCTGCTGGCCCGCATTGAACTCGGCAAGCTCCGCTGAACCGGACTGCAGCTCTTCAGTGAGCGCGTTCAGGAAGCGCATGCCGTCATGCCCCGGATGGCGGCGCAGGATCAGGAAGAAGCCCTTGGGCACCGTCCACGACTCGTTGTAGCGCGGCACATAGCCGGCGCGGGGGCGCGTCCATTCGTGGGCCGGATAGCCGTGCAGGCTCAGGTGCAGCCGGGCACCGGTGCGCTCGATGGCTTCCAGCCGCGCGGCCTTCTCGCCGAAAGGCGGTGTGACCCGCGCCTCCAGGTCGTCCCCCAATGCCGTGTACCGGGCCGCATGCGCCATGTGCGCCGGATTCGTTTCTTGCAGACGGTGGTGGAGCGCCGCACCGTCGGGGTTTTCGAGCGGCACGAGTGCGTAGTGGGCGCCGCGCTGGCCGTTCAGGTGGCGGGCCGCGCGCAAGGCGCCGACCACGCCCGAGCTTTCGTTCGCATGCTGTCCGGCTGTGACCACCAGGCCCGGCAGCGTGCCGCGCACATGCACGCCGGCCACCTTTCTTCCCTGCTGCGAGGTCACGGAGAACGGCTCGCCGGGAAGCGCCGCCACGGCAAGCTCGACCTGCGAGGGCACGAGCGAACGATCGGCGGTGTCCAACGCCACTGCACCGCCTGCGGGCGGATCGACGCGGCGATGGGCCGTGAGCCGCACCGCAACGCGCGTGTCCCCATCGACTTGCGAGATCAGCGGAACGATCTGCCCCGGCTGCAGCGTGCGGTCGGCCTCGGGCAGGCCTGCGCGCGCCTTGAAGATTTCCAGGGCGCCGTAGTAGCAGTCTTCGTGAAGCCCCTCGAAGGTGCTGATTGTCTCGTGGCCAAACGAGAGCCGGCGCTCGATGCCGGTGGTTGCGATGTCGATTTCGAGCGTGTCGAACAGCGGCAGCGTGGCCGGCCATGCGTGGCTGCGAACGGCGTCGAGCGCTGTGTCGCAGGCGATCTCGAATTCGGTTCGCAGCGCCGCGTCTTCGGTCAGCGTGTCGCCTTGCCAGACGCGCAGCCAGCCGCATGGCGATGCGGTGCCGTCGTTCGGCGCGAACACCTGCCAATGCCTCTTGTCGGCAGTGACGCGATAGTCCGACTGAAGATCAATGCCCTCGACGAAGCGCAGCCTGGCTGCCGTGCCGATCAGGCCGGCCAATGGATAGGCTTCGAGACGGAAGCGCTGGCCCTTGCCGGCAGGTGTCTGAACCGCGATCTCGCCCGTTCCGGTGCCGTCGAACTCTTCGAGGAAGAAGTGCACCAGCGGCTTGTATGCGCTGCGCAGCACGGCTTTCACGCCCGCCTTGGACAGTGTTTTCTCGGCCGCCCGGCGGGCCGCCGCGTCCTCGAACAGCCAGGCCTCGATCCGTGTCACCGGATTCGCGGTAAAGCGCTCGATCAGTTGCGGCAGCGTGCGGGGAATGACTGTGTCGATCAGGAGGGTCATGGTGTGAGACGGGTCTGGGAGGTTGATGGTTCGGGCATTCATTTCGCAGCTCGCGGTTCACGCGCGGCCCTGCGGCGTTCGCCCAGCAACTCAAGGCGCGGCAGCAAGCTCTGAATGACCCGTGGCAGCAGGTAGATGGGCAACTGCGCACACGCGAAAAACAGCGCAATGGCGGGCGTTGCCGCGGACCCGAGCGCGGCCCACAACAGCCCGACGTTGCGATTGCCCATGAGCAGCGCGACATTGAGGCGGGTTCGCACGCTGCCCGGCGTGAGCAGGTACGCAACGGCCTGCACGCCGACATTCGCCGCGAATGCCAGCGCGATCACCGACAGGGCCAGGCGCGGATCATCGAGCAAGGACCGCTGCATGCCGGCCATGGTGCCGAGCGCGAAGACCAGCAGCGCGACGACCACGATGCCGTCGATCGCGCTAGCGTGGGCGGCAAGGCGCTCCTTCGCGAACCGGCGCACCAGGATCGCCACGCCCTCGGCCGTGCCGACCAGGAACAGCAGCCGCAGCGCCAGGCTGGCCGGCTCGATCGCAACGCCCGGGTCGCGGCCGAACCACTGCGCCAGCAGCGGCGCAGTGAACGGCACCAGGGCCATCGCCGCCAGGGTCGCGACCAGCGCGACGGCCGCATCGAGCCCCAGCATGCGGGCCACGGCCGAAGTGCCGCTGGCCGGCGGCGCGCAATAGGCGAGCACCAGCGCAAGGGTCCACGCAGGCGGCAGGCCCAGCGCATGGCCGGCCAGCCCTGCCAGCACCGGGCACACGACGATGGCGCACAACGGCAGCAGCACCGAGACCGCCGGCCGTCGCATAACCGACAGCACGGTGGCCGGATCGACGCGCAAGAGCGTGCCAAGAACGAAGATGAACACCGTCACCGGCATCAGCGGGCGTGCCGCTTGCGCGAGTGCCGGCACCAGCAGGCCGAGAAGGACGCCTGCCGCCAGGACGCTCGGCCCCTTGTTCGCCATGAAAACTCCTTGTGTGTGCCGGCACCGGATGCGCAGGCTACGTCCTGTTTTTATCTCGAAAGCGAATCTGTTGAATGTTCTATATCTGATAATCAGATTTACATCCTTCAACCGATTGCACCCAGAGGAACGCCATGGACCGTGTATTGCTCGAAACCTTCAAGGCCGTGGTGGACGAAGGCGGCGCCCTGAAGGCGGCCAGCATGCTCGGCTGCGCCCAGTCCAATGTGACGACGCGGCTCAAGCAACTGGAGCAGCGCCTTGGCGTCCAGTTGTTCAACCGCCTGGGCAAGCGGCTGCAACTCAGCGAAGCCGGGCAGCGCTACCTGCCCTATGCGGCGCGCATCCTCGACCTGATCGACGAGGCAACCGTCAACGCGCGCGCCGAGCCTATTGCGGTACAGCGCCTGCGGCTGGGCACCATGGAAAGCACGACAGCCATGCACCTACCCGGCGCGCTGGCCAGCTTGCGCCAGGCCTTTCCGGCGCTCGAACTGCAACTGGAGGTGGAGGCCGAGCCGGCCTTGTCGCAGATGCTGCTGCAGCACCGGCTGGACCTTGCCGTGACCGCACGCACGGCCGAGCGCGCAGGCCTGATCTACGAAGCGGCCTTCGACGAACCGCTGGTGCTGGTGGCCCAGGAAGACCCGGCCGAACTGCTTGCGCAGGCGCCTTCGCATGCACCGACGCTCCTTGCCTTTCGCGAAGGCTGCCCCTACCGCACCATGGCGCAGCGCTGGCTCGAATCGCGGCGCATCGCCTGTTCGCGCGTGCTGTCGTTCAGCACCTATGGCGCGGTGCTGGGCTGTGCCGCCGCGGGCATGGGCATTGCGGTGGTGCCGCGCCGGCTGGTGGAGTCGCAGGCACAGAACTACCAGTTGCAGGCCTACAGACCACGCGACCTGGCACCGGCCACCAGCTATTTCGTGCATCGCACCGACTGGCAGCCGGGCGTGCAAGCCAGGGCGCTGATGCAGGCGCTGCGGCGCTCCGCGCGCCGGCCGATGGCGCCGCTCTGACGGCACTGAACGCCGTCACGCGGATCACCACTTCACCCGCACGCCCAGCGAGCCGTTGATTCTGCTCTTCACCTTGGCGCTGCCGCCCGAAGACCAGAGCTTGCCGACCTCGGTGTAGAGGCTGGTCGTCTGGCTCAGCGCCAGCGTGAAGCCGCCGGCCAGCTCGGTGCTGGTGCTGCCCATCGGGCTCGCGATGTCGGTGACGGCCGCAGGGCTCACGAAGCGCGCGATGTCCGTGCCGCTTGACGCCTTGAAGACATTGATGCGGCCATAGGGCTGCAGCATGCCCATGCGGGTGTCGATCTCGCCCTTGACCCGCACGCCCGCGCGCGCGATCCAGCCGCTCTCGGGCCGCTGCTGCACCCGGGCGCCGCTCAGCGTTGCATCGTCCAGGCTCAGGTGCTGGTGGATGAGCTGGAGTTGCGGCTCGATGCTCCAGCCACTGCCTCCCAGCGGGAAAGCCTGCCCCACTTCGATGGAGGCCAGCAGGCTGCTTCCCTTGCCCCCGATGCCGGCACCGAGAAGGGGCTCCACGGTGTAGCGATGGCGCCCGGCCTGCAGCACGGCATCGGCATAGAAACCGCTGCCGTTCGTGTAGGTGCCGTAGACACCGAGGTACTGGCTGCGCAAGTCGTTGGTGCCCACGCGCAGGTTGTCGATGCCGCTGGCAAAGCCGCGCACGCGGACGTTGCCGTCGAGCTGGCCCACATAGAGGCCGGCGCGCCAGTTCGATGTGACCAGCAGGTCGGTGCCGGCCTGGAACCCGGTGAGGCGGCCTCGGCTGCCGGGCGCGACCGTGCCGCGCTGCTGGATGTCGATGTCGGTGGAAATCACCCTACCCCATGCCCGGCGGTCCCCTCCGGCAAGGCCGGACGACGGGGCACTCGCACCGCCCTTGACGTCGTCCTCGCCCATGCGCAGGTGCAGATTGCCGATCATGGCCAGGTTGCCCTGGCGCAGTTGGCTGGGCAAGGCCGCATAGAGCGGCGCTTCGGCGCGGTAGGCCGGCAGGCCCGGCGACGGCACGCCCGGCGTGGTGGGCGAGGCATCGGTGCGCAAGTACCAGTTCTGGCCGGCGCCGTTGGCATCGGCCGCATAGAGCCGGTATTCGTAAGCCCCCGCATCGACGTGGCCGCCCGCGAGCGCGAAGGCGTCCTTGGTGGTTTGCGCAGTGGTGGTGGCACCGTTCTGTGCGCTCACGATCTCGATGCCGTTGCCGCTCGTGAGCGCGCCCAGCCCACCGAGATTGACGATCTGCACGCTGGTCTTGCCGCCAACGGTCGCGGCGGGCCCGTTGAGAACGAGCCGGTCGCTCGCGCTTGCGCTGTCGCCCAATGCCGTGCCCAGGCGCAGGACGCCGTTGTTGCCGGTGTACGGACCGTTGACGGTCAGCGTCGCGCCGGGCGCGGCCCCCGCAAGGGAGACCGTGCCGCCGTTGGACAGGGAGGCCACGGTCTGGCTGAACCCCGCCAGATCGAGCGTGGCACCGGTGGCCACGCTGTAGGCAGACCCCGCACTGAAGCTGGCCGGCGCGCCGGCCGCCAGCGTGCCTTGGGCCACGTTGGTGGCACCCGTGTAGGTGTTGGTCCCCGAAAGGGTCAGGGTGCCGGTGCCCTGCTTGGCGATCGGCCCCGTGCCGGTGATCGCGCCGCTCAGCGTGGCGTTGAGGGCCGTGGTGTCGATGACGGCGCCCGTACCGCCGGTGATCTGCACGGCGTTCGGGATGACGACACCGCCTGCGCTGATGCCCAGCGTGGTGCCGTCGCTCATCGACAGCGGCCCGGTGCCCAGCGCCTGGCTGCTGCCGAGGTCGATGCGCCCCTGGTTCAGCGCGGTACCGCCCGCGTAGGTGTTGGCGCCTCCCAGCGTCAATGTCGATGCGCCGTCCTTGACGATGCCGCCGGCGCCGGAAACCGTGCCGCCCAGATTCACCGCATTGCCGCCCGGCAGCGTGAGGCTCGCACCCGCGCCAAGGCCGACGTTGTTGGAAAGGCTCAACGGGATGCCGGTGCTGTCCAGGGTGGCCGAAGCGGTCAGCGTCAATGGGCCGGTCCCAAGTGCGGCATTGTTCCCCAGCACCAGGCCGCCGCCGCTCAATGCGACACCGCCGCTGAAGGCGTTGTTGCTGCCCTGCAGCGTCAGCGTCGATGTGCCGCCCTTGCTCAAGCCGCCTGCGCCGGTGATCGTGCCGTTCAGGGTGACGGCACCGCCGGTGCCCGGCAGCGTCAGGTTCGCACCCGTGTTCAGGTTCAGGTTGTTGGCCAGGTTCAACGGCGCGCCCGCGTCCAGCGAAGCGGTACCGCCGACCGTCAGCGTGCCCGTGCCGAGCGCGCCGTTGCCACCGAGCAGCAAGCCGCCCGCATTGAGCGTGACGCCGCCGCTGAGGTTGTTGTTGGCGCCGTTCAGCGTCAGCGTCGCGCCGCCATCCTTGACGAGACGGCCCGCACCGGAGATTGCGCCGCTCAAGGTCAGCGGGTTGCTGCCGAGCACGTCCAGCGCGGCACCCGCCGCCAGGTTCACGTTGTTGGTCAGGTTCGTGGCCAACGCGCTCGCATCGAGCGTTGCCGCGCCACCCACGGACAGCACGCCGGAGCCCAGCGCCGCGTTGTTGCCCACGACCAGGCCGCCCGCATTGAGCGCGACACCGCCGCTGAAGCCGTTGGCGCTGCCCAGCGTCTGCACGCCGTTGCCCGTCTTGACCAGGCCGCCGGCACCGATGATCGTGCCGCCGAAGCTGGTGTCTCCTGCCCCGCCCAGCGTGAGCACATTCGCGCCGAGGTTCACGTTGCCCGAAGCGCCGGCCAGCGAGCCGATGGCCTGCGCACCGCCGGCAGAAATGTCAAGGGTGCCGGTGCCGCTCAAGCTGACCGCACCCGTCGACGACAGGCTGCCACCGGCACCCAACGCCAGGGTGCCCGCATTGATGTTGGTGCCACCGCTGAAGGTGCCCGCGCCGGTCAGCGTCAGGGTCGCGTTGCCGTTCTTGGTCAGGCTGCCGCCACCGGAGATTGCGCCGCCCAGCGTCAGCGCATTGGTGCCGAGCACGTTCAGCCCCGCGGCGGCCGACAGGTTCACGTCGTTGCCCAGCGTGATGGCTCCGGTCGCATCCAGCGTGGCCGAGCCGCCCACGCTCAATGCGCCGGCGCCCAGCGCGCTGATGTTGCCCACGACAAGGCCACCCGCATTGAGCGCGACACCACCGCTGAAGGTGTTGGCACCGCTCAAGGTCTGTATTCCGGTGCCCGTCTTGACGAGGCCGCCGCCACCGTCGATGACGCCGCCAAAGCTGGCACTGCCCACGCCGCCGAGGGTCAGCGTATTGCCGCCGAGGTTGACGTTGCCCACGGCTCCGTTGAGCGCGCCGATGGCCTGGTTGCCGCCCGCGGAGATGTCGAAAGCTGCGCCGACGCCGCCGAGGGTGACGGCACCGTTCGCCGACAGGCTGCCGCCCGCGCCCAATGCCAGCGTGCCGGTGGTGATGACGGTGCCGCCGGTGAAGTTGTTGGCGCCGGTCAGGGTTTCCTTGCCAGTGCCCACTTTGGTGAGCCCGCCCGTGCCGGCAATCGAGCCGCTGAACACGCCGTCTGTCGCGCCGCCCAGCGTCAGGTTGTTGGCGCCCAGATTGACCGAGCCGCCACCGATCAGCGTGCCGAATGTTTGCGTGCCGCTGCCGGCCGAAAGATCGAAGGTCGCACCGGTCGCCAGGGTCACGGTGCCCCCGCTGTACAGGCTGGCACCGGCGCCCAGCGCCAGGGTGCCGGTGTTGATGAAGGTCCCGCCGGTGTAGGTGTTCTTGCCGTTCAGGGTCAGTACCGACGTGCCGTTCTTGGTCAGGATGCCGGCACCCGAGAGCACGCCGTTGAGCGTCAGCGCGTTGTTGCCCTGCACGGTCAGGCCGGCATTCAAGCTCACGTCGTTGTTGAGCGTGATCCCGGGAGCGCTCGCCTCCAGCGTGGCCGCGCCGCCCACCGTCAGCACGCCGGCCCCGAGCGCGGCGTTGTTGCCGACAGCCAGGCCTCCCGCGTTGAGCGTGACACCGCCACCGAAGGTGTTCGTGCCGCTCAATGTCTGCACGCCCGCGCCCGAAAGGACCAACCGGCCGCCACCGCCGCCGATGTTGCCGCCGAAGCTGTTGTTGCCGGCGCCGCTCAGGGTCAGCGCATTGCCCCCGAGGTTCACGCTGCCCGATGCGCCGTTCAGCGTGCCGATGGTCTGGTTGCCACCGGCGGAAATGTCGAATGCGCCCGTGCCGCCCAGCGTGACCGCGCCGGTCGACAACAGGCTGCCGCCCGCTCCCACGGCCAGGGTGCCCGACAGGATCGTGGTGCCGCCGCCGTAGGTGTTGGCGCCTGCCAGGGTCAGGGTAGAACTGCTGTTGAGCGTGAGGCCGCCCGCGCCCGAGACGACACCGCCGAGCGTCAATGCGCCGCTGCCCTGCACCGTCAACCCGGCGCCGGAGGCAAGGCCGATGTTGTTGCCCAGGTTGACGGGACCATTCGCGCCCAGCGTGGCGGCGGCGTTGACCGTCAATGCACCGACACCCAGCGCAGCGTTGTTGCCGACGATCAGGCCGCCGCCGTTCAGCACGGTGCCGCCACCGAAGCCGCTCGCGCCGTTCAAGGTCTGCACGCCGGAGCCGTTCTTGACCAGCCCGCCGCCGCCTGCGATCGCGCCGCTGAAACTGGCGTCGCCCGTACCGGCCAGCGTCAACGTGTTGCCGCCCAGCAAGACATTGGTACCGGTGATGCCGTTCAAGGCATTGATGGCCTGGTTGCCGGCAGCGGAAATATCGAAGCCCGCACCGGCCCCGTGCAGATTCACCGCGCCGGTGGCCGCCAGGCTGCCGCCGGCCCCCAGTGCCAACGTGCCTGCGTTGACCGTGAGGCCACCGGTGAAAGTGTTGGCGCTGGTGAACGTCTGCGTCCCCGCGCCCTGCTTGACGACACCGCCGCTGCCGCTGATGACGCCGCCGAAGTTCAGATTGGCCAGCCCACCGAAGGTCAGCGTGTTCGCGCCCATCGAGATGTTGGTGCCGGTAACGCCCGACAGATCGCCAATGGTCTGGTTGCTGCTCGCCGAAAGATCGAGGGTCGCGCCGATGCCGCCCAGGTCGACCGCGCCGGTCGCCGCCAGACGGCCGCTCGCCCCCAGCGCCACCGTGCCCGCGCCGATCGCAAGGCCACCCGTGAAGGTGTTGGCGCTGTTCAGTGTCAACGTCGACGCGCCGTTCTTGATCAGGCTGCCCGTGCCCGACAACACGCCGTTGAAGGCCAGCGATTGGCTGCCGAGCAAGGTCAGCGAATTGCTGCCACCCAGCGTGACGTTGTTGGCAAGGCTCAGTGCCGCGGTTGCGTCGAGCGTGACCGCGCCACCGACCGTCAGTGCGCCGGTGCCCAGCGCGGCGCTGTCGCCAAGCAGCAGACCACCGCCGTTCGCCGTCAACCCGCCGCCGAAGGCATTGGCGCTGCCCAAGGTCAGCAGCGACGCCCCGTTCTTGACGAGGCTGCCTTGCCCCGACAGGACGCCGCTGAAGCTCAGCGGCTGGGCGCCCGGCAAGGTCAGCACCCCGCCCGCAGCCAACGACACGTTGTTGGTGAGGCTCAAAGGCCCGGTGCCCTCCAGGCTCGCGGCCCCACCGACCGTCAACGTGCCCGTGCCCAGCGCGCCGTTATTGCCCAGCAACACGCCGCCTGCGTTCAGCGTCAGCCCGCCGCTGAACCCATTGGCGCTGCTCAGGGTCAGCAGCGACGCCCCGTTCTTGACGAGGCTGCCCTGCCCCGACAGGACGCCGCTGAAGGTCAGCGGCTGGCCACCGGCCAAGGTCAGCGAAGCACCGGCGTCCAGCGTCACGTTGTTGGCCAGGCTCAACGACACGGTGCCGTCCAGCGTGGCTGCGCCGCCGACCGTCAAGGCGCCTGCCCCCAACGCGCCCGCATTGCCCAACTGCAGGACGCCGGCATTCAATGCCAGGCCGCCACCGAAGCTGTTGATACCGCTCAGGCCCTGCGTGCCGGTGCCGTTCTTGATCAGCCCTCCGGTGCCCACAATGGCGCCACCAAAGCTGTTGCTGCCCACGCCATTCAGGGTCAGGGTCGTGCCGCCCAGATTGACGGTGCCGCCGGCGCCCCCCAGCGAGCCGATGGTCTGATTGGCGGCCAATGACAGATCGAGGTTGGTGTTTGCCGAGAGGTTGATCGCACTGCCCGCCGACAGGCTTGCACTGGCCCCCAGCGCCAACCCGCCGCCATTGATCGACAGGCTGCCGGTGTGCGTGTCGACGCCGCCCAGGGTCAGGGTGCTGGCGCCGTTCTTGATCAGGTTGCCCGCACCGGACAACGAGCCGTTGAGGCTCAGCGCATTGCTGCCCGGCAAGGTCAGCGACGCGCCCGTGTTCAAGACCAGGTTGTTGGACAGCGTGAATGCACCCGAGGTGTCGAGCGTGGCCGAGCCGCCGACGCTCAACGCTCCCGTGCCCAGAGCGTTCGCGTTGCCCAACATCAGCCCGCCGGCATTGAGCGCGGTACCGCCGGTGAAGCCGTTGGCGCCGCTGAGGGTGACCGTGCCGGTGTTGTTGACAGCCAGGCCGCCCGGGCCGGACAACGCGCCCGACAGCGTGAAGGCATTCGTTCCCCCCAGCGTCAGGCTGCCGGTGTCGAGCGAGAAATTGTTGCTCAGCGACAGGCCGGCCGAGAACGCGGAAATCGCGCCGCCATTGACCTTGAACATGCCCGTGCCGAAAGCCGTACCGCTGTCGAAAGTCACCAGCCCGTCGCTCATGACGGTATCGCCGCTGACCACCGGGCCCTTCAGATTCCAGGTGCCGCTGTTGACGGTGAGGTGCTGGAAATTTTGATAGACAGTGGCACTGATGTCAGTCGCCGCGCCAGTCGTGCCCGCGCCCGGGTCAGTCGCGGAGTTCTGCAAGACCAGCGTGTTGCCGCCTCCCGCGCCGCCATCGACGACACCGGTCGCCGCGAAGCCGACCGGACCGATCGTGACGCCAAGAAAAACGCCGCCTCCGGTGTTGACGTTCGAACCGGAAACCGCGGTGAAGGTGTTGCTGGCGCCGCCCGCGCCCAGCGACACCGAGCCGCTGATCGTGCCCGCATTGATGAACGTATTGCCTGAAGTGGGTGTACTTGGACCGGGAACGCCCGACGCCTGGAAACCCACGCGGCCGGTCAGTGTGCCGGTGTTGATGAAGTTGACCTGGCCGCCGCCGTGAACCGCCACGTCGGGAGCATCCGCAAGCACGCCCAGACCCAGCCCCAGCAACGACGTGCTGATGGTGCCGTCGTTGCGGATATTGGTGACTCCTCCCACGCCGTTCCGCACCTCCAAAGCCATGCCGCCGAGGCTGAACAGCGAACCCAGGTTGCTGGTGCCTTGCATGAGGCCGTCGGCCTGGTTGTTCACATTGATCGTGTGGGCACCGGCGTTGCCAATGACGGCGCCGGTTGCAATAAGACTCAGCGCGCCACCCAGAGACGGATCGATGGTGCCCGCATTGTTCAGGGTGATGCCATTGCCGGTCAGGCTCAGCGCGGCGCCGCCCAGCAGCGGCTGAACGCTGAGACTCGCGCCGCGGCCCAGGTTCAGGGTCAGGTTGTTGGCGGTGGCGCTGTACGTCAGCCCGGTGCTTGTGCAATCGACCGTGCCGCCGTCGACTGGCGCCGGCGTGCAGGCCGCATAGACCGCGCTGCTGAAAAGCGGCAGGACGAGGACCGCAGCGAGGGCCGACAACCTGCGCCGTGCGCGCGCACCGCGAGAGCGGCGCGTGGTGCTGCCCCGGCCCGTGCCCTTGAACCTGGCCGTTTCAGGCGCGGCCACCCAGGCGCCGAGTGCCAGATTCCAAATGACGCGGTGAGTTCTGTTCATCTCCGGCCCTCCTTTGAACGCATCGCAAGCGCTGCGCCTCTTGCTTTTTGAGTGCATGAAGAAGTGCCCGGACCACACCTGTACCCCGACACGCACCAAAACGGGAGTACTGAGGTCGCGCCAACAATTGCATTTCAGGAATTAATTCCAGGCTCCTCGACATTCATGGTAACCACGAGTTACCACTTGTGCATCGGAAAAAATCTCATTGCTTGTACGGTGCAATGCAGCATTTTTCTGATCTTCTGGAATTTCCAAAAAACAAATTAGGTCGTCGGTATTCGCAGATGCAAAACCGTTCATGCGCTTGAAACTACCCTCACCTCCGTGCCTCGGAACCCCTCAGATTCAGAGGGCAAACGGTAAATATTTGCCACGATAGAAAGCGCGTGGATGTCGACCTTCAACTCTTTGACACATAGTCATTAAGAATTAATCAAATTTCCTGCGTCAGGTTTTTGAAAATTTAGAAACCATCGTCAATATAAAACTTCATGCTCCCTGTTTTTTGTCCGGCCGATTGATTTTCCAGACCACAAGAAATACTGAGTTACCTGTGTCCTAAAGTATTTCAAAAACAAGGAATTCCTTCTAAATTGCTTCGGATCGAGGTCCTTCTATTTAATTTCATGGACAAAAGAGAAGGACATATGCGGCAGCTCTCCACCCCTGGGTGGTAGATTGCGCCTGCGCTCCCCATCCACCCCCTCCGAGCCCGGCCGCCTCGCACCGGCCGCAACCTGCCTCCGAAGCCCGCATGGCCTCTTCATCCCCCGCCACCCATCCGCACTACGACCGCCTGATCGCCACCGCGCGCGAGCTGCCCGCGCTGCGCGTCGCCGTGGTCCACCCCACCAACGAGGTATCGCTCGAAGCGGCGCTCGCTTCGGCGCGGCTGGGGCTGATCGCGCCCGTGCTGATCGGCCCGCGCGCGCGCATCGAGGCTGCAGCGCATGCCATCGGCGCGCAGCTCTCGGACCTCGTGATCGTCGATGCGCCGCACAGCCATGCCGCCGCCGACCTGGCGGTTGCCATGGCCTTGCGTGGCGAGGTCGATGCCTTGATGAAAGGCAGCCTGCACACCGACGAGTTGATGGGCGCGGTCGTGCGCCGCGAAGGCGGCCTGCGGACCTCGCGCCGCATCAGCCATTGCTTCGTGATGGACGTGCCCGGCCATTCGCAGCCGCTGATCATTTCGGACGCGGCGATCAACATCTCGCCCACGCTCGAGGAAAAGGTCGACATCGTGCAGAACGCGATCGACCTTGCGCATGCGCTGCGGATGCCGGCTGTGCGCGTGGCGCTGCTTTCGGCCACGGAAACCGTCAACCCCAAGGTGCCTTCGACGCTCGACGCCGCCGTGCTGTGCAAGATGGCCGACCGTGGACAGATCACCGGCGCGCAGCTCGATGGCCCGCTGGCCATGGACAACGCCATCGACCACGAGGCGGCGCGCATCAAGGGCATCACCTCGCCGGTCGCGGGCCGTGCCAACGTGCTGATCGTGCCCGACCTGGATGCCGGGAACATGCTGGCCAAGAGCCTGACCTTCCTGGCCGGTGCCTATGCCGCGGGGATCGTGCTGGGCACGAAGGTGCCGGTGATCCTGACGAGCCGCGCCGACTCCGAGCCGGCACGGCTCGCGTCCTGCGCGGTCGCCTCGATGCTGGCGAAGGCCGGGCGCGAGCGGCTCATCAAGGCGGTCGGCTGAGCGCCTTCTTCGCCGTCTCTCTCCCCGAGTCCCGGTGACTCAGAGCGCCGAGGACGCCTCGCCGCCTTCTTCCGCCGCCGCAAGATCCTCCAGGGCCTGCACGTCGCTCGCCGACAAGGGCTTGCCGATGGGCGCGGCGGCCTTCCCCACCCGGACCGCCGCCATGTCGGCCTCGTTCGGGTATTGCCCGGCGATCCAGTAGTCGAACACCCGGCGCACGATGGGCGCCGCATGCGCCGCGCCGAAGCCCGCGTTCTCGACGATGGCGGCCACCGCGATGGTCGGGTTTTCCGCCGGCGCAAAGGCCATGTAGAGCGCGTGATCGCGCTGCCGCTCGTCCAGTGCCTTGCCGCTGGCGCGCGCCTTGGGCCCCAGGCTCACGGCCTGCGCGGTGCCGGTCTTGCCGGCCGAGGTGTACGCGGCACCGGCGAACACGCGGGTGCCCGTGCCGCCCTTCGTGACCGCGACCATCGCATCGCGCACCACATCGACATGCTTGCGCGCATAGCCCAGGTCCTGCGCCGGTGGCTGCAGTTGCCGCACGACCTCGCCGCTGACCGTGTCCCTGATGGCCCGCACCAGGTGCGGCTGATAGCTCACCCCGCCATTCGCCAGCGTGGCGTTGGCCGATGCGAGCTGCAGCATCGTGAAGTTGTTGTAGCCCTGGCCGATGCCCAGCGAAATGGTTTCGCCGGCGTGCCAGGTCTTCATTTCGGGGCGCCGGTAGGCCGCGCGCTTCCATGCCTTGCTCGGCAGCACGCCGCGCGACTCGCCCTGCAGGTCGATGCCGGTGAACTGGCCAAAGCCCAGTGGCGCCATGAAGTCGTGGATCATGTCCACGCCCATCTCGCTGGCCAGCGAATAGAAATACGTGTTGCTCGAGAACTGGATGGCGCGGTGCATGTCGACACCGCCCAGCCCGCCCCGGTGGCTGAGAAAGGTACGGCCGCCGAAGTTGTAGAAGCCCGGGTCGTTCTCGACCTTGTTCGCCGCTCGCGCACCAGTCTGCAGCGCGGCCATCGCCATGAAGGGCTTGTAGGTCGAGCCGGGCGGATAGGTGCCGCGCAGCGCGCGGTTCAGCAAGGGGTTGTCGATCGATTCGCTCAGCGCCTTCCAGCTCTCGGTGTCGATGCCTTCGACGAACAGGTTGGGATCGAAGGTCGGCTTGCTCACGAAGGCCAGCACCTCGCCGGTCTTGGGGTCGATGGCGACCAGCGCGCCGCGACGGTCCCCGAACATGTCCTCCACCAGCTTCTGCAGCTTGATGTCGAGCGACAGCATCACCGTCTGGCCCGGCGTGGCCGGGTGGCGGGCCAGGCGGCGGATGGCGCGCCCGCCGGCCGAGGTTTCCATCTGCTCCACGCCGGTCTGGCCGTGCAGGGCCTTCTCGTAGCTCTGCTCGATGCCCAGCTTGCCGATGTAGTCCGTGCCCCGGTAGTTGGCGCGTTCCTCTTCTTCCCAGTCGTCCATCGCGTTTTTCTCGCGCTGGTTGATGCGGCCGATGTAGCCGATGACGTGCGAAGCCACATCGCCATGCGGGTAGGTGCGGAACAGCCGCGCCTTGATCTCGATGCCCGGGAAGCGGTAGCGCTGCGCCGCGAAACGCGCCACCTCTTCATCGCTCAGGCGCGTGCGGATCGGAATGGAGTCGAAGCTGCGCGAGTCTTCGCGCAGCCGATGGAAGCGGCGCCGGTCCTTGGGCGTGACTTCGACGATGGCGCCCAGCTCGTCCATGGCCGCGTTGATGTCGCCCACTTTCGATGGCGTGATCTCCAGCGTGTAGGCCGCGTAGTTCGACGCCAGCACCACGCCGTTGCGGTCGAGAATCTGCCCCCGGTTGGGCACCACCGGCACGATGGCCGTGCGGTTGCTCTCGGCCCTGTCCGCCAGCTCTTCATGGCGCACGACCTGCAGGAATGCCAGCCGCGCGCCGATCAGCCCGAAGCCGAACAGCACCACGCAGCCGACCACCACCACACGGCGACGGAAACGAGAGAGTTCGGCGGCGGTATTGCGGATTTCATTCATCGAGAAGGAAGAAGAGGAAGCAGAAAAACTGGGTAAGAGGGCCGCTGCGCCCGGAGGTTCCTCAACTCAACCCGCATCCGCTGTGTCTCTTTGAAGTTCGATGATGTTCACGCCATCGGCAAACACCTCGCGCACGAAGGGCAACAGGTGATCGTGGTGCGTGAGAAAGACCACCTGCGTGCGCTGCGACAACTCGCGCAGTGCCTTCAGGCCAGCCTTCGCCCGCCCGTCGTCGAAGTTGACGAAGAGATCATCGGCCACGAAGGGAAGCGCCTTCGCGTTCTCCAGATGAAGCTCCAGCGCGGCGATGCGCAGGGCCAGATAGAGCTGGTCGCGCGTGCCTTCGCTCAGGCCCGAGACCTCCACCACCTGCCCGCCCTTGCGGCGGGCATACAGCGCGGGCGTGTCCTTCTCGTAGTCCACGCCCAGCTTGGTGAAGTCGCCCAGCGTGAGTTCGCTGAACACCGCGCTGGCGCGCTGGAGCATCGGGCCCTGCTTGCGGTCGCGGTACCGGTCAATGGCCCATTTAAGGAGCTTGCCCGCCGTCGCGACTTCCAGGTATTGCTCGGCCACTTCGCCCATCGCGGCCAATGCCTCTTGCCGTCTTGCCTCGGCGGTCGCGGCGTTGGCTTGGCCTGCAATGGCGGAGAACGCCTGCTCCGCGTTGACGCGCTTTTGCACCAGCAGGTTCAGGCGCTCGGTCACCGCGGCAAGGTCGTTGCGGGCCTGTTCCAGCAGCCCGAGCACCTCCGTCGGGGCGTATTCGGAGATTTCGGCTTCGATGGCCTCGCGGGCGAGTCCATCGCCGTCCTGGATCAGCGCCTCGCGCGCCTCGGCAAGCTCCTTGCGAAGCGCCCGTTGCCTGTCGGAACGCTCCACGAGCGGAACGGCCTCGGGCGCCGACTCGACGCTGGCAAGTTCCAGCAACGGCTTCAGCCGCGCCTGTGCCGTGCGCACACGAAGTTCTGCATCGCTTTCCTGCGATTGCGCCGTGAGCAGCGCGGCATCGGCCAGCCCGGCCTTCTGCGCCGCGCTGGCCGTTTCCTGAAGGCGCTGCGACAGGCGCCTGGACACCTCGGGCCAATCGCCGAGCGAGAGCAGGTCCGGCTCCAGTTGCGCTGCCAGCCGCTTCGCTTCGGCTTCCAGCTTTTCCAGGTCGGCCCGCATGGTGTCGATGCGCTCGCGGCGAATGCCGTCCGCCTTGTCGAGCCGGTCCGCCGCCTCGTTCGCGAGTTCGACCGCGCCTTCGGCTTCGGCGAAGGTCGCGGAGGCCGCCTGCAGCTTGGCGCTTTGAAGCGCTGCGGACCATTGAAGCGCCCATGCCTCGTGCTGGCGCGTGGCCGATTCGGCATTCGCCTTGAAGCCCTCCAGCGCGCGTTGCGCTTGCGTCATCTGTTGCTGCAAGCCGCTCTTTCGCGCAAGCGTTGCATCGACCTGGCTCACATGAACACTGGCAGCAGTGCACAGCGCCGCGAGGTCGCCTTCGTCCTGCGCGGCAACGGCCGCGTCTTTCAACGCAGAAACCAGTGCCTCGCGTGCATGGCGCGAGGAAGAAACCTCCTCGTCCAGATCGTGCTGCCGTTGCTCCAGCGCTTCCTGCGCGTCGAGCGCCTCGGTGCGCTTGTCGAGCCAATCGGCGGCATCGTCCAGCGGCATGCCCGTCCAGCCGGCAGCAGAGGCGGCCGTTGCCCAGCTCAGATCGAGCTGTTCGAGTTCGGCCGTGCGGTCGGCGAGCAACTGTGCGTGCCGCAAGGCATCCGCCCTCGCCTGCTCCAGCCGCTGCCGGATGCTCTGCAAAGTCGCGGCATCGGTCGCTGTGCCGAGTTGCGAATCGACCAGCTCGTCCGCAAGCCGGATGGCCGCATCGAGCGAGGGCGCACCCGTGGCAACCTGCACATCACCGCGCTTGATCGACGTCCAAGTCGCATCGCGGCTCGTTCGGGCTTCATGCACCTCGGTCGGCGTGACCACCTTGTGCGCGTGCTCGAAATGCGCCACTTCGAGTTCGAGCCGGTCCGCTTCGGCGCGGGACGCGTCCAGCTTCTCGCGCGCATGCGTGCAGGCCGTCGCGCTTTCATGGCGCTGGCGTTGCAGCGACGAAATCCGCGTGGTGGACGGCACCTCCATGGCGCGCAGCCTGTCGACCGGCGCGCTCCAGCGGCCCAAGGCCGCCAGCGCATGGCCCAGCCTCGCGCCCGCCTGATCGACTCCGGCGCCCAGGCTCCGCTGCCTGGCGCCGCTGGCCTTGAGCGGCAATGCTTCGTCGAGTGCCTGCCGCAATTTCAGGGGCACTTCCGACGACTGAAGCCCTTCCAGCTCGGCCAGGTAGCCGTCGAGGTCCACAGTTTTCTGCTGCACCGCCTCTTCGGCGCTGCGCATCGTCTGATGCACAGCGCCACGGTCGCGCAGCAGGTTGGAAACCGCCTTCAGCGCCAGCGCCGTCGGCAGGCTGGCGCGAATGCCCGCCTCATCCGCCGGCCACCCCAGTTGGGCGGCGGCGGCCTTGGCTTCTTCGAGAAGCCGGTCGACTTCTGCCTGCCGCAAGGGCAAATCTCGCGGATGGTTCGCGCACAGGCTTCGCATGGCATCGAGCGCTTCGATGTCCTTGCGGAACGCCAGCGCGGCGCCGTCGAACGACACCTCGTCGCACGCTTGCCGGCGCGCCTTCACGTCCATGGCGCGTGCCTGCAGAAGTGCTTCGGCCGATGAAAGCTCGGCCCCGCCGGCGCTCAGGTCCGCGAGGGCGCTGGCCGGGAACTCGATCACATCGCCCAACTCGCTCAACTCGGCCAGCTCCGCCTCTCGGGTCTTGAGCTTGAGCAGGAAGGGTGCGAGGCGGCGCACCCGCTCCAGTTGGGAGCGAGCGGTTTCCAGCGACAGGCGCCGGGCCTCCTCGGTGGCGATCTCGTTCACCGCCTCGTCCAGCGCGCTCTTGGCTTCGCTCCACACCTTCGTCTTGACCTGCGCGTTCTTCAGCTCGGTGCTGGCTTCGTCGAAGCGCTGGGCCGCCAGCGCGTAGTCGCTGCTGGCCTTGCGAGGCGCCCACAGGCCGCTCGCCTGCTTCTCCAGCGACTCGCGCACAGGGCCCAGGCTCGCAATGCCGGCTGCGGACTGGAACAGCACGCGCCCGACGTCCTTCGAGCCATCGAGGATGCTCTTGCCGCCCTCGACCAACTGCTCGTGGTCCATGCAGAACATCTGCTCGAAGAAGGCCTTGTCGGCGGTTCCCAGGAACGGCGCGAGATGGTTCTCGGGCAGCGTGTCGTCGGCCGGCGTGCGCAGCGGCGTTCTGCCCCGGGCCCGGTGGAACTCCGTGTCCCCGGTTTCGCCCTCCAGCGTGCCGCCCAGGCGCATCTCGGTGAGCGCGTGCCTGAAGTCCAGCTTCGTGCGCAACGGCATGCCGAACAGCAGCTCGGAAATCGCATTGCGAACCGTCGACTTGCCAGCCTCGTTCGGCCCGACGATGACGTGGAAATCGCACGCGGCCTTGGGAAATTCGACGGACGTGCCATCGAACTTGCCGTACTTGAGCAGTTGCAGTTGTCGGATGCGCATGGCCTTCACTCCCCGTCCATCAGGCTGGCCAAGAGCGCTGGCGACACATGCGCGAGCAACGCGCTGAAGTCACCCTCTCGCGCCAGCGTGAGGAAGGGCACGTCCTCTTTCACATCGGCGGCCACCTTGCCGAAGAAGGGCTGCAGTTCGTTGCGCAACTGCTCCAGAAACGCCGGGTCGGCCGCCGCCTCGCCAAGAATCTCCTGCAGGTCGGCAATCGCATCCATGCGGGCGCCAACATCCTTCATCGCATCGAAGGGCTGCGTCGCGAGCTTCACCTTTTCAAGCCACAGGCGTTCGTTGCCGATGGCCGCGATCTGCCCCAGCACTTCCGCGCGAAGCTCGTTGGCCTTGCCGAACAGCGCGCCATGCGCCCGCGTGCGACCACGCAGCGTGACCCGAACGGCGCGGGGCACATGGCCGTCGACCAGCAGCAGGTCTTCCAGCGAACGGCCCACTTGGCGAGCCACGTCAGCCATCGAGACGCACTCCGAGGCATCGACCTCGACGGACTCCCACCGCAGCACATCGAGGAACAGCCTCTCGACGTTCGTGTGGCCCTCTTCCACCGTCACCAGCACCGCACCACGGCGACCGGTCTCGCGGATGTGCCGACCCTGCAGGTTGCCGGGAAAGACGATCTCGGACTGCTCCGACCAGTGCTGGAACTCGTGCACATGGCCCAGCGCCCAGTAGTCGTAGCCCCGGGCGTTGAGTTCGGCCAACGAGCAGGGCGCGTAGTTGGCGTGGGCGCTGTAGCCCTCCAGCGCCGTGTGCAGCACGCCGATGTTGTAGTAGCCGGCAACGGGCTCGGGGTAACGCAGCACGAGGTTGTCGGTGATGGCCTTGTCCTTGAAGCTCTGGCCGTGCAGCGCGACCTTCAGGTCGTCCAGCCTGTGCACCTCGGGCTTGCGCGAGGAAAAGCTCAGCACGTTGTCCGGCAGCGTGAGCTTCTTCGTCATCTCGCTTTCGGCATCGTGGTTGCCGAACAGCAGAAACACCCGGATGCCCGCGCGCTTGAGGCGCCCCATTTCCTTGCTGAAGAAAATGCCGGTGTTGTGGTCCTTCCAGTCGCCGTCGTACAGGTCGCCGGCGATGACGACAAAGGCCACCTGCTCTTCGATCGCGCGTTCGACCAGTTGAGAGAACGCATCGCGCGACGCGTTGCGCAGTTGCGCGGCGGGCGCGTCGGGGTACGCGCTCAGGCCGTGCAGGGGGCTGTCGAGATGGATGTCCGCGGCATGAATGAATTTCACGCGGCCTCGCTTCGTTGGTGGTTGGTGTCAGGCAACCGGGCATTATCGGTTCCGCTGCATCGGCGCCGTGGGCCGGGCGCACCGCAAGCCGGCGTCACAATCCATCCTCAGGAGATACACACGATGGACGGTCTGGAAGAAACGGCGGAAGCGGCCAAGGGCAAGCTCATATATCCCTTTGCGGAGCTTCCGCAACGCGGCAAATCGATCGAGGTGGCGCCCGGCGTGTACTGGATACGCATGCCGCTGCCCTACTCGCTCGATCACATCAACCTGTGGGCACTGGACGACGGCGACGGCTGGGCGGTGGTGGACACGGGCGTGCGCACCGAAGAAACCGTGGCGGTCTGGCGCGAGCTGTTCGCCAACTCGCCCGACACGCGCGGCCTGACCCGCGTCTTCGTGACGCACATGCACCCCGACCACGTGGGCATGGCCGGCTGGCTCACGCGCAAGTTCGGCGTGCGGCTGTGGATGACCCGCGCCGAATACATGATGTGCCGCGTGATGGTGTCCGACACCGGCCGCGAGGCACCCGACGACGCCATTGCCTTCTACCGGCGCACCGGCTGGGGCGACGCGGCCATCGAGACCTACCGCACGCGCTTCGGCAACTTCGGCAAGCACATCCACCCGCTGCCCGACAGCTTCAGGCGGCTTCGCGATGGCGAGACCTTGCGCATCGGCGCGCACGACTGGCGCGTGGTGACCGGCAACGGCCATTCGCCGGAGCATGCCTGCCTGTACTGCCCCGATCTGAAGGTGCTGATCTCGGGCGACCAGATCCTGCCGCGCATTTCATCGAACGTCTCGGTCTCGCCCGTGGAGCCCGACGCCGACCCGATGGGCGACTGGCTCGCGTCGCTGGCCAAGCTCAAGCGCGAGATTCCCGACGACGTGCTGGTGCTGCCATCGCACAACGAGTGCTTTCGCGGCCTGCATGCGCGCATCGACCGGCTGCAGACCGGGCAGGAGCGCGCGCTCGATCGCCTGAAGAACGCATTGAAGACGCCCAAGCGAGCGGTCGATGTGTTCGGCAGCCTGTTCGCGCGCGCCATCGCCGAATCCGACGTTCCGCTGCTGGGCATGGCGACGGGCGAAAGCCTGGCGTGCCTGAACTACCTGCTGCACCGCGGCGAGATCGCGCGCGACACGGACGACGCCGGCATCGACTGGTACCGGGCCACCGCCGCGGCCTGAACACCGTCGTCAGCGCAGGCCCGGTGCCAGCAGTGTGATCGCCAGCCCTGCCGCGCCGCACAGGCCCAGCAGCGGCATCACGCCGACCTTGAAGCGGAACAGGGCAACAGTTGCCGCGACGGCGATGACCGCAGAGATCGCATCGAAGTGCCCGCCGAAGCCCTTCGGCCAGAGCACGTGGTACGCGAAGAACAGCGCCAGATTCAGGATCACGCCCACCACCGCAGCGGTGATGGCCGACAGCGGTGCCGTGAAGCCCCGCCGGCCATGCGTGGCTTCGATGGCCGGCCCGCCCGCCAGGATGAAGATGAACGACGGCAGGAAGGTGAAGAAGGTCACCACGCTGGCCGCCAGCGCACCCGACAGGAACAGCGCTTCAGGCCCGAGCACCTGCTTGAGCCACCCACCGACAAAGCCGACGAAGGCCACGACCATGATCAGCGGGCCGGGCGTGGTTTCGCCGAGCGCAAGGCCGTCGATCATCTGCGCGCCCGACAGCCACTGGTATTGCTCGACGGCCCCCTGATAGACATAGGGCAGCACCGCATACGCGCCGCCGAAGGTCAGCAGCGCAGCCTTGGTGAAGAACCAGCCCATCTGCGTCAACGTGCCGTGCAGACCCTGCAGGCCGACGAGCACGCCCATCGCCAGCAACCACAAGCCCGCCCCGACGCCCAGTACTTTGGCCAGGTGCGAGGGCGAGAAGCGCGCGTGCGGCGGCGGTGGCGTGTCGTCGTCGATCAGCGCCGGGCCGTAGCTCTTGCTGGCGCTGCCATGGCCGCCGCCGATCGCAAACACCTCCGGGTGCCATCGCGCGCCGAAGTAGCCGATCAGGCCGGCGCCGATCACGATGGCTGGGAACGGGGTGTCGAACGCGAAGATGGCGATGAAGGCCGCCGCCGCGATGCCCCACATCCACGCGTTCTTCAGCGCGCGGGTACCGATGCGATGCGCCGCATGCACCACCAGCGCCGTCACCGCCGGCTTGATGCCATAGAAGATGCCCGCCACCACCGGCACGTTGCCGAAGCGCAGGTAAATCCACGACAACGCGATCAGGATGAACAGCGAGGGCAGCACGAACAGCGCGCCGGCCACGATGCCGCCGCGCGTGCGGTGCATCAGCCAGCCGATGTAGGTGGCCAGTTGCTGGGCTTCGGGCCCGGGCAGCAGCATGCAGAAGTTGAGCGCATGCAGAAAGCGTTTTTCGCTGATCCAGCGCCGGCGCTCGACCAGCTCGGTGTGCATCAGCGCGATCTGCCCCGCCGGTCCGCCGAAGCTGATGAAGCCCAGCTTGAACCAGAAGCGCAGGGCTTCGGCGAACGAAACGGGTTCGATCGCCGGTGCGGGCACGGGTGTCGCGGGTGGCTGTGAGGTGTCCACGGGGGCCTTCGTGATGGGTCGCACACATTACCAACATGTAATCTGCGCCGGACGACGCGCCGATAAAATTTTCGACATGTGTCGTTTCCGTGCGTTCTTGCTGTGGGCCGTGATGCTCGCGATTCCTTTTCAGGGATTCGCGGCCGTGTCCCAGGCGTTCTGCACGCCGGTGACCTCGCAGGCGGTGCATGCCGCGTCTTCTTCGCATGACCACGCCGCGCCGGACAGCGACACCGCCCACAAGTGCGGCACCTGCGGCGCATGCCAGGCGGCGGCACTGATGCCCACGGCCACCGTCGTGGCCTTCCCGCATCTGCCGGCGGCAGACCTGGTGGCGCTGCCCAGCGCCCTGCGGGTCCTTGTACCCGGCGTTCCAGAAAAACCTCCTCGCGCCTGAGCGCGCCCGTGCCTCTGCACCCGTGATCCGTCGTGGGTGCGGTCGCGCGCGCCCGTTCATCTCGCTCATCCGGCTCCCGGTTTTTCTCTCACATACCCCGACACACAAGGAATTTCATGAAAACGCTTCACTCCCTCGCCCTGTTCGCCCTTTCCGTATTCACCGCCGCGAGCGCCAGCGCCGCAGGCAGCCACGCAGGCGGCCACGACACCGACGACGCCACGGGCAAGCCCGGCGTCGTCACCAAGGTCACGCGCACAGTCAAGGTCGACATGACCGATTCGATGCGCTTCACGCCCGCCAACATCGAAGTCAAGCAAAACGAGACCGTGCGCTTCGTCGTCAGCAACTCCGGCAACCTCAAGCACGAACTCGTGCTCGGCACCGAAAAGGACCTCAAGGCGCACTACGAGGCGATGAAAAAGAACCCCGAGATGGAACATGCCGAGCCGAACATGGTCACGCTCGCGCCCGGCAAGACGGGCGAGATCGTCTGGCAGTTCACCAAGGCCGGTAAGGTCGATTTCGGCTGCCTTCAGCCCGGCCATTACGACATGGGCATGAAGGGCGCCGTGAGCGTGGCCAAGGCGTCCGGCAAGTAAGGCCCGCGTTCGGCCTATGCGCCGAACCAGTCCCGGGCCGAGCGCCCCTGGTCCGGCCCCAGCATCGAGAAACCGCCGTCGACCGGAATGTCCGCGCCCGTCACAAAGCGCGCGGCGTCCGAGCACAGGAACAGCACCACCTGCGCCACGTCGTCGGCGTCTCCCGCGCGGCCCAGCGGATGCATGGGCGCCGCGACACGGTCCGCATGCACCCGGTCGCCGCCGGCCATGCGGGACAGCGCGTCCGACCACGTCCAGCCCGGGGACACCGAGTTCACCCGCACCCGCCGCGGCGCCAGGCTCGCCGCCTGGTTGCGCGTGAGCTGCAGGATCGCCGCCTTGGCCGCGGGATAGAGCGCCCGCCCGGCCGTGCCGAACTTGCCCCCGACGCTGCCCATGTTCACGACCGCCCCGCCCTGCGCCGCCAGCGCGTCGGCGGTCTTCTGCAGCAGCATTGCGCCAGAGACCAGATTGACATCGAGCGCCTGCAGCCATTCGCCGCGCGAAGCCTCCAGCCCCTTGTCACCGTAGACCACCGCGTTGTTGACCAGGAAGTCGATGCGGCCCGCGCTGGCGAGCGCGTCGGCCACCAATGCATCTAGCGCGGTGTCGGACGCGATGTCGCAGGCCACGAAGCGGCAGCGCGGGCCCAGCTCGGTCTGCAGTGCTTCGCCGCGCGCGGTATCGATGTCCACCGCAAACACCTGCGCCCCACCCTGCACGAAGGCCCGCACGATGGCGCTGCCGAGCATCGCGGCCGCGCCGGTGACGACGGCGACTTTTCCTTCGAAGTTCATGGCGTGGCCTCCATCTGCGCGATCGCGCTGTCGACGTTCATCACATCCGCGAGCATCGCCAGCGTTTCAAGGCTGGCCGCATGCAGGTGCGCCTGCGCGGTGCTGCAGGCATCGGCAACCACCGCCACGTCGTAGCCCAGGTCGCTGGCGTGGCGCGCGCCATGCTCGACCACGTGATTGGTCGCGATGCCCGCCACATAGAGGCGCGAGGCACCGGTGCGGCGCACGGCTTCTTCGAGCCCGCTGGCCCAGAACGGGTTGTTCCGCTTGTGCGTGACGATGGCTTCGCCCGGCAACGGCGCGAGTTCGCCATAGAACTCCGCACCCCACGACCCGTCGAGCACAGCGCCCGTTTCAGCCACGCGCCGGAACAGCGTGCAGTTGCGCAGGCAGTCCGCATAGCCCGGCGCGAAGGCGATGCGCACGAAGATCACCGGCACGCCGTTCGCGCGCGCGCCGGCGATCAGGCGCGCGGCCGAGGCGATCAGCCGGGGGCGCGCAGGGTCGTCGGCCGCCACGCCCACTCGCACCTTGCCATCGACGTGCAGCACGTCGTTCTGGTAGTGCATGGCCAGCAGCGCCGCCGTCACATGAACACCTGCAGGGCTTCGTGCGGCGCGTCGCAGTTGACCAGATCGACGCGCTTGGTCTGCATGCGCAGTTCGCCGCCGTCGCGCCGCAGGGTGTGCAGCACGCTGCCGCCGAAGCTGCGCTGTTCGGTCTTGCGCCATTCGAGCAGCAGGAAGGTCGAGCGCACGACACACTCGGCCTCGCTGCGCGATTCGAGCGCGATGTTGCCCAGCACATGCACCGTGCGCGTCGGCGGCTGCTGCGAATAGGCGCGTGCCTGTTCGAGCCGCCGCGCCCGCATCGAGCGCAGCAGCGCGTCTTCACAGAACAGCGATGCGTGGTTGATGTGGTCGGTCTGCCCGTGCACCAGCGGCACCCAGTACAGCCCGTCGGGCGTGAAGAGGCGCTGCCATTCGTCCCAGCGGTGTTCGTCCAGAAGGCGTGCCTCGTGGTGCAGGAACTGGGTGATCTCCTGCTGCTCGTGCCAGTCGTTGAAGTTCATTCCGCACCTCCGGCCTGCGTGCCCATGTACGACGCCCAGGCGGCAAACATGTTGCGCGACGGCATCTCGCTGTTGCCGGTGGAGGCGCGCCCGCCCGGCAGGGGCTGGTCGCGCCCGGCCGCGCGGTGCATGCTGACCCAGTCGCCGCCGTCGGAGCCCAGCCCTTCCTGCACGCGGTAGTAGGCCTCCAGGTCGTCGGGCATCACGTTCGACGAGGGCGAATTGACGATGTTGGTGTATTTCAGCGTGCGCTGGAAGCTCGCCTCAGGCGCGCCCTTCAGCCTGAAGCTGAAGATCTCGACCAGCGTGCGATCGACCGACAGCGGCCGGATCACGCGGATCTGCTGGAACGAAGTGTGCGGCGAACAGCTCGGGTACACGATGGTGTTGTGCCGGTTCACGCGCAGGATTTCGTCGGCACGCTGCGCGCCCTGGCTGGCCTCGAGCGAGGCCACGTAGGCCAGGCTCACCGGGTCGGTGGGCGGCACGAAGATGCCTTCCATGAAGCCGTGGCCGTGGTCGTAGCCCTTGAGTTCGAGGTTGGCCCAGAACTCCAGCGGCTCGCCGTTGCCATCGACGATCACCACCTCGAAGGGCTTGCGTGTGCCGGCCGGCATGGCTTCGTATTCTTCCTTGGCCGCGCGCCACGACGATTCGTGCGTGGCCACCGCGTGGATCGTGTCGTGCAGGTTCTCGAAGAAGATCTTCCAGTTGTTGCGCTGGATCACGCGCTGCACGCCGCCGGCCACCTCCACCTCGCCATCGGGTGCGCGGTCGCAGAAGTTGTCGAGCGAGGTGGCCACGCCGCCCAGAAACTCGGTCAGCCCGGGGCCGTCTTCTGAGAGGCTCGCAAACACGAAGCCGCGGTGGCTGGCCACGCGCGCCACCTTGCGCACCGAGTGCGACCCGTCCTTGAGGTCCAGCGCCGTGTCTTCATAACCGCTGCGCAGCGGCACCGACAGCAGGCTGCCGTCGCACTTGAAGGTCCAGCCGTGGTACAGGCAGCGCAAGAACTTGCCGGCGCTGCCGCTGCCGTCGGGCACGATCTTGGCGCCCTTGTGCGGGCAGCGGTTGTACAGCACGTTCACTTCGCCGTCGGTGTGGCGCACCATCACCACGGGCTCGCGGCCTAGGCGCGTGGTGAAGTAGTCGCCGACGTTCGGCACCTGGCTTTCGTGGCCCACGTACAGCCAGGCCTGGCCGAAGACGCGGTCCATTTCCAGCTCGAAGATGGCGGGGTCGGTGTAGACGCGCTTGTGCACGCGGTCAGGCTGCACGAGCGCCTGCAGGTCGATGGTGGTTGTCGTCATGGGGGTGGGTCTCCTGAAACTTCGTCGTCAGATGTCGAGCACCAGGTGCGGTGTCTTGGCGCGCGACACGCAGGTGCACAGGGTCCGGCCTTCGGCCTTTTCGCGTTCGCTGAGGTTGTGGTCGCGGTGGTCGGGAACGCCCTCGACCACATCGACGGCGCACACGCCGCAATCGCCCTGGCGGCAGTCGTACAAGGGGTCGAGCCCGGCGGCGATGAGCACGTCGAGCAGGCTCTGTTGCGGTGAAACGGTCAGCGTCTTGCCCGAGCGCAGGGTGCGCACCTCGAAGGCCGTGTCGCCCGTCTGTTCGAGGGCACCGGCGAACAGCTCGCAGTGCACATGGTCGTCGGGCCAGCCGAGCGCACGGGCCGTGTCGACCACGACCTGCACCATGCCGCGGGGGCCGCACACATGCAGATGGCGCCCGGGCTGCGGGTGTGCCAGCACCGTCTGCAGCACAAGCCCGCGCGATGGGTCGCCGCCGTCGTGAAGCACGTGCCCGCCCAACGCGCGCACTTCATGCAGGTAGGCCGTGGCCTCTTCGCTGCGGGTGGCGTAGTGAAAGTCGAAGGGCAACCCTTCGGCCGCCAGCGACCTCGCCATGCACAGCAGCGGCGTGATGCCGATGCCTCCGGCGATCAGCAACGGCGGCGCGCTCCCCTTGTGCAGCGCGAAGTCGTTGCGCGGCGGGTGCGTGGCAATGACGGCGCCCTGCGCCAGGCCATGCATCCAGGCGGAGCCGCCCGCGCCCTGCGGTTCGCGGAGCACGGCGATCTCGTAGCAGTCTTCGTCGGCATGCGGCGCCACCAGCGAATACGCACGCTGCCCGATGCGCCCATTGGGCTGCACCACCTGCACGCCCAGGTGCGCGCCCGGCGCAAACGGCGGCAACGTACCGCCTTTCACATCGCGTAGCACGAAGGACGTGATGGCCGGCGTGAGCGGCCGCACGGCCGCCACCACGAGTTCCAGCATGGCGTCGGCGTCTTTCATCCCAGGGGCAGCGCGGGGTCGGCGATGGTCAGCCCGTTCGACTTCGACCAGCGCGGCATCAGCGTGTTCGACGGATGCGTTTCATCGACCAGCTTGCGCGCGGTTTCGACGCCGGCCACGGGCAGGCCCTTGGTGTCGAGCAGGCCGATCTGCGCGAGCACACTGGCCTGGTCCCAGTAGATGTGCTCGTGATAGAGCTTGTCGCCACGGAACTTCACGATGGCCACGAGCGGAATTTCCACCGGCTTGCCGGTGGGCGCGATGCCCGGCAGCATCCAGTCGATCTCGACGGTGTGGGTGAAGCAGAACAGCATTTCATCGACGATCTGCGTCGCGCCCACGGTGCGCGAGATCGGCGTGAGCCGCGTGTCCGGCGGCGTGCTCGGAATGAAGTGGTGCTTGTAGAAGCGCGACAGCTCCTTGGCCCCCACCCCGCCGGTCATGGTCGGAATGTGGTTGACGTAGGGCTCGCTCACCATCGTGGCCATGGTGGCGACCACGTCGCGCGTGGCGAACTCGTACTCGCAGTGCTTGTCCCAGAGCGCCGACAGGTCGTAGACGGGGCCGATGGCCTCCTTGAACAACGCCATGGAACGCTGGTGCGCCATCAGGGTGGAAGGCTTGTCGAAATGCTCGCCGCCGGTGCGCGCGAATGCATGGTCCACGCTGGGGTAGACATACATCTGCGCGCCCGGCTTGCCGGCGAAGGCATCGAGCACCTGCGTGCGGGCCTCGGCCGGGCAGAACTTGTCGAGCTCGGCGAAGTGCAGCGCGATCGGGCATTCGATCTTCGGCACCAGGTCGAGCGCGGCCTCGATGCCGACGCCGTAGTAGCCCACGGCCGCGTCCACGCCCGAATGCGCGGCCGCCAGGTAGGCCAGCTTGCCGCCCAGACAGAAGCCCAGCGCGCCGACCTTGCCGGTGCAGGCCGGGTGCGCGCGCAGCGCCTTCACGCTGGCCGTGACGTCCGCGATGCCGGCGGCAATGTCGAAATTCTGGAAGAAGCCGAAGGCGCGTTGCCAGTCTTCCGGCGAATAGCCCAGATCGACGTTGGGCTCCATCCGCCAATACAGGTCGGGCGCCAGCACCACATAGCCTTCTTCCGCATAGAGATCGGCCACTTCGCGCACGTAGTCGTTGATGCCGAAGATCTCCTGGCACAGCACGATGCCGGGGCCGCGCCCCGAGGCCGGCAGGGCCAGGTAGCCGCGAAAGGTCTGGCCGCCGTCGGCAGCCGGGATGTCGATGTACTGACTCATCGTGGGTGTCTCTCGAAGTGATGGAAACGGTGGAAACGGGTGGGGTTTGCGGGGCATTCTGGGCAGCGCCCTCCCCGCTGTCTGTCCATTTCGTGCAGGCCGGCTCGCTGCAGAAAACGGATAGCCGCCCGCCATGGCGGCACGCAGACTCCGACCCGCGCTCCGCATCCCCCCACGTCACCCGAATCACCCCGAGAGGAGATTTTTCATGTCGCAGGCAAGCATCAGAACGGCCTTGTTGGCCATCGCCGTCGTCACTGGCGCGTCGGCATCACAGGCGCAGGCACCGGCCGTCAAGGTCGGTCTCGCGATGGACCTTTCAGGCCCGTTCGCCGTCGGCGGCGCCGAGGCCAAGGCCGGCTTCGCCGTCGCGATGAAACAGCTCGGAGGCAAGCTCGGTGGCGTGCCGGTCGAGTTCGTCGAGGCCGACACCGCCGGCAACCCCGAGACGGCCCGGCAGGTGGTCGACCGCATGCTGCTGCGCGACAAGATCGACCTGTTCACCGGGCCCGTCGGCTCATCGGTCGCGCTGGCCGTGGGGCCACCGCTCTTCGCCGCCAAAGTGCCCTACCTGTCGAGCAACGCGGGGCCGAGCGACTATTCGGGTGCGCGCTGCAACTCGTACTTCTTCGGCGCGTCGTACCCCAACGACGCGTACTACGAATCGGCCGGCAAGTTCGCCTCGGACAAGGGGTTCAAGAAGGTCGCGATGATCGCGCCCAGCTACCCCGGCGGCAAGGACGCCATCAACGGCTTCAAGCACACCTTCAAGGGCACGGTGGGCGATGAGCTGTACACCAAGCTCGGGCAGCTCGACTACTCGGCCGAACTGGCGCAGATCCGCGCGTCCAAACCCGAGGCGCTCTACTTCTTCCTGCCCGGTGCCATGGGCGTGAGCTTCATCAAGCAGTTCGTCGCCGCAGGGCTGTCGAAGGACGTGGCGCTGATCTCCACCGCGTTCTCGGCCGACGAAGACATGATCCCTGCCGTGGGCGAGCCGATGCTCGGGCTCTTCAACACCGCGCACTGGTCGTTCGACCTCGACAACCCGGCCAACCAGCGCTTCGTGGCAGCCTTCCGACAGCAGAACAACGGGCGCAACCCGTCGTTCTATGCGGGCCAGGCCTATGACGTGCTGATGGCCATGGACGCGGCCGTGCGCGACATTGGCGGCAAGGTGGCCGACAAGCCCGCGCTGCTCAAGGCGATCAAGGCGGCGAACTACAAGTCGGTGCGCGGCGATTTCCGCTACGGGCCGAACAACTTCCCCATTCAGAACTACTACCTGCGCGTGATCGCCAGGGACGCCAACGGACGCATCGCCAACAAGGTCATCGGCACCGTGTTCCAGAACTACCAGGACAGCTCAGCCGTGAAGTGCGCGATGAAGTCCTGAACGTTCAGTGCCTGGATCAGTGCTTCGCGCCAGGCTCCCGCGAGGTGTCGCGCGGGAGCTGGCCGAAGCGCTCGCGGTAGCAGGCGGCAAAGCGGCTCAGGTGCGAGAAGCCGCAGTCGAGCGCGATCTGCGTCACGCTCGTGCCGTCGTGGCGTGCCAGTTGTTCGTGCGCGGCGTCGAGCCGCATGTTGCGCAGCACTTCCATCGGCGACAGATCGCGGTAGCGCCGGAACAGCAGCGCCAGCGTGCGGCGGTTGACCCCGGCGGCCTGCGCCACCTCTTCCAGCGACAGCGCGGCTTCGAGCCGGCTGCGCATGAATTCCTCGGCGCGCCGCAGTTGCCGCAGGCTGGTGGTTTCCGAGCCGATGCGCAGGGCCTCGTGCTGCCTGCGCACCGAGTTGGGCCGGTGGCACAGCAGGTAGAGCATGAGGTTGTCTTCGCAGTGCGCGAGCCAGCGCGGGTCGTACGGCGAGCTGTTGCTCGATGCCGGCAACAGCGACGCGAGGTTGGCGACCATGCGGCACCACTGCGTGCCGGCGGCGTCGTCGAGCCGCAGCGGCATCTCGAAATCGATCTCGCCCACGTCGTCCGAATGGCGCGTGGCGAAGGCGCGGCGCGCCACCTCCTGCAGGCGGCTGAGTTCGATCTTCAGCATGAGCTGTTCGCAGTCGGCATGCCAGCGCAGCCGCACCGGCTTGTGCGCGGACACCACCGCGCCCTGGCCGGGATGGATCTGCAGCGTCTGGCCGCCGGTGTGGATTTCGGCATGGCCGCGCAACGGCATCTGAACCAGCACGAAGTTGCCCAGCGCATCGGGCTCGATGTCGACGTCGCAGCCATAGCGCAGGATGCACAGCGACAGTGCGCTCAGCTCGGCGCGGCAGAAGATCGCATCGACCTTGCCGCGCCCCCAGACGCTGCGGTGCGCCTTCAGCTCATGGGCCACGCGCTCGTGCGTCTCGTCCGCCTCGCGCGAGCGGAAGACCTCGCGCCCGTAGAGGGGAGAAAGCTGCTGGCTCGACCATGCGTCCACGAACACTCCCGAAGGCCAAAGTGGGGAAATCTACTGCCGGGTGGCACTTCCTGCCATGGGGGTTGCCCGGGCAGAGCCTCCAAAGCTGCAAGAAGCTTGCCCGGCCGTGCGCCCCGACTGAGCCTCAGCGGGCCGCTTCCAGGTGCGTCACGGTGGGCTTGCCCTTCATGACCTCCACATGGAACCTGACCTTGTCGCCGGCCTTCACCGCATCAAGCATCTTCCTGTCGGCGACATCGAAGCCCATGGTCATGGGCGGCATGGCGAGGTTGGGAATGTCGCCGTGCTTGAGCACGATCACGCCGCCCGCCGTGTCGATCTTCTGGACAACCGCATCGGTCAGCATGCCGGCGGCCTGTGGAGCGGGTGCAGGCATCTTCATGGACGACATTTCTTCCTTCGACATTTGAGCCTGGGCGGCAACGGCCGACGCAACGAGCAGCGCGAACGCGAGAGGATGCAAGACTTTCATCGGGTAACTCCTTCAGTGGGTTGATTGGAAACAGCAGCAGACAAACGGGTGCGCCCTGCATTGCCACGCCGGCGCAGCAGATACCAGGCGGCCGGAACAACGAGCATGCTCAGCAGCGGCGCAGTGACCATGCCGCCGACCATCGGCGCGGCGATGCGCGTCATCACCTCCGAGCCGGTGCCGCTGCCCCACAGGATGGGCAGCAGGCCCGCCATCACCACCGCCACCGTCATGGCCTTGGGCCGCACGCGCAGCACCGCGCCTTCGCGGATGGCGGCGAGCAGCGTGTCGTCGTTCATCGGCTCGCCAGCTTCGATACGCCGCGCCAGCGCGTTCTTCAGGTAGACCAGCATCACCACGCCGAACTCGGCGGCCACGCCGGCCAGCGCAATGAAGCCGACCGCCGTGGCGACCGAGATCGAATGGCCCAGCGCCCAGATCAGCCAGAAGCCGCCGACGAGCGAGAACGGCACGGCCGCCATCACCAGCGCCGCATCGGCGAACGAGCGGAACAGCAGGTAGAGCAGCACGAAGATGACCGCCAGCGTGACCGGCACGACCAGCTTCAGCCGCTCGGTCGCGCGCTCCAGGTACTCGAACTGGCCCGACCACGACACGGCATAGCCGGCGGGCATCTTCACGGCCTTGTCGACGGCGGCCTGCATGTCGTTGACGGCCGAGCGCAGGTCGCGACCGCGCACGTCGACATACACCCACCCCGACAGGCGTGCGTTTTCGCTGCGCAGCATCGGCGGGCCGTCTTCGATGCTGACCTTCGCCACGTCGCCGAGCAGCAACTGCGCGCCCTTGCCGGTCACGAAGGGCAATTGCCGCAGCCGTTCGAGCGAATCGCGGACCTCGCGCGGGTAGCGCACGTTGATGGGATAGCGCTCGCGGCCCGAGATGACCTCGCCCACGTTCTCGCCGCCGATGGCCGTGGACACCACGGCCTGCACGTCCGCCACCGAGAGCCCGTAGCGCGCGGCGGCCAGCCGGTCGACATCGACGTCGATGTAGCGCCCGCCCGTCAAGCGTTCGGCCAACGCCGACGTCACACCGGGAACCTTCTTCACCGCCGCTTCGATCTGCGTGGTCAACGCATCGATGGTCGCCAGGTCCGCGCCCGCCACCTTGATCCCCACGGGGCTCTTGATGCCGGTCGCCAGCATGTCGATGCGGTTGCGGATCGGCGGCACCCACACGTTGGTCAAGCCTGGCACCTTCACCGCGCGGTCCAGTTCCTCGACCAGCCTGTCGGCGGTCATGCCCGCGCGCCATTGCGCCTTCGGCTTGAACTGGATGGTGGTCTCGAACATTTCGAGCGGGGCCGGGTCGGTCGCGGTGTCCGCGCGGCCGGCCTTGCCGAACACGCGCGCGACCTCGGGCACGGTCTTGATCAGGCGGTCGGTCTGCTGCAGCAGCTCCGAAGCCTTCGACACCGACAGGCCCGGCAGCGCGGACGGCATGTAGAGCAGGTCGCCTTCGTCCAGCGGCGGCATGAACTCGCCACCGAGGCGCATCAACGGCACGGCCGTGAGCGCCAGCAGCACGGCTGCCACCACCAGCGTTCCCTTGGGAAAGCGCAGCACCAGTTCCAGCGCGGGCCTGTACACCGCCATCAGGAAGCGGTTGACGGGGTTGGCGGCCTCGTGCGGAATGCGCCCCCGGATCAGGTAGCCCATGAGCACCGGGATCAGCGTGACCGACAGGCCCGCGGCCGCCGCCATCGCGTAGGTCTTGGTGAAGGCCAGCGGCGAGAACAGTCGCCCTTCCTGCGCTTCAAGCGAGAACACCGGCACGAAGGACAGCGTGATCACCAGCAGCGAGAAGAACAGCGCCGGCCCGACTTCCACCGAGGCATCGGCAACAAGCTGCCATCGCTCCACCACCGTGGGCTGCCGGCCATGCGCAGTCTCGAAGGCCTCGATGTGCTTGTGCACGTTCTCGACCATCACGATGGCACCGTCCACCATCGCGCCGATGGCGATCGCGATGCCACCCAGCGACATGATGTTGGCGTTGACGCCCTGCCAGTGCATGACGATGAACGCGGCCAGCACGCCGACCGGCAAGGCCACGACCGCGACCAGCGCCGAGCGCAGGTGGAACAGGAAGACCGCGCAGACCAGCGCGACGACGATGAACTCCTCGATCAGCTTTCCGCGCAGGTTGTCGACGGCGCGGTCGATCAGCAGCGAGCGGTCGTAGGTCGGCACGATCTCGACGCCGGGCGGCAGGCTGGGCTTGAGGGTTTCGAGCTTCGCCTTGACGGCCTCGATGGTCGAGCGCGCGTTCTTGCCCGAACGCATGACGATCACGCCGCCGGCCACTTCGCCCTCGCCGTCCAGCTCTGCAATGCCGCGCCGCATCTCGGGGCCGACCTGCACCGTCGCCACGTCGCGCAGCAGCACCGGCGTGGCGCCGGACACGGCCAGCGGGATCGTGCGGAAGTCGTCCAGCGAACGCAGGTAGCCGCGCGAGCGCACCATGTACTCGGCCTCGGCGAATTCCACGACAGAGCCGCCCGATGCCTGGTTGGCCTTCTGCAAGGCATCCACCACCGCCTGCTGCGTGATGCCCAGCGCGCGCATGCGGTCGGGGTCGAGCACCACCTGGTACTGGCGCACCATGCCGCCGATGCTGGCGACCTCGGCCACGTCGGGCACGGTCTTCAGCTCGAACTTGAGGAACCAGTCGTTGAGTGCGCGCAACTGGCCGATGTCGCGCGTGCCCGTGCGGTCGACCAGCGCGTATTCGTAGACCCAGCCGACGCCTGTGGCGTCAGGGCCCAGCGAGGCGTTGGCGCCCGCGGGCAGCTTGCTCTGCACCTGGTTCAGGTACTCCACCACGCGCGAGCGCGCCCAGTACGGGTCGGTCTTGTCGTCGAACAGCACGTAGACGAAGGAATCGCCAAAGAAGGAATAGCCGCGCACGGTCTTGGCGCCGGGCACGCTGAGCATGGTGGTGGTCAGCGGATAGGTCACGAGGTCTTCGACCACCTGCGGCGCCTTGCCGGGGAAAGGCGTGCGGATGATGACCTGCGTGTCCGACAGATCGGGCAAGGCATCGAGCGGCGTGCGGGCCACCGACCACCAGCCGGCGGCCACGAGGAACACGGTTGCGATCAGCACCAGGAAGCGGTTGCCGACCGACCAGCGGATGAGCGCGGCGATCATGGCTTGGCGCCTTGCTGCGGGTTGTTCATGCGCTGAATGGAGATCAGCTCGTAGCCCGAGGGGCCACCTTCCTTGAACTCGAAGCGGACCGTGTCGCCGGGTTTGATGTCGGGGAAGGCATCCGGTGCTGTCTTGGCGAAGCCCATCGTCATGGCGGGCCACTTGAGCGTTGCGACCGGGCCGTGCGAGATGGTGATGCCGTCGGGCGCCACGCTTTCGACCTTGCCTTCTGCCTTGTGGATTGCAATGGCTGGCGTCGAGGCCGCTGTAGCAGGTGCGGTTGCCGGTGCGGCCATGTTGCCCAGCACGGAGCGCAGCCGCGCTTCGGAATCGATCAGGAACTGGCCGCTGGCCACCACCTGGTCGCCTTCGGCAAGACCCGAGACGACTTCGATGTTGTCGCCCAGGTCCACACCCAGCGACACGTCACGCGGCTCGAAGGCGCCATCGGCCTTGCGCACGATGACGACGGCGCGCTTGCCGGTGCGGATCACGGCTTCGGCGGGCACGATCAGGCGGGTGCTGCTCGCGCCTGTCACCTGCAGCCGAAGCAGCATGCCGGGCACCAGCTTGCCGCTCTTGTTGTCGACCTCGAAGCGGGCCTTCAGTGTGCGCGTTGCCGCGTTGACTTCCGGAAGGATCTCATCGAGCGTGCCATCGAAGGACTGCGCCACATCGGCCTGCAGGATCGCCTGGACCTTCTGGCCGCGCACCAGATGCACCGCCTGCGCTTCCGGAATCTCGACCACCGCCCAGACCTTTTCCAGACCCGCGATGCGGAACAGCGTCATGCCCGGCGTGACCGCAACGCCTTCGCGCACGCCCAGTTCGGCGATGACGCCATCGGCTGGTGCGGCCAGAACGTAGCGCGCCTGCGCTGTGCCCGTCTCTTCGCTGCGCCGGATGAGATCGGCCGGAATCGACATGGCGCGCATGCGCTCGCGCGCCGCCGCGATGAGGTCCGAAGAAACGCCGGATCGCTTGAGCGCAAGCAACTCGTTCTGCGGCCCGAGCCATTCCGGCGCGAAGACCGTCGCCAGGGCCTGCCCCTTGCGCACACGTTCCATCGGCGCGCGCACCGACAGGTGTTCGACATAGCCGGCAACGCGCGTCTGCACCGCGACGTTGAGCCGTTCATCGAACTGCACGCTGCCGACCGCATCGAACGAGGCGGAGGTTTCCGTGCGCCGCACGCTGGCATAGCGGATGCCCAGGTTCTGCTGGACCGAGGGGCTGATCTTCACGCCCTCTTCACCACCCGCGCCCGTTGCGCTGTCGGCATACATCGGGACCAGTTGCATGTCCATGAAGGGCGACTTGCCCGGCTTGTCGAAGCGCTGGCCCGGCACCATCGGGTCGTGCCAGTAAAGAACCTTGCGGCCATCGACGGCAGACGGGGCCGCCATCGACGCATCCGCAGGCTGCGCCGTCTTGCGGCCCAGGTAGAAAGCGCCCGTCGCGAGCAACAGGGCAGCCAGCAACAAGGCGCCCATCGTGTGTGTTCTGTTCATTGCGCCACCTCGGCGGTCAGCGGCCGGAAGGCCAGTTGGATCTGGGTCTTGGCAAGGTCGCGCTGCAGCGCCAGCAGCTTGCGCTGCGCCTCGACTTCGGCGTGCCGTGCCTCGAACAGGACGACGAGGCTGCCCTGGTTGGATTGGTAGGCCGCCGTCGCGGCAGCCGTTCTTTGACTGGCGGGAACGACGACGCCGCTGCGATAGCGGTCGATGCGTTGCTGCAGGCGTTGCGCATCGCCATACAGCGACCGGTATTCGGCAGTGGCAACCCGGGTGGCTTCGGTCAGATCGGCTTCGGCCTTCTCGACCAGCGCCAGCTTGCTCGCGGTGTCGCGGTCCTGGCGTTCGCCGGGCGCCACGGGCAATGGAATGCTCACGCCCACCGACACCATGTCCGAATAGCCGGTGCGCTGGCCGTAGGCCATCTCCCAGGTCCAGTTGGGCTTGCGGTTGGAGGCGGTGACGTCAGCCGCCCGCTTCGCCACATCGACATCGCGCTGCATCACAGCGACCGTGGGATGGCTCGCGATGTAGCTTTGCTCGGTGGGGAGCGGCGTGGCACCCGGAGGCATCAGCTCATCGGGCGGCACACCGACCCAGCGCTCGAACGCGACGCGGGCGGTGTTCTGTTGCTGGCGGATCTCGGCCGTCTCGTCTTCCGAGATGCCGCGCGCGCCGGCCAGCGCCAGCACGTCCTGGCTGCTCCCCACGGCCGAGGACAAACGTGCGCGCGATGCTTCCAGCTCTTCATGCGCATGGTGTTCCATGAGCGTCGAGAGCTTCAAGGTCTCGCCGGCATAGAAGGCATCGAGGTACGCGAGCGCGGCCTGCAGGCGGGCGTCGGCCGCAGCGGCGCGCGCCTGCACCGCTTCGCGATCGACCGAGGCATCGGCCGCCGCTTGCCGCGCCGCGCGCTTGTCGGCGGACAGCCATTCCTGGCTGATGCCGATGCGCTTCATCGTCATCGAGTCGCGCGTGGTGTGAAAGCGATCCGGCCCGGTCGCGGGCAGGTTGTCGATGCCGATGCGCAGCGTCGGATCGGGCAACTGGGCCGCGGAGCGGGATGCTTCCGTGGCGCTCAGTACGCCCGCACGGGCGGCGCGGGCAGCTTCAGAACGCTGGACCGCAAGCTGAAGGGCCGTATCGAAAGAAAGAGGCGTGGCCACCGCAAGGCACGGCAGCGAGAACGCGACGGCCAGAACGGCCGCGCGCGGAAAAGGAATGAACATGAAAACTCCGCAGACGAACGAGGCAATCGCTGGCGAGCGGACAAGAGCCGCACCAGCACCGGTCAGTCGACGGAAATTTCAGACGCGAAGTCTGCGCGTGGCGAGAAAGACAGGGTCAGGCGGCGGATGCTGCCGCTCTGGCTGGGCCTGCACCGGCAGCACATGGCCTTGCGACACCAGCACCAGCGGCATGACCACCATCTGCACGATGGCCGGCAGCGAAGGCGTGGCCAGCTTCACCGGCTCGAAGGACAGCGACATGTCTGCCGCGTGCTGGTAGCACAGCACGGGCTGCGCCATGTCCATGCCTTCGCACGGCTCGCCCGTGGCCATCATCTGCGCCATCGACGAGGTGTCGGGCACGCCCGGGCACACATAGCTTGCCAACGCCAGCTGCGAGAACAGCAGCGACAAGACCACGAGGAACGTGGTCGTGCAGCGATGGAAGAAGGTGCGGCGCATGTGCGGCGGGAGTGTAGCGCCGTTGGCCCGAACGGCGCGCGGCCCGCTTATTTGGCCGGCAGGTACTGCCGGGGATCGACGGCCTTGCCGCGATAGCGGATCTCGAAGTGCAGCTTGGCCTCGCTGCCCATCTCGGCGATCTTCTGGCCGCGTTGCACCTTCTGGCCCTGCTTGACTAGCATGGTCCGCACGTTGGTGTAGACCGACATGTAGGAGCCGCCGTGGTCGACCATGAGCACGCTGCCGTAGCCGCGCAGCGTTTCGGTGGCCGCCACCGAGCCCGCGCCGATCGACAGCACCGCCTCGCCGGGGCTGCCGCCGATGTCGATGCCCTTGTTGCTGCTGCCGTTGAAGCCCGCGACGACCGGGCCCTGCGCGGGCCAGCCCCAGTCGCTGCGCCGGGACGCGGGCGGCACGACCGGGTCGGGCTCGCGCGCCGGTGCCGTGGCCCGGGGTGGCCTCGGGCGGTCGGCGCCGCTGGCGCTTCGCGAAGGCGCGGGCGCATCGGACGACGATGCGCCACCGGGCGGCACCACGCGCAGCACCTGCCCCGCTTCGAGGCGGTCAGGGTCCTGGATGTTGTTCCAGCGCGCGATGTCGGCTGCCGAGCGGCCCGACTTCGACGCGATGCGATAGAGCGTGTCGCCCTGCTGCACGACGTATTCGCCGGGGCCCGCCACCTTGGGTGTGGTGGTGCACGCGCCCACCATCAATGCCGCCATCAGCGCGATGCTCGCGCGCCACTTCCTGCCTGTCACATCCACTACCGGATTCCTTCCTGGAAGACTTGAATCACGCGCCCCCATGTGCCCGGGGCCGCGCTCGAAGAATCCGCAGAGGCTACCAGCAGTCGCTGAAGGGCTGTCCGACGTCCGGCGCCCGGCTCACTCCAGCCGGGAAAAGTAGAGCCCCGTGAACGCGGGGATCGCGCGTTCAGGATGCCCCGGCAGATGCAGCGAACGCTCCGGCGTCAGCCACTGGTCTTCCAGCGCATAGCCCAGCGCCTCGATGCCGCGCACGAAGCGCAGGCGGTTGTAGATGTGCACCGGCGCATAGCAGTGGTCGCCGATGTTCTGGGTGGTCACGAAGTCGGGCCCGGCATACAGCGGCAGCTTGTTCAGCAGGATGTGCCGCGGGCGCGCGCCCGACTGCTGCAGCAGATGGTCGATGCGCCCGGCTTCCAGGTACTGCAGCGCGCCCGCGGAAAGCCACACGTCGGCGTCCCTGCCGCTTTGCGCCATGTCTTCGGTGAAGTGCAGCGGCGTGGCGTGGTTGGTTGCGGCCAGGTCGCGCCCGATGGCCGCGATGGCCGGCACTTCGGCCACATGCCAGGCTAGGCCGGCCGGCATCTCGAAATAGCGGCGGTAGGCGTAGTAGTGCACCCCGACCGATCCGCCGATGTCCAGCAACGACGCAGCGCCGCTGCGAAACGCGCGCTCCAGCCACCACATGACCGGATAATCGTAGGCAAAGATGCGCTGCGTGCGGACCTGCACGTACTCCTGCGCGAGCGCGGCATGGTCGAACTCCGCGCTGGGCGGAAGCCAGGCACGCGCCGCATCGAAGCTGTCGAACACGCCGAAGCAGGCGCCGAAGCCCTGCGGCGTAAAGAACTGCCGGCGCTTCAGATGCAGCATGGCGGGGCGCGCAATCGGGTCGGCCAGCGCATGGCGCAGTTGCCGGCCCATCGTGAGAACGTTCATGGTCATGTTCATGGGGGTCACTCCTGTGGGGATCGGGTCATGCCGCGGCCATCGGCGCTTCATGCGCCACGCGCCGTGCGATGCACATGAGCGACAGCGCGCTCGCGGGCGCCGCCGGGTCGCGCCCCGACAGCACATTGCCCATGCGGTACTTCCATTGCGCGGGGCCGACGCTGCCGCTCAGCGCCTCCGCCCCGACCTGGTGGTTGTGCGGATGAACGCTGACCTCGAAGCCCAGCGGCTCCAGCGTCTTCCGAAAGAACTCGTGGGTGACGCCGTCGCCGGGCCGGTGATGCACTTCGGTCTTCAGCCCCCACGACTGCTGGCTGCCGGTCTTGTGAAAGCCGTGCCGGGTCGCGCGATAGACCCACAGCCGCGCGTCCCACATCAGCCGGGCCAGGCCCTTGTAGTCCCATGCGGTCAGTTGCGGGTCGTGGTCGGTGATGAGGATGCCGTCGGGCTTGACCAGCCGTGCGCCCTCGCGCAGCACCGCGCCCATGTCGTCGCAGTGATGCAGCGACGCATTGATGGCCACGATGTCCGCCACGCCCGAGCGGAATGGCGTGTGCGCCGCATCCGCCAGCACCGCCGTGTAGCCCAGGCTCGCGGCCAGCTCCAGCGAGCCGGCCGCCACGTCGACGCCGATCAGCAGCCTGGGCTTGCCGCCCAGCGTGGCAAAGACATTGCCGGGCCCGCAGCCTAGGTCGATGACGACCTTGTCGGTCCAGTCGCCGCCGGCGGCAAGCCAGCGGCTCCTGAAATGGGCGTCCCGGTGGCAGAAGTCCAGGTATTCCTGCGCCCACTCCGCGTTGCCGAAATAGATGGCGTTGGCGGTCAGTGCATCTGAATTGTTCGGAAGAACCGACTCGAAGTAGTGATTGCAACGCTCAAGAACTACATCGGGTAATAGGATGTCGCTAAGCATTTTTGACTTTCAAGGGAGTTGATCCTGCATGAAGGCAGATACTCCGCGAAGTCTTAATTATTTCTGAGATTTGTACAGATATTTTTTATATCGTTACAGACTTGATTAATTGATAACTGCCTATTCCGTTGCAGGTGCTTCATTTCTTGGGCCCTGGGCTGTGCGTTTTTCGCATGACTCCCTGCGAAACGGCGACGGTGAATCAAGTTATGCCGGCAGAACGATTGCCGCAACCCTTGCGGGCACATCTTCCTCTGTTCTCACCCTGAGTACCCCGCTTCCGCAGCCCCTTCCGGCGCCGGAAGGCGGCCGGCGAGGCGGCTTTTTTCCTGCAAATAGCGCATCAGTTACCTCGTCCGTGACAGTTCGGGTAGTACGTTTTAGAAATAACCTTATCCAACTGTAACTTAGGCCTAAGGACCTCACATTCGTCGTAGCAAACCTCCTAGTATTCAGTCAGGAAAAGCGAATAGATCCACCTAGTTACGTCAATTGAATGGGCGGTATTTCCGTGCATCCAATTAATTCCAATGTATTTCTTCTTCGGGTGTTTACATGGAAATTCAAACTGTTTCGCCAACACGCGGAAGCGCCCCGGATTTGCTCCTGGGCGACCTCTTCGTGCAGCGATCCAACCCCGAAGAAGCAAAGGGCCGGCATGCCGCCTCGTTCACGCCCGAGGCGCAATTCGCACAACACCATGCGCAGGATCTCGTCGCCCGAGGCCATTTGCCCGACACCCTCTTTGCCGGCGCATGGTTGCTGCTGCAATCGCGCTGGCTCGGCACCCTTTGGCCTGAACTGCGTGAAGCGCGGCATGGGACAACCACCGTCGCCTTCGATGCCACGAAAACGGCCAGCACCTGGCTGGCCGAACTGGACGCCGGCCGCCGCGCCGCATGCGATGGGCCGAAGGCCGAAGCGCCACCCACCTCGCTCTGGCTGCGCGATGACGTGGGCCTTGCCGAATCGGATGCCGATGCGCCCGTCAGGCTCTGGCTGAGCGGCACCGCGCCCGACGCACCGCTGCGCCTTCATATGGATGCGGCCGCCAACCTGATGGATGCCGGCGCGCTCGAACAACTGCTCGCGGCCGTCGCCGGCACGGCCTCGGATCTGCTGGCCCGGCCCGACGCCGCGTTGAACGACATCCGCACACTGCCGGCCGGTGACCTCGACGCGCAACTCGCCGCGTGGAACACGGCGCCCGCGCCCGTGGACCGCGCGCTCACTGTCACCGGCCTGTTCAGCCGGCAGGCCGCCGCCTTCCCCGACGCCGTTGCGCTTGCCGAGGGCGACGCGCAAATGACCTACGGCGAACTCGACCGCCAATCCACCCAGCTCGCGCATTCGCTGCAGGCCGCGGGCGTGCACGCAGGCGACAGCGTCGGCCTGCTGCTCGACCGCTCGATGGCCGCTGTGGTCGCGCTGCTCGGCATCCTCAAGGCCGGTGCGGCCTATGTGCCGGTGCCGACCGATTTTCCACCCGAGCGGATCGCCTACATGCTCGATGAAGCGGCTGCGCGGCAGGTGATCACGACGCAGCCGCACCGCCACCTCGTGCCCGCGACGCAAGCCGTTCTGCTGTTCGACGACTGCATTGCCAACACAGATCGCAGTGCTTGGAATGAACCGGCCGTCGACAGCGAATCAGTGGCCTACGTGATGTACACCTCGGGCTCCACCGGCACGCCCAAGGGCATCGAGATCTGCCATCGCGCGATCCTTCGCCTCGTCGTCGGTGTCGATTACGTCGAGCTTGCCCCCGGCCTCGCGATGCTGCATGCGGCGCCGCTCGCCTTCGATGCCGCCACGCTCGAAATATGGGGCCCGCTGCTCAACGGCGGCCGCTGCGTGATCCACGGCGAACGTGTGCCCACCGGCGCGGGCCTTGCGCACACCATCGCGCGGCACGACGTGCACACGGCCTGGCTGACGGCCGCGCTATTCAACGCCGTGGTCGACGACGACCCGGCCCATCTGGCGGGCCTGCGGCACCTGATCACCGGCGGAGAAGCCCTGTCGGTGCCGCACGTGCAACGCGCACTGGCCGCGCTCCCCGGCCTGGCGCTGAGCAACGGCTACGGCCCGACCGAATGCACCACCTTCGCGGCCACGCACCGCATTCCTGTTGCGGTGCCGGCCCGCCTGCGCTCGGTGCCGCTCGGTCGCCCGATCAAGGACACCGTGCTGCGCGTGCTGAGCCCATCGATGGCCCTGCTGCCATCCGGCTTCGTAGGTGAGCTGTGCATCGGCGGGCATGGGCTGGCCCGTGGCTATCTGCGGCAACCCGCGCTCACCGCACAACGCTTCGTGCCCGATCCCTTCGGCGGCCCCGACGACCGGCTCTACCGCACCGGCGACCTTGCGCGCTGGCTGCCCGACGGCACCATCGAGTTCATCGGCCGGCGCGATGGGCAAGTCAAGATCCACGGCCACCGCATCGAGACCGGCGAGGTCGAAGCGGCCATCCTCGCCCACCCCGAAGTGCAGTCCTGCGCCGTCGTCGCGCGGCCCGATGCCGATGGGCAACTGCGCCTGGTGGCCTACCTCGTCGCCCGCTCGCACAGGCTGCCGTGGGACGCGCTGCGCGCCCACCTCGCAACCCGCCTGCCCGCCGCGCTGATTCCCTCCGCGCAGGTGTGGCTCGCGCAACTTCCCGTCACGCCCAACGGCAAGCTCGACCGCAACGCCCTGCCCGAGCCCGCCGGCGAGCGGCCCGACCTCGCCCAGCCCTTCGAGGAAGCGCACGACGCCGCCGAACAGCAGGTGTGCGAAGCCTTCGCCCGCGCGCTACGCATCCGGACGGTCGGGCGCAATGACAACTTCTTCGACCTCGGCGGCGATTCGCTGCTGGTGCTGCAGGTGCTGGCCGATCTGCAGCGCGACACCGCACAGCCCCTGTCGACCAACCTGTTCTTTCGCCATCCGACGCCCAAGGCGATGGCGGCCCGGCTGCATCCGGCCAGCGAAGAAGCACCGGTTGCCGCCGCAACCGAAAGCGCACCGCGCCCGGCCGGCGACACCCTCGACGCCGTCGCATTGATCGGCACAGCCGGCCGCTTCCCCGGCGCCGCCGACGTCGAGCAGTTCTGGGCCAACCTCGTCGCCGGCCGCGACACCATCAGCTTCTTCGACGACGCCACGCTCGACGCCGGCGTCAGCCAGGCGCTGCGCGCGGACCCGGCCTATGTGCGCGCACGCGGCGTGATCGACGGCATCGAGGACTTCGACGCGGCCTTCTTCGGCATCGGCCCCAAAGAAGCGGCGCTGATGGACCCGCAGCAGCGCATCTTTCTGGAAATCTGCTGGGAATGCATGGAGCGCGCGGGCTACGTGCCCGACGCCGCACCCGGTCCGGTGGGCGTGTATGCCGGCATGTACAACGCCAGCTACCTCCAGCGCCATGTCGCCACGCGGCCCGACCTGGTGGAAGCCGTCGGCGAGTTCCAGGTGATGCTGGCCAACGAGAAGGACTACATCACCACCCGCGTGGCCAACCGGCTCAACCTCACCGGGCCGGCCGTCAGCGTGCACACCGCCTGCTCCACTTCGCTGGTGGCCGTGGCGCAGGCCTTCCATGCGCTGCGCAGCGGGCAGTGCCACATGGCGCTCGCGGGTGGCGCCTCGGTCACCTGCCCGCCGCGCAGCGGCTATCTCTACAACGAAGGCTCGATGCTGTCGCCCGACGGGCACACGCGCAGCTTCGACGCGAAGGCCCAGGGCACCGTCTTCAGCGACGGCGCGGCGGTCGTGCTGCTCAAGCGGCTGGCGGATGCACAGGCCGATGGCGACACCATCTACGCGGTGCTGCGCAGCGCCTGCGTCAACAACGACGGCGGTGCCAAGGCCAGCTTCACCGCGCCCAGCGTCGACGGGCAGGCGGCGGTGATCCGTGCCGCGCTGGCGGCGGCGAACGTCGACGCACGCAGCATCTCGTATGTGGAAGCGCACGGCACGGCCACGCCGATGGGCGACCCGATCGAGGTCGAGGCGCTGGCCGTGGCCTACGCCGAGCACACCGATGCGCTGGACTTCTGCACGCTCGGCTCGCTCAAGAGCAACGTGGGCCACATGGTCACGGCCGCGGGCGCGGCCGGGCTCATCAAGACCGCGCTGTCGCTGCACCACGGGCTGATTCCACCGACCGTGCATTTCAATACGCCGAATCCGGTGATCGACTTCGCGCGCACGCCGTTTCGGGTGCGCAATGACCTGCAGCCCTGGCCGCGCACCGACGTGCCCCGCCGCGCGGGCGTCAGCTCCTTCGGTGTGGGCGGCACCAATGCGCATGTGGTGGTCGAAGAGGCACCGCCGCGGCCGGCGCCGGTGGTCGTGGCCGGCCATCAGGTGCTGCCGCTGTCCGCCCGCTCCGAAGCCGCGCTGGCCGTAGCGACCGAACGGCTTGCGGCGCACCTCGAAGCGAACCCGCAACTGTCGCTGGCCGATGCCGCCTACACGCTGGGCGTCGGCCGCAAGGCCCATGCCTTCCGCCGCGCCGTGGTGGCCGGCGATGCAGCCGAAGCCATCGCGGCACTGCGCAACGAAGCCTCGCCTTGGCGTGCCAGCGGCAGCATCGCTTCACGCGCCCCGCAGCCCGTACTGATGTTTCCCGGCCAGGGTGCGCAGTACGCGGGCATGGGCAAGAACCTGCATGCGAACGACCCGGTGTTCGCGGCAGCCTTCGACGATTGCCTGCGCGCCTTCGACGGTGCCATGGACTTCGACCTGCGCGCGCAGATGTTCAGCGCCGATGCGCAATCGCTGGCGCCCACGGCCATCACACAACCCGCCATCTTCACGCTCGAATACGCGCTGGCGCGGCGGCTCCTTGCGCTCGGTGTGCGACCGCAGGCGCTGATCGGCCACAGCGTCGGCGAGTTCGTCGCGGCCGTGCTGGCGGGCGTGATGCGGCTCGAAGACGCGGCCCGGCTCGTGGCCCGCCGTGGCGCGCTGATGCAGGCGCAGCCGGCCGGCGCGATGCTGTCGGTACGGCTTGGTGCAGCCGACCTGGTGTCGCGGCTCGGCCCGTCGCTGTCGCTCGCGGCGGAAAACGGCCCCACCGCCTGCGTTGCCGCCGGCCCCTTCGACGCCATCGCGGCCCTGCAGGCAAGGCTGGACGCGGAAGGCATTGCCAACCGCCCGCTGCAGACCTCGCACGCCTTTCACTCGTCGATGATGGACGCGGCCGTCGCGCCCTTCGAGGCGCTGGTGAGCCAGGTCGAGCTGCACGCGCCGCTCATCCCGATCTTCTCGACGCTCACCGGCCGCCTGCTCGAAGCAGAAGAAGCCACCAGCGCCGCCTACTGGGCCCGCCACCTGCGCGACACCGTGCAGTTTTCGCCGGCGGTGCGCAGCGCGATGGCGCACATGGCCCATCCCGTCTTCGTGGAGGCCGGCCCGCGCAACACGCTCTCGACGCTGGTGCGCCAGCACGGCGCCCACGCGGCCATTCCTCTGCTGCATGGCGAGCCGGCCGACGAGGCCCGCACGCTGCGGCTGGCCTTCGCACGGCTCTGGACCTGCGGCGCCGAGATCGAGCTGTCGCGCCTTGCCGCGCATGCCGGCGCACAGCGCGTGTGCCTGCCCACCTATCCCTTCGAGCGCAAGCGTTTCTGGGTCGACATCGCCACCAGCCCGGCCGCCTTGCCGACCTTGCCGACATCGCCCGCCCTTTCCGTCCCATCAACCCCCTTGGAGCCGATCGTGACAGCTGCAGCGCCCTCGCCTCTTCCACCGCCTTCGCCGTCTTCGCCACCCACGTCGAACACCTCCATGGATGCGCGGCTGCGCAGCCTGTTCGAGGACATCTCCGGCATCGACATGGCCCAGGCCGAGGGACATGCGCTCTTCGCCGAACTCGGTCTGGACTCGCTCACGCTGACGCAGGCGGCCACGCAGATCAAGAAGCGCTTCAAGGTGAACCTGAGCTTCAGGCAGTTGATGGAGAACTACCGCAGCTTCGATGCGCTGGCGGCCTTCCTTCGCGAGAGCCTGCCGCCGGAAGCGGCGGCCGAGGTCGTTGCACCCGTGGCAGCGGTGCCGGTGGAAGCCACGATGCCAAGCCAGCCGCTTCAATCCGTCGCCTACCCCGTGCAGCAATTGCAGCCACTGCAAGCCGGCAATCCGACCAGCACCCAGTTGCCCCAATTGATTGCGCAGCAAATGGAATTGATGCGCCAGCATCTCGCGCTGCTGTCGGGCACGGCGACGGCTGTTCCCTTCACGCCCTCGCTGGCCGTGCCAATGCCCATCGCCATGGCCACGCCCGCTGCATCGCCAGTCGCCGAGCCAGAGGCAGCGAAGGAGCCGCAACGCTACGACGTCACCAAGGCCTTCGGCGCCATCGCCCGCATCCACACCCAGCGCACCACTGAGCCCAGCGGCCGCCAGAAGGCCCGGCTGGCGGCCTTCCTGCGGCGCTATGTGGAGCGCACCCGCAAGAGCAAGGAATTCACCGAAGCGAACCGCGCCCACATGGCCGACCCGCGCGTGGTCAACGGCTTTCGCCCGGTGACGAAGGAGATCACCTACCAGATCGTCATCGAGCGCTCGAAGGGCTCCAGGCTCTGGGACCTCGACGGCAACGAATACGTCGATGCGCTCAACGGCTTCGGCATGAACATGTTCGGCTGGCAGCCCGACTTCGTGCAGGAGGCGGTACGCCGCCAGCTCGATGCCGGCTACGAAATCGGGCCGCAGCACCCGCTGGCGGCCGACGTCACCCGGCTGATCTGCGAACTCACCGGCAGCGACCGTGCGGGTCTGTGCAACACCGGCTCCGAAGCCGTGATGGCCGCGCTGCGCATCGCCCGCACCGTCACCGGTCGCAGCACGGTGGTCGTGTTCACCGGCTCCTACCACGGCACCTTCGACGAAGTGCTGGTGCGCGCCGGCAAGGGCGGCAAGGGCATCTCGGCCGCGCCCGGCGTGATGGGCGGCATGTTCGGCGACATCCGCGTGCTGGACTACGGCACGCCCGAGGCGCTGGCCTTCATCCGCGAGAACGCCGACGACCTGGCGGCCGTGCTGGCCGAGCCGGTGCAAAGCCGCCGCCCCGACTTCCAGCCGCGCGAGTTCTTGCAGGAAGTGCGCGCCATCACCGAGCAGAACGGCGTGTGCCTGATCTTCGACGAGGTCATCACCGGCTTTCGCGTGGCGCTGGGCGGTGCGCAGGAACTCTTCGGCGTGCGCGCCGACCTCGCCACCTACGGCAAGGTGATCGGCGGCGGCTTTCCGGTCGGCGTGATCGCCGGCAAGCGCGCCTACATGGACGCGCTCGATGGCGGCGGCTGGCAGTACGGCGACGACTCGATTCCCGGTGTGGGCGTCACCTATTTCGCCGGCACCTTCGTGCGGCATCCGCTCGCGCTGGCCGCGGCCAGAGCCTCGCTCACGCACCTGAAAGAAGCCGGCCCCACGCTGCAGGCCGGCCTGACCGCCAGCACCGCCGCCATGGCCGATGAACTCACGGCCTGGTGCGTCGGGGTCGGCGCGCCCATCGCGATCCGCCACATCGCCTCGCTGTGGCGCGTGAGCTGGCTTGAAGACCATCCGCTGCAGGACCTGCTGTTCGCCATGATGCGCAGCCGCGGCGTGCACATCCTGGACAACTTCCCCTGCTTCCTGACGAGCGCGCACAGCCAGGAAGACATCGCCACGATCCAGCGCGCCTTCAAGGAGTCGGTGGCCGAGATGCAGGAGTCCGGCTTCCTGCCGCGCCGCGCGGCGGCCGTGACCGGCTTCGACGTGCGCAAGCCTTCGCAGGAAGGCTCGGTGCTGGCGCGCGACGTCGACGGCCAGCCCTTCTGGTACGTGCCGGACACCCAGGCATCCAACCACCTCGTGAATGGAAAGGCCGCCGCATGAACGCCGTTCTTCGCCCCGCCGCCGACACCGGAGCGGGCCCCGCCAACGGCGGGTTCATCGAATGCGTGATCCCGACCACCGAATCGCAACGCGAGGTCTGGCTCGGCGCCATGCTCAGCGCCGAGGCTTCGCTGGCCTACAACGAATCGGTGCTGCTGCGCCTGCACGGCCCGCTGGACGGGCGCGCGATGGCACGGGCCGTGGCCCGGCTGGTCGAGCGGCACCAGTCGCTGCGCGCCACCATCGCACCCGACGGCAGTTGCATGCTGGTCGGCCAGCCCGAGGCCGAGCCGCTGGTGCTGAAGGATTTGGGCGTGCTGGCCCCGCAGGCCCGCACGCAGGTGCTCGAAGCTGCGCGCAGCGCGGCGGTGAGCACGCCGTTCTCGCTGGAGCGCGGCCCGCTGTTCCGGGCGGTGCTGTTCCGGCTCGACGACAACGCGCACGAACTCGTCATGTCGGCCCACCACGTCGTCTGCGACGGATGGTCCTGGGCGGTCATCACCGAGCAGCTCGGCCATCTGTACGCCGAACAGACCGGCAACGGGCTGCGGCTCAAGGCGGCGCCTTCCTTCGCGGACTTTGCCGCCGAAGAAGCCGCCGAGGCCGCGCAGCCCGACATGCAACTGCATGTGGACTACTGGCTCGCACGTTTTTCCGGCGGCTCGCTGCCCGTGCTCGACCTGCCGCTGGACCACCCGCGCCCTGCCGTGCGCACCTTCGCTTCGCGCCGCACCGAGCGCCTGCTCGATCGGCGCCTGGTGAGCAGCTTGCGCTCGATGAGTGCCCGCACCGGCGCCAGCCTGTTCGTGGGCCTGTTCAGCGGCTTCGTGGCCACGCTGCACCGCCTGACCGGGCATGACGACATCGTGGTCGGCATTCCCGCGTCAGGCCAGTTGGCGCGCGACATGCCCGGGCTGGTCGGCCACTGCGTCAACCTGCTGCCGCTGCGCGTCACCGCGCATTCGCAACTGCGCTTCGATGCGCTGATGGGCGAATGCAGCACCGCCGTGCTCGATGCCTTCGAGCACCAGTCGCTGACCTACGGTGCGCTGCTGGGCAAGCTCTCGCTGCAGCGCGACGCGAGCCGGCAGCCGCTGGTGAGCGTGATGTTCAACGTCGACCCCGACGTGGCGGTCGGCGCGCAGAACTTCGTCGGCCTTCAAGTCACGCAGGACACCGTGGCCCGCCAGTACGAGAACTTCGAGCTGTTCCTGAACCTGCGGCCCTTCGACGGCGGCCTCGTGGTCGAGGCGCAATACAACACCGACCTGTTCGACGAGACCAGCGTGCAGCGCTGGCTCGACATGTTCGAGTGCGTGCTGCGCTCGGCCGCGCGCAGCCCCGCCGAAGCGATCGGCCGGCTCGAAGTGCTGTCGGCCGAGGCCACCGATGCGCTGCTCGCCCTGCAGCCGCGCCCCACCGACCTGGTGGGCGAACCCTTCGCCCACGCCGGCTTCGTGGCGCGCGCGCTGCGCCAGCCCCGGCATCCGGCGATCCGCGACGGCGCGCGAAGCCACAGCTACGGCGAACTCGATGCGCAGTCCAACCGGCTGGCCCATGCGCTGCGCGAACGCGGCATCGGCCGGGGCCAGCGCGTGGGCCTGTGCCTGGAGCGCGGCATCGACATGGTCGTGGCGCTGCTGGCCGTGCTGAAGTCGGGCGCCGCCTATGTGCCGCTCGACCCGGCTTTTCCGCAGGCGCGGCTCGACCAGTACGCGGAAGACGCGCGCCTGGGCCTGCTGCTGACTTCGTCGGACATCGTGGCCGCCCCGCGCAACTGGCGTGCCGATGCCGCAGCCCGCCTGTTCGAGATCGACCGCGACATCGCATGGCACCAGGCCAGCCCCGACGCGCTGCAGCCTTCCAGCGACGACGCGGAACCCGAAGACGCGGCCTACGTCATCTACACCTCCGGCTCCACCGGCCGGCCCAAGGGCGTGTGCGTGCCGCACCGCGCCGTGGCCAACCTGATCCAGTCGATGCAACGGGAGCCCGGCATCGGCGCGGGCGACCGGCTCGCGGCCGTGACCACGCTGTCCTTCGACATCGCGGTGGCCGAACTGCTGCTGCCGCTGGCCGCCGGCGCCGAGGTCGTGATGGTGCAGCGCGACACCGCGATGGACGGCAACCGCCTGCGCGCCCTGCTCGAAGAAGAGCAGGTCACCATCCTGCAGGCCACGCCGGGCATGTGGCAGTTGCTGCTCGATGCCCAATGGCCCGGCGCCCCGGGTTTCAGGGCCTGGATCGGCGGCGAGCCTGTGCGTTCGCGCCTTGCGCTCGAACTGCTCGACCGCTGCGAGCAACTGTGGAATGTGTACGGCCCGACCGAGACCACCGTGTGGTCCACCGCCTGGAACATGCAGCGCGAGGTGGTCGCCTCGCGTGGCGTGTCGATCGGCCGGCCCATCGACAACACCGAAATCTGGGTGCTCGACAGCGAGCTGCAGCCCTGCCCCATCGGCGTGCCGGGCGAAATCTGCATCGGCGGCGACGGCGTCACGCTGGGCTACCTCGACCGCCCCGAACTCACGGCCGAGCGCTTCGTCACGGCCCGCGTGCTCGGTGCCGCACGGGCGATGTACCGCACCGGCGACCGTGGCCGCTGGCGCAACGACGGGCTGCTCGAACACCTGGGCCGGCTCGACTTCCAGGTCAAGGTGCGCGGCTACCGCATCGAGCCCGGCGAGATCGAGGCCCGCTGCAACGAGGTCGCGGGCGTGTCGCGCAGCGTGGTGGTGGCGCGCGAAGACCATCCCGGCGACGTGCGGCTGGTGGCCTACCTTGCGCTGGTGCCCGGTGTCGATTTCGACCTGGATGCGCTCATGCTGCATCTGCGTGAACGCCTGCCCGCCTTCATGCTGCCGCAGCACGTGGTGACGCTCAAGGCGCTGCCCACGCTGCCCAACGGCAAGCTCGACCGCGTCTCGCTGCCCGCGCCGCAGGCCCTGCCGCGCGACGAAGTGCAGCGCGGCGCGGGCCCGCGCAACGACAGCGAGCGCAAGGTGCTCGCGGCCATGGAACAGGTGCTGAGCCTGCCCGGCCTGGACATGCAGGACGACTTCTTCACCATGGGCGGCCATTCGCTGCTGGCCGCGCGGCTGGCCACGCTGCTCAGCCGCGAGTTTCAGGTGACGCTGCCGCTGCGCACCCTGTTCGAGGCGCCCACCGCCGAACGGCTGGCCGCCGCCATCGAAGGCCTGCAGGGCGCGGGCGTCGGCGTGCAGGCGCCGCTGGCCTGCACGCCCGAGCGCGCATCGGCACCGATGACGCCATCGCAAGAGCGCATCCGCTTCATGGAAGAGCTGCACCCCGGCCGCTCGGTCTACAACGCGCCCTCGGCGCAGCGGCTGCTCGGGGACCTGGATGCGCGGCGCTTCGAGGCGGCGGTGCAGGAGATCATTCGCCGCCAGCCCGCGCTGCGCACGCACATGGGTGTCGATGCGCGGACCGCTCAGCTTGTCCAGTCGATCACGCAGTCTGTGGAATTTGCATTGCCGGTGATCGACCTGCGCGGCATGCCGGCGGACCAGCGCGAAGCCGAGCTGGCCGAGCGCATGCAGGAGCTGGCCGACCGGCCCATCGACATCCATCGCGCGCCGATGGCGCATGCGGCCCTGTTCCAGCTCGACGATAGAGAACACGCCTTCGTCTTCGTGCCGCATCACCTGATCTGGGACGGCTGGTCTTTCGACCTGCTGCAGCGCGAGCTGTCGGCAATCTATGACGCGGCGGAGCGCGGCCGTCCGCATGCGCTGCCCGCGCTCACCACCACGCATGGCGACTACGCCGAGTGGCTGGCGCAGTGGATGGAAGAGCCCATCTTCCAGGAACAGCTCGACTTCTGGCGCCGCCGCTTCGCGCAGGCACCGCTGCCCCGCCTGCCCAGCACCGACATGCCGCGCCGCGCGGGCAAGAGCGGCCAGGGCGGCACGCAGTGGATCAGCATCGACCTGGCGAGCACGCAGCATCTGCGCGAAGTGGCACGCAGCATGGACGTGACGCTGAGCATGCTGACCTTCGGCATCTACGCGCTGACGATGGCGCGCGTCATCGGCACCGACGCCATCGTCATCGCCAACCCGGTGCGCGGCCGCCAGCAGCCCGAGACCGAGGACGTGATGGGCGTCTTCAACAACGTGCTGCCGGTGTCGCTGCGCATCGACCTGCGCCAGACGCTGCCCGAGTTCATGGCCTACGTGAAGCAGGAGCTGCTCACGCTCATGAACTACCAGCAGGTGCCCTTCGAGCGCCTGACGGCGGAGACCGGCCTCGGCGCGCAGATGCGCACCTCCGGGCCGTACCAGTCGATGTTCTCGTTCCAGGACGCGCGCGACCGCTCGCGCCGCATCGGCAGCCTGCAGACCCGGCAGATGCACCTGATGCAGCGCGGCGCCACCGACGACATCGGCGTGTGGCTGATGGACAAGTCGCACGGGCTCGAAGGCGCGCTGATCTACAACGCCGACGTGTACCTGCGCGAGACCGGGGCGCAACTGCGCGAGCGTTACCTCGAACTGCTGCGCCGGGTGGCCGACCGGCCCGAGGCCACGCTCGACTACATCGCCAGCGCCGAAGGCTCCACCAGCGCGGCCTACCTGCAAAAGCTCGCGGCCGTCGACACGGCGCACGCCGCCGCCGCAGCGCCGGGCGCGAAGAAGCCGCAGCACGCCCTGCTGAACCCGGCGCATGCGCAGCTCGCGCAGGTGTGGGCCGGCGTGATCGGCATCGACGTCAACGACATCCGCGCGAACGACAACTTCTTCGACCTCGGCGGCGATTCGCTGCTGGTGCTGCGCGCCGTGCAGCAGACCGAGCTGCTGCTGGGGTACCGCGTGGAGCCGCGCCGCTACCTGTTCGAGAACCTGGGCCAGATCGGCGCCACGCCGCGCAGCACGGGGCCGGACAGCCTGCCGGCGGAACTGCAAGGCCTGCCGCTCGATGGCGCGACGGCCGCGGCGCGTGGAAACCACGGCAACAACGGCAACCATGGCAGCGGCCTGCTGGGCCGCGCCTTCGGCGGCTGGCTGCGCAAGGGGTGATCGGCCATGGGACACCTCGCATCCGCCCTTTCCATCGACGCACCGGTCCGCCGGTATGTCGACCTGGACAACTTCACCGACCTGCTGCCGGCGCAGATCCTGTCGGACGAGGAGCGGGCGCGTGCCGCCGCCTTTCGCTTTGCCGCCGACCGGCAGCGCTTCGTGGCCTCGCACATCGCGCTGCGCCAGGCGCTGGCCGAGCATGCGGGGCTGCGGGCCGAGGCGCTGCATCTCGCCACCGGCGCCTTCGGCAAGCCCTCGCTGTCGGGCTGCCCGCGCACCCGCTTCTCGCTGAGCCACAGCCGCTCGCTGGCGCTCATCGCCATCGGTGGGCGCGGGCCGCTGGGCGCGGACGTCGAGCAGTTGCGCGCGGTGCCCGATGCGCCGGCGCTCGCCGCGCGGTACTTCACGCGACGCGAGAACGAAGCGCTGGCGGCCCTGCCCGCATACGAACGCGACCAGGCCTTCCTGACCTGCTGGACCCGCAAGGAGGCCTGCCTGAAAGCCATCGGCGTGGGCCTGCTGGTGCCGCCGGACAGTTTTGAAGTGGGCATCGTGCCCGACTGCCGCAGCATCGAGCTGCCGATGGCCGGCCGCATCCTGTGGCTGGTGCTGGGGCCGGCACCTTCGCGCATGGACAGCGTGGGCTCGCTCGCGGAGTGGCGCGAGACGAACATCCGCGTCGGCACACCGCGTGCCCTGACGGAGGCCTGCGCATGAACCCGCTCGCGCTCATGTTCGGGCCGGCGTCGCGCCAGGTCTTCGGGCTGTTCCATCCGGCCGAAGCGGCCCAGCGCGGCGACACCGCCGTGCTGGTCTGCCCGCCCTTCGGTCCGGAAGGCCTGCGCACCCATCGCTTCTTCAAGGTGCTGGCCGAGCGCATGGCGCGCGGCGGCATCGCCACGCTGCGCTTCGATTTCTACGGCTCGGGCGATTCGCCCGGCGACGAAAGCCAGGGCGAGTTCGACGGCTGGCGCCGCGACCTGTGCTCGGCGCATGAAGAGCTGCGCCGGCGCGCGCCCCATGCACGCATCGTGTGGATCGGTGCGCGCCTGGGCGCCACGCTCGCGGTGCTGGCCGCGCGCAACGGGCGCTGCGACCCGGTGCGCTTGGTGCTGTGGGAGCCGGTGATCGACGGCCGCCGCTATGCCCGCTTTCTGCGCGAGCAGCACGTGGCCGCCGTCGATGCCTCGTTCTGCATCCCCGACACCGCCTGGCGCCGCAGCCTCGAAAGCGAACCCGCCGCATTGCCCGAAGAGGCGCTGGGCGCATCGCTCTCGCCCGCGTTGCGCGCACAGCTCGCGGCCCTCACGCCCGATGCGCTGCCGCTCACCGCCCTGCACGACACGCTGGTGCTGGCACCGCCCGAAGACGAGCACACGGCGCAATGGGCGGCCGGCCAGCAGTCGCGCCACATGCCGGTGCGGCTCGCTTACTTCAAGCACAGGCTGGACTGGACGTCCGACCCGTATCCCAACAGCGCCATGGTTCCGGCCGATGCGCTCAACCGTCTGCAGGGGGCCCTCCATGAATGACATGACGCAAAGCCCGGTCCGCTTCGGACGCGGCGACTCGCTGGTGGGCATGGTCACCACCCCCGCACGGCACGCGCCGGCGCCGGTCGCCTGCCTGATGCTCAACATGGGCGCCAACCACCGCGTGGGCCCGCGCCGCATCAACGTCAAGCTGGCGCATGCCCTGGCCGCGCGCGGCGTGATCAGCCTGCGGCTGGACCTGGGCGGCGTCGGCGACAGCGATGCACTGGACACCGCATGCGATCTGCACACCCGCGCCATGCACGACCTGCAGGCCGGCATGGATCTGATGGAGGCCACGCTGGGCATCCGGCAGTTCGTGATCGTCGGCATGTGCTCGGGTGCGGAGCACGCCATGTCGACGGCTGCGGCGGATGCACGCGTCGTCGGCATTTCGATGTTCGACGGCTTCGCCTTTCCGCAGCGGCGCACGCGCTGGGAGCGCACCGTGCGCCGCGCGCTGGCGGCACCGGTGCATCCGTCGTTCGCGGGCAAGGCCGTGCGCTGGCTCAAGCGCCACCTGCTGCAGCGCACGCAGGCCGCCAGGCCGCTGCCGGGCTTCTTCACCGAATCCATCTCGTCCGAGGTCACCGCCGCATGGTTCGCCACCACCATGGCGCAACTGGCGGAGCGCAAGGTGGCGATGCAGATGCTGTATTCGGGCTCGCTGCATGTCTGCGACCGCGACCGCGACCAGCTCGGCCCGTTCCGCAACGAGGCCTTTGCGCAGTCGCTGCACTACGAATTCATGCGGGAGGTGGACCACACCGTCTGCACGGCGAAGGGACAGCAGTTGTTCCTCCAGTCCGTCGGCGACTGGGTCGCCGACCGCTGTTTCGGCACCAGCACGGAGCGGCGAAGCCAGAGCCGCCCGCTCGCCGGTGCCGGGCGCGCCATGCCCACCACCTGGGCCGCGCCATGACCCCCCGCCAGTACCGGTTTCCGGCCGTCAAGGAGATTTCCATGCCACGCATCGATCCAGCAGCGAAGCCCTCACGCGGCACGCGCACGCTCTCCACCCTTGCCCTGGCCGAGCACCGCTTCCGGTGGCTGGCCCTGGCCATGCTGCTGTCGCTCGGCCTGTGCGGCTGCGCGCCGGGCTTCGGCACGCCGGGGCCGCTGAACTTCAACAACGGCGCATCGGGCAATACGGACGCAACGCCATCCACCGGTGGTGGCGGCGGTGGTGGTGCAGGAAAGGTCACGCCCATCACGCCCGACCTGATCCGCGCGCAGATCGCGCAGCGGCCCAAGGCCTTGCCCGAAGACGTGCAGCGCCTGTTTGCCGCGCCGCCGGTCTACACCATCGGGCCGGGCGACGTGGTCGGCATCATCGTGTACGACCACCCGGAGCTGCTGCCGAATGCCGGCGCGGTCATCGCGCAGCAGACCGACCCGACCGGCGTGAGCGTGGCACCGGGCTTCATCGTCGGCGCGAACGGCGAGATCAGCTTTCCGTACATCGGCCGCACCAGGCTGCAGGGGCTGACCGAAAGCGGCGCGTCGGAGCTGATCGCGCGGCGCATCAAGGCCTTCATCAAGGAGCCGCAGGTCACGGTGCGCATCCAGTCGTTCCGCAGCCAGCGTGCCTATGTGCAGGGCGAGGTGCGCACGCCGGGGCTGCAGATCTTCACCGACATCCCGATGACGCTGTCGGAGGCCATCAGCCGCGCCGGCAGCTTCACCCAGATCGGCGACCGCTCCCGCGTGACGCTGACGCGCGGCAACCGCACGACGGTGATCGACCTGCCGCTGCTGCAGAGCTTCGGCGCCGACGGCAACCGCATTCCGCTGCAGAACGGCGACATCGTGAACGTCGGCACCCGCGAGGACAGCCGGGTCTACGTGATGGGCGAAGTGCGCGTGCCGTCCGCGCTGCAGATGCGCAACGGCCGGCTCAGCCTGAACGAGGCGCTGGGCGACGCGGGCGGGCCCGACCTGTTGTCGTCGGACCCCGGCCAGATCTACGTGGTGCGCAACGCGCCCGACGACCTGGACACGCAGCAGATCTTCAACCTGAACGCGAAGAACCCGGTGGCGCTGGCGCTGGCCGACCGCTTCGAGCTGCAGCCGCGCGACGTGGTCTATGTGGACCACGTGCCGCTGGTGACCTGGAACCGCGTCATCAGCCTGATTCTTCCGGCGGCCCAGGTCGTCAACCTCAGTCGCGACACCGCCCGGCGGTGAGTGGCCGGCCCCGCAACACGAAAAGGTGAAACCCATGAACGCGCGTTGGCAACCCCTGCTCCCCGCACCTTCGGGCGCGGAACCCGTCTGGCCCCAGCACTCGAGGTTCCAGGAGTACCTGGACATCCTGATCGACAGCCGCTGGCTGATTGCGGGCATCACCGCGCTGGTGCTGCTGCTGGGGAGCGCCTATGCGTTGCTCGCACCGCGCGTGTACGAGGCCAACCTCTTGATCCAGGTGGAAGACGCCGACCGCTCGGCCGGCAATTTTCCGGGTGATTCCGCGGCCAATGGCGGGCTGAGCGTGAAGACGCCCACCGCCGGCGAAACCGAGATCCTGAGGTCGCGCATGGTGCTCGGGCAGGCGATGGAAAACACCAAGCTGTACATCACGGCGCAGCCGCATTACCTGCCGCTGGTGGGCGCGTTCGTCGCGCGGCACTCGAAGACGCTGTCCACGCCCGGCTTTCTGGGCCTTGGCAACTACGTCAGCGGCACCGAGCGGATCACGGTCGCGCAGATGGACGTGCCACCGGCCTTCGAGGGCAAGCGTTTCCTGCTGGTCGCGGGTGACGGCGGCAACTACACGCTGACCCAGTCGGGCCTTGAAACACCGCTGCAGGGCACCGTCGGCGTGCCGCTGGACGCCAGCATTCCCGGCGGCGCCCTGCACCTGCTGGTGGGCTCCTTCGAGGCCGAGCCCGGCGGTGCCTTCGAGCTGGTGCGCAACTCCAAGCAGCTCACCCTGCTCGGGCTGCAGAACGACCTGCGCGTGATCGAAAAAGGCAAGCAGTCGGGCGTGCTGGACATCAGCCTGCAGGCCGGCAACCGCATGCAACTGGCCGACGTGCTCAATGAAATCTCGCGCCTGTACGTGCGCCAGAACATCGACCAGAAGACCGCGCAGGCCGAGCGCGCACTGGCGTTCCTGGGCACCGAGCTGCCCAAGTTCAAGCAGCAGCTCGAACAGTCGGAAGACAGCTACAACCAGTACCGCAACCTGAACGGCACCATCAGCCTGGACGACGAGGCCCGCAATGCGCTGTCGCAAAGCGTGGACCTGCAGGCCAAGCTGCTGGACGCCAAGCAAAAGCGCCTTGACCTTGTCGGCCGCTTCACCGCCGCGCACCCCGCCGTGATGACGCTGGACACGCAGATCGCATCGCTCAAGAAAGAGCTGGGCGGCGTGGACGGCCGCATCCGCCGCATGCCCATGCTGCAGCAGAACTCGCTGCGCATGCAGCGCGACATCAAGGTCAACACCGACCTGTATGCCTCGCTGCTGAACAGCTCGCTGCAGATGCGGCTGGCCAAGGAAGGCAAGGTCGGCAACGTGCGCGTGGTCGACCAGGCGCTGCTGCCCGAAAAGCCGATCCGGCCGAAGGCGCTGATCGTGGTGGTGCTGTCGCTGGCCACCGGGTTATTCCTCGGCGTGCTCACGGCGCTGCTGCGCAAGACGCTGAAGAAGTCCATCGGCAGCCCGGCCGAGATCGAGGCGCTGACCGGGCTCGACGTCTACAGCACCATTCCGCTGAGCCCGCAGCAGCGCCTGCTGGACCGCGCCATCCTCAACGGCCGGCCCGGGGTGAAGCTGCTGGCCTCGCAGTACCCGGACGACCCGGCGCTGGAAGGCCTGCGCAGGCTGCGCACGGCGCTGAAGTTCGTGATGCTCGGAGCGCCGAACAACCGCATCCTGATTTCAAGCGCCACGCCCGGCGCGGGCAAGACCTTCGTGTCGGCCAACTTCGCGGCGGTGCTGGCGTCGTCGGGCAAGCGCGTGCTGCTGGTCGATGCCGACCTGCGCCGCGGCAGCCTGTGCAGCCAGTTCGGGCTGATCCGCCACGGCGGCCTGTCGGACGTGCTGGCCGGCAGCCTGCGGATCGAGGAGGCGATCCATCCGCTGGTGCTGCCGCACCTGGACGTGCTGACCACCGGCGAGCTGCCGCGCGATCCGGCCGGCATGCTGACCAGCGACGCCTTTGCGCGCACGCTGGCCACGCTCTCCGCGCGCTACGACGTGGTGGTGGTCGATGCGCCGCCCACGCTGCTGGCTTCGGAAACCGCCGAGATGGCGCCTTCGATGGGCACGCTGCTGCTGGTGGCGCGCGCCGGCGACAGCGAGATGGGCGAACTGCACGAAAGCGCCAAGCGGCTGGCGCATGTGGGCGCGTCGTTCCACGGTGTCGTCTTCAACGGGCTGGACACCAGCCTGCGGCACAACGGCAGCCGCAGCTACGGGTACGGCTACGGCATTGCCCAGTTCCGCGACCGCCCGCTGGGCCTGGCCAACGGGACCGCCGCGCGCGTCGAGCCGGAGCAGGTGGCGCCATGAACACGCTGCGCTCCGGCGCGCCTGCAGCATCACCGGCACGGCCCGAGCGCACCGTGCCGGCCACTGCCGCCGCGCCGCTCGGTGGCTCGCGGCTGCTGCAGGCCAGCAAGCGCGCGGTGGACATCCTGATGGCGGGCTCCTTCTTCCTGTTCTTCGGCTGGGCCTATGCGCTGATATGGATCGGCGTGCTGTTCACCTCCGGCGGCCCCGCCATCTACATGCAGCCGCGCTACGGCAAGGACGGCAGGGTCTTTCGCTTCTACAAGTTCCGCTCGATGGTGCCCGACGCCGACGCGGTGCTGGCCCGGCACCTGCGCGACAACCCGGTGGCGCGGCTCGAATGGACGGTGTTCCAGAAGCTGGAGCACGACCCGCGCATCACCCGCTTCGGCGCCTTCCTGCGCAAGTACAGCATCGACGAATTCCCGCAGTTCTGGAACGTGCTCAAGGGCGACATGAGCATGGTCGGGCCGCGCCCCTGCATGTTTGCCCAGAAGTACCTGTACGGGAACTACTGGGACCACTACTGCGCCGTGCGCCCAGGCATCACCGGCCTGTGGCAGATCAGCGGCCGCAACGAGGTGAGCTACCGCCGCCGCGCGGCCATGGACGCCGAGTACGTCGCCACGCTGTCCGTGCTGCGCGACCTCGTGATCGTTCTGAAAACCTTCCGCGTCGTGTTCGGCGCACACGGCTCCCGCTAGGCGGCGCCTGTCCGATCAACCCTTTCACCGAAAGCACATATGCGTATCTTTGTTGCAGGTCATCGCGGAATGGTGGGCCAGGCGCTGGCAAGGCGGCTGCGCGAACAGGGCCACGAGGTCGTCACGCGCAGCCACGCGGAACTCGACCTGCTGGACCAGGCGGCGGTCGCGCGCTTCTTCGCCACCGAGCCCCTCGACCAGGTCTACCTGGCGGCGGCCAAGGTCGGCGGCATCCACGCCAACATGACCTACCCCGCGCAGTTCATCTACGAGAACCTGCTGATCGCGGCCAACGTCACGCACCAGGCCTTTCTTGCCAACGTCAAGCGGCTGCTGTTCCTGGGTTCGAGCTGCATCTATCCGCGCCTGGCCGACCAGCCCATCCGCGAAGACGCCCTGCTCGCCGGCAAGCTGGAGCCCACCAACGAGCCCTACGCGATTGCCAAGATCGCCGGCATCAAGCTGTGCGAAAGCTACAACCGGCAGTACGGCGCCACCCACGGCATCGACTACCGCAGCGTGATGCCGAGCAACCTGTACGGCCCCGGCGACAACTACCACCTGGAAAACAGCCATGTGGTGCCGGCGCTGATCCAGCGCTTTCACCTGGCCAGGATCGGCAAGGCGCCCACCGTGCTGATCTGGGGCAGCGGCCGCGCGCGGCGCGAGTTCCTGTATGTGGACGACATGGTCGAAGGCTGCCTGGACGTGATGAACCTTTCGCGCAGCGCCTACGAGCAGCACACCGACCCGATGCGCGGCCACATCAACCTGGGCACCGGCGAAGACGTCTCCATCGCCGAGCTGACCGAGCTGATCCGCGAGGTGGTGGGCTACGAAGGCAGCATCCGCTACGACCTGGCGCAGCCCGACGGCGCGCCGCGCAAGCTGCTCGACGTGTCGCGCGCCGCGACCATCGGCTGGCGGCCGACGATGCCGCTGGCTGAAGGGCTGCGGCGTACCTATGCGGACTACCAATCGGCAGAGAAAGCCGCCGGCCACAACAAAGAGGCCGCCCATGTCTAAGCGCGCACTCATCACCGGCATCACCGGCCAGGACGGCTCGTACCTGGCGGAGCTTCTGATCGCCAAGGGCTACGAGGTGCACGGCATCAAGCGGCGGTCGTCGCAGTTCAACACGGGGCGCATCGACCACCTCTACTCGGATGTGCACGCGAAGACCGAACGCCATCTGCACCTGCACCACGGCGACCTGTCGGACGGCAGCAACCTCACGCGCATCGTGCAGGAGGTGCAGCCCGACGAGATCTACAACCTTGGCGCGCAAAGCCACGTGGCCGTGAGCTTCGAGAGCCCGGAGTACACGGCCGACATCAACGCGCTGGGCACCTTGCGGCTGCTCGAAGCCATCCGGCTGCTCGGCCTGCAATCCCGCACGCGCTTCTACCAGGCCAGCACCAGCGAGCTTTACGGGCTGGTGCAGGCAGGCCGCCAGAGCGAGGCGACGCCCTTCTATCCGCGCAGCCCCTACGGCGCGGCCAAGCTCTATGCCTACTGGATCACCAAGAACTACCGCGAGGCCTATGGCATCTACGCGTGCAACGGGATTCTTTTCAACCACGAGAGCCCCCGCCGCGGCGAGACCTTCGTGACGAGAAAGGTCACGCGCGGACTGGCCAATGTTGCGCAGGGGCTGGAGCAGTGCCTCTTTCTGGGCAACATGAACGCACTGCGCGACTGGGGCCACGCCAAGGACTATGTGCGCATGCAGTGGCTGATGCTCCAGCAGCCGGAGGCGGTCGACTACGTCATCGCCACGGGCGTGCAGTACAGCATTCGCGATTTCGTCAGCAAGGCGGCGCGGCAGCTCGGCATTTCGCTGGTGTTCGAGGGCAGCGGTCTCGACGAGGTCGCCGTGGTCAGCGCGATCGACGGCGACGACGCGCCGGCCGTCTGCGTCGGCGACGTGCTGGTGCGGGTGGACCCGCGCTACTTCAGGCCTTCCGAGGTCGAGACGCTGTGCGGCGATCCGTCGAAGGCAGCCGACGACCTGGGGTGGGTGCCCGAGATCACGCTCGACCAGATGATCGGCGAGATGGTCGGTGCCGACCTGGAACTGGCCAAGCGGCGGGCGCTGCTTCAGCGCCACGGGTATCACACGCCCATGAGCATCGAGGCCTGAGCGCCGGAGCCCACATCATGAGAACCCTCGTTTTCTGGTTCGGCATCGCTTGCGCCTTGCTCGCCGGGCTGGTCGATCCGGTGTGGGGCTACGCGGCCGTGTTCGCGGTGTCGCTGGTGCAGCTTGCGCTGCTCGGCGCGTCGGGCGCGAGCGTGTTCCTGCTGATCCACTACGCCACGATCCTCACCTACTTCTCGCTGGCGCCGGCCATGCAGATTGCCCACGACGTCGAGTTCTGGGACACGGGCGTGATCGGCACGGCCGCGCACACGCAGGCGCTGATGCTCCTGCTGCTGTACATGGCGGGCGTGGAGGCCGCGCGCATCGGCGTGCGCGACCTGCCGGCTTCGCGCGCGGGCGGCCTGTTCGATTCGCGTGCGGTCGGCGTGGCCCACCCCTTCCTGCTGCTGTTGAGCTGTTCGCTCGCCGCGTTTGCCGCGCTCTTCATCCGGCCCGACCTGAACTTCGTGGCGCGCGGCATCCTGGGCGACGACGACAGCGTGCCTGTCGACTACATCGTCTATTCGACGCTGCCCAAGCTCGTGGTGCTGATGTGCTTCGTGGCGCTGGCGATCCACGCGTTTCGCCGGCAGACGCTGTGGGCGTGGGGCGCGGCAGCCATGGCGCTCGCGCTGGCCGCAGTCGCGGCGAACCCGGTGAACACGGCGCGGCAGATCCTCCTGATCGGCCTGCTGCCGCTGTTCATCCACGGCTTCGGCCGGGGACGGCGCTGGTTGCTGGCTTCGCTGATCTTCGGCGCCATCGCGGGGCTGGGGCCGGTGCTGAACCTGATCTCGCGCGGCAGCTTCTGGGGCGAAGGGCTCACGACCTTTCCCTTCAGCCAGGACTTCGACGCCATGTTCGTCGTGGCCGGCATCCTGGAGCGCGCGCCCATTCCGGACCTGGGCTTCGGGCGCTACCTGCTCTCGGCTTTCTCGTTTTTCCTGCCGCGCGACCTGAAGATGTTTCCGGACTTCGATCCGCTGGGCTGGTCGGCCATCCTGGGCAATTTCTCGCAGAGCAACCTGTCGCTGCCGCCGTTCACCACGGCGTATTTCGACTTCGGCCTGCTGGGCCCGCTGCTGCTGGGCTTTGCGATCTCGGCGGGCTTTCGACTGATCGACAAGGCGGTCGATCCGCACCGTGGGCTGTCGGGCGCGTATCTCTCGGCGCTGGTTTTGCTGGCCGCGTACGTGCCGTTCATGCGCGGCCCGATCCTCGGCTGGGGTCCCTTCGCAACCTCGGGGCTGATCGCGGCAGTGATCGCCGGTGCCCTGAGCGCACGCGCCCGCCGGCCGCAGCGCCGGGCCGCGCGGCGCGGCCTGCCCATCGCCTGAGGACGCACGCACATGGCCACCTACCTGTTCTACGACACCATCCGGCTCAACAAGGGCGCGGGCGGCGTGCTGAATGTCTCCGAGGTGCTGCTGCGCAACATGCGGCTGTCCGCCGACGACAAGGTGCTGCCGATCAGCGAACGCCATCCGCGTGTGTATGAAGCGGCGCGGCGGCTGAAGCTCAGCCGCTTCCTGCTGGACACGCTGCTCTACAACCTCCACCGGCTGCTGGCGCTGCTGTCAGGCGAGCGGGTGTTCTCGCTGTTCCCGAACTACTTTCTGCCGCTCACGCTGTTCGGGCGGCACGCGGATTCGATCGTCATCGTGCACGACCTGCAGTACAAGGTGTACCCGCAGTACTTCACGCGACAGAAGCGCCTGTGGCTCGACTGGAGCCTCTGGCGCATCGCCCGCAGCGCGGCGGACGTGGTTTTCATCAGCAAGAGCAGCCAGCAGGACTTCGAGCGGCACTTCGGCGCCTGCGAGCGCACGGCGGTCATCTTCAATCCGGTGGACGCCATTCGCGGCGCGGCCCCTGCCGCCACAGCCGCACCACGCGAGCGCTACCTGATCGCGGCCTACCACTACTACCCGCACAAGAACTTCGGCGGCATCCTGAAGCTGTTCGAGCGCATGAAGCGCGCGGGGCTGGTCGACTGCCTCGACATCACCGGCAACGGCGCGGCCGATGTCGAACGGATGGTGGCCGCGCTGGCGCCGGAAGTGCGCGGCGCCGTGCGGCACCGGGGGCTGGTGTCGCGCGAAGAACTGGTGCGGCTGTACCTCGGTGCGACGGCGTTCATTTCGCTTTCCACCTTCGAGGGCTTCAACCTTTCCGCTGCCGAAGCGGCCACGCTCGGCGTGCCGCTGCTGCTGTCGGACATTCCGGTGCACCGGGAGCTTTTTTCGGGCTACGGCTTCTTCGTCGGCAGCGCGCCTTGCGATCCTTACCGGCTCGCGCGTTACCTCGCGCGGCACGAACGCACGCGCCCCGCATGGCCGCTGGCGGCAGCCTGCGCGCCCGGCGCGGTGGCCGCGAGCTACCTCACGCTCAAGCGCAGGCCTGTCTCGTTCGCCAGGGCCATGCAATGAAAAATCGCGCGGTTCCCCTGTTGCGCTTTCTGGCCGTGCTGTTGCTGCTGGCTGCGGCATCGATGACGGCCGTGCTGGCACAGCAGCCGGAACCACCGCTGCCGGGCTTCGGCGTGATGGTGCATTACCTGCCCGAGAAGCAATCCATCAGCGAGGTCATGCGTTTCGACGTGGAGGCCTTCGCGGCCTCGGTGGCGCAGATGCGGGCGTCGCACCTGATCCTGACGCTCGGGCAGAACAACGGCCAGTACATCGCGCCCAACCCCGCACTCGAAGTGCTGTGCCCCGGCACTGCAAAGAACCGGCCACCGCGCGACCTGCCGTTCGAAATCGGCCAGGCGCTGCGCCGAAGGGGCATCGCGCTCATCCTGTACCTGCCATTCCGTGCACCCCAAGCCGACCCGTACCTTATGGAATGCCTGGGCGATGTGTCCGAACAATCGCCGCCGCAGCAGCGCTTCATCGCGGCCTGGTCCAGCGTGATCCGGGACTGGTCCGAGCATTACGGCCCGCTCGCCACCGGCTGGTGGTTCGACGGTGTCTACAACACCCGGGGCATGACGCCGGCCGACTGGGACATGCTGTGCGGGGCCGCGCGCAGCGGCGCACCCAAGCGCTGGCTGGCCTTCAACGCGGGCGAAGGCGCGGAGCGCTTCAGCCTCAAGAGCGCGCCCTGCCAGAACCTCATGGCCGGCGAGTTCATGCAGCCGCCCGAGCGCTTTTCAACGCCGCCTTCCGAACTCATGTTCCATGTGCTCACGCCGCTGGGCACCTCGTGGGCGCGGCCGTCGGAGCCGCGCTTTCCGGCCGCGCAGTTGCGCGCCTGGATCGCCGAGGCCACCGCAGCCAAGGGCATGTTCACGCTGGACATGCCGGTGGACGACAACTTCCGCTTTCTCCCCACGCATGTCGCGCTGGTCCGAAGTGCCACGGCGCGCAAACCCTGACCCCTCACCAACCCCACACACCGACCCCGCCATGAGCCAACCCCTGCCCTTCATCGTGGTGGAAGACCGCCAGAACCAGACGCTGTCGCTGTGCCGCCAGGCCGCCGCGCAGGCCGGCGAGCAACTGGTCGTGCTGTCCAACACCGACGCCGGCCCGGCCTACGAGCGCTTTCGCCATGCCTACGTGCACCTGTCGAGCAATTCGCCCGAGTTCGAGAAGATCTGCTTTCGGCGCTACTTCCTTTTGGCGCAGTACCTGGCCGCGAACCCCGAATGCCGCGAGTTCGTGCTGATCGACAGCGATGTGCTGCTGTTCGAAGGCGCCGGCATGCACATCCGGCGGTTGGCGGGCAAGGCCGATTTCTCGGGCTCCTACATTCGCCCCGCGGACGGCTGGAACCCCTGCCAGATCTCGCCGCACGTGAGCTATTGGACATCGAACGGGCTGCAGCGTTTCGTGGCCTTCGTGCTCGACACCTACGCGACGCCGGCCGGCAAGCGAAAGCTGCGCCAGATTGCCGCGCGCTTTGCCGCACGCGGCGTGCGCGGCGGCGTCTCCGACATGACGCTGCTCTACCTCTGGGCCCAGGCCACGGGCAATGCCGATCCGATCAACCGCGTGCTCGACGGCCACGTGATCGACCACAACATCAACAGCTCGCACAACCACCTGGCGCACGAGTTCCGCATTCGTGGCGGCGCCAAGCGCATCGCCTACCGCGACGGCCAGCCCTGCCTGGTGATGTCCTCGGGCGACATGGCGCGCGTGCTGGCGCTGCACTTCCAGGGCAGCGCAAAGATGGCGATGCCGCATGCGCTGCACGGCCGCGTGCGAACGGTCGCGGCGCTCACCTATGCGCTGCTGGTGGCGCGCCGGGCCAAGAACAGCGCGTTCAGGCTTGCCACGCGCGCGCGCCGGGTCTTCGACACGCTGCGCGTGGCCGATGCGCCGGCCGCCAAGTAAACGAACAGACGAACGGCGCACGCCATGAAGCCCTTCAGCCCCTCGCTCGCACTGCCCGGTGGCCGCATGGCCCGGCTGCTCGGCCTGGGCGCGCTGGCGTCGCGGCTGTACGTCTACCTGTCGGGCTTTCTGGCGATCTTCCTGATGGCGGCGAACGTGTCGCCCGCGCGCTTCGGCGAGTACTCGATCTACCAGTCGGTGATGGAAGTGGCGCTGGTGGTCGGCACGCTGGGCAGCACGCTGCTGTTCTCGCGCAACGCGGCCAGCGTGCTGCCGGGCGTGTTCAGCGGCGATGTGCTTCGCACGCTGGGCGTCGGGCTGCCGCTGGCCACGCTGCTGGTGGTGGCCATCCTCGGCGCGCAGCGGCTGCCGGTGACCGGCCTGCCATTTGTGCTGGTGGTGGCCACGCTGGCGATCTTCTCCTTCAACAGCCTGCGGCTGGCATACAGCCGGGGCCTGGGCCATGCGGGCTTGCTCAACCTGGAAGCGGGCATCCGCTCGACCATCCTCGTGGTGGGCGTGGCGGCCTGTGCGTCGCTGGGCTTCGAGCTGGGCGTGGCGCATCTGCTGCTCATCAACCTGTTCGCCTTCGTGGTCGTGTGTGGGGCGATCTGCCTGTCTCCTCACGGCGTGGCGCCACCGCGCGGGCGGCATGCGCTGGACCTGGCTTCGCAAGGCAGCGCGACGGTCTATTCGCTGCTGACCTTTTTGCTGCGCAAGTCGGACCTGCTCATCGTGGCCTTCTTCATGCCGCTGAGCTATGTGGGCGCATTCAAGCTCGCGTTTCTGCTGGCCGAGGCGCCTTCGCAGTTCGTGCAGGCCTTCCTGTACACGAAGACGCCGGCCATGCTGGGTGCCAGCGCGGAGAAGCTTGCGGCGTCGAAGCTGCAACTGGCACGGCATTCCTTCTTGCTGGGCTGCGCGCTCTTCGTAGGGCTCGCGGGCCTCATCACGGTGGCTGCACCATTGCTCAAGCTGGGCAACGAGGCGCGCAGCATCTTCCTGTGCATTGCGCCGTACTTTCTGCTGCGCACCTACACGGTCCACCACGAGATGGTGCTGTCGCTCAACACCTCGATGGGCTCGCTCGGCCGCTGGGCGCTGCTGGAGGTGGTGTTGCGCTTCCTGTCTTATGGCGTGGTGGTGGCGCTCTTTCCCGACAAGCCGCACTACGTGTTCTTCCTGGCCTGCGTGTCCGACTTCGCCTTGTACGAAACACGCATGCGCCTGGCCTTCGGCTTCTTTCCGTTCATGCGCCTGCTCGGCCTGTACCGCCTGAGGTCGTCACCGTGAAGATCCTTCTGTACTCGATGAACTTCACGCCCGAGCTGGCCGGCATCGGCAAGTACTCGGGCGAAATGGCGCAGTGGCTGCATGCGCGGGGGCACGACGTTCGCGTGATCGCATCACCGCCCTTCTTTCCGCGCTGGGCGGTGTTCGAGGGCTACTCGGCCTGGACCTACCGCAAGAGCAACTGGCAAGGCATCACCGTCTGGCGCGCGCCGACATGGGTGCCGAAGCAGCCGCGCACGCTGGCACGCATGGGGCACCTGTTGTCTTTCATGCTGTCGAGCATGCCGCTGCTGTTTGCGCAGATGCGCTGGAAGCCGGACCTTGTGTTCGTGGTGGAGCCGCCGCTCTTCTGCGCGCCGGCCGTTCTGCTCTTCTCGAAGATGCTGGGCATCAAGTCGTGGCTGCACATCCAGGACTACGAGGTCGATGCCGCCTTCGGCCTGGGCTGGGTGCGCGGCGAGCGCGTGAAGCGCTTTGCCCTGTCGGCCGAGCACTGGCTGCTGAGCCGCTTCAGCCGGGTGTCGACCATCTCCACAGCCATGATCGAGAAGGCCAGGAGCAAGGGCATCGATGGCAGCCGGCTGGTGCTCTTTCCCAACTGGGTGGATGTGAAGGCGATCCGCCCTTCGGCCACCAACGCGCCGCATGTGCCCGGGCCGGCAACCGGGTTCCGGCAGGAGCTGGGCATTCCCGCCGACGCGGTGGTGGTGCTCTATGCGGGCAGCCTGGGCAGCAAGCAGGGCATCGAGCTGCTGGCCGAGGCGGCGCGCCTGCTGGTCTGCTCGCACAACATCCACTTCGTGTTCTGCGGCAATGGCCCGAGCCGCGAGCCGCTGATGGCCGCCTGCATCCGGCTGGGCAACGTGCACTTTCTCGACTTGCAGCCCGCCGAGCGGCTCAACGAGTTGCTGGGCATGGCCGACATCCATGTGCTGCCGCAGCGCGCCGATGCGGCCGACCTCGTCATGCCCTCGAAGCTGGGCGGCATGCTCGCCAGCGGCCGTGCCGTCATCGTGACGGCGCATGCGGGCACCGAGCTGAGCAATGTGGTGTCGGGCCGCGGCGTGGTGGTCGAGCCCGGCGATGCGGCCGCGCTCGCCGATGCCATCGAACAGTTGGCGATGTCGCCGCAGACGCGGGACCGGCTGGGCGCGGCCGGCCGGCGCTTTGCCGAAAGCGAGCTGGACCAGGACGCGATCCTGCTGCGGCTGGAGCAGGAACTGCTGCGCTGCGTGGCCGGCTGACATCGATCGACCGCCTGCCATCTATCGAGCCAAGACCATGCCCCACACCCAGATCCTCGTGACCGGCGGTGCAGGCTTCATCGGCAGCCACACCTGCGTGGCCCTGATCGCGGCGGGCTACCTGCCGGTGGTTCTGGACACGCTGGTCAACAGCGACGCGCGCTCGCTGCAACGGGTGGCCTGCATCACGGGCGTGCAGCCGGTGCTGGTGCGCGGCGACGTGCGTGACGGCGCGGCGCTCGACCGCGTGTTCGCGGTGCACGACATCCACGCGGTCGTGCATCTCGCGGGCCTGAAGGCGGTCGGCGACTCTGTGGCCGACCCGGTGAGCTACTACGACGTCAACCTCGCGGGCACGCTCACGCTGGTGCAGTCGATGGCGCGCGCCGGTGTTCGCGCGCTGGTCTTTTCTTCGTCGGCCACGGTCTATGGCGACACGCATCCTTCGCCCATTCCCGAGACCGCGCCGCATGCCGCCGTCAACCCCTATGGCCGCACCAAGGCGATGGTGGAAAGCCTGCTGGCAGACCTGTCGCATGCCGATGCGCGCTGGGGCATGGCCTGCCTGCGCTACTTCAACCCCATCGGCGCGCACGAAAGCGGGCTGCTGGGCGAACGCCCGCACGGTGCGCCCAACAACCTGATGCCCTACATCTCGCAGGTGGCGGCCGGCGAGCGCGACCACCTCGTGGTGCACGGCGCCGACTACGACACCATCGACGGCACCGGCGTGCGCGACTACGTGCATGTGATGGACGTGGCCGAAGGCCATGTGGCGGCGCTGCGCCATGCGGCGCGTCAACCCGGCATGTTGATGGCCAACCTGGGCACGGGGCACGGCGCCTCGGTGCTGCAGGTGGTGAGCGCCTTCGAGCGCGCCAGCGGCCGCCGCATCGCCCTGCGCATCGGGCCGCGCCGCCCCGGCGATGCGCCCGCCTACTGGGCCGATGCGCGCCATGCCCGCGCAAGCCTCGGCTGGCGCGCGCGGCGCGACCTCGACCAGATGTGCGCGGACTGCTGGCGCTGGCAAGCCGCCAATCCGCATGGTTTCGACGACCCGGTGCCGCCGCTGCAGTCCGCGTGGCGGCCCGTGCCCGATGGCAGCCCGGTCTTCGCCTCAGGTACGCCCCTTCTTCAAACATCCAACCTGGGACACTCCAATGCCTGATCCTGCATACCGCCCGCCCGGTGAACTGGCCGACGGCCGATCGGGCTACCCGGCCGGCGTCTGCCCGCCCGCCGCGCCGCTGTGGCCCGGCTTCCTGAACGGACAGGAAGATGCGCCGGTTCGCGTGCTGCTCGTCGACGACGACGAGTTCATGCGCCGCGTGATCGCCCAGGAGCTGTTGTCCGACCTGCGCATCCAGCTCGAAGGCCAGGCCGGCAGCCTGCGCGATGGCCGCAGGCTGCTGGCCACCCACAAGTTCGATGTGCTGATGGTCGACCTGCGCCTGGGCGACGGCACCGGCTTCGACCTGATCCGCGAAGCCCGCAAGCACCACCGCAATGTCGAGATCATCGTGATCTCCGCGCTGGAAGACGAATCGCATGTGCTGCATGCCTTCGAGCTGGGCGCCACCGGCTACCTGCTGAAGGACGCCTGGCTGCAGAGCTTCGCGCAGGCGGTGCTGCAGGTGGTCAACGGCGGCGCGGCCATCACGCCGCGGCTGGCGCGCCGGCTGCTGGGCCGGCTGAGCTACCGGCCCGCCGAGCTGTCGCCCATCGATCCGCCGCAGCGCGAGACGGCGCTGACGCGGCGCGAATGCGAAATCCTGCGCTTCGTGGCGCGCGGCCATGTCACCGAGGAGATCGGCGCCAAGCTGGGCATCTCGGGGCAGACCGTCAACGCGCACATCAAGAACATCTACAAGAAATTGCATGTGCATTCACGCGCGCAGGCCGTGAGCTACGCGGCCTATTCGGGCCTCATCTGAAAGGCGACCCATGAACACCACCACCATTCATCCCGTCGTGCTTTGCGGCGGCAGCGGCACACGCCTGTGGCCGCTGTCGCGCAAGGCGCTGCCCAAGCAATTCGCGCCGCTGGTCGGCGGCAGGAGCCTGCTGCACCTCACGCTGGAGCGGCTGGGCAGCCTGAACACCAACGTGACCTGCATCGCGTCGGAAGACCATCGCTTTCTGGTGCGCGAGACGGTCGAAAGCGCGCGCACCACCGGCCGGCAGATCCTGGAGCCGGTGGCGCGCAACACCGCGGCGGCCATGGCCTGCGCGGCGCTGCTGGCCGACAAGGACGACCTGCTGCTGTTCGCGCCGTCAGACCATCACATTCCTGACACCGCGCTGTTCGCGCAGACCGTGCGCGGCGGCGTCGAAGCCGCGCTGGCCGGCCGCATCGTCACCTTCGGCGTGGTGCCGAGTTTTCCGAGCACGGCCTACGGCTACATCGAGGCGGGGCAGGCTTCGGGCGACGGCTGCAGCCATGCGGTGGTGCGCTTCGTGGAAAAGCCATCGGAAGAAGTGGCGGTGTCGCTGATCCTGCATGGCGGCTATTGCTGGAACGCCGGCATCTTTCTCGTGCAGGCCCGCACCCTGATTGCGGCGCTGCGCACGCATGCGCCCGACATCCTGCTGGCCTGCGAGCGCGCCACCGCCGATGTGTCGACCGACGGCAGCTTCCTGCGGCTGGACCCCGAGGCCTTCGCGGCCTGCCGCAGCGACAGCATCGACTACGCCGTGCTCGAAAAGCACAAGGACATCGCGGTCGTCAAATTCGAGGGCGGCTGGAGCGACGTCGGAAGCTGGAACGCGGTCGCCAATCTGTACCCGGCGGACGGCGCCGGCAACCGCCTGAGCGGCAAGGCCAGCGTGCTGCACTCGCACAACACCTTCGTGCATGCACCGCACCGGCCGGTGGTGGCGCTGGGCACCGACAACCTCATCATCGTGGACACGCCGGACGCCGTGCTGGTGGCTGGCGCGGGCTGTGCCGAACAGGTGGCCGACGTGGTGCGGATGCTTGCGCTGGAAGGCCGCGCCGAGGCCACCGAGCACCGGCGCGTGGTGCGGCCCTGGGGCGCGTACGACAGCGTCGACACGGGAGAGCGCTTCCAGGTCAAGCGCCTGACCGTCAAGCCCGGCGCCAAGCTTTCGCTGCAGATGCATCACCACCGCGCCGAACACTGGATCGTGGTGCAGGGCACGGCCAAGGCGACCTGCGACGGCGTGGTCACGCTGGTGCGGGAGAACGAGTCGATCTACCTGCCTTCAGGCGCCATCCACCGGTTGGAGAACCCGGGCAAAACGATGCTGGAGGTGATCGAGGTGCAGACCGGCGGCTACCTGGGCGAAGACGATATCGTGCGCTTCGACGACACCTACGGGCGCTGCGCGGTCACCCGCACGCGCGCCGATGCCGCGACGGCAACTGCGGCCGATGCAGTCGCCGCAGCGGCGATCGCCATGCCGTCACCAACCGTGGAAGCGCCCCCAGCGCGCCAGGCTTCCGTCTTCTGACAACGCGTGGTATTCGGGAAACTGCGCGCCGGTGGCGCAGGCGTGGTTGGGCAGGATGCGCAGGCGCGTGCCGAGCGGAAAGCGCGTGGCGATGTCGGTGTCCGGCGCGCCTTCGCGCGACAGGATGCCGTGTTCCTGGTTGGCGCCGCTGAGCACATAGCCTTCGAGCACCGTGCCGTCGACATCGCAGGCCTGGCCGTAGCCGAAGTCGCGCTTCTGCTTTTGCGTGCCACGGTCGCGGCTCATCGCCATCCAGCCCGCATCGACGATGGCCCAGCCCTTCTCGACCTGATGGCCGATCACCGTGGTGAGCACGCTCAGCGCGAGGTCTGCTTCGGTGCAGACGCCGACATTGCGCATCACGAGGTCGAAGAACACGTAGACGCCTGCCCGCACCTCGGTCACGCCGTCCAGCCGCTCGGCCATCAGCGCGGTGGGCGTGGAGCCCACGCTGACCACGGGGCACGGCAGGCCGGCGTCGCGAAGCCGCTGCGCGGCGCGCACGCAGCCGGCGCGCTCCTGCTCGGCCATGGCGCGCAGCGCCTCGGGCGTATCGAAGTCGTAGCTGGAACCGGCATGCGTCATCACGCCGCCAAGACGCATGCCGCCGTCGTGCAGCACGTGCGCGACTTCGAGCAGCACCTCGTCTTCCGGGCGAATGCCGGAGCGGTGGCCGTCGGTGTCGACCTCGATCAGCACCTCGAAGACCTCCCCCTGCGCGCGGCCGAACTCGGCGATGGCGCGCGCCGAGGCCACGCCGTCCGTGAGGATGACCAGCGCACAGCCGCGCCGGCGCAGCTCCAGCGCATGCGGCAGCCGGTGCGGCGCCATGCCGACCGCATAGAGGATGTCGGTGAAGCCATCGACGAAGAACTGGTCGGCCTCCTTCAGCGTGGACACGGTGATGCCCTGCGCGCCCGCATCGCGCTGCGCACGCGCGACCTCGGCGCACTTGGTGGTCTTGACGTGCGGGCGAAAGCGCACGCCCAACTCGTTCATGCGCTGCTGCATGCGCGCGATGTTGTGCTGCATGCGCGAGCGTTCGACGATGGCGGCGGGTGTGTCGAGGGTCGAGAGAGTCAAGGCGTCGTTGTTCATCGTTTCATCAATCCAGGTAGTCGCCCTTGGCCTTGAGCGCGGGCACGTCGTCGCGCAGTCCGCGCGCGATCAGGGCCGACACGGCGGCGGGCTTGAGTGCATCGGGCGCCGGCAGGTCCACGCCCACGGCGAGCATCTGACGGCGGAATTCGGGGTCGGCCGCGGCATCGGCCAGTGCGGTGCGCAAGCGCGCCATCACAGGCTCGGGCGTACCGCGCGGCGCAAAGATGGCGTTCCAGGCGCGCACATCGAGCGGGTAACCGGCCTCGGCTGCGGTGCCGATGTTGGGCAACTGCGGCAGCCGCGCCGAAGACAGCACGGCCAGCGCCTTCACCTTGCCGCCGGCCACCTGTGGCAGCGCGGTGGTGGTCTGGTCGCACATGAAGTCGGTCTGCCCGCCCATCAGGTCGTTCATGGCCGGTGCCACGCCCTTGTAGGGAATGTGCGCCACGTTCTGCTGCAAGGCCGACAGCAGCAGCACGCAGCCGTAGTGCGAGATGGAGCCCACGCCCGCGCTGCCGAACGAGGCCTTGCCCTTGTGCGTGCCGAGCCAGGCGACGAATTCCTTGAGGTTGTTGGCCGGCAGGTCGGCCCGCGCCAGCAGCAGCATGGGCGCGGCGCCTGCGAGGCCGACGGGCAGGAAATCCGTCTCGGGGTTGTAGGGCAGCTTCTTGTAAAGCGCCACGTTGGCAACGTGCGTGCCGATGGTGCCGAAGGCCAGCGTGTAGCCATCGGGCGCCGCCTTCACGGCCTTGGTCAGGCCGATGGTGCCGCCGGCCCCGGCCACGTTCTCGATGATGACGGCCTGGCCGAGCTGCTTGCCCATGTGCAGCGCGAAACCGCGTGCCAGCGCATCGCTGGGCCCGCCCGGCGGGAAGGGAACGATCAGCGTCACGGGCCGTTGCGGAAAGCCCGTGCCCTGCGCGAGCGCGGGTGCGTGCAGGATGAAGGCCGCCGTCAACGCGAGCGCGCCGCGCTGGAGCCAGGCGAGGCGGTTCATGCAAGCCGCCCGAAGGACTGGAGCCACGGCAGCGCCGGTGCCAGCGTGGCGCCCTGCAGTTCGGGCGACGGCGCGCCCTGCGGCAGCGCCAGACCCACGCGGTTGTGCCAGTAGGTGCGAAGGCCGACGACCGAGGTACCGAACATGTCATAGCCCGAGCCGGCGACGAAAGCGGCGTCTTCGGCTTTCACGCCCAGTTGGTCGAGCGCGGAGCGGTAGGGGCGCGGATCGGGTTTGTAGAAGCCGGCCTCTTCCGAAGTGACGAACACGTCCCAGTCGATGCCGAGTCGCGCGGCCGCGCGATGACCGAGCCGGCGCGAGCAGTTGGTGACCACCGCGAGCTTGCAATGCGGCTTGAGCGCCACCAGCAGCTCGCGTGCGCCGTCCCACACGGGCAGCGTGTCCCAGTGGGCTTCGAGCGCGTCGGGCGCCGAGTCGGCCATGCCGGTGTTGCGCGCGGCTTCTTTCACGAGCTGTTCGTAGGGCACGTAGGCGCCGCAGCCGTAGGTCAGGCGCAGGTACTCGGCGCGCCAGGCGCGGCCTTTTTCTTCCGAGCCGGCAGCGGCGTTCCAGACGGTCCATGAATCGAGCAGCGCGGTCAGCAGGTCGAACAGAACTGCGCGCGGGTAAGACGCTTCGGTGGGGGCGATGGGTGCTTGCATGAGCACGGACTCTACGTTCCAAGACCCCTGTTGTGCTTCAATGCAGCGTCATCAATCGTTAAGCACAAGTGAATGATCCAGATCGAGGACATGCAACTGGCGGCCGCCCTGCTGCGCGAGCCGTCCCTGAGCGCCGCGGCCCGTGCGCTGGACGTGACGCCGCCCGCGCTGTCGATGCGGCTGCGCAAGCTGGAAGCCGCGCTGGGCCTGTCGCTCGCCACCCGCACGTCGCGCAAGCTGAGCCTGACGCCCGAGGGTGAACGCTTCGCGCGCGAAGCCGCCGCGCTGCTGGCGCAGATCGAGGGCTTGCGCGAATCGATGCAGCGCGACGACCGCCGGCTCACCGGCACGCTGCGCATCGCCGCGCCCTTCGGCTATGGCCGGCAGTACGTGGCGCCGATGCTTGCGCGTTTCGCTCGCCTGCATCCGGGGCTGCATGTGCAGCTCGACCTGCGCGAGACGCCGTGGCCCGACCGGCACGATGCCGACGCGGTCATCCACATCGGCGCGGTGCGCGATTCGTCATGGGTGGCGCGCACGCTCAGCGCCAACGAGCGATGGCTGTGCGCAAGCCCCGAGTACCTGCGCCTGCACAGCGTGCCGCAGGTGCCGCGCGACGTGATGGCGCACGACTGCATCAGCATCCGCGAGAACGACGAAGACGTGACCTTGTGGCATGTGCGCGCCGCAGGCAAGCGCGCTTCGGCGCGCGAGACCCTGCGCATCTCGCCCGCCTACGTCACCAACGACGGCGGCGTGGCGCGGCAATGGGCCGAGCAAGGCATGGGGCTGGTGCTGCGTTCGCAGTGGGACGCGGCGGACGCCATTGCGCGCGGCACGCTGGTGCGCGTGCTGGCCGACTGGCAGTTCGACAGCGCGCCGGTCACGCTGCTGGTGCCGACCCGCAAGGGGCGCACGGCACGCATGCAAGCGCTGGTCGAGTTTCTGGAAAGCAGCTTCGGCGCCTCGCGCAAGTGAGGCGCACACCGCCATCGGCGAATACCTATGCCTTCACCGTCTCCTGCGGCTCGCCCAGCGACAGCATCAGCCGGTTGGCCCAGTTGAAGAAGGCGGCGCCGTGGATCACGTCGGCAATCGCCAGGTCGTCCAGCCCTTGTGCGCGCAGTTGCTCGATGTGATCGGGGCCGAAGGTGGACGGCGTGGACGACAGCGCGACCGAGGCCGCGACGATGGCATTCCAGCGCTCGCCCAGCTCGGCATTCACGCCTTCGTCCAGCAGACGCTGCACGTCTTGCGTGCGGTGCGAGAAATGCGAGGCGAAGCGCGCATGCACCGACGCGCAATAGATGCAGCCGTTGTAGCGCGAGGCCGCTGCAGCCGACAGCTCGCGTTCGGCGCGCGGCAGGCCGGCTTCGGGGTTGTAGAAGATGTCCTTGTCGGTGCGCGTGCGGGCACCCAGGATGTCGGGGTCGCGCGCCAGCAAGCGGAAGTACGGCGACTTGGCGCGGGCCGCATCCACCAGCCCCGCATAGTGCCGCTCGGTCAACTCGGCTTCGGGCAGCGGCTCCAGCCACGGCAGCCATTCGAGCTGGGCTCGCGTGAAGACGCTGGGGTGCGTATTGTCCGGATGGGTCAGGGTCGATTCGGTGCTCATGGTGTTCAAGCCGTGGTTGCGGGGGCGGGACGTTGGGCCAGCGCCTGCAGGCCGGTGACGACGCGTATCTGGAACGCGAGAAAAGCCACGAGCTGCGACAGCGTGACGATCTCGGTGCTCGACCAGCCTGCGTCGAGCAGTGCCTGCAAGGCAGCCGGGCTCGCATCGCGCGGATGGAAGACGAGCAGGTGTGCGTGCACAAGGGCCGCGGAAAGACGGCTGCCGAGCACCTCGCGGTGCGCGTCGTTCACGGCGTATGTCGGGCCTGCCGTGTCTTCGGCGCTGAGCGGCCCTGCGGGATAGCGGCCATAGGGCCCTTGCGCGGCGCCGCGCTTCGTTTCGGCGGCAATGGCCTCGGCCAGACCGGCGCGGGCGCCCTGCCCGGCCAGCTCGGTGGCGTAGAAGCGCGCCACGTCCGCCTGCCCATGCAGGCCGGCGACGAAGGCCGCGACGGCGAACCTGTCCACCGCATTGAAATGCCCGAACACGGGCGGCGTGGGCGCGAACAGCGCAAGGTAGCTCTGCTGCGCATGCGTGCGTGCCTCCTGACGATGCGCGCGAATGAGATCGATGTGATCGCCCGGCGCAACGCCGACAAGTCGGTCGATCACATCGGGAATGGAAGACACGGGAGGAGATGCGATGGCGTTCATGCGGCCTTGAGGAGCGTGTGAGTGGATTGAGGATCTGACGCGCCCGCGTCGCGCACCCAGCCCAGGGCCGGCGCGACCACGGTGGCGGTCAGTTCGATGGAGCGCAGGATGGCGTCGTGCGGCGGGTCAATGGAATGCACCTGGCACACGAGATCGGTCACGCGCTGCAGCGTGCTGTCGGCGCGCAGCGAAGCGATCACGTCGTCGGGTGCGCCGACGTGCACGTCGTAGGCGGCGATCAGTTCGTCGAGCGTGGCATCGGGGCCGGTGCGGCCCGAAAGGCCGGCCTGGCTCGACGAAGCGAATCGGGCGGCGGCGCGACGCAGCCCGATGTCGGCCAGGCGCAGTGCCTCCTTGCGGGTCTCGGCCACGAAGACGCTGCGCGAGCCGACGATGCGCGGCGCCTTGCCGGCCGGCAACGCGGCCAGGTAGGCATCGACGATGGGGTTCTGGATGTCGGCGAGCGTGGCGTTCGGCGCTTCGGCGGAACGCGGCTGCGTGCGCGAGAGCATCAGGCCATCGCCCACCTGCCCCGCGCGCGTGCCGCCGCTCACCGAGAAGGTGGCCTGCCAGATGCGATCGAGCAGTTGCGAGGCGCCCGGGTACAGCGTGTCGCCGCCGGCCAGCGGCTGGCCGGCCCACGCGGCGCGCACCATGGCAAGGTGCTTTGCGAAGATGGCTGGGCGGTCGTCGCTATCGAGCCCGAACGCGGCGAAAGCCTCGGGCGTGCCGCCCGTTCCCACGCCCACTTCGAGCCGGCCGCCGGACAGCAGGTCGAGCACGGCCGCGTCTTCGGCCACGCGCACCGCGTTCTCCAGCGGCAAGGTCACGATGCCGGTGCCCAGCCGGATGCGCCGCGTGCGCGAGGCCACGTAGGCGAGAAAGACGAACGGCGACGGCAAGCCGCCTTCGTGTTCATGGAAATGGTGCTGCGCGACCCAGGCCGAATCGAAGCCGAAGGCCTCGGCGTGCGCGATCTGCGCCGCGACGAGCCGGTAGCGCTCGGAGGCCGTTGCGTCGTCAAGCAGCCGACTGAAGAAGCCCAGGCGCAGCGGCGCGGCGTTCGCGGAAGGCCGGGGTGTGAAGGAAGGTGGAGACAAGATCGAGGTGCCTTCCGCCGGGAACGGTGTGCGCGATCTGATGCCCGGCATCCGGAAGGGAAAGAGTTGCGAAGAAGCCTTCGAGTGTTGCCCGCAACACCGCATCGCCGGAAATGCGGATTTGGAGTTTGCTTATCTGTTTTTCATGCCCCGGCCCGCACGTCGTTCGCGTGTCAGCGCAGCGTGTAGCCGCCGTCGACGTAGATCGTCGATCCGCTCATGTTGCCGTTGTCGAGCAAGAAGAGCGCCGCACCCGCCGCTTCGGCCACAGTGCCGAAACGGCGGTTGAGCGTCAGCTTCTCCCACATCTCGCCCACGGCCTTGAAGACCTCGGGCGGCTTGTTGCGCCACAGCTCGCTGTCGATGGTCCCGGGCGACACGCAGTTGACGCGGATCGGCGCCAGTTCCAGCGCGAGCGCGCGGGCCAGCCCTTCGACCGCCGCGTTGCAGGCCGCATAGGCCGGTGCACCGATGGGCCGCACCGAAGCCGCGCCCGACATCAGCACCACCGACGCGTTCGGCGCGAGGTGCGGCAAGGCCGCGTGCACGGTCCAGTACTGGCCCCAGAACTTGGCCTTGAACACCGCCTCGGCCGCCTCTTGCGAGTCTTCGCGGAACGACACCGAGTGGTTGACGGAACCTGGCGTGAACAAACCGGCGAGCGGGCCGCTGCCTTCGAAGAAGGCGGCGATGGATGCGCGCTCCCTCGCGTCCACGGTGCGCGCGGTGGCGAGCGGACCGAGTTTCTGTGCCGCGGCTTCGGCCTTTTCGCTCGAACGTCCGCCGATGAGGACGCGGTCGCCACGCGCCACCAGTTGCTGGGCCAGCGCGAATCCCATGCCCGAGGTGCCGCCGATGATGGCGTAGGTCTTGACTGTGCTCACGAGGTGCTTTCGTTGTGGGTTGAACTCATGCACCGATGCTAGGAAGCCATCCCTCGGAGGTAAAACGATAAGATTTCGCGAGACCCGCGCGCTGGGTTCCGCAATCGATCTCTCACCCTCCCCCGCATGTCCAACCTCGAGCCGCAAAGCCCCATCCGCGTCTTCCTGGCCGTCTGCCAGGCAGGCAGCTTTGCCAAGGCCGCCGACGGACTGGCGCTGACCCCGTCGGCCGTCGCCAAGACCATCGCGCGGCTCGAAGCGCGCCTGCAGGTGCGGCTGTTCGACCGCACCACGCGGCGCCTGTCGCTGACGCGCGAAGGCCAGACTTACCAGGAGGCCTGCCTGCGCGCGACCGGCGATATCGACCGGGTCGAAGCCTCACTTGCACAAGCGGCTTCAGTGCCCAGCGGCATGTTGCGCGTCAGCCTGCCACCGCTGTACGGCACGCAGGTGATCGCGCCGGCGCTGCTGGCGCTCGGCGAGCGCTATCCGGCGATGGGCTTCGACATTTCACTGGACATCGAGCGCGTCGACCTGCTGGCACGCGGCATCGATCTGGCCGTGCGCATCGGCGAGCTGCCCGACGTGACGGGACTCACCGCGCGGCGGCTCGGCATGCAGGAGCTGGTGATGTGCGCTTCGGCGGCCTATGTTGAACAGCACGGCGAGCCGGCCACGAAGGACGATCTTTGCGCAGGACATGCCTTGATCGCCAGCGCGCACCGCGGCCAGCCGGTGCCCTGGCAACTGGTCGATGCCGAGGGCCGCATCGAGAACTGGTCACCGCCTTCACGGCTGCGCACCGACAGCAGCATGCTCACGCTCGCCGCAGTGCGCGCCGGCCACGGCATCGGCCTGCTGCCGCGCTGGCTGGTGGCCGACGACCTGGCCACAGGCTGCCTTCGTACGCTGATGAACGAGAAGATCGCGGGGCACCTGCCGATCCATGCGCTGTGGCTCACGGCGCCGGTGATGCTGCCGAGGCTGCGGGTGGCGATCGATGCGATTGTCGAGGCGGTGTGAAGGCTGCTGTCGTGTTTCACTGGGGATGAAATTTCTTTCACTGAACTTGGAACGACCGCGAGGCTGTCGACTGAGGGCGTCGCCCAATCCCCTCTTCGACCGCCGGACCGCCGTGGGCGACGACCGGCGCTTCGCGTGCCCCGCTCACAAAAAGGCGGTGCCAGCGACGCTGTGCGCACTTGGGCTGGGCACGGGAAGGCGCGGCAGAATACGAACGACGGTCGCGCTCGGCCAGAAGCCGTCCTTCAACGAACACACCTTTGCCCTGGCTTCGATTCCATACGCTGGCCCAGACCGATTCCTCGCAACGCTACTGGATTGAACAGAGAGTGACTGGCCAAGAAATTCGATATCAATGGCAGGACTACGTGAGGCAAACAAGTGACCTCAGATTTCCTGAAGAAAATCACGTCCCGTCTTTTCTAGTCTTTGCAGAGGAAATGCTGGAGTTACTGCGGGAGCTCTGGCCGATTGATGCAGGGACTTGGGCCAGCGCCATGCGATTGCGCAGAAATGAGGCGCTATCAATGGCCCAATGGCGAGATGTTCAAGATCAAATCTCTGCCTACAGAGCATCTTTAGGAGAGCCGAATGAAATGAGTGGGCGGCATGGGGATCAAGCGGCGCTTTCGTTTCTGTTTGCCCTCGCGATTGAGTCTCCCGAAGTCTCACCAAGTGACTACAAGGGCACAGCATTGACTTGTCTCCTAGACGAATTTGCATCGAAGTTCATCAATCACTTCGGGCACGGCCCGGAACTCGTCGAGACACTGAAACGGGCCTTTCATTGCACGTCTGCATAACATCCGATCACGATCCATGCTCTACCAATCCATGAAATTTTCCGACGAACCACGCGAGTTCTGGAGGTGAATTTGAAGGGTTTTGGTACGACGGCTTCGAGCCCCTTCGCGACGGCGGCGCGACCGACTACAGTCGACCATGACCAACCCTTCATCACCGACGGGCGATTCAAGCAGGTGTATGGAAGTTCGACAAATCGCATCTTCGGAACTCAAGAGCCTGCTGGCCCTGTACCAGCATCTTCACAACACCGATGATCCGTTGCCGGACACTGCCACTGTCGAGTCCATATGGCAGGAGTTGATGGGCAACCCGCGCTACAGATACTTCGGGGCTTACACGGCTGAACAACTCGTCTCCAGTTGCACCGTCACCGTCGTCCCGAATCTCACTCGTGGCTGCAAGCCATATGCCCTGGTCGAGAACGTCGTGACTCATGCCGACCATCGAAAGCGCGGATACGGCAAGGCTGTGCTTGTCGAGGCTCTGTCTTTCGCCTGGTCGCAAGGCTGCTACAAGGTCATGCTGATGACCGGCAGGAAAGATGAAGCGACCTTGCAGTTTTATGAGGCGGTCGGCTTCAACCGAAGCGACAAGCAGGCCTTTGCGATGAAGGCTCCCTCCACCAAACCTGGAGCGAGATAGGACCGGACCTGGCCGCAACCAGACGTTTACACACGGGACCCAGCATGACCACAGAGCCGCAGAGTTGGCTGTTCAACAGTCCACCCAATGTGGTTTGTTTCACGGTGCGGTCCATCGTTGATGGCGAAGAGCCCGTCCTTATGGCATCACGCGATGCAGGCGATGGAGGATGGCAGTTCCTAGCGGGGGATGCGTTCCACATGGCCGAAGCAATGCTGGTCACTTTGGAAAGCATGGTCGCGCGGGACCAGACGCTGCTTGAGCTTGCAGCAATGCAGCCAGGCTGGATGGCTTGGCGTGAGGCGTCCGATGCTCCTTGGAGCCGCCAGGCCGAAGCCCAGCAAACAGAAGAGTAAGGCAGCGGGCACAACGCGGCCAAAACCAGCCATTTAGCTGGTCACTTAAATGACCCCCGTAGCCCTTGGTCAAGGGCATGACTCGTCAGTTTGCGCGTTTCGCTGCCCGCCAGCCTGCTCCAAGTACTCCACAAACCCATCGAAGGCATCCAACAAGGGCTGGAACCGCGCTGCACCGCCTTCCAGTTGGCACAAGGCGTAGCAGGTCGCCTCCAGCGTGGACAGTTGGTCGGGCCCATGGGCTTTGCGGATACGGTAGTGCGAAGGCGGCAGGTTGCGCAGGGACAAGCGGGGCAACTGTTGCAGTGGCGGGCTTTGGTAGAGCATCTTTCGGCTTTTGCGCCAGGTGCCGTCCAGCACGACCAGGCGCAGGCTCGACTGCGCTTGCGGCCACTCGGGCGGTAGAGGGGGTGGGACCCGCAGGTCCGGGGCGGTATCTTGCAGACTGTCCGGGTACAGCAGCAGCGTGTGCTTGCCGTCCACCGGCCAGACTGGCACGGCAAATGCCTCACCCACCACCACGCGGCAGTGTGCCAGGCTGAGGTGCAGCAGGCGGGCACTGCCTTTGGCCTGGTGTACCTCCAGCGGGTGCTGCAGCACCAGTACCTCCACCGCGTGGGCGGTGGGCGCGACCCAGCGGCAAATGCAGGCGCTGACGGGGCGCAGGCAAGCGGGGCACTGGGGGCGTGGGACCAAAGCGGCGGACATGGCTGGATTTTATTCAGCGTGCCCATATCCGCCGATGGCGATGGGGTGGTGGATGCCCTCTTTTGACGAATGGCAGTGCGGGCATTCAACGATGCGCCGCTCGGGTGAGCAGCCCAGCCAGTCAGGTAAGTTTTGCGCGACGATTCGGTGCGCCGCTGTCGGCCAGACGCTCACCTCCCCGGGATGCCTGGGAGCGTGTTCAGATTCTCGAGCAGCAGCGTTTTACTGTTGTGTGCGAAGGCGTGCGCGTCCACTAGCTTCTTGCGCCGCGCGCAGTACATAAAGCTGTGACTCCTTACTGGGCCCTTCGATTTGTGCCCGGTCGCTTGCGCAAGCCCTCGATCAGCGTCACCACCATGCCGTGCGCGGTGGCATCCAGGTCGGCCGGCGTGCAGGCATCAGCCAGGAGCCCATCGACATAAAGCGATGCGAGGCCGTGGGTCAGCGACCAGCCCGTCAAGGCAATCCGTTGCACGTCGGCCTCGGCAATCCCGAGGCCGACCCGGGCGTCGGCAACGGCCTGCTGCACCACACCCAGCGACTCGTGGCCTGCCTGCATGAGTTCGGGAAAAGAGGCCTTGTCGCATTCCGGTCCGAACATCAATCGGTAGAGCCGAGGCCGGTCGGCCGCAAACCGCACGTACGCCGTGCCCGATGCCACCAGCGCCTGCAATGGATCGGGCGCCGCGCGGCGCGCCTGATCAGTGCGGCGGGTCAGATCACGAAATCCCTCGGCGAGCGCGGCCGCAAGCAAGGCCTCCCGGCTCTCGAAATGGCGATAGGGCGCCGCGATGCTCACGCCCGCCGCAATGGCGGCCGCACGCAGCGTGACGTGCCCGCCCGCCCCTTCATCGATAAGGCGCGTTGCCGCAGCCACGAGGGCTCTCGGCAAGTCGCCATGGTGGTATCCAACCTTCGGCTCGGCTCTCGAGCGAGGGTTGTGCATCGCGTTCGCTCTCTTCATGTTGACAAGAATAACATTGGCTCATACGCTTGATGTTAGCAACGATAACTTCTGGCCAATTTCACGAAAGGCGACCGATGCTTGCTTCGACAACCCCTGGTTCTGGTACCCCGGCACGCTTGGGCGCGCTGCTGTACGGCACCGGAGCCGTCGGTCTCATTGCCACTTGTGTGTTCTATGTCCTGGCCGGACCCGAGGCGGCGTTGCCCGGTGGAGCGTCCAGCACTGCGCAGGCCATGGCAGCCACGCCGCAAGCGACAGGCTGGATGCGCCTGGCAGGCCTGGTCGGCATGCCCTGCGACGTGTTCCTGGCGGTGGGGACCTTGCTGCTCGCCTCGTGCGAATACAGGCGCGGAGCCACCACGGCAATGGCGGGATGGCTCGCACTGGCCATCGCAAGTGCGCTGTTCATCGTCGTGGATGCCACGGTGGCCATGGTGCTTCCGTTGAGCGCATCGCAAACCGGCGGAGAAGCGGCTTACGCGGGCTTGCGCGCGCTCTTCGACGTGCTGTTCACGATCGGGGCGTGGACGGCGGGCGGCGGCGCGCTGTTGGCGGCATGGAGAACCGACGGAGTGCTGTTCCGCAAACCTGCCGTGGGATGGGCGATGCGCCTGGCTGGCACCGTGTGCCTGCTCTCGGCCACGGCGCATCTGGTCGGCTTGCCAGGCGCGCAACTCGTCGGCCCCGGTATTGCCCTCCTGGCGCTGGCTTCGGGCGGCGCGGCAATGATTTATGCAGGCGACTCCTAAGAGCGATCACATTGGATGGCCGCTTTCGAGCAAATGGAAAGCCGCCTCAGGGCTCATTGCATACATTGAAAGCGCAGTCGTCCACGACGCCCTCAATCATGTCGCCAAGAAGTCGGGGCTACCGCTTCAGGCCTTCGTGCCATCTTGCGGTGAAGCGTCGGCGACTGAACAGAAGCGGCGCGCGTGACGTTGAGAGTCAGTCGAAGGCGGCGGACCTCGATCTGCATTGACCCTAACTAGGATCTCGACGAACGTTCTTCGAAGATTGGCCCCGATTTTCCAGTTGTAGATTCAAGCTGCGCGTTGGCGAGATCTCCAAGAGTCCTGATAGCCCCTTCCAAGCGCGGGTCGCCGAGATACCCGTAGTTAATGCGCAGGTGCCGGGTGTATCGGCGGTCGGCTGAAAACAAATGGCCCGGCGCTACGCCTATGCCGAGCCGAAGAGCGTCCTGGTGCAGTGCGAGCGAGTCGACACCTTCCGGCAGCGCGAGCCACAGGAAATAGCCACCCTCGGGGCGCGTGACCCGCGTTCCAGTCGGAAAGTATCGATCGATAAGTCGCAAGCATGCAGCCTGCTGGCGGCTGAGCGAATGTCGCAGGGCGCGCAGGTGACGATCGAAACTCTTGTGTTGGAGGTACTCCTGCAACGCCAGTTGCGAGGGGAGTGCCGTCGCCAGCGAGCCCATCAACTTGTTCCGACTCAAAGTGGCTGCAAAGCGACCGCCCGCTACCCAACCGATGCGATATCCGGGTGCCAGGGATTTCGAGAAAGAACTGCAGTGCAGCACCCAGCCAGCCCGGTCCCAGGCCTTGGCTGGTGGCGGTCTCCGAGCCCCATGCGCGAGCTCGCCGTACACGTCGTCTTCGATCAGCGGTATGGCGCGGGTGGCGAGCATGCTGACCAGTTGCTCTTTGGCTGCGTCGCTCATGGTGCAGCCCATTGGATTCTGGAAGGTCGGCATGAACCAGCAGGCCTTCACCGGATGCTGGTCGAGCACGCGAGCAAGAGAGCTGAGATCTACGCCTGTACGCGGGTGGGTCTCAACCTCGACCGCGCGAAGACCGCGCCGCTCCAGTGCCTGCAACGCACCATAAAAGGTTGGCGTTTCGATCGCCACGACGTCGCCTGGCTGCGTCACCGATTCGAGTGCAAGATTGAGGGCTTCCATCGCCCCGCTGGTGATGACCAGTTCAGACGCAGGAACATCCATCCCGACGCTGCCGTAACGCAGGGAGATCTGATGGCGTAATAGGGCGTTTCCTGGTGACAAATCCTCGACGGTCTGCCAAGGATCCATCCGCTTGAGCGCTCGCGTCAGGCCGGCGGCAAGTTGTTCGAAGGGAAACAGCTCTGGCGACGGAAAGGCCGAGCCGAGCGGGACCATATCGCGCTCGCGAGCCTGCGCAAGGACCTGAAAGACAAGCGACGAGACGTCGACCGACATGGACCGGAGGACAGGCTCGCTGGCGGCGAGTTCGTTGGTCGGCATTTCCGCGCCCGCTCGAACGAAGTATCCCGACCGCTGCCGCGCTTCGACAAGCCCTTGCGCCTCCAGCAGGTAGTAAGCAGAGAACACGGTGGACGCACTGATGCCCATTTGCGACTTCAGTTCGCGCACGGAGGGAAGGCGATCGTTCGCCTTCAGGCTACCCGCGCGAATACGCTGAGCAATGTTGTCGGCAAGCTTCTCGTAGCGGTTCACGGGCATCTCTTTCTGATACGGTCGTTCTGGACCGCTCCCGAGATTGTCATATCAGACGTCGGACTGCCCGGCGCGACTGTCGACCTCCTTGCATCTGATACGAAAATTTTCAGCCGATCTGATTCTGTACGTATCAGCCTGGAAGATGAACACTCGACAGCACGATGAGAGTGCTTCTGTGGTGCAGGCAGACTGCTCCGCCTTTCGACGCGTCTTGCGGACGCCCATTCAGCTGACCGCTACCGTTTCGTTAGATTGATTGATTGAATTTCCGTTTCTTCATCGGTCTATTGAGCTACTCGCCGCACTCGAGCACTTCGCCGTCTGTCACCCAATATCCTTTCAACCATGAATTCAATCCCTATCTCTTTTGTTATTTTCAAGGTCCTCGTGCTCAGCGTGGGCATGTATTTAGCCGTCAAGTGGCATTACGAACGGGGACAGAAGGACAAGAATCAAAAGACAGCTGCAGTGGTACTGACATCCATCAAGGTGGGCACGGCGTTCGTCGCTTCTGCGTTCCTCGTGCTTTTCCTCACCTTTGAAGTTTGCAATTGGATGGGTCTGGACCTGGCCATGCGGTGATTGGAAGTTTTCGGTCGATAGCCCGGATACGATGCGACTAACGGCACGCCCCTTTCAGAGACGGACCTCGACACGACGTACAGGTGACGCGGCCACCAGCCACCTGAAGATAGTTTCCTCGAGCGTCGGTCACCGATGCGTACGAATGCCGACCATAGCTCTTGAGCGCGAGCAGCCGGCTTTTGAGGACGGCGTCGGATGGTGCATCTACCGACGCAAAGTTCTCGCCCTCAAATTTCATGATTGGGAGTTAATTCAAAGGGCCGCCCAAAGCGGACGTAGCGAGCACCGCGTTGGCCATCGCCAAGCGGCCAGTCGCCGTGTGCGCGTTTCGCGAGACCGCCCGGTATTTCGGGGTTCGTTCAGGCGCCGTCAAAATGGTCACCAGCGACTGCGGAGATGAGCACAACGTGGATTCCAGTCACGGTATCCGAGGTCACAGGGACGGTGAGATAGCCTGCAGCACGTCGCTGAACACGCCGTACTGCACTTTGAATGCCTGCGGGCTGTAGTCCTGGTAGTAGCCTGCCGTCACTGCGACGACGAGATCGAGCTCGGGCACGATTCGGATCGATTGCCCGCCTCGACCGAGCGCCCCGATCCAGCGGACTGTTCGTCGGTGCGCTCTGGCATGGCCGCTCCACCAAAGGTAGCCGTAGTCCTGGTCGTCCGTTGCCTTGATGAGCGACGCGGTGGAAGCTTCGATCCAGCCCTTCGACACGATCTGGCGTCCATCCCAGCGCCCGCCCGCCAGCACGAGCTGTCCGATCTTCGCCATGTCCCGCGGACGCATGCGAAGGCCACCGCCTGCGTCGCTGTCTCTGCCCATTCGGCTCCATTCTTCGCCCGAGATGCCCAGGGGCTCCAGCAGGCTCGCTCGCGCGAACTCGTCGAGTGGCCTGCCGGTAGCCCGATGCAGGATCGCCGATACAAGCGCCAGGGCGCCGGTACTGTAGAAGAACTGCTGCCCAGGCGCAGCCACAGCTCGGCGCGTGAGCACGTAGCGGCACGGATCGCCCGAAACATACATGCGCGTTTCGTCGTTCGCGAGATCGCCGGTTGCTGGCGTCGACTCGGTCCATTCGAGGCCGAGCGTCATGCCGAGCGCGTGCCGCAGCAACAGGCGATCCGATTCTGGCGTTCGCAGGTCTGCGAGTTCGGGGAAGAAGCCAAGAATCGGCGCGTCGACGTCATGGATCAGCCCCCGGTCGATCGCGATGCCGACGGCGAGCGACGCGACACTCTTCGTCGCTGACTTCATTGCATGGCGCGTGCCGGCGTTGAAGACGACGTTCTCGACGCGGCTGCCGAAAAAGCTGGTTGGCACCTGATCGCTGCCTTGGAGGTAGCGCTCGAAAACGAGCTTGCCGCGATGCACGACAAGGACGGAGTGAATATTCGAGCCCGAAGCCGCGAGCCGATCGGCCATCTTGCCGAGTGCGGTGGTGTCAACGAGCTTGTCATCGTCGCCCGCGGCGGCCTTCCAGCCATCGTCTCGCGAGGTTGTCGCGGCGAAGCCTCCGATCGAATGGGTACACGCTGACACGCCGAGTGAGGCGAGCGCAGTGCCAACAAGAACGAACTCACGGCGTTTCATGGCACGTCGACGATGGAAGGTGCATTGATGTTAAGCAGCGAAGGCTGCGCGCGTCAATCGCCCGCTCCTCCGAGTCAGCGATCCCATACCTTTTGAATGAGGACAGAGACAAAACCCGCCGGATGCAACTCAGCCCTCAGCACGCCGAGGACGAAAGATCGCGTAGTTCCCGTTCGCCTGCGCCACGAGGACCTGGTCCAGATACAGCCGTGACTCCAGGTTGGCAACGGCCTTGCCACGGTTGAGCAGTTCCGTCCTGCAGACGAGCTTGCCTTGAAACACAGGCTTGAAGTAGTTGATCTTGATCTCGATCGTGGCGCAGATCTCGCCATCGTCGAGCGTGGGGTAAAGCGCCGATCCCATGCCCGTGTCGGCCATGGCGAACAACACGGCACCGTGAACTACCTCATGTGGATTCAGGTGTTGAGCTGCGGTGACCAGCGTCACCGTACTAGAGCCGGCCTTCGCTTCTTCGAAGTGCAGATTGATCAGTTCGGCAAATGGATGTTTCATGGCGCCAGTTTGAGGCCTGGCGCGGCTAGCGCATATACCCGAGGTCCCTTACATCGGAGCGGACCGCCGCCCGGTCGGCCCCGTGCATCGGCAGGCTCACCAACAGCTCCAGCCGGCGGCGCAGCGAGAACAGCATCTGGATCGCGGCATGCGCGGTTTCTTCCGTGTCCTTGCCGGCGGCCACGTCCGGGTAGGCCCACAGCGCGGCGTCGGGCTGGCCGGGCCACGATGGCTGCAGGGGTTGGCAGTCGGCATCGAGCGTGATGATGAAGTCGGCCACGACCGAATTGGAGCGCGCGAGTTCGTCCCAGCTGCGCAGCCCCCTGGTCGGAACGGACATGCTCGCACTGAGCAGTGCGCCAATGGCGGCAGGATGGATCGCGCCGGCAACTTGTCCGGGCTGACCGCAGGAATGGGCCGAGAACCGCCCGGGGTCCAGATGCGCAAGGCAGGCTTCGGCGAGGATGCTGCGCAATGAATTTCGCCGCGAGACGAAGGTCACCACTATTCGTTTTTGCATGGAGCCCTGACTATAGCGAGGCTTCGTGACCCCTTCGGCAACGCATCAATTGAGCACGAACACGCGCCGAAAGGTCTGCACGCCGCCGTCACCATTGCCCTTGATGCCAAGCTCCAGTTCCAGCCCCGTCGCGGTGGCGCGCGCGGGTGCAACGCCCGGCAGGTTGCGCCATCCCTGGCCGGGCTCCCATGCGCGAAGCTGGAAGACCGAAACGGCATCCAGCACCGCCACGCGCGCGGCCGTATCCGGCGCCGGCAAGGGAAACGAAGCGGCGGCCGCGCCCGTGGCCCGATAGAGCGCGTCGCCGCGCCGCCACCATTGCACGCGCTGCCAGTAGCCCGGCGCGGCCGGCGCGGCACGAATGATTTCCAGAAAGAACGGCAGGTCGTTCTGCCGGCGCACCTGCAGCGCGGACGGCAGCAGTTCGATGCCGGCGGCCGGCGACAGCTCGGTGGTGGCGCGCTGGCCCACGTCGCGCTCCAGTTGATCGAGCGCGCGCATGAGGCGGGCGAGGTCTTCGGTGCGTTCTTCCAGCCTGCTGTTGGCCCGCGTCACGCTGTCCAGGCCGCGCCATGCCATCACGCTCAGCACCGCCATCAGCGTGATGGCGATCATGACTTCGATCAGCGTGAAGCCTGCCTGCTGTCGCGGTTGCATCTAGCGTGTCTCCTGCAGGCGCGTGCGCAGCGAGGCCAGCCGGTTGCCGCCCTCTTCCGCCAGGTACACATCGACCGTGGCCGCGCGCAGCCCATCGACGGCAGGGCTGAGTTCCAGCCGGCAGACCAGCCGCACGCCGCCCTGCGGACACGGGCTGCGGACCACGCCCGGCGTGTTCGGTCCCTGCCCGATCTGCAGCTCCGCAAGCCGGTTCTCCGCGGACAGCATGGCCAGCGATTGCTGCTGCAGCAAGCCGAGGTTGGTGATGGTCAGGCTCGAAGCACGCACGATGGCCGCGAGCGCGATGCTGACGATGGTCAGCGCCATCAACACCTCGATCAGCGTGAAGCCGCCGATGCGCGGAGACGACGATGACGATGAAGGCCGCGTGCGCATGACTCAGCGAACCTCGTAGCCACCCGCCGCATCGCGCAGCACGACCACGGTGGCGCTGCCGTGGCGCAGCTCCATCCGCCAGCTCGCGCCGATGGGCTCCGAAGTCAGCAACACCGGCCGCGCGGGCGTGACTTCCACCGGCGTCACGCGCCACTGCCGGGGGCGCAGTTCATCGTCGCGCACGAAGGTGTCGAGCGCACCCACTGTCGACACCACCGGGATCGCACTGCCGGGCGTGGCTTGCCAGGTGCCGCGCGCAAAGCTGTAGCCGTCGCCATTCGGCTGCCATGCGATCACGCGGCCGTCGACGCGCACCTCGTTCTGCGCGACCGCCAGGTGCTGCACCAGTTCGCGCGCATCGCGCCGCAGGTCTTGCGCGGGATCGGGCGCGATGCTCAGGCTGATCGCCGCGGTCGCGATGCCGACGATGACCATCACGACCATCAGCTCGATCAGCGAGAAGCCGCGTTCGCCGGCTGGCAAGGTTCCCTGTGGCATGCGCACCTTCATGTCGCGGCGCCCGGAGGATTTACGAGGCCGCAGCCCATGCTAGGAGGCCTGTGTGATGCGCGCATGAAAGCGCTGACACGAAACCCCAACGCCCCTGTGATAGACACGAAGCCCACCACCCCGCATCCGCGACAAGGAAGACCATGACCGCCGCCGCAACCGCCCGCCCCTTCGCGAAGTACACCGTTCATGCGGTGGGCCTGTTGCTTGTCGTGGGGGGCGTGGCGACATGGGCCCATCTGCTGCGCCAGCCGGCGCCGCAGGCAGCCCCCGCGCCGGTGCAGAGCAGCACGCAGGCAGACCCCACGGCCGATGCAATTGCCGCGTGGTTCAGCCCCGGCGAGCTGCGCGCGAACATCGCGATCAAGGGGCTCATCAAGAGCGCGGACCAAGGCGTCGTGGTGCTGGCCGTCAACGACGCGCCCGCAAGGCCCTACCAGGTCGGCGAGGCATTGGCCCGTTCGGTCACGCTGAAGGCCATCGAGGCGAACGCGGTGGTGATCGACAAGGCCGGCACCACCGAGCGCATTGCCGCGCCGATGATCCCGCAGCCCGCGACGCCGGGCATCGCCAGGGCCAGGCCGGCCGACGCGGCGCGCTGAGGCTCGCGACGACCCGCGCCGGCGGGCCGGCATCTACCGCACCACTTCGTGCGGCCTCGCACCAGGCGCGCCGGACGAGGCCGAGGCCCAGGCCGACAGCGCATGCAGCAGCCCGCGGTTGACGCGGAAGTCGCCATCGCCCGACTCCGGCAGGAAGGTGTGCGACAGGCAGCGCGTGATGACGCGCACCGCGCGCGCATCGGCGCCCACGGCGTTCAGTTCACGCGTGAACGCGGCGCGCGCGGGCAGTTCGTCGGCGAATTTTTCGAAGCCCACGAACCAGCGGAACAGCATGTTGTAGGTGAGGCTCTCGTGCACCTTCTCGCCGTCTTCCAGCGAATAGATGATCTGCAGCATCAGGCACTTGAACAACGTGGCCGCGCCGATGGTGCTGCCGTGCTGGTGCTCCAGGTCGGCGAGCAGGTCGCGCTCGTAGCGCAGCGCGTCTTCCACCAGGTCGTGCAGCGGCACGAGCGGGTGGCTCTGCGGCACCAGCGCGCGCAGGTTGTCGGCCTGCACCCAGGCCTGGTGGCTCACGATCCAGACCCACGGCGAGCCGTAGCGGTTGACCGCCACCGGCTCCTCGCGCGCCCGCTCGACGATCTTCGAGAGCTTGGCATCCAGCTCCTGCATGGTGACCCGCATGGGCGACATCCACTTCATCATCTGACTTCCTCCACTTCCTGAATGACTGTGCAACAGGATGCGTGACAGCGGCACGCGCAGAGGCCTCGCATCCGGTCACGCGCTCCCTGATCGATCATCAACGCAGCACGCCCAGGGCCTGCCGCAGCGCGGTGTCCACCTTGCGCACCGACACACCGTGGCGCCGTGCCACTTCCTGGCGCGACATCTCGTGCCAGCGCAGGGCCAGCAGCACCGACTGATGGCGGCGCGGCAGGCGCTGCATGGCGCGGTCGACCGCCGCCACTTCCGAGCGGGCCTCGGCGATCAGCTCGGGGCCGGGCTGCAGGTCGGCGATGACATCGACGTCCGCTCCCTCGTCGTTCAGGCCCAGCCAGCGCTTGCGCATGCGCAGGCTGTCCATCGCGAGGTTGCAGGCCACACGATAGACATACGCATCGGGGTTGCCCGGCATCTCCTGCGGGCAGCGCTCGCCCAGCCGAAGCCATGCGTCGTGCAGGCATTCGCTGGCCATGTCCGCACACCCGAGCTGGCGCTCCAGCCGGCGATGCAGCGCGTTGTAGTTCGCCGCCAGATGCGCCTGCAGATCGATCGCGGGCGCCTTCTTCTTCGGTGCGCGCAACGCCACGTCCACGGCCGGCAGCGCGATGCGCTCGTCCAGCGATCGCCAGATCGATGGGAACAGCATGGAGAACCGGTCCGGCGCACTGCGAATCGCCTGGGTGTTGGGGGTCATGATGGTTTTCGCTGAACGCCCGGCCAGCCCCGCACCCGGGATCGCCGGTTGCGGGAAAGGCCAGGCCTTGAGACAACAAGAAATGAACGAACAGTTGCGCCCGTCGACCGGGGCGCCGGGCGCGGGTCAGCGTTGCAGGTTGGCGCGCTCCTCGTCCGTCAGTTGCCGGCTCGCCGAAGGCGGCAGGCTGCCACCGCCACCGAGCACGCGGATCACGCTGCGCGGGTTGTAGGCCACCGGCGTGCCGGCCTTGCCGGCGGGTGCCTCGCTGCTGTTGTCGGGCGCCGGTTCGTTGCCGAAGCCGAGCACCCGCACCGTGAACACCGAAGGCAGCGCCTGCCGCGCGGCGGCGCGGTCGCGCTGCATCACGTCCTGCGCCGCCATGCTGGCCTGCGAGGCGGCCGCGCTGGCATTCGTCAGCGCGCCGACATTCACCGCCGCCACCAGCGGCAGGCCCGACGACTCGCCCTTGACCTGGATGTTGGCGGCGTTCACCACCTGCAGCGCCGCCACGTTGACATTGCCAGACACCCGGATGCCGGCCTCGCCCGCGTCGATGGTGCCCAGCGGCGCGATCAGGTCGACGTCGCCCGGCGGCACTTCGGCAATTGGCGCCAGCGTCGCGATGCCCGCGCCCGAACTCGGCACCTGCGGCGAAATCTCGACGTTGCCCACGTTGTCGTACACCACCTTCGGCGGCGTGAACAGCACCGTGGTCTTGGAGCCCCGGCCCGCATTGATGTCGCCCTTCTCGGACCACGCCAGGATGCCGCCGCCGAAGGTCGTCATGATGCGCGACAGGCCCAGCAGCAGGCTGCCTTCGCTGAACAGGCGGATGTCGCCCTGCCCCTGCGTCATCACGCCCGAGGTGGCCGGCGGCACCGCGCCCTGCACGCCCAGGATGATCTTGCCGCCCGGCGCCAGCATCTCGATGTCGCCACCGAAATTGGTGCGTACGCCCGAGGCGCCGAACATCGTGATGTCGCCGCTGCGCGCGATCGGGGCGCCGGCCGCGTCGTTGTCGGGGAACAGCGTGGCGATCATCTCGCGGCCGCGCAGGTACGAGCCCGTGCGGCTGCTGGTCTTGCTGTTGTATTCGCGGCCGCCTTCGCGCAGCTCGGCGTAGTACACCTGCCGCAGGAAGATGCGTTGCTGCTCGGGCGCCAGGCCATCGAAGTACGACAGCGCCTGCGCGGTGCTGCCGCTGAAGCCGTAGCGCGCCTTCAGCCATGCGGCGAGTTCGACCTCGTAGGTCTTGACGGCCTTGCCCGGCTGCTCGGCCAGCGGCGTGCCGGCTGCGGCGAGCTTCGACGGGTCGAGGTAGCGCGCGCGGATCGCGGACATGTCGAGGCCGGCGGCACCGACGCCGGCCATCAGCGCGATCGATGCGCCCGGCCTTGTGTCGCCCGGCACGACCGGCCCGATGGACGAGATGCCGCCACGGTCTTCCTGCAGCAGGTTGCGGCCCGCCGAGACTTCGAGGGTGCCGGGGCCGGCGACGTCGAAGTTGGCGTAGAGGATGTCGCGGCCGGCGGAGACGATGGAGACGTCGGTGGGGTTGGCGTGGACGATCAGGTTGCCATGCAGCGTGGTGGTGCTACCGGGAAAGTCGTTGCCCGGCGTCGTGGTGCCCGGTGCATCGCCTGTGTTGACGATGTCGCGGCCAGCCTTGATCCAGGTCGGGCCGGCGCCGTTGTACCAGGTCTGCGCGCCGTTGTTCATGCCAACGGTCTCGCCTGTCTTGAGCCCGACGATATCGCCACCCGCCGCATAGAAGCGGATGGGCGGTGCATCGGCGGCACGATCCAGCCTAATCTGCGCGCTGTTCGGGCCGAAGGCAAAGAGCGAAGGTCCGTTGAACTTCTTGCCGAAGATCGCGGCGCCGTCGCTGGAGGCGTTGCTCACCACCACGGCGCCCTGGCCGTCGATCCCCACGAACGCGGGATTGAACGGCGTAGGCAACGGCGTGCTGGCGCCGGACATGCTCACCGACGACTGGCCGGCATAGATCGAACCACCGGCGAGCATTTCCAGTTCGCCCTTCGCAGAGGGTGCGAGGACCAGGCCGAAGATCCCTGGGGCCGAGGGCGCCGACAGCACAGCGGCCTGACCGTAGTAGAGGCTGCCGGTCAGGGCCGCCACCCGGAAGATCGAGGGATACACGGTCCACATGTCGCCGGGCGTGGTGGACAGTTGGCCGCGGTCCCTTATCGTCGCCATGCTGGGCGTCAGCGAGCCGCCCGCGGACACCAGGTTGATCGCGCTGCGCCCGGTCCAGAGACTGAACCACCCCTGGCCGCCGCCACTGAAATCCGCTGCGTTGACAGAGAAGGCCGAGCTGTTCGGCGTGTCGCTACGCCCCGGGTCGGCGGCAGTGCCCAGCGCCAGGTCACCGAGCGTCTGCAGGTAGATCGCCGTGTCGCCCGGTATCAGGTTGATGCCGCCCTTGGCATCGACACCGGTCGCGGCGAACGGATCGACGCCGCGCGTATCGATGGTGTCGACCCCGTACATGCGCCCGAGGCTGCCGATCGACGCCGCACGCACCTGCGTGGCGCCACGCAGATTGGCAACGGCGCCCGTGAGCGAGAGCTTTTCGATGGAGCCGAGGGGGGCCAGCTTGCGATTCGGGTTGAGGGCACCCACGATGCGCATGTCGATGTCGCCACCGCCCGTGAGTGCAAGCGAGCCGTCGGCACCGACCCGGCCGGTGCTCCCGACCGCGACCACCAGCGCCTGGCTGCGGTCCGTCATGATCGTGCTGCTGGCGCTTTCTCCGCGCAGGTCGATCGCTCCAGCGTCACCGCCTGCGCGCACCGCGACGTTGCCGCCACCGAGCGCACCGATGCCCGTGAAACCGGTCAGGCCGGGCGCGGTGGCATCGTTCGCCGTGTAGGCGCCGAAGTTGATCCACCAGGCTGTCGGGATCGCGGCACCGACGGCGGCCGTGCCCGAGCCCTGCCGCCACAGCCAGTTGCCGGCGATGGCGCTGGTGGTCCCTCGCGAGTTGGCGGTCTGGGCGCCGCTGAGGTCGCCCACGAGCCTGCCACCGGCGGCCACCAGCACATTGCCGCCCTGATCCGGGTACCAGGCGCTGTAGGCGGCCAGGCTCTCGGCGTATTCGGGCAGGTCGGACTGCGGGCCGATCACCGTGCCGTCGGCGCCCGTGCCGCGCGCACGTTTGTAGGTCGCATCGACAGGCGTCGCCGTGCCGGCGGTGTAGACGCCGTAGAGCGAGTCCATGCGGATGTCGCCAGCCGCGATCAGCGAGAGGTCGCCGGTGCCGGTACGCAGCACGCTGAAGGCGTCGGGAGGCAGGTTGTTGTTGGCGATCAGCGAAGGGTCCACCACATAGTGCGTGTCTGCCAACCGGATGGCGCCTGCCGAAGCGGGGTTGAGCGCACGCCGGTCGGCGGCGCCGAGGTCGGCACCCGCCACCAGCTTCAGGTCCCACGAGGTGGCGCCCGCGCCCAGCATCGGCGCGACGGCCCAGTTGCGGCCTTGCGTGCCATCGACCACCGGCCGCAGGTTGACCGGCAGGCCATCCAGCAATTGCACCGTGGTCATCGACGGGATGACCGAGCCCCGCTTCAGCTCGATCTGCTCGGTCGTGATCATGGCCGCCGGCAAGGGCACGCCCTTGGGCCAGATCAGTGCGGCCACGTAGGCGTCCGAGCGCAGCGTCATGCCCGCGCCCAGTTGCATGTCGACCCCCAGCACCACGGCTGCCGACAGCACCGTGCCCGCGGCATAGGCCACGGTCCCGTCGGCGTTGTAGATATCGGCCCCCACGACGGTGCCCGCCGGCAGGTTCATTTCTCTCGTGAGCACGGCATTCACGGGCAGCCGCGTGCCGGCCGGCAATGGCGTGTCCGCATCGGTCATCACGGTCACGGGGTAATTGAGGACCGCACCGGCCCGGAACATCGTGCCGGCCTCGAGCTTCACGCCATCGATCGGCACCACGATGTCGCCACCGAATTTGCTGCTGCCGGTGGTCAGCACCCAGGTGCTGTCGCCGGGCGTGGCCGCGGGCGGCGCGAAGCCGTCGTTGATGCTGCCGTTGATGTTGAGGCTGCCGGCGGCACGGATCACCAGCCGGCCGGGCTCGCCGAAGCCAAGCCGCGCCGGATCGCCGCGGCTCGCGTCGGGGCCGTAGCGGTAGCTCGAGAAATCGAGGTCGCCATCGACCGTGAGGTCGCCGTGCGGATTCTTCACGCTGTCGCTGACGATCTCCACGCCGGGGCGCAGGTGATAACGGCCCAGGCCCGCGAGACGGTTACTCAGGGCCGTGTTGCCGAGCGCAGCGTTGATGAAGGCCTGGCTGTCGCGGTCGATGCGGTCGAGTTCGGCCTGGTTGATGAGTTGCGGCGTGTAGCCCGACACATCGGTCTGGGGTGCCAGCGGCATGTCGTCGTAGCGGCGGAAAGCGTTGACCGCCACGCTCTTCGCGCCCTGCACGACCGGCGCCCCATTGACCGTGACCGCCACGTCGTTGGCGCCGACGCGCCGTGCATTCAGGTCGAGCGTGCCGCGCGCGCGGCCGTCGTTCTGACCCGCACCGGTGCCCACGGCCACGTCGGTGCCGGCGCGCAGGTCGATGCGCGCATCGGCACCCAGCGTCAGCGTGCCGTCGCTGCTTGTCAGATCGACCACCGCCCGGTTCGGGCTGTCGATGATCTTTCCGTAGCTGTCCACGCGCAGGCCCGTGCCGTGCGCATCGAGCGTGCCGTTGACCATGAGGTCGCCCTTGGCCGCCAGTCGGATCGAGCCGACCTGGTAGCCGCTCGCGTCGATGCGGCCGTCGACGCGCAGGTTGCCGCCGTCGAGCGCGATCGACACTTCGCGCGCCTTCACGCCGTCGCCCACGACAAGGTCGCCCTGCTTGACCTGGAAGCGGCGCGCGCCGAACACGGCACCTTCGTTCAGCCGGCTGTTCAGGCCCGCGAAGTCGCCGAGGGTCTGCGCGCGCACCGTGAGTTCGGCCGCGTCGTAGGGCACGACCGTGCCGCCGGCGTCGTAGCTGCCGCTGCTGGCGCCGCGGATCGCGCCGGCCAGTTCGACATGGCCGGCATTCGCACCGAGCGCCGTGGCGTCGATGGTGCCGCCACGGTTGAAGCGGGCCGAGACGTCGATGAGCGAACCGCCCGCCTGGGTGATGTTGCCGGCCGCGCTCGACAGCACGAAGTCCCCGCCCCAGCTGTACTTGTCGACATCGAACAGCGACACCTTGCGGCCCGACAGGTCGATGCGCGAGGCGCCGCCGAGCACGATGTCTCCGTTGGCCGACAGCACCAGCCGGCCCGAAGGCAGCGCGATGTTGCCGTCGACGGCAATGCTTTGCCCCTTCAGTTCCAGCGTCGCGCCCAATGCATCGCTCGATGCGCCCGCGCCGGAGGCGGCGGCCACGGTGACGGCACCACCCGCGGTGATGCGCATCTTCGACGCTGCCTGCCCGGTCAGCACCGGCGCTTCAATGCGCAGGTTGCCGCCTTCGTAGGCGTAGCCCTCGCCCGGCGTGTAGACGGCGCCCTGGCTCCGGTAAACGGCGAGCGTGTTGCTGCCGCGGGAAGTGACGCGCTCGGAAGCCGTCAGCTTCACGTTCCTGAAGCCCAGTGCGATGCGCTCGTCGGTGGTGAGGCCGTCCGGCTGCGCATAGGGGCCGGGCCCGAACACGATCGAGCGGGCTGCAATGTCGAGCGTGCCGTCGCCCAGTTGCGGGACCATCGCCGCGCCAGGCGCCGCCGGGGAGCCGGTCCAGACGAATTCGCCCGCGCGGATCGCGGCCACGTCGCCGGCCGCGCCGTAGCCATAGATGGCTGGCGTGCCGAGCACCAGCCGCTGCAGGCTCGATGCGTCGAGCTTCACGGAACCGAAGACATTGACGGCGTCGCGCGCATTGAGCGTCAGCGTTTCCAGGGCCGGTGCGCCGATGGCGGTGTTGCCGGCCAGCAGCTGGTCGAGCTTCGCCTGGTTCAGCACGAGGCCGCGCGGCAGTCGGCCGTTGGCGTCCGCGTTCGCAATGCCTGTGTCTTCCCCCAGATTGATTGCGGCCAGCGCGAGCGACAGGTTGCGCGTGCCGTAGGAGACCTTGGGCGTCAGCGTCAGCGAGCCACCGGTGGCGATTGCCAGCGTGCCTTCGGACACAAGGCGGGTCGTACCGCCGCAGGCGGTGCTCACGCAACTGCCGATGTCGATGCCCACCGTGGTGGTCAACCCGTCCGGCGGTTGCCTCAGTTGCAGGTTCAGCCAGCCGTTGGAGAGTGCCACCACGCCGGAGCCGGTGAACAGATAGCCCGCGCGCGAATCGAAGCCTCCGTTACCCTTGCCGATCGTGCTGATCGATGCGCCCTCCTCGATGACGATGCTGCGATCGCTGTCGGAATCGCTGCCACCCGTGAGGAAGACATCGCCAGCCGACAGGCTGGCGCCGCTGCGCAGCACCAGGTTGAGCCGAAGGATGTCGGCGACGACCTCGGCAAGGTAACCGTTCTTCCCATAGCCCGTGGCGATCGCACCATTGAGCACGAGCCGTGGCGCGTGAAGCTTGTTCAGTTCGTCCGCATGGACGGAAGCACCGATCAAACCGTCAGTGGCAGCCTGTCCCGGCGCCAGGACTTCGCCGAGCAGGCGCACATTGACCGTACCGCTGTAGCCCGGCGTGCCGGGCTCGGCACCCAAGCGCGTTTCGCCGTCGAACTTCAGGCTGGTGCGCTCAGTGTCCGCATCCGCCGGCTTCACCAGCGAGATGTCCAGCGTCTTCGCGTCCGAGGTGATCATGCCGCGCAGAAAGCTGTGCCGCGCCGCATCGCCCACCACGAAGGCGTTGTAGTCGGTCTCGTTGTAGCTGGAATGCCTGCGCACATGGCTGCCCGGGGTGACGATGAGCTGATTCGGCAGCGACTCGCGCACCGCGCTGTTGGCCACGCTCAACTGCCCGGCCATGCGCCAGGAGCCGCCACCGACGTCGCTGACGCCTGGAATGCCGAGCGGGCCCACGGCCCCGATCTCCACCCGGAACGCGCCCGGCAGCAGGGCGTAGTTGGACGGCATCAGCGTGTAGGTGCCGGCAGGCAGGCCCGGCACGCCCGCCGGCACGGTGATCTGCTGCCCGATGCCCGGCGTACCGAAACCCGCTTCGGGCGCCACCGGCGCATAGCTCCCCGCGTAGCCGGGAACGATCGCATAGACCGTGTTCTTCGCGCTGCTGTAGCTGTTGGCCGGATTGGCATTGGCCAACGGCGTGGCCAGGATGTCGACCGAGCCGCCTCGGCCCGCGACGAAGCCCGCGCCCGCGAGCGTGCCGCCACCCGACAGGTCGAGCACCGCGCCGTCCTGCACGTCCACATGGCGGCCCTTCAGGCCGATGCCGCGCCCGACAGTGGCGCCTCCGGATGCCATGCCACCGACGTTGTCCGGCGTCACGGGCTTGCCGTTGTATCTGTAGCTCAGGCCGTCGGTGGTGCCACCGTAGGGCATCGCCAACCCTGCGCCGCTGACCGAGGTGAGGCTGCCCGCAAGCAAGTTCACCAGGCTGGGCGTCGCGTTTTCCCCATAAGAGCCCAACATGATCCGGCCCAGCGGCGCACGCACGACGCCGCCCTGCTCGATGGTTTCGGCGCCGAGAAGGAGGCTGCCGAAAGCCGAGTAAGGCATGGCTGGATCGGTATCGCCCTGTCGGTGGATGGCCAGCACGCTGCCCGATGCGAAATTGCGCGGCTGGCCTGTTTCGGGATCAAAGCCCGGAAGCGGGAAGCCGGCCAGGATCTGGGCATTGGCACCGGTCGCCGGATAAATCTGCGCGGCGGTCAACGTCATGCTCCCTGGCGTCGAGAGTTCGGTGGTGATCTCGCCGCTGAGGCCGAGCCCCGGCACGCCACCGAGCAGCCGAATGTCGCCGCTGCTGGCGAGGTCCACCATCGCGAAGCCGCGCCGGTCCACGGTGTAGCCACCAATCCCGAGGCTGACGTTGGCATGGGTGCCGAAGCCGACACGGTCGCGCACATCGATCAGGTCCGCCTGGACCGTGAAGCGGCCATCGCCCGCCTGGAGCGAGGCTCCGTTGGCCCAATTGGCTGCCGGCAGCACGGTGGTGTTCGATGCATTGGCGCGCGTCACGCCTGCCAGGCGCACATAAGGCGCGGACAGGCTCACGCTCGAGGCGGGTGCGCTGTTCTCGCCATGCGCGTAGGTGCCCGCATACAGGCGCAGGCTCTGACCCAGGTGCAACGCGACATCGCCATCGAAACTCATCGGCCCGTGCACGAGCATCGACAGGTTGTCGAAGCCGCCCGCGACAATCCGGTCGACACCGATGCGCGCGCTGCCGGTGCGCAGCATGCTCCTTGCCTCGGCACGCGTTCGCGCCGCGGCCAACGGGCTGTTGCCCTGCACCTGCGCCACCGTCAGTTCACGATGGCGCAGCACCTCACCGCGGGTGATCGCGATTTCGTAGATCGCGGAGTCCAGCGCCACGGCGAGCGTGCCACCCGCGGCGCCAGCACCGCCCGACGCAGCACGCAGCGTGCCGTCGAGGTACAGGCCCTGGTTGGACTTGAGCACGATCAAGCCGCCCTTGCTTGCCACCGTCGCCGGTGCGGGCAAGCCGATACCTTGATCGATCACGGCACTGGCCCCGGAGGCATCGAGCAGCGCGCCCGACCGGATCACGATGAAGGACTCGGGCACGCTGGCCTCGCCCGTCTTTTCCCAGTCCAGCGCACCGCCGATGGTGATGGTGCCACCGTCGACCACACGTCCATACGAGCGGCCCGTGTTGTCCCGTGCCACTGCCGCGCGCGCCGCGACATCGAGCACCGCATGGTCGCCGATCCAGACCAGGCCGGGTCGCCTGGGCAGCCCGATGCCATCGATTGCAATCGTGCCGCCCGAAGCGGTGAGTGTGCCGTCGACCGTGACGTCGCGGCCCTTCAGCGTGATCGACTGGCCTGGATCCACCGAGACGGACGCGCCCGGTCGGACGTCGACCGGACCGCCAGGCGCGGGCCTGCCGCCCGGGGTCATACCGATGGTCGATTGAAGCAGCAGGTTCGCGCCGCCACGCTGCGTGAGCACGGCTTTCAACGGATCTTCCGTCCAGACCGGTGGCGTCCACAACTCCAGCGCGCTGGCGGGTCGCTCGCCGGTGGCGAAGTTTCGCGATGTTTCGGCGAAGCGATAGACCGGCATCTTCACGTCGAGCTTCGCATCGGCGGCCACGACCACTCCCATGTGGCCGTTGAAGTCGTAGTTGCCGAAGCCCGACTGGAAGATGGCGGGATCGACGGCCAGGTTCGTGCTGGTGCGCACCTGCCCGCTGAACACGCTGCCGGCCAGGACCTGCGAGCCGCTCTTGACCGTGAAGTCGGCGGGTGCCACGCGGCCGGCGTACACCGTCACGTCCTCGGGGGCAATGGCGAAGCCATTCGGAAACACGGCACCCGGCACCACATAGTCGATCGGAAAAGTGCTGGCATTGGTGTTCAGCCGTGTCACCTTGGCGCCAGCCGGAATCGTCACGCTCACCCAACTGGCGTCATCCCTTTGATAGGACGTGAAGACCTGGGTCCTGCCATTGACGATAGCCTGCACGGTATAGCTGCGCAGGCCGCCGGGAGCGGCAGGCGGCAGCGTCCAGGGCGCCGCGAGGATGACGGCATTCGCGTTGGCATCGAAGATGGGCAGCCTCGCGACGACCTCGCCCGGCAACGCGCGGGTGCGTTTGTAGGTGTAGTCGACCGGCAGGATGTCGCCCGCGCGGACCCGGTAGTCCTGCAGCAGGATCGCATCGGTGGGTACGGGCTGGCCGGCTTCCAGCAGGCCGGAACCCGCGTCCTTGCCACCAATGACGATCCCCGTGCCCGACGCCAGCCGCAGCGTGCCGCCGCCATTGACGCCATAGCCTCGGACCTCGCCATCGACGGTCAGCAACCCATGGCTGTTCTTGTCCACCGGCTGCACGTCGGCAAACAGCGTCACGTCGCCACCGCGCCCGCCGCGCGTCTTGCCGCCGGGCAGCACCGCGCCGCCCGATGACACGTCGATCAATGCGTCGGCCGAAAGCGTCACCGCACCCGAGCTGCGAATGTCCACGCTGCCGCCGTCGATGTACGGCAGGCCGCGAGCGTCGCGTCGCTCGAGCTGCAGGTTGTTCCACAGGCCGCGCGCATCGAGCTTCACACCCTTGGCCACCACCACCTCGATCGGCGTATCGACGGCCGCGGGCATCGGGCCGTCACTGATGCCAGTGGGGGTTGTGTTGCCCAGCACATTGCCCAGCACGATGTTGCCGCCGCGCGCCGTGAGGTCGGCATCGACCGCAACCTGTGTTCCGTGCAGTCGGATGCGCCCGCCGGGCACCACCGACAGCGCGCTCTCGACCTTCACGCTGTTGCTCGCCAGCGCCGTGAGCTCGCCGAGCCCGAATCCGTTCAGGCGTTCGCTGTCGATGTAGAGCGTTTCCTTGCGCTCGGGCGGCAACGGCGTGTCGGGCGAGAGCCCGGCGCCGATGTCCGGTTGCGTGGTGCCGAAGACGACGCGTTTGAAGGTCGGCGCCAACAGACGGAAGGCGCCCACAGGGCCCAACGACGCATCGGCGTTGTAGCTGGTGAAGTAGCTGCCGAGGATCAGTTGCGCCGCCCGCGCCGCCGCGTCGTGCGACTGTGCGTAGCCGCCGAGCCCGGCATCGGGCCGGCTCAGCTGCCCCGGCCCCTGGTAGGCCGTGGAGGTGACGCCGCCTTCCAGCACTGCCGCATCGGTGGCCACCACCAGCCGGCCCGCGTCGCGGCCCACCGTGTAGCCGTTCTCCAGCCGCTGCTGCGGGCCGATCAGCGGGTTGTAGAAGAAGCCCGTGGTCTTTTCGCCCCAGCGCTTGTGCTCGTCTTCGAAGCCGCGGTAAAGGCCGGTGTAGGCGATGTCGTCGCGCGCCTTCGAGACTTCGTAGAGCCGTCCGTCCGGCCCCTTGAGCCAGCTCTGGCGGATCATGCCGGTCTGCACGTCGAGCGTGCCGCCCGACAGGTTGATGTTCGAGCCCGCGTGCGTGACCACCTCGCCGCCGGTGAAGGTCACGCTGCCGCCCTGCCCCGCCCACTCACCGATGCTGTGGCCCTGCAGGCCCAGGTAGCCGCCGACTTCGAGCAGCCCGCCCGGCGTGTACCAGCGGTCCTTGTCATAGCCGCCCGTGCCCGCGGCCAGGCGCTGCAGCTTGCGGCGGTCGATCCACACATTGCGGTTGTTCAGCAGCGCGTTGTCGCGGTTCAGCGGCGAATCGCGCTGTTCGTTGCCCTGGATGTTGATCTCGATGTTGTTCGATGCCATCGCGACCTGCACGCCCACGGCGCCCGAGACGTCGAGCCGCGCGCCGTCGGCCACGGTGGTGCGGCCGGTGGCCTTGCCCGCGCTCACGGCGAGCTGGCCGCCGGTGGCCAGCGTGATGGAGCCGCCCTCGAACAGCACGTTGCCGCCAGAGACGATCTCGATGCGCGACAGGTCGCGCCGGTCGTCCAGCAGCGAGAGGTTGTCGAAGACACCGGCCACACTCGCCGGCTCGCGCGGCACACCAGTCATCAGTGCATCGCGCTGGCTGTCCAGCGCCGTGCGGCCGTTCCGGTCGTCGATCAGGACAGCGTTCAACGCCTTCGGTGTCACGGTGACACTGCCGAGCTTGTCGCTCGCCGAATTCAGCAGGTGGATCGTGCCGCGCGTGTCCACGGTGGTGGTGGCCAGCGCCACGCCGTCCTGCACCACCTTGCGGCCGGCCAGCGTGATGTCGCCTTCGGGCGCTCGCAGCAGACCGGTGTTGAGCACGTGGCCCGCTGTGCTGTCGGCGTTGAACTGCGGCGCCACTTCGTTGCCGCGCGTGGTGGCGCCCTGATTGGCCGCCGTGCCCTGGCCGGGCCGCACGATGAAGAAATCGCCCGCGGCCAGTTGCACCTGGCCGCGTGGCGTGGTGATGGTGCCGGCGTTGCTCACGTCCTGGCCCAGCATCAGCACGTAGCCGCCGCCCTGCTTGACGGAGGCCGGTGTGGCCGTGGTGATCTGCGCGCCCGCCTCGACCTTCACCGCGCCGCCCGCGTCGGTGAAGCTCGGCGCGTAGCTGTTGCTCGTCTTCGCGCTGTGGATGCCGCGCGCCTTGAACTGCTCGTCGCTGATCTTCGCGGCGGCGGCCACGAGGTTGCGCGTGTCGACCTGGCTGGTGCCGTTGAAGACGATGCCGTTGCGGTTGGCAATCAGCACCGAGCCGTCGGCCTTGATCTGGCCCTGGATCTGCGAAGGTCGCGCCTGCGGATCATTGACGCGGTTGAGCACGGCCCAATCGGCCTGCTGCTGGAACTGCACCGTGGTGTTGCGGCCGACGTTGAAAGTTTCCCAATTCAGGATCGCGCGGTCGCCGGTCTGCTGGATCGCGACGTTGGTGCGGCCGTTGACCTGCGACTGCACCGGTGCGTTGGCGTTGAGCCAGCCCGCGGTGAGGCTGTTCGTGTCGACGCGCAGGCCGCCCTCGGCCAGGCCGTCGGGCACCGACGAAGGATCGTCCTGCGCCGCGCGGCGCGCCGCGGCCTGCGCCGCTTGCTGCGCGGCGATGGCCTGTGCCGCGAGATTCAGGTTGCCGATCGAGCGCTGCAACTGCGCTTCGGCCTGCTGTCGCTGCGCGGTCGGTCCGTTGAGCGTGGACACCGGCATGCCGTTGGGCAGCCGGCCCGTCTGCATCGCGTCAGCCTGGGCCGCGCCCTTCGCGGCCATCCACGCAGGGCTGAAGGCCTGGCCCGCCTGCGCCGTGGCCAGCGTGCCGAGCGTTGCGAGCGCGACGGCGATGGCGCGCGCCAGCGGCGCCCGGTGAAGTTCGCTCCCATCCGTGGTGCGTCGTGCCGCGAACGAACGCGTGCGTGAGAGATGCGAATTCAAGACCATGATTGCCTGGATTGCCTGCGGCGATAGTGCGTGGAAGATGTGTCGGAAACAGTGCCGAGTCCGGCCACGCGGATGTCGCCCGGCATGCTCGCGATCAGCGGGCGACGGGCACTGCCCCGGCGAGGTGCGACCCGTGGCGCGGCGATGCTGCGCGCGGCAGGCAGCAGCAGCGCCCACAGCGCCACGGCCTCGCGCCAGGCCTGCGCGTGCGCCGCACTGCGTGCGCACCAGCGGCGCAGCGCACGCGCCTCCTGCTCGGCTTGCTCATCCGCATCGCTGGCGCGCATCCGGTTCAGGCGCACCAGCAGGTCGAGCGCCTCGTCCAGACATGCCTCGGCGTCGCGCAAGGCGCGCGTCGCAGGATCGTCGGAGAGCGTCTGTTTCATCCTCCATGACGATCCTGTGGAGGACAACCCGTAAATTATTTTTTGCGGGAAGACGGCAATGACGACGCGATGGGCGGCATCAGCTCAGCAGCACGATGCCGCCGGGCAGGTTGCGCAACCTCGCGCCATACAGCTCGCGGATCATCACCGGCACGTTGTCGATGCTGCGCAACGCCACCTGCATCCGCACCGGCGTGCGGGCCAGTCCCTCGTTGCGCAGGATGATCCGGCCAGGGCGATAGCGGTTGATCTCGGCGACCACCTCGGCCAGTGGCGTCTGGTCGAAGGACAGCGTGCCGCTGCGCCAGGTGCTCACGCGCGCCAGGTCGGCGCGCTCTACGTCCTGCATGCCCGCACGGTCATAGATCAACTGGCGGCCGGCTTCGAGCGGGCGCTGCTGCCCGGCCACCGACACCGACACGCGGCCATCGATGCAGGTCACGCAGACCTGCGGCCCGGTGTAGCGCACGTTGATGCGCGCGGTGCGCGCCTGTATGCGGCCACCGCCGGCCTCGACGAAGAAATCGTCAGCGCCCCTGGCCTGGATCTCGGCTTCGCCGCTCACCAGTTCCATGCCGCCGCTCTCGCTGCCGGCCTTGCGGTTGATGAGCGTCTGCGTGTTCATGCTGACGTTGACGCGCTGGCCGAGCGCCACCTGGCGCTGCTCGCCGGTGGCGGTGCGGTAGTCGGCCGTCAGCTCGCCGACCGAAGGCCACAGCCCCAGCGGCGGCTCGACCATCAGCACGCCCGCGGCCACCGAAGCCGCGACCGCGCCGCCGAAGAAGGCGCGGCGACCGGGCGAATGCAGCACCTGCGACAGCCCGCTGATGGAGGGCCATGTCAGGGAGAAGGCACCTCCGCGCGAGGCCTGGCGCCGGGCTTCCTCGGCCAGCAGCGGATCGAGCGCGGTCCAGGTGCGCATCACGTCGCGCCAGGCCTGGGCGTGTTCCTTGCTGCGCGTGGCCCACTGCCGGAATGCCTGGGCATCGGCGCGGGTCGCCTGGCCCGAATGCAGCCGCACCCACCAGGCGTCAGCCTGGCGGCGAAGCATGCCGGGTTCGTTGTCGGGGGAGGTCATGATGGCGCTCATCAGTATTTTCTCGCACCGATGTAAAGGCCACGTTGAGCCGCTTCCACCTGCGGCAGGTGCTTCTTGCAGAACTCCAGCGCCGCACGGAGTTCCTTCTCCACCGTGCTCACCGACACATCGAGGTGCCTGGCGATCTCGCTGTTGAGCTGCCCCTCGACCCGCGCCGCCACCAGGATCGCGCGGCGTCGCGCCGGCATGCGGTTGAGCACCAGGCTCAGCGCCTGCACGTCGCTGCGTGCGCTCGCGACGCGTTCGGGGTCGCTGGCTTCGTCGACGATGTGTACCAGCTCGGCGATCTCGCCACGCACCAGCAGCACGTTGTCCTGGCGGTACTGGTCGGTCGCGATGTTGGCGGCCATGCGCAGCAGGTAGGCGTCGGGGTTGTGCACGGTGGCGCCCTCGCCCATCGCAGCCAGCCGCAGCCAGGTTTCCTGCATCGCATCGGCCGCGTCGTCGCGCGAACCGACGATGCGTTCGAGCTTGCCTCGCAGCTCGGTATAGCGCGCGACCATGCGCGCGCGCAGCGAGGACGAAAGGTTGTCGTTCATGGCGCGCGCGCGGTGTTGCGGCCGCAGTCGGATTCCGCGCCCGGCCCCTCGGGCAGCAGCAGGATCACCAGCGGCTGCGGCAGCGAAGGCGGCGGCGGCGCGCCGACCGCCAGGCCGCGCACCTTGCGTTGGACCGCCGCATCGCGAGCCGATTCGCCGGTGGTGCTCAGCAGCCGGAAGCGCTCCACCGCACCCTGCGCATCCAGTCGCAACTGCAGCGCGAGCCGATAGCCGCCGGGCCTTGTCTGCGCCGATTCGCACAGGCTGCCGCGCAGCGCCTGCTGCACCTGGGCCGCATACGCGCGGTGCGCGCCGTCTCCCGTGCTGAAGCCCGATTCCTCGATGGCCGTTGCCTCGCCTCCCGCCGCGCGCGTCGCGACGCCCGGCGTGCGCGCCGCGCGGATCACGATCGAGCCCGCGTTCGCGTAACGCGCCTCCAGACCAGTTCCTGACAGCATTGCCTCCAGTGCCTCCATTGCAGTCAGCGTGCCCCGCACCGCGCTCGAAGAACGCTGCGCCTGCTCGCCATCGATCAAGATGTCCAGCCCCGTCGCCTTGCTGAAGGCCTCGATGGCATCGCCCAGACGCTGGGCCGTGATGTCGAATTCGATCTGCGCCACCGGCGCCGCCTGCAAGGCCGGCACCGAAAGCTGTTGTTGTTCTTGCGGCTGGGCATGCACGCCGCGCACGGCGAACAACGCGGCCGCACCGGCCAGACACCACGTCAGTGCCAGCACACTGACCGATGCCGAATTCGCTGTCATACCGTGTTGACGCACATGTTCCTGAGTTGCCGCGTCTGCCAGACCGCACACCCGGGTGTGCCCTACACACCGGGGTTACGTTAGTCCGGCGTGGTGACGTTCCCATGACATTCGTTACACACATGTGTGCTTATGTCATTCAGTTCTGCAGCGGCCGCCCGATGCCGTTGCAGACGTTGACGTTGCCGATGCCCAGCGGGTTGTTGATGTCGAGGAAGGTGTTCGCAATGGCCGTCCGCCACGTGGCCGGCAGTGCAATCAGGCCGTTGCCGAAGCTCGTGGTGCTGTAGAAGCCGGCCAGGAAGTTCCGGAGCTTCGTCTGTACCGCCAGGTTGCGATAGCACTGGCCCAGCAGCAACTGGGTGGTGCCGAAGATGGGATAGGTGGCACCGGCGCCCGTGGCCGGCACCGGCTTCGCATAGGGCGGCACCCACGCGAGCAGGTTGCCCGCGGCGGCAGTGCCCACGCCCGGCAATGCCTGGACCGCGAGCGCTGACTGGATCGATGTCGCGACCGGCAGCAGGCCGTTGACCTTCGCGACCACCGCATTGCTGGTGCCCGTGAAGACCGCATCCGGCGTCAGGTAGCCGATGCGCCCGTCGGTGCCGAACGATGCCGCCATCGCACTGTCGCCGGCCACGCCGACCCAGTGCGAGGGGATGAGGCCGCCCGCAACCGCGCCGGCCACCACGGCCGCGAAGTTGCCCGACGCCACGAAGCCCGCACCCGGACAGGCCGCGACCAGATAGCGGCTCAGCCATTCGGTGGCGCCGCTGCCGTCGGTGCGATAGACCAGCTTGATCGCGGTGGTGTCGCTGGTGCCGAGCACCTGGCCCCAGGTCATGCCGCCCGGCTTGTGGGAGAAGACGGCGCACATCTGCGCGTCGGACAGATCGAGGTTGCTGACGCCGGCGCGCTTGTAGGGAACCAGCACGGGTGCAGCGATGGCGGGAACCTGGGCCATGCGGCCCCAGGTCGTCAGGTGAGCGACGTTGTAGTTCGAGACTTCCGGTGCGGTCAGCATGAAATCGCTGTCGGCGAAGTGCACCGATTGCGTGGATGGCCAGGCGGGACGCATGGCAAGCGATTCATTCCTGAAGGCCGTCGCATCGTTGTTGAAGAAAGCCGCCTTCCCGGCTGCGCTGCCGGTGCCGGTGTAGCTGAAATCGGTGAAGCCCACGCCGCTGGGCATCAACTGGTCGTAGGTGGCCTTGGGCAGCACCGAGCCGCCGCCGACGGCCATCTGCGCATGGGCCGTGGCGCAGGCCAGCAGGCCCGCCATCGCCGCAGCGGCCGCGCACACGAACGCAGCCATCTTGTGCTTTGCACGCATGGAAAGCTCCTTGGGTCGCATGGACAGGAAAAAGCCTCGAGGGCCGGGGCCGCACCGCATGCGGCACAACCCGTCGCCTCGAGGCAGGTCCGGAACCCGCCGCACCGTGGTGCGCCAGGTTCAGGTCTTCGGCAACTCTTCGATCAGTTGCTCAGCGGGCGGCCAATGCCGTTGCAGACGTTGGTGTTGCCGATGGCCAGGCTGCTGCTCGACGTCAGGAAGGTGTTGACGAGAGCGGTCTTCCAGTCGTTCGTGCTGCCGGTGGTGGGCAGGTTGACGAAGTTGTGGGCCGTGATCTGGCTGTCATAGGTCGTGCCGAACAAGCCCGTCAGCAAAGCGACGATCCGGCCTTGCACCACGGAGTCCTTGTAGCACTGGTTCACCAGCAGGTTGGTGGTGCCGAAGATCGGGTACTTGGAAGTCCCGTTGGTCACCGGGGGCTTCGAGTACGCGGGAACCCAGGCCAGCGGATCCGAGGCGGCAGAAGCGCCACCGACCGGCAGCGGCTGTGCAGCAAGCGCGCTCTGGATCGAGGCGGCATCCGGCAGGCTGCCATTGATCGTGGCGACGATCGCGGCGCTGCCGCCGGTGTAGCCCGGTTCGGGGCTCAGGTAGCCGAGGCGGCCATCGGAGCCCGTGGCGCCCATGGCGCCCGAAACACCGCTGCTGCCCGAAACGGCAACCCAGTGGGCGGGCGGGGCAACAGCGGTCGTGCTCGTCGCGCCCGGCAGTGCATTGCCGACCACGGTCGCGAAGCTGTTCGACACCTTGAAGCCGGAGGTGGGGCAAGCGGCCACGAGGTAGCGGCTCAGCAGTTCGGTGGTGCCGCTGGTGTCGCTGCGATAGACGACCTTGACGGTCGTGGTGTCGACCACGCCACGCACTTGGCCCCAGGTCTGGCCGCCCGTCTTGTTCGAGTAGATGGCGCACATCTTCGCGTCCGTCAGCGGCAGGGTGGTGACGGCAGCGCGCTTGTAGGGAATCAGCACGGCGGTGGCCACGGCGGGCACCTGGATCAGCGGGCCCCAGGCAGCCTTGTGGGCGTTGTTGTAGTTGGTCAGCTCGGTCGAGGTCAGCGCGGAATCGCTACCGGCGAAATGCACCGATTGCGCGGCCGACCATGCGGGTGCCGGGTCTTGCGACTCGTCCTTGAAGGCGGTTGCGCTGTTGTTGAGGAAAGCCGACTTGCCAGCGCCGCTGCCCGTGCCGGTGTAGCTGAAGTCCGTGAGGCCCACGCCGCTCGGCAGGATCTCGTCATACAGGATCTCGGGCAGGGTTGCGCCACCGCCGACAGCCGTTTGCGCCGACACGGCACCAGCAGCCATCAAACCCGCCATCATCACGGCCGACAGGGCGACCGTCTTGAACTTTGCATTCATGGAAACTCCTTTGAATGGACCAAAAGAAATGAGCTACCAAGGACAGGCGTTGTTTGTGTGGTTCGCCTGCCCTTTCGCTTCCTGCGTCGCCCCTCTGGCGACGCCTTTGATCTTGCTTTTGGGAGGTGACAGCAGCCCGAAAAAAGCTCGGGAACAACGCGTTGAAAGTTCCCGAACTCATCGCGTTTTTTTCGCGCGATGCTCCCGAAGATTCAATGCACCATCTGGTTGATTTCCATGATCGGCATGAGCACGGCGAGCACGATCAGCATGACCACGCCGCCCATCGCAAGGATCATCACGGGCTCCAGCAAGGTGGTCAGGCGCATCGCGCGGCGCTCCAGGTCACGGGAGAGGTTGAGCGCGGCACGCTCGAACATGGCCGCGAGCGCACCCGTCTTCTCGCCGCTGGCCACCAGGTGCACGAGGTTCGACGGAAAAATCTTTTGTGCTTTCAGTGCCGCCGCGAGCGGCGTGCCCTCTTTCACGCGGCCGGTGGCTTCGAGCACGCAGCGCTTGAGCCATTCGTTCACCAGCGTCTGCCGCGCGGCTTCGAGTGCGCGCAGCAGCGGCACGCCGGCATCCATGAGGATCGACAGCGTGGACGCGAAGCGCGCGGTGTCCACACCCAGCGCATAGCGCCCCACCATCGGCATGCGCAATATCAAACCGTGCCAGCGCAATCGCCGCCCCGCGTCGCGCAGCGACGTGCGTGCCAGTACCCATGCGCCCACGATCAGACCGGCAGTGAGCCAGCCCCATTCGCGCACGAAGGCGCTCGCGGCCAGCATGAAGCGCGTGATGGCCGGCAGCTCCTGCCTTGCCTGCGCGAACGCGCCGATGACCTGCGGCACCACGTACCCCAGCAGGAACACGACGATGCACAGCGACACGAAGCCGACGATGGCCGGATAGATGAAAGCCGTGAGCACCTTGCCGCGCAGGTTGTCGCGGTTCTCCAGGTAGTCGGCCAGACGCTCCATCACGCGCGCGAGGTCGCCCGAGTCTTCGCCCGCGCTCACGAGTGCGCGATAGATCTGCGGAAAGTCGCGCGGCCGCTCACCCAGCGCATCGGCCAGCCGCATGCCGGCGCGCACGCTGTCGCACACGGCACTCAATGAATCGGCCACGTGCTTGCGCTCGGCCTGTTCGATGGTCGCGACCAATGCGGCTTCGAGCGGCAGGCGCGCGCCCAGCAGGCTCGACAGTTCGCGCGTGGCCCAGCACAGGTCGGCCGCGCCGAGCTTGGGGCTGAGCCATGCGAGCGCACCGCCGCTTGCGGCCTTCTCGCGAATGTCGAGCGGCGTGAGGCCGCGCTCGCGCAGTTGCGCACGCACCGAACGCGCGGACTCGCCCTCGGTGGTGCCGCGCTGGATCTCGCCACCGGCAGTGGCGGCCTCGAACTCGAAACGTGCCATGTCGTGCAGCCTCCTCAGGCGTCGCGCGTCACGCGCAGGATCTCCTCGGCGGTGGTGATGCCGTCGCGCACCCAGCGCTGCCCGTCTTCGCGCATGGAGCGCATGCCGTGCCGCACCGCCGCGGCGCGCATGGCCTGTTCGTCGCCGCCCTCATGGATCAGGCGCCGGATGTCTTCATGCACCACGAACAATTCGTGGATGCCGGTGCGCCCCTTGAAGCCCGAATGGCCGCAGGCCGGGCAGCCCACCGGCACATAAGCCACGCTGCCGTCGGGCTTCGTCTGCTGCACCTTGCATGCGGGGCACAGGCAGCGCACCAGCCGCTGCGCGAGCACGCCGAGCAGCGAAGAAGACAGCAGGAAGGGCTCGATGCCCATGTCGCTCATGCGCGTGACGGCGGACACCGCATCGTTGGTGTGCAGCGAGGCCAGCACACCGTGCCCGGTGAGCGAGGACTGCACCGCGATCTGCGCTGTCTCCAGGTCACGGATCTCGCCGATCATGATGTTGTCCGGGTCTTGCCGCAGCGCGGCGCGCAGGGCCGCGCCGAAGGTCATGCCGATCTTGCTGTGCACGGGAATCTGGCCGATGCCCGGCAGGTCGTATTCGACCGGATCTTCGACGGTGAGGATGTTGCTGGTGCTCAGGTCGAGCTGCCCCAGCGCCGCATACAGCGTGGTGGTCTTGCCGCTGCCGGTGGGGCCGGTCACGAGCACGATGCCGTGCGGCTGGCGCACCAGCCGCGTGAGTTCGGCCAGCGTGTCGGGCGCCATGCCCAGCCTCTCCAGCTTCAGGCGGCCGGCATCTTTTTCTAGCAGGCGCAGCACGGCGCGTTCGCCGTGCGCGGTCGGCACTGTGGACACGCGCACGTCGATCGGACGGCCGCCCACGCGCAGCGTGATGCGCCCGTCCTGCGGCAGGCGTTTTTCTGCAATGTCGAGCTGCGACATGATCTTGATGCGCGAGATCAGCGCCGCATGCAGCGCCTTGCGCGGCGCCACGACGTCGCGCAGCGTGCCGTCGACGCGGTAGCGCACCACCGAGTGGGTCTCGAAGGATTCGAGGTGCACGTCGCTGGCACCGTCGCGCGCGGCCTGGGCCAGCAGCGCGTTGATCATGCGGATGACGGGTGCGTCGTCCTGCGCGTCGAGCAGGTCGGTGACGGCGGGAATGTCCTGCATCAGGCGGTCGAGGTCGACCTGCTGCTCCACCGCGCCGACCACCGAGGCGGCGTCGTCGGCATCGGCATAGCTGTTGCCCAGCAGCGCGTCCATCTCCTGCGGGCTGACCTGGCGCAGCGGCAGTTCGCCCAGCAGCAGGCGGGCCTCGACGATGGCCCAGCCGGGCGTGCGTTGGCACACCAGGAGTGTCGGCGCACCGTCGTCGTCGTGCTGCACGATGAGTCGTTGGCTGCGCGCCCAAGCATGCGGCAGCGTGGCGGCCTGCAGCACAGCGCTCATGGCATCACCACCATCTCCGGCCGGTAGCCGAGTTCGCGCAGCACGGTGATGGCGTTGTCCACCGACTGCTGATCGCGCGGAACGTCCGCGCGCACCGCGTTGCCCTCTCCGCCCGGCCCGCCCACGATGTAGGCGCCGATGCCGCTGATGCGCACCCGCTTGACGATGCGCACCGCGTCCTGTTCGTCCTTGGCGTCGGCGATCTGCACCACGGCGAGCTTGTCGTTGGCGCCGCCATAGAGCGCGGCGGGGTCCGAATCGACTGTCACGCCCCTGGGCAACTGCGAGCGCGTCACCGGTGGCGGCGGGGCCGCTTCCGCCGGCATCTGCCGCGTCTGGCTGGCCGAGGCGGTGGGCGGCGGTGGTTGCTCGCGCGTGCGCTCCCAGTTCTGCGGGCGCAGGTCGACCTCGGGTGTGCGGCCTGCCGTGGGCACGTCCGGCGGGGGCAACGCAGGCCCGCCGAGATCGGGCAGCAGGCCGTGGGGCATCGGCTTCGAGCGTCCCTGCCGCGCGCGCATGAAGTTGTAGCGGTCGAGCGTGAGGTTGCGGCTCGCGTTGGCATCGCGAATGACGTAGGGCCGCAGGAAGACCATCAGGTTGGTCTTCACGCGCTGGCGCTTGTCGTAGCGAAACAGGTTGCCCACCACCGGCAGCGAGCCCAGGCCCGGCACGGCATCAGTGCCGTTGGTGACGTTGTCCTCCATCAGCCCGCCGAGCACCATGATCTGGCCGTCGTCGACCAGGATGCTGGTGTCAAGCGCCCGCTTGTTGGTGACGATGCCGCTGGCCGCGCTCGATGCCTGGTCGTCGATGCTCGACACCTCCTGGTAGATGTCGAGCTTGACCGTGCCGCCTTCGGAAATCTGCGGCCTGATGTTCAGCTTGAGGCCGATGTCCTCGCGCTGGATCGTCTGGAAAGGGTTGGTGCTGCTGTTGCCGTTGGTGATGTACTGCCCGCTCACGAAAGGCACGGTCTTGCCCACCATGATCGAGGCCGCCTCGTTGTCCAGCGTGAGGATGTTGGGCGTCGACAGGATGTTGGCGCCGCCCTTGGTCTGCAGCGCGCGCGCCAGCAGCTTGAGATTGAGGATCTCGCCCACGCCCGGCAGGTTGACGGTGCCGTCGACCACGCCGATGTTCAGGCCGCGCGGCATGGCCTCGATGGTGTTGCGCGCGTTCGGGTTGAGCATGGCACCGCCGAAGTTCGCGCCGCCGATCACGCGGCCGTTGCCCCCGCCGGCCATCCACTGGATGCCGAGTTCGGAGGCGTCGGTCTCGGTCACCTCGACGATCAGGCTTTCGACCAGCACCTGCGCGCGCCGCTGGTCGAGCGTGTCGATCACGCGGCGCAGGCTGCGGTACATCGGTTCGGGCGCCGCGATGATGAGCGTGTTGGTGGTGGCGTCGGCCTGCACGGTGACGCCACCAGCCGAGAAAGCGGTGCCGCCGCTGCCACCGCTTGCAGCGCCAGACTGCGTGCCCGTGCCACCCGCGCCCCCGACGCCACGCAGGCCACCGCTTGTCGAGTTGCTGCTGCTGCCGCCGCTGCCTGTCGTGCTGCCCGTGCCGCTCGTGCTCCGGTTCGCCGAACTGCTGCTTGCCGAGCCATTGCCCGCGCCGTTCGCGCCCCCTGCCCCGCTCAGCATGCCGCCCGCGCCCAGCGCCGCGCGCACCGAACCGCTGCCGGTGGTGGCCGGGTCCGGCGACTCGCCCGTGAGCAGCCCGCGCAGCACGCCCGACAGGTGCACCGCTTGTGCATTGCGCAGGTACACCACGTGCAGGTTGCCCGGATCGCTCTGCGCGTTCTCCAGCTTGGCGACCAGCTCACGCGCCAGCGAGGTCCGCCCCGGGCTGCTGGAGCGGATCACGATGCTGTTGGAGCGCGGATCGGCCAGCACCACGATGTCGCGCTTGCCCTTGTCGCCGCTGCCTTCCAGCAGTTCGGTGGCGAGCCCGGCGATGTCCACCGCCACGCCGTTCTTCAGCTTGATGACTTCGGAGTCCAGCGAGGTCGGCGTGTCGATGCTCTCGATGATGCGGGCCAGCCGTTCGAGGTTGTCGATGTAGTCGGTCACCACCAGCGTGTTGTTGGCCTGGTAGGCGGTGATGGTGTTCTCCGCCGCGATCAGCGGCTTGAGCACCGGCACCATCGCTTCGGCGTTCTCGTAGTTCAGCCGGAAGGTGCGCGTGGCCAGCCCGCCGCCGGGGTTGCGCGTGTTGACCGAGCCGCCCTGCATCTTGGCGTCGGCCACGGGCACGACGCGGCTGACCTCGCCCACATCGACGATCGCAAAGCCGCGCATGCGCAGCGCCGACGTCAGCATGCCGTAGGCCGTGGCCGCGGGCACCTCGCCTTCGGAGACGAGGGTGATCTGCCCCTTCACGCGCGGATCGAACAGGAAGTTGCGGCCCAGGAAACGGGCCAGCGCCGAGACCACGGAGGTGATGTCCGCATCGACGAAGTTCAGCACGACCTTGTCGTCGCGGCCGCTGCGGGCGGGTTGTGGCGCAGGCGTGCGTTCCACGGCACGGGTGGCCGGTGCAGGTGCGCCGGTTGTCGCGCCGGTCGCACCCGGCGGCAAGGCGGCCAGCCCGATGCAACAGGCCACGGTCCATCGGCGCATCGCTGCGCCTTTCTTCTCTCGTATCACGGGCCATCCTTGTAGAGTGCGGTGGACTGAAGCTCCACCACGCCGCGCACATACCCTTGCGGGCCGGCGGCAGGGTCTGCGGCGGCGCTGTCCGTGCGGTCGAGCACAGCGCCGGTGAGTTCGATGTCGGTGCGGGCAGACACGGCCAGCAACCAGGGGAAAAGCTTTGCGGCGGCGACGGGCTTGGCGAACCCGATCCGCCATGCCTTCGCGGGTGGCGCCTTGCCGGTGGTCGGCGGCGCATCGGTCACCAGCACATCGATGCGGTACAGGCCTTGCAGGCCCGCGCGGTCCAGCCCCGCCTGCGGCGATTCGCTGGCGCCAACGACAGGTTGCGCAGTGGGCACATCCGACAGCACCTGATCGAGTTCGGCGGATTGCGCACGCAGCCTCGGCAGGTCGTGTTGCCAGCGCGTGACGTTGTCGAGCGCCGGCTTCGCGAAAGCCAGCCACAGCACGGCGAGCGTCATCAGGAGGGCCGCGCCGCCGACCGCCAGACGGTCGCGCGAAGACAACGCCTGCCAACGGGCCGAGCCTTCCCTCATCCATTGCCGTGCGGGGGCCAGTCGATGAAGCATCGGGCGCAAGCGGTCGAGGATCACGGCGCGCCTTTCTTGACGGCCGCGCCGTCAGCGGCCGGCGCACCGCTTGCCACGGTCACGCGCATGCCCTGTGCATCGCTTTGAACGGTCAGCCCTTGTTCGGTGGCTTTCGCCTGCAGGGCGTGCCATGCCTCGGCACTTGGTGCCGCACCTTCGCGCCAGCGAACACGCAACTCGCCCGCCGCATAGCGCAGCCCTTGCACCTGTCCGGGCGCGGCCTGCGCCAGCAAGCCCGTGGCCGCGCGCATGAGCCCCGGGGCATCGCCGGTGGCAGACGGCACCACGCCGGCCGCGAGCGCTTCTTTCTGCTGCCTGGCCTGCTTCACCGGATCGACGACCACCGGCACATCCGGAAAGGCCGCCTTCACGCGCGCCGCCATCTGGCGCTTCAGCGTCTGCCCTTGCGATGCGAGCTGGTTCGCGTAGACATTCAACCCGGTCAGCCACACGGCGATGACGACGACGCCCCAGCCCACCGCCGGCCCGACCAGCGCCGCGCCGACGCCGCTGCCCGCCGCATCGCCCGCCGACAGCGCCCAGCGCCAGCCGTCGCCCGACCAGCCTTCGGCCGGATCGCCATCACCCACCCACTGCACGGCCGGGAGCGGCGCGTCGCCGTCGGCCTGCGCCGCCATCAGGCCCGCAGTGCGGTCCGTGCCTTCGGGCAGCCACTGCGTGAAGCCGTGGCCCGGCCCGGTGCGGACCACGAGCCAGCGGTCGATCTGGCTCGCGACCCAGCCCTGCGCCGGGCACGGCAGGAAGGCCGCGGGAAGCTGCAGCTCGCGCACCGCCAGCCCGTGTTTTCTCAGCAGCGCGAGCCAGCCGTTCATTGCTTGGCGCGCGATCCATGCGGCGGGCACCACACCGTCGGCCCCGCGCGGGCCAAAGCCGGTCATGAGCTTGTCCAGCGGTTGCAGCGCGCAAGGCTCGATGGCGCCCTGCACCGCCGCCTGCAGGCGCCGGCCCGACAGCGGCGGCAGCGTGAACGCGGCCATCGGCACATCGCCGGGATGCAGGGCCACTTCCAGCCGCCTCGCGCTGAAGTCTGAGGCGATGGACGACAGCGCCCGCACGCCGCCATCGCGCCAGCGCCCGTCGGGCTGGCGGTAGCCGCATCGCACGGCGACATCGGGCGCATCGCCACCGGTCCACGGCGGCAGCATCAGGCGCAACAGGTCGACCTTCACACGCCCTCCCGCAGCCACACCACGCGCGGCAACGAACGCTTGTCGTCATGCAGCAAGGCCGTCAGCACGAACTTCGTGCGCACGGTGTCGAGCACGCTCGCCACGCGAAACCAGTTGCTGGTGATGCCCATGCGCAGCTCGGTGAAGTCCTGCTCCGGCATGCGCAGGCGCTGGGTGAAATCGCCACGGTTGATGAACCACTGGCCCTTGTCGCGCGCCGCCAGCAAGGCGCGGGCACGCTCCAGCGAAAGCCCCGGCACGCCCGAGGCCACGACCTCCGCGCTCGCGGTGTTCGAGTTGATCCAGGTGCGCTCGGGCAGCACGGTCACGAAGGGCAACAGCCTTGCGAGCACGCTGGCGTCCACGCCGGGCACGGCCAGCAGGTCTTCCAAGGCGCGCAGCCGGGGCGCCTGTGGGGTGCGCGGCAGTTCCGCCGGCAGGCCGAGGCTTTCGGAGACCTTGGCTGCCTGCGCGCGAACGGTGTCCGGCACATTGCCGGCCGATTGCACATCCGCATCGCCCAGGCTCACGACCACGCGCCGCATGATCGACTGCGCCTGCGGCGCGGGCACGCCCAGCAGCGCGCACAGCCGCGTGAACACCTCGGCCTCCGCAGGATCGATGCGCCCCCGGTCCACCAGGTTGCGCAGGTTGAACTTGCCCTGCTCGTCCGTGATCTCGCTGACCAGCCGCCCGCCATCCGCGGCCACCTGCCCCGAGCCCTGGCGCGAGAAAGACTGGTTCCACAGCCCGTCGAGCCGCGTGGTCGGCTCGCGCACCGCCTCGGCACGCAGCGTGCGCTGTGCCTGGCTGACTTCGCCGCGCAACAGCCACCGGGCCTGCGCGCGGAACTGCTCGCCCTGCGTGGTTCGGATGAAGGCCGACTGCCGCCCCAGCAGGCTGGCCGCCAGCACCGCGATCACCGCGACGATCAGCAACGCGCTCACCACCGCCATGCCGCGCTCGCGTTCTGGCGCAGACGGGCACCCGCCCGCCTTCACGCCCCCCGGTTCGTGGGGCATGGCGCTACCAGGAGCCGATGTCGGCGTTGGCTTTCTCGCCGCCGGGCTCGCCATCGGCGCCCAGCGAAAACACGTCGATCTCGCCGTGGGTGCCCGGGTTCAGGTATTGGTAGGCGTTGCCCCAGGGGTCGGCGGGCAGGCGCTCCAGGTAAGTGCGCCAGTTGGCCGGCGGCTTGCCGGCCGTGGGTTTTTCGACCAGCGCGCGCAGGCCCTGCGTGCTGCTGGGGTAGCCGCCGTTATCCAGGCGATAGAGCTTCAGCGCCTGCATGATCGCGGCCACGTCCTGCTTGGCGGCGGTGGCGCGGGCCTGGTCGGGCCGGTCCATCAGGCTGGGCACGATGAGCGCGGCCAGCACCCCGATGATGACCAGCACCACCATCAGCTCGATGAGGGTAAAGCCGCGCTGGAGCGGGGAGACGGAGCGCCGACCTGCGCGACAACGGGTTGAACGTGCGGCCATCTTCCACTCCCGGAACAAAGGACATCAAGGGCTTTCACGCGGTCGATCCTCGCAGCGCAGCATGTCAGTCCGATTGAAAATCCTCGGGAGTTCGCGGCCGACGGTCGTCGACGGAGCAGGCGGACGCGGTGCGGGCCGCGTTCTGATTCGCACAGGCAAAGGCGCACCGCGCCTCGGATGACCGCGCTTGTCGCAAACGCCAGTCGGGCTTGCAACAGCCTTGCGCCGGGGTTCCGCTATCCCGCCGCCACGATCACATGCGCCTGAATCTTGCCGGCCACCGGGCCTTCGCCACTGCGGCTGGCAATTGCCTCCGTCGCGCGGTCGGTGGCGAGCTGGAGCAAGCTGGCGTCGCGCGCCTCGATTTCGTTGCGCAGAGGCGTTCCCTGGCAATAGGCAGTGGCGACGTCGCGTGCCGAGGGCGCGCGGCTCGTCTTCTCGCGCGTTTCGATCTCGATGTTGGCGAACCCTGCGCGACTCAAATCCTCGCGGATCAGCGCGATATCGTGATAGCCGTGCGGCGTGCGGGCGAGGAATCGCGGAGGGTCGTGCGGAAACACCGCGGCGACGGCGTTGGTGACGTCGTCGGCAAAGGCGTTCTCTTCGATGCGATCCCAGACATTGAAGACAAAGCGCCCGCCTGGCCTCAGCACGCGACGCGCCTCGGCGTAACCGGCGACCCGGTTGGGGAAAAACATCGCGCCGAACTGGCAGCAGACGACGTCGAACGAGGCAGCGTCGAACGGCAGGGCCAGCGCGTCCGCCTGTCGCCATTCGATGCGGCTGTCGGACGCCTGCCGGGTGACGGCATAGTCGAGCATGGCCTGGTTGAGGTCGGTCACCACGTAGCGTGCGTCGGCGCCGAGTTTGGGCGCAAGCGCCCGCGTGACCGCGCCGCTGCCGGCCGCCGTTTCAAGCACCGAGCTGGGCGAGAAGGCAGCAACAAGCTCCGCCAGGTCGGTGGCGTAGGCCTCGAAGATCAGGGGGACCATCAGCGTGTCGTAGAACTTCGGGATCGAGCCCGCGAACACCTTGTCGCTTGCAGTCATGAGATCTCCTTGAAAGCTCTGAACGGCGCCCTTGACCACCCATTCCAGAGAGGGCCAGGCCTCTCCAGTGAGTCTGCCGCCGAGTGGGGCATTCGCGACGATGCACCATGGTGGCCCTGCATGCAGCCCTCGTCAACGTCGTTCTGTGGTCTTCTCCATCATGCTTGCCGGTTGCTTTATTCGTCCGCAAACGGACGCTCACCGGCCGGGTGGAAAAAACCGGCGCTTCTATGGCCGTGGCGCGCGAAAAACCCCATCAATCACCGTCTTGAATTGCCCATCCGTCGGTGGCTGATAAAGGATGGGGCTGTCGAAATCCGAGAGCGCGCCAACAAGCGCGGCCCCGATCCCCGCTCCCACGCCGGCATGCAGAGGAGACATCGTCGGTGGAGCGCTTTGGATGGCGATGGCCGTCGCCGCATCGATGCTGCCGTCGCGAGCAGGACTCCCCTGTGTCGCCAGCGCCCTCCTCTGCGACAGAGCATCGGCCAGGTTTTTTGTCCTGATCTCCTGATAGCCGTAGTAGAAGTAGATGCGCGGCGACTTCGATGAATCCGTGGGCAGCCACACACCGCCCCTCAAAAGCGCCAGGTCCGAGCCGAGCATCCACCACACCGAATGCAGATCGCCGAGATAGAACTGACCGGCTGCGTTCTCCTTCTCGAGGCGATATGTCCCCTGCAAAAGATGAACCTCGGTCTCCTTTCCAAAGGCTCCCGGGAACTTGTACGAGGCGTCGGCTTCAAGGTTGACGATGCGCGGCGATGTCGCCTTTTGAAGGCTGGAAACTTCAGGCGGGGCCGCACACCCGAGCCCCAGGGAGCAGATGACGCAGGCCAGCAAGATTCTCAGAATCCCCAGCATCAAAAATCCTTCCTTGTCTTCGTTTCTGTCGCTGCGTGACGCAAGTGAGCACGGCCCGCGAGATTCTATGGGTGGGCCGGAGCCCATAGCCTGCCTGGGTGCGGTCGTCGGCGGACTTCTGCTCCCGGCCTCAGCCGACGGAACCGATGCCCGCTGTGCGGCACACGAAAACCCGTTTGGATTCATCCCCCGATCAAGGCAGACTAAGGCATGGACAAGCATTTCCTGACCCCGCTTTTCGCCCCGGCCTCCATCGTCGCCTTCGTCGGCCACACCGATGACCCGGGCGGCCACGCCCCGGCGGGACGCACGCTGCGCGAGGCCTTTCGCGCCGACCGCTTCGACGGCACGCTGCGCTTTCTCGATGTGCGCACGAAGGGCACGCTGGAAGAGCTGTCGCAAACCCATGCCGACCTTGCACTGATCGCCCTCGCCCCGCGCGACGTGGCCGCCGCGCTGGAGATCGCCGGGCGCATCGGCTGCAGCGCCGCCGTCGTCATATCGAGCGGCATCAGCGCCGAGCAGGCCGACCAGTGGCGCAAGATCGCGCGCCGCGAAGGGGTGCACCTGCTGGGGCCGAACTCGCTGGGCTTCCAGCGTCCGCTGCTGCATCTGAACGCCAGCGTTGCGGGGCCGCTGGCCAAGGCCGGGCCGCTCGCGCTGGTGTCGCAATCGGGCGCCCTCACCGCGTCGATGCTCGACTGGGCGCGGCACAACGGCGTCGGTTTTTCCAGCGTGGTGTCGCTCGGCCCGCACACCTCGGTCGACATTCCGCAGGTGCTGGACTTCCTGGCCAACGACCAGGCCACGCACAGCATCATCGTGTACCTTGAAGGCATCGCCGACGCGCGCCGCTTCATGAGCGCACTGCGCTCGGCCTCGCATGCCAAGCCGGTGGTGGTGCTCAAGGCCGGCCGCAAGCCCGCCGGCAACGAAGCCGCGCAGACGCACAGCGCCGCCATCGTGGGCAGCGACGACGTGTTCGATGCCGCGCTGCGCCGCGCGGGTGCCGTGCGGGTGCGCTCCTTCGTCGAGCTGTTCTCGGCCGCCAAGTGCCTGGCCTCGCGCTACCGCCCGGTCGGCAAGCGGTTGGCCGTGGTCACCAACGGCGGCGGACCCGGTGTGCTGGCGGCCGACTGGATCAACGAGATCGGCCTCGACCTGGGCAAGCTGTCAGCCCCCGCGCAGCGGCTGCTGCAACCGACGCTGCCACCGCTCGCCTCGCTGGCCGACCTGATCGACCTGTCGGAAGATGCGACACCCGCGCACTACCGCGCCGCCATCGATGCCGCCTCGGCCGACAGCCAGGTCGACGGCGTGCTCGCCATCTTCTCGCCCAAGGCCGGCGCCGATGCAGCCGCCACCGCCAAGGCGCTGGCCGACATTCCGCGGCCGATGAACAAGCCGCTGCTGTCCTGCTGGATGGGTGATTCGTCGGTCGGCAAGGCGCGCACCGTGCTGGCCGATGCGACGATTCCGAGCTTTCGCACGCCCGAGGCGGCGGTCGGCGCCTTCGGCAACATCGCGGCCTTCTATCAGAACCAGCAACTGCTGCAGCAGACGCCGCCGCCGCTGTCGGAGATGGGCAAGCCCGACATCGAAGGCGCGCGCCTTTTGATCGAAAGCGTGCTGGCCGAGCGCCGCCGCGTGCTGACGGAGATGGAATCGAAGTCGCTGCTGTCGTCCTTCCATATTCCGATCACGCGCACGCTGCTCGCGCGCAGCGCCAACGAAGCCATGATGATCGCCACGCAACTGGGTTTTCCGGTGGCGCTCAAGATCGATTCGCCCGACATCCCGCACAAGTCCGACGTCGAGGGCGTGACGCTCAACGTGCTGAACGGCACCAGCGCGCGCGACACCTACGTCGAGATGATGGAACGCGTGGCGCGCCTGGCGCCCGAGGCGCGCATCAACGGCGTGACCGTGCAGAAGATGGTGCGTGCGCGGCGCGGCCGCGAAATCTACGTGGGCATGGTCACCGACCAGCCCTTCGGCCCCGTCATCGTGTTCGGCGCGGGCGGCACCATGATCGAGCTGCTGAACGACCGCGCGATGGAGTTGCCGCCGCTCAACCAGTTCCTGGCGCGGCGGCTCATCGAACGCTCGCGCGTGGCCGAGACATTGGGCGAATGGCGCGGTGCGAGCGCCGTCGACATGGAGGCGCTCGAACACGTGCTGCTGCGCGTCTCGGAAATGGTGTGCGAGCTGCCCGAGCTGCGCGAGATGGACATCAACCCCATCATCGTGGACGAGTCGGGCGCGATCTCTGTCGATGCACGCATCGTGGTCGACAGCAGCACGCAGGCGGTGGCAGCAGGCCATGTAGGCAACGGCTACCAGCACCTGGCGATCATGCCGTACCCCGCGCGCTACCGGCGCGAATGGCCGCTGCCGGGTGGCGGCATCTACATCGTGCGGCCGGTGCATCCGAACGACGCGCAGATGCTGCAGGCGCTGGTGCAGGGCCTGTCGCCCGAAAGCCGGTGGTTCCGTTTCGTCTCGCGCTTCCACGAGCTGCCGCCGTCGATGCTCTCGCGCTTCACGCTGATCGACTACGACCGCGAGATGGCGCTGGTGGCTGTAGTAGTCGATCGCAACGTCACGCCCGACGGCACCGTGCTCGACACCGAACGCATCGTGGGCGTGTCGCGCTACATCACCAACCCCGACCAGACCAGTTGCGAGTTCTCGCTGGTGGTGGCCGACGAGTTCAGCGGCAAGGGCATCGGCTCGCGCCTGATGGAAAGCATCATCGACGTGGCGCGCGACAAGGGCCTGGCCGAAATCGACGGGCTGGTGCTGGCCAACAACCCTGACATGCTGAAGCTGGTGCGCCGGCTGGGGTTCAGCGTCAAGCCTTTCCCGGAAGATCCGGACTTCAAGCTTGTGACGTACATGCTGTAGCCCGGATTCTTCGCATTGAAAACCCCCGGGGCATCCCCTGAACAAGGGATGCGGATTGCCTCCAACCCGCTAATGTGTCGCTGCGAGGAGTCGAAGGATTTCATTAAAAAGCGGAGAAGCACATGAATGCCTGGACAGGAAAGATCGGCCAGCAGCTGCTGCGCCTGACATGGGGAGGTCTGTTCGCAGCCTGGGGCAGCATGGCATCGGCCCAGATGCTCCAGGTGCCCGAGATTCCGGACAGCACCATCAACGACATAGCGGTCACGACCTACGTCAACGGGCAGATCGTCATCGTCTGGAACCCCGTTCGCTGCAATCAGTTGGGCTTGCTGGTGTGCCGCTTCTTTCGGGCCCATGAGTACGGCCATGTGGCGCTCGGCCACCTGATCACCGGCACCTTCCCCCAGCATGCCGAGTTCCAGGCCGACTGCTATGCGGCAGCCAACGCCCCACTGCCCGAAGTAAAGGCCGCTTACGCCTACTTCTACAACACGGGCTACAACGGCAACTGGTCCCATGGCAATGGCTTCGACAGGGCCGCCCGGGTCAAGCTCTGCGCGCAGAACCGGGTGGGCTGATGGCAGGCCGGACGGGCCGGACAGGTCCGGCCCGTGTGCTCAGTCCGCGTGGTTCATGTCCGCGCACTCATGGGGATCGGCGCGGCACATCTTCTCGTAGGCCACCACGGCCTTCTTCCGTTCGCTCAAGGCCAGCGGCGTGCGGAACGGCGCGAGGATTTCCGCGAGCGACAGGCTCACGCCGTTCTTCACCACGTACTCGACGGCGGCGGCGGCCTTCAGGTCCTGCAGCGGATTGCCGCGCACCACCACCAGGTCGGCCAGCTTGCCGACCTCGACCGTGCCCAGGTCCTTGTCGACCCGGCTCATCTTCGCGGCATTGATCGTCACGTCCTGCAGCGCCTGGAAGTTCGAGGCCGCCATGCCGGCCGCGCGCAGGTTGGTCTGCAGCGCGATGCCGGGCGCGACCAGCGGCGTGTCGGTGCCGATGGCCATCAGGCCGCCTGCACGCTGCACCTTGGCCGATTGCTCGGCGTCCTTGCGCGCGCCCTGCAGGATGGCATCGGTGGGCACCGCCGTGCCGGTGAGGCCGGTCAGGAAGTTCGGCGGAATCAGCAGGTTGAAGCGGTCGTCGGTGGTCATCGCCGTGTCTTGCCCCACCAGCGCGAGCGACGAGAACAGCGTGTCGACCAGATGGAAGTCGGCCTTCGCGTGCAGGTCATACGCATCCTGATAAGTGAAGCCGCCGACCGACTTCGACCAGCCGTAGCCCATGCGCTGCGTGGCTGACAGGTGCGTGGTGCCGGCAATGCCCGCCGCCGCGCCCGGTGCGAGCATGTGCGTGCCGGTGGGCACACCCATGTCGAGCCCGGCCTGCGCGATCTTCGTCATGATCGGGATCGGTGCACGCACATAGGACTTCAGGTAGTCCACGCCCATGGCCTTCGCCTTGGCGATTTCCAGGTCGGCCACCTCGGGCGTGCGCAGGGTTCGCGCGAAGCTGTAGAAGAGCCGGTTGCCCTCCCACAGCGGCGGCGAGACGAACAAGCGCGGCCCGACGAGGTTGCCCGAGTCCAGTGCCTCGCGCATCTCGATGCTCTGGTGCAGCGGACCCGCGACCGATTGCGTCGACGTGATCCCGTAGGCCAGCATCGACGCCGCCACCTGCCCGAACTGCCCGCCCTGATAAAGCGTGAGCGGATGGAAGTGCGGGTCCCACAGGCCCGGCATGACGGTGAGCGCCGAAGCGTCGATGAACTTGGCAGCCGTCTTGGCCGACGACGGATCGTGCGGCCGGATCGCGGTGATGCGGTTGCCATCGATCACGATGTCCACGTCGGTGCGCAGGCTCTCGCTGTTGCCGTCCCAGAGGCGGCCGGCATGCACGATGGTCGTGCCCTTCGACACGGCCTGCGTCCACGAAAGGCTGAGCGGCACTTCGGTCGCGCTCGATCCGTCAGCGGCAATGGTCTTGAGCTTGTCGGTGGCCTTGTAGAGGATCGTGCGCGAATCGCCGGCCCATGAAGGCAGGTCGGCCGCTTCCTTGGTGATGGCCACGGGCGCACCGGCCGGTGAGCCATCGGGCTTCAGCGGCATCACATGCAGCACCGAGTCCATGATGAAGGCGACCTTGCTGCCGTCCGGCGACACGGTGGCGGCGCCCTCCTCGCGGTCCGATATCTGGCGCGGCACCTCGGCGACCGGATAGAAGGTGCCGGTCTTGGCCCCAACGTCGATCACACGCAGCTTGTTGTAGCCCTCGCGGAAGCGGTTGTTCATGCGCTCGTTGTCGACCAGCACCACCTTCTTGCCATCGGGCAGCCACGACGGCGTGCTCACCTGCGAGCTGACTTGCGCAATGACGGTCTGCGCCGTGCGCGAACCCACGTCCCACACTTCGAGCTGGCCCGAGCCGGTGGTGTAGGCGATGCGATCCCCCGTGGGCGACATCTTCGGCGTGACCATCGACCTGGCGCGGATCGCCGCCAGCCGCGTGCGCTTCTTCGTCGCGATCTCGACCTGGTCGATGGCCAGCGCGCCCGCGTTGTCCTTCTCGGTCGAGAAGTAGACCGACAGCCCATCGGGCGTGAACTGCGGGCTGCCGTCGCGAGCGATGTCGTTGGTCAGGCGCACGGGCGTCTGGCCGATCTTCATGACCCAGACGTCGTTCAGCGCTACGAAGGCCACGCTCTGCCCGTCGGGCGAGATCACCGGGCCGCTGATGCCGCGCACCGGCTGTGGGCCCATCACGTTGAAGCCTCGGTCCTTCACCTTGGTGATGGCGGGGCGGCGCACCGTCAGCATTGCGCTGAAGGGCACGTCGGCCGGCTCGGTGCCGGTGGCGCTGCGAATCCTGATCTTGCCGTCGGCCGTGTACATGAAGCGGCCGTCCGCCATGTAGCGGACCGGGAACGGGAAGAAGTCTTCACCCGGTGCCACGTCCTTGCCGGCGACCGTCAGGGCCTTGCGGTCGTTCTGGAACACGAGGCTTGCCCCGTCAGGTGTCCACGCGGGCATGGTGCCGGCGCCGATGAGCTTCGGCACCTCACTGCTGCCGATGGTCTTTGTGAAGACGCGCGCTGTATCCACGAAGGCGATCTGCTTGCCGTCGGGCGACACGACCGGGTTGCTTTCCGCGCCGGGGCCGGTGGTCAGGGCCACGTAGGTGGGCTCGTTCAGCGATACGCGCCAGACCTTGTACTGGCCGTCGTTGCTGCGGTCCGATGCGAACACAAGGCCGTTGCCGTCAGGCGTCCATGTCGGCTCGCGATCGTCAAAGGGGCCGGTCGTCACGCGGCGCAGGTCCGCACCGTTGGGCCGCACCACCCAGATGTGATAGTTGCCTTCCGCGTCGTAGTTCTGGAACGCGATCACGCTGCCGTTGGGCGACCACACGGGCGCAGTAGGCTCCATGTCCCAGCTCGTGATGCGCGTGGCGGTACCGCCGGAAAAGGGAATGGTCCACAGCGCCCCCATGGCGGTGAACGCGATGCGCTTGCCATCGGGCGACGGCGTGGCCGCCATGTTCGTGCCCTCGTGGAACTCGACCGACATGTCCTTGGTCGAGCCCTGCAGGGTGTTCACGCTCACCACCGGCACGGCCGGCGGCGTGATGCCCGAGAGATCGACATACGGAATCCGGCCGCCGCCGTCGCCACCGCATCCCGCGACGAACAGCGACGCTGCAGCCACGGCAACGAATGTCGCCCTGCGGGTTCTGCCGAGCCGATTCGGAAGGGGGTTCGATTGAAGTACCTGGCGGTACGAAACCGACGGACGTGCGAGTGCCGCCGCATGCTTGCGCATGTTCATGAGCTTGTCTCCTGTTGTCTTTTTTCTATTCGCAACTTCGCTTGCGAACGCGCGACACGCGACATAACAGTTGCAACGTGCCGGCCCACTTTGGTTGCGCTTTCTGACAGTCCGCTTACCTGTTACGGATGGAGATAATTGCGGCACTCACTTTTTGAAGCTCCGAATGTTCCTGCGCTTTTGCGGCCGCCTCTCGGCATCGTTCCTTGTGTTGCTGTCCGCACTGTGGGCCTGCCTTGCGCTCTGGTATCAGTTGCCGGTGCCGCAAGCCGTGAAAATCGCAGCAGCCGTGCTGTGGGCCGGCTTCGGCCTTGCCGCCATCGCGCTGCTGTGGCGCGGCAGGGCTGCGCGCGCCCTGCTCTCCTACGCCGTGGGCTTCGCGATGCTGATGGCGTGGTGGGGCACCATCCTGCCTTCGCAGAACCGCGTATGGGCCGACGACGTCGCGCGCCAACTGAGCGCGCATGTGGACGGCAGCGTGGTCACCCTGCAGAACGTGCGCAACTTCGACTGGCGCAGCGACACCGACTACACCCAGCGCTGGGAAACGCGCCGCTACGACCTCGACCGCATCCGCTCGATCGACGTGGCCCTTTCCCACTGGTCCGGCCCCGCCATCGCGCACACGCTGGTGTCCTTCGGCTTCGACGACGGCCAGTTCGTCACCTTCTCCATCGAGATCCGCAAGGAGCGCGGCGAGAGCTTCTCGTCCATCGGCGGCTTCTTCAAGCAGTTCGAGCTGAGCCTCGTCGCGGCCGACGACCACGACATTCTTCGCGTGCGCACCAACGTGCGCGGCGAAGACATCTACATGTACCGCGTGAGCCTGCCGCAGCCTGAAATGCGTTCGCTGTTCCTGGCCTACGTCGACGAGGCCGCTGCGCTGGTGCGCGCGCCGAGCTTCTACAACACGCTCACCGCCAACTGCACCACCATCGTCTATGCGCTGGCCAAGCGCATCGTGCCGGGCCTGCCGATGGACTGGCGGCTGCTGGCCTCGGGCTACCTGCCGGGCTACCTCTACGACATGGGCGCCCTGCCGGCGGGCTACAGCCTGGAAGCGCTGCACGCGCAAGGCCGCATCACCGACCGTGCCATCGCCGCCGACAAGACCCCGGGCGCCAACTTCTCGCAAGCCATCCGGCAAGGCCTTCCGGGCACCGGGGCCACGCCGTGATGCGTGCGCGCCGCCTCTCGCTGCCCGCATTGCTGCTGTGCCCCGCCCTGCTGCTGGCAGGTTGTGCAGGCGTGCAGGTCGGCTCGATCTCGCCGTCCGAATACCTTGCGCAGCGCCGTGGCGACGTGCTCACCACCGGCCGCCTGAGCACCTCGGCGCAAGAAGTGCTGCGCGTGATCGGCTCCGACGCCGACCTGTGCAGCAAGGACGGCCGGGCCTGCCGGCGAGCGTTGGTCGACTCGCCGGGCATCACCGACGAGCAGCGGCTGTCGGCGCTGTCGGAAGTCTGGCTGCAGGTTGCGCTGACGGAAGAAAAAACCGGCGCGGCCACCAAGACGCCCGCCGCCGCCGCCATCGACGCATGGCTGGAATCCGCCCGCTACGCCTACGCCTACCTCTTCTTCACCGCGCGCAATCCGCGCGACCGCGCCTTCGAAGACCGGCAGACGCAGGTGCGCGACTACTACAACTACGCGGTGCAGCAGGCCATCACCGGCCTGTTCAGCCGCTACCAGAAGAACAACCCGTCCGGGCCCGATGGATCGCAACCAGCCATTCCGCAAGTGGGCGACTGGCACATCGACAGCGACCTGTCGGCGCTGCAATTGCCCACCGGCGCGATGCTGCCGCGCGAGCTGATTCCGGCCGCGTCCCTCACCTTCTCGGGCCTGCGCAACATCTACCGGCGCGACGGCTTCGGTGCCGAACTGGTGGCCGTGACCGACGAGCGACCGCACCAGGACAAGGTGCCCTACCGCGAAACGCCATTCCCCGCGCTCACCGCCGTGTTGAAGTTCGACGGCGCCGACCTCGCGCAAGTGCTGGCCACGCGTTCGCTGCAGATCGTGGCCTTCGACCCCTACAAGACGTCGACGGTGAAACTGGCCGGGCAAGACATTCCGCTGGCAGCCAATTTCACCTCGGGCTACGGCCTGTGGCTCGCGCGTTCCGACTTCGCGCTGCAGGCCCTGCGCAGCCTGTTCGGCAGCGCCGACGGACTCACGCAGCCGCGCATCTACCTGATGCAGCCCTACGACCCGAACCGCCGCACGATCATCATGCTGCACGGCCTGGCCAGCAGCCCCGAAGCCTGGATCAACGTGGCCAACGAAGTGCTGGGCGACGAGACCCTGCGCCGCCGCTACCAGATCTGGCAGGTCTACTACCCCACCAACGCGCCGCTGCCGATCAACAACCTCGCCATCCGCGAGGCCGTCACGCAGACGCTGGCGCACTTCGACCCCACGGGCCAGGCCGAAGCCTCGCGCAACATCACGCTGATCGGCCACAGCATGGGCGGCGTGCTGTCACGGCTGATGGTGTCGTCGTCGGAAGACAAGCTCTGGGACGCGCTGCTGGAGAGCTATCCGATGCAGGGCGCGCAGCAGCTGCGCATTGAAAAGCGGCTCGCGCCTTATCTGCGCTTCGAGCCCTTGCCGCAGGTGAGCGATGCGATCTTCATCGCATCGCCGCATCGCGGCACCGACTTCGCCAACAACCGGATCTCGCGCTGGGTGGCCAACCTCATCACGCTGCCGGTGACGATGCTCGGGCAGCTCAGCGACATCTCGCGCGAACTGATCCGCATCGCGCCCGGCAAACAAGACCTGGGGCCGCTGCGCATTCCCAACAGCATCGACAACCTGAGCGACCGCGATCCCTTCGTGCGCCTGTCATCGGGCCTGCCGATGAACCCGCGCGTGCGCTTCCACTCGATCATCGGCAACGACACGCCGGGCGTGCCGCTGGCCGAGTCGAGCGACGGCATCGTGCCGTATGCGAGCGCGCATCTTGATGGCGCGGCATCGGAGCTGGTGATTCCGTCGCAGCACAGCGTGCAGGAGAACCCGCTGGCGATTCTGGAGATTCGGCGGATTCTGAGAGAGCAGTTGCGCACAGCGCCCGCGCGCTGATTCTTTGCGACTCATCGCGCGCGACAGTCTTTCGCCATGCGATCCGGCCCGCGAGCAGCGGCGCCCTGCATCGTTCTCATCGCTGATACCCCTGCACAGGCCCGGTCGCCTCCGCGGCCGTTGCGCTTTGCGCTGCAAAACACCCCGTGCAGCACCCCGAGGGTTTGCCTCAGTCTCGAAAACTTCACCAGTCTTAAAAAAGATACTAAGATCAGAACCTGAACAAACCCCAGGCGCGGACTTCATCGCGCACAGCTTGGAGACCACGACGTGGAAGCAAGAGTGGACAACGCGGTGTCAGCCGCCAACGGCAATGCAACGACCGCCGGCAAAGACAAGGTAACCGGCTACGGCTGGAAGGCCCTGGCCGGATCGGCCGTCGGCTACGCCATGGACGGCTTCGACCTGCTGATCCTTGGCTTCATGCTCTCGGCCATCTCGGCCGACTTGCATCTCACGCCAGGCCAGGCCGGTTCGCTCGTCACCTGGACGCTCGTGGGCGCGGTGGCCGGTGGCATCGTCTTCGGTTCGCTGTCCGACTACTACGGCCGCATCCGGGTGCTGACCTGGACCATCGTGATGTTCGCCGTGTTCACCGGTCTGTGTGCCTTCGCGCAAGGCTACTGGGACCTGCTGGCCTACCGCACGCTCGCGGGCATCGGCCTGGGCGGCGAGTTCGGCATCGGCATGGCGCTGGCTGCCGAGGCCTGGCCCGCGAAGCACCGGGCGCGCGTGTCGTCCTACGTGGCGCTGGGCTGGCAGACCGGCGTGCTGGGCGCCGCCTTGCTCACGCCACTGCTGCTGCCGCACATCGGCTGGCGCGGCATGTTCCTGATCGGCGTGGTCCCGGCCATCGTGGCCTGGGTCATCCGCAACAGGCTGCACGAGCCCGAGGTGTTCGTGCGCCGCCCAATGGCCAAGGGCTCGAAGCTCAAGGCGTTCAAGCTGCTCGTGAAAGACGGCCGCACCGCGCGCACCAGCCTGGGCATCGTCACGCTCTGCGGGGTCCAGAACTTCGGCTACTACGGCATCATGATCTGGATGCCGAGCTTCCTTGCGAACAAGCTCGGCTTCAATCTCACCAAGTCGGCGTTGTGGACCTCGGTGACCATCCTCGGGATGATGGTCGGCATCTTCGTGTTCGGCCAACTCGCGGATCGCATCGGCCGCAAGCCCAGCTTTCTGCTGTTCCAGGTCGGCGCCGTGGCCATGGTGCTCACGTACTCGCAGCTCTCCGACCCGGTGTGGATGCTGTGGACCGGTGCGGTGATGGGCATGTTCGTGAACGGCATGCTCGGCGGCTACGGCGCGCTGATGTCCGAGGCCTACCCGACCGAGGCCCGCGCCACCGCGCAGAACGTGCTGTTCAACATCGGGCGCGGCATTGGCGGCTTCGGGCCGGTGGTGGTCGGCGCGCTGGCCACCGCCTACTCGTTCCAGGTGGCCATCGCGCTGCTCGCCTCCATCTACGTGCTCGACATGCTTGCCACCCTCTTCCTGATTCCGGAACTCAAGGGCAAGGAGCTCGAATGAACTTCGCGCAGACCCAAGTGATGGAACAGGCCCCGGCCTGCTTCCAGCGCAACGCCGACAGCGTCTCCTCGCACCGCTGCGAGGTGGCCGAGCACCGCTGGGTGAACGACCGCTACCGTTATCTGCGCCTGTCGGCTGTCTCCGAGGGGGCCGATCTGGCCGGCACCACGAAACCCGGCCAGTTCTACCAGTTGCGCTGCCCGCAGACGCAAGGCTTGCAGCCCTTTCTGCTGCGCCCCATGAGCGTGTACGGCGTGGGGCCCGAGGCGGGCACCATCGAGTTCCTCTACAACGTCGCTGGCATCGGCACCCGCGCGCTGGCAGGCCTGGAAGTCGGTGGCCACATGGACATCGTGGGCCCGCTGGGCAACACCTTCGCGATGGCGCAAGACTTCGAGCGCATCCTCGTGGTGGCGCGCGGCGTGGGTCTGGCCACCATGGCGCCGCTGCTGCAGCAGGCCGCCAAGGCCGGCGTGAAAATCACCGCCGTCATGTCGGCCCGTGCACCGAAAGACCTGATGCGCGACGAGTTCCTGCGCGGCATCGAGGCCGACGTGCACTGCGTGTACGACAGCGACGGCAGTTCGTCGGTCGAGGCCATGGACGTTCTGCTGCGCGGCCTGCTCGACGCGGCGCACCACGACGTGGTCTACACCTGCGGCTCGCACCGCATCCTGATGCTGCTGCAGCGCGTGCTCGAAGACTACCCGCGCACCCGCGGCGAGGTGGCGATGGAGCAGCGCATGGCTTGCGGCATGGGCGTGTGCCTGTCGTGCGTGCGACTGTTCGACAAGGACGGCGACAAGCAATTCCTTCGCGTCTGCCGCGAAGGCCCGGTGTTTCCCATCCGCGACGTCGTCGGGGAGGTGGAGTTTGGCTGATCTCAACGTCCGCATCGGAGAACTCGACCTGCGCAACCCGGTGATGCCGGCCTCGGGCTGCTTCGCCATCGAGTACAGCGAGGCCCTCGACCTGAACCGGCTCGGCGCGCTGGTGATCAAGAGCGTGTCGCCCGCCAGCCGTGCGGGCAACCCCACGCCGCGCGTGACCGAGACCCACGCCGGCATGCTCAATTCGATCGGCATCCCGAGCAAGGGCCTGGATCATTACCGCCGCGAGGTGCTGCCCGCCTACACCTGCTTCGACACACCGGTGGTGGTCTCCATCTCGGCCGACACGGTGGACGAGTTCGCCGAAGCGGTGGCCGAAATGTCGCTGCCCGAAGTGGCCGTGATCGAGGCCAACATCTCCTGCCCCAACCTGGAGGCCGACGGCATGGCCTTCGCGATGACACCCGAGACCACCTACAAAGTGGTGAGCGCCATCCGCCGCAAGACCCGTCACCCCTTCTGGGCCAAGCTCACGCCCAACGCGTCGCACATCGCCGCCGTGGCCAAGGCCGCCGAGGAAGCCGGCGCCGACGCACTGGTGATGGGCAACACCGTGCTCGGCATGGCAATCGATGCGCGCACGCGCAAGCCGAAGCTCGGCAACGTGATGGGCGGCCTCTCGGGTCCGGCCATCAAGCCGATCGCGCTGCGCATGGTGCACCAGTGCTACCGCAGCGTGCGCATCCCTGTCATCGGCTGCGGTGGCATCTCCAGCGCGGATGACGCGGTGGAATTCATGCTGGCCGGCGCGAGCGCGGTGCAGGTGGGCACCGCCTCGTTCGTCGACCCCGGCGTGATGCAGAAGATCATCGAGGGGCTGCAGGCCTACTGCCGCGAGATGGGCGTGGCGCATGTGCGCGACCTCACGGGCCAGGTGAAGCTCGACCGGCAACTGTCGGACCGCTGGCTGCGCTTTGCGCAGCAGTCCGGCTAGGGGCGCAGCGATGGATTTTCTTGCACTGCGCCCGCTCGCGGAGAAGCTGTTCAACGAGGTGCGGGCCCTGTCCTTCGACGGCGTGGGCGTCACGCGCGAGAGCTACGGACGCGGCGAGTCGGCAACGGCTGAGTACCTGTGCGATTTCGCGCGCAGCGAGGGCCTGGAGGCCGAGCCCGACCGGGCCGCCAACATCGTGTTCCGGCTGCCCGGTACGGCGCCCGATGCGCCTGTCGCGTGGATCGGCTCGCACATCGACTCGGTGCCGCAAGGCGGCAACTTCGACGGGCTGGCGGGTGTGATCGCCGGACTGTTGTGCCTGGTCGCACGCCGGCGCGAAGGCCACACCGCCGGACTCGCGCTGGAAGTGCTGGCCTTTCGCGGTGAGGAAAGCGCATGGTTCGGCAAGGCCTACATGGGCTCCGGCGCGCTGTTCGGAAAGATCGGCGAGGCCGACCTCGAACTCAGGCAGCGCAACACCGGCGAGACCATGGCCGAGTGCATGCGCAAGGCCGGTGCCGACGTCGATGCCATCGGCGCACAGCAGACGCTCTTCGACAAGTCGCGTGTGAAGGCGTACATGGAGCTGCACATCGAGCAGGGGCCGGTGATGGTCGCGCGGCAATTGCCGCTGGCGGTGGTGTCGGGCATTCGCGGCAACGTACGACACAACCGCATCGTGTGCACCGGCGACGCACAACACTCGGGCGTGGTGCCGCGCTGGCTGCGCCATGACGCGATGTTCGCGGTGGCCGACCTGATCATGCGCATCGACGAGCACTGGCGCGTTCTGCTGGAGCGCGGCACCGATCTGGTGGTCACCACGGGTATCGTGCAGACCGACGCGGCCGAGCATTCGATCTCGCGCATCCCCGGGCGCGTGAGCTTCAGCCTCGAGGTCCGCAGCAAGAGCGTCGACACGCTCGAAGCCTTCTACCAACTGATGCGCACCGAGTGCACCGCCATCGAACGCGAGCGCGGCGTGGGCTTCGCGTTCGACCGCCGCCTGACGAGCGAGCCGGCGACGATGAACGAACGCATCTGCGGCGTGCTCTCGAAGGCCTGCGGCGGCCTCGACGTGCCGTTCGAGGTCATTCCGAGTGGCGCGGGCCACGACGCATCCCTGTTCGCCAATGCCGGCATTCCGAGCAGCATGCTGTTCGTGCGCAACCAGAATGGTTCGCACAATCCGCACGAGGCGATGGACATGGCCGACTTCATGCTGGGCGTTCAGGCGCTCGGCGGTGCCCTGGAGCAACTGGATTCGCCTGCATGAACCTTCGTTGTCTTGATCGATGGGCCGCACGTCCCGGCAGTTGTAAGGCCATGTTCACTGTTGCGCCAACACACTCGCCTATAGTGCCTTTTTCGATCCCTGAGCAGTAAAAAGAGATGGCAGCAAAACCAACCGAAACGTTCAGGACCTCCATCGACTACGCCGCGCTGGGCGATCGCCTGCGGGCCTACCGCATCGGTGCGTCGCTGTTGGCCGAAGACGTGGCCGAGCAGTTGGGTATTTCGCGCGCGGTGGTCTATCGCATGGAAAAGGGCGAGATCGTCAAGATCGAAACGCTGGAGCGGCTTGCCACGCTGCTCGACACCTCGCTCGCGTCGCTGCTCGGCGTGGAGGTCGAGTACTACGGCACCGCGCTGGGCCTGTTCGAGCGCATGCGCCAGCTCGAAGAAAACTCGGATCGCATCCTTGCGCACTTCGAGCCCATCTCGCTGCTGCTGACCTCCGACGACTACCTGCCGCATCTGCGCGAGATGCTTCTCGAAGCCTCACCGCGCGCGCCGGGCAAAGGCCCGAAGGCTGCCGACATCGACAAGATGCTGCAGATCATGGCCGAGCGAAAAGCATTCTTCGAGAAGCGCAAGCCGCAGATCGTGAGCCTGATCGGCCTGCGCGAGCTGGAGCGCTTCGTGCAAACCGGGCTGGTGGGCCGCGTCGACCTGCCGGCGAAAGTTCGCGCCGAGCGCGTGCAGGCCGCGCGCCGCGAAGTGGTCAGGATCGCCGACCTGATGGACAGCGAACCCTTCCACGTGCAGATCGGCCTGATCGACGACGCCATGCCGGCCTCGACCTTCCAGTTGTTCTCGGGCCCGAAACACGCGGTGCTGGCCGTGAGCCCGTTCCGGCTCGGCGAACTGCCCAACGTGCGCAACGGCATCGCCACGGTGACGGCCTCGCCTGAAGCGGTGCGCATGCACGAGGACATGATTGCGCGGCTCTGGAAGAGCGCCTACAAGGGCCGCGTCGGTGCACAGCACCTTCGCAGGCTGCTGGAGCGCATTCATTGACCGACGACACAACAGGAGCCGCCTTGTCCGATTCCACTGCCCATCGCGTGGCGGCCAGCCTGATCGATGCAGGCTGCGTCAGTGTGCGCACCGACGAGCCCTATCGATTGCCTTCGGGCTGGGCCAGCCCGGTCTACATGGACTGCCGCCGGCTCATCTCGTATCCGGTGCTGCGCCGCGACCTCGTGGCGCACGGTATCGCCCTGCTCGCCTCGCGCGGCGCCACCACCGGCCTGGCCTCGGTGGCCGGTGGCGAGGCCAGCGGCATCGCATTGGCTGCATGGATCGCCCAGGCGCTCGATCTGCCATTGCAGTACGTGCGCAAGCGCGCGGCGGCGCAAGGCCAGGTCGAGGGCACGGTACAGCCCGGCGGCCGGGTACTGCTGGTCGACGACCTGATGGCCGCGGGTCATTCCAAGCTGCGCTTTTGCCGTGCACTGGCCGAGGCCGGTGCGCGCGTTGCCGACATCTTCGTGGTGTTCGACTACGGCACATTCCCGACCGCGCCACTGCTGGCCCCGCTCGACGTGCGGGTTCATGCGCTGGCGACCTGGCACGACGTGCTGGCCGTGGCGCGCGAGCGCGGCGACTTCAACGCCGCCGCGCTCGGCGAACTGCATGACTTCCTGGCCGACCCGGCCGGCTGGTCGCAGGCCCATGGCGGCCTGGGCGCCACGCCGCCGGCGCAAGGCACCACCGCTCACGCCTAGACAGTCAGACAAGCAGATAAATAGATAGATAGATAGATAGACAGACACACAGGAGCTCGACACATGGCATTCCAGGACATCGCACAGCGTTTCGACAGCGCCCCCTCCGGCACCGACGCCTTCAAGTCGTTCTACAAGGACGCCTTCGACCTCATGAAGGCCGACCCCGAGAATGCCGGCCTCTACTTCGTGGTCGGCATTGCGGCGCAGTCGTACGTTCGCACCTACGAAGACCAGGGCATCAGCGGCGAGTTCGCCGACGCAGCCAAGGCCACGCTGTCGGGCTTCAACGCCAAGCTGCTCGAGGCGCTGGCCTCGCAGCCGCCCACGCGGCTGCAGTTGCTGGGCGAGATCGCCATCGCGTACGAGTGGAACGTGCACGACTTCTGAGCCGCCTGGCACGCGGGGGCGCCGGGAGAATGCACTACCATACCGGCCGCGGTACAAGCCGCGCCCGGGCCCGCGGGAAGGGTTGAACCCACTTGTTGTCTTCATATGCCAATCCATCCACCTTTTGTGCAGCCGGATTTGCGGGCCATCGGCATCTGATGCACGGAGGTTCATGTGAAACGCATTCCCGCCCGGCCCGACATCGACCATCTGAAGAAGCAAGCCAAGGCGCTGCTTGTTCTTTGTCGAAACAACGACCCCACCGCCCTCGCCCGATTCCGCGACGCCTTGCCGGCCGCCGCGAACAAGAGCGATACCGCCATCGCCGCCCTCGGCTTGCGCCTTCACGATGCGCAGTCATGCATCGCGCGTGAATACGGTTTCGCGTCGTGGGCAGACCTGAACGGTTTTGTGCTCGCGCGCCGGGCGCAAGCGGACGATCCGGTGAAGTCGGTCCTGCATTGGCTGCGCCTTGTCTATGCCGGTGACATCGCCGGCGGGTCTAACCGGGCCCAGCCCTCCGTGGCCCTGCGCCTGCTGGAAGAAAGCCCGGGCCTGCTGGGCGACGACCCCTACCTTGGCTGCGCCATCGGCGACGAAGCCCTGCTGCGCCGCACGACCGAACGCGATCCGGGCTGGGTCCACCGCGCGGGCGGGCCGCTAGGGCTTGTGCCGCTTGTGGCCGTCACGCATTCCGGCCTGATGCAACGCCCGGAGTTCCGCGAGCGCCTGCATGCCTGCGCCAGCTTGCTGCTCGCGGCCGGCGCCGATGCGAACCAGTCGATCGGCAACCGCTGGCCGCCTGCATCGCTTGAAGCACCGGACGAAAGCGCACGCATCTCGGCGCTCTATGGCGCCGCCGGCCAGAACCATGACCCGATGCTCACCAAGCTCCTGCTCGATGCCGGCGCCGATCCGAACGATGGCGAATCGCTCTATCACTCGCTCGACAACACCGACTGCACGCGGCTTCTGCTCCAAGCGGGAGCGCGCGTCACCGGCACGAACGCGCTCTATCGCGTGCTGGACCTCGATGCGGTCGATGCGCTGCGACTGCTGCTGGCACATGGAGGCGACGCGAACGAGGCGGCCGGGAACCAGCCCATCACGGACTGGGGTTCGCCGCTGCTGTGGGCGATCCGGCGGCGGCGTTCGCCCGCGCACATCGAGGCGTTGCTGGCTGCCGGTGCAAACCCCGCCGCAGTCACCTCCGACGGCATCCCCGCATACACCGTGGCCCTGCGCTTCGGGCTGCCCGAGGTGGCCCGTCTGCTGCAGCAGGCTGGTGGAGGCGCACCGCTGCCGGTGGAAGAAGAATTCATCGCCGCCTGTGCCGCAGGCGATGAGGCAGCGGCCCGGCGCATTCACGCAGCGCACCCCGGGCTCATCGGCACGCTCTCCGACAAGCAGTTGCGCCTGTTGCCCGAACTCGCGGCCCAAGGTTGCAGCGATGCAGTGAAGCTCATGGTCGAGATGGGCTGGCCTATGGAAATCCGCGGTGGCGACTGGGACGCATCGGCACTCAACAAGGCCGTGTTCCGTGGCGACGCCGGACTCACCCAGTTCCTGCTGGAACACGGCGCCGACTGGAAGGCGCCGCATGGCTATGGCGACAACGCCTGCGGCACGCTGTCATGGGCTTCAGTCAACGAGCCTGTCGAAGGCGGCGACTGGCTCGGTTGTGCGAAGGCACTGGTTGCGCACGGCATGCCGACCGCGCGGCCAGACCCGGCAAGCGCGAGCAGCGTGCTCATGAACGGGCAGCGCTGCGTTTTCTCCGATGAGGTCAGCGACTTCCTGCTCGAAGCATCGATGACGAACGCGGCAGGATCGTCAGACAAACAGGACTGAAGCAATGCAACCTCCCGTTCGTACGCATCAAGAAGCACCCATCGACCGCGTTGCGCGGTGGTTCAGGACGCCAGGCCGTACCCAATCCGTTGTCAGATGGGCACTGCTGATTCCCGCAGCACTCGGCATTGCGGTGCTCTCTCAATTCCTGTTCCTGATGGCGTTGTCGACGATCGCCCCATCCACCGGGGAAGCCGTGGAGAAATTCGTGCTGCCATGGCTGATCCATACGTTCAACGCCGTGGTGGTCCCCTTTCTGGTCATCGTGCTGGGCACGCCCATCGCGCCGCGCTTCAAGCGAGTGGCGGCAGTGGTGCTTGCGATCCTGGCGGTGCTGCTTGTATCGATCGTGAGACTCTCCTTCGAACTGTCTCATCCCGACTGGAGTCCGGCCCGCACGGCCTGGCTGGTTGTCTCCGCAGGGCTTTGCCTTGTGAGCGCCTGGCAGGGGCTGCGGCGGGTATGGCTCAAGTAACGGCTGCGGCCGCAACGCCTTCGCCGAAATAGAAGGACTGGATGTCGGCGCGCTGGCGCAGGGCCTGCGCGTCGCCGCTCAACACCGCGATGCCGGCATCGAGCACGGTCGCGCGGTCGGCGTACCGCAGCGCCACGGTGGAGTTCTGCTCCGCCACAAGGATCGACAGGCCCTCTTCGCGGTTGAGCCGCCGCAGTTGCTCGAAGATGTCGCGCACCACCAGCGGCGCAAGGCCCATCGAGGGTTCGTCCAGCACCAGCAGCCGGGGCCGCGACATCAGCGCGCGGCCGATGGCCGTCATCTGCTGTTCACCGCCGGAACTCAGGCCCGCGAGGGTCTTTCGCCTGTCCTTGAGCTTCGGAAAGATCGCGTAGACACGCGCGAGGTCTTCAGCGGCCTCTGAGCGCCGGGCGCTGCGGCCGAGTGCGCCGGTCAGCAGGTTCTCTTCCACCGTGAGGCTGCGAAAGCAGTGGCGCCCCTCCAGCACCTGCACCAAGCCGAGCCTCACCAGATCGGCCGGGCTGGTGCGGCCGACCTCGTGCCCGTCGAACACGATGCGCCCGGTCGTGACCTGCCCGCGCTCGGCCGGCAGCAGGTTCGACACCGCCTTGAGCGTGGTCGACTTGCCCGCGCCGTTGGCGCCGAGCAGCGCATGGATTTCACCGGCGCGCACATCGAGGCTCACGCCGTGCAGCGCAACGATGGAGCGCTGGTACGCCGCCTCGACGGCTTCGATGCGCAGCAAGGGCGTGGTCATTTCAGTGCGTCCTTCTACCGCTTGCCATCAGTCGTCGATGCTCTTGCGCACCTTGACGTTCTTCTCCTTCGCATAGGCGAGCGAAGATTTTTCGATGATCGGCCGCAGCAGCTTCCAGTCAGGCGCGATCCAATCGGACACCACGTTCCACTTGCTGCCGTCCCACTGCTGGAAGGCCACGCGGCCGTCGCCCTCGTGGTTGTCCCAGGTCACGTTGATCGAATGGAACAGGCCCTTGGCGCCGAGCGCGGCGGCGCGTGCCTCGTCGATCTTGAGGTTTTCCAGGCCCCAGCGGATTTCGTCGCCGGTCAGCGTGCGCTTGCCGAACTTCGCCTGTGCGATGCGGATGGCCTCGACGTTCAGGATGCCGTTGAGCACGCCGAGGTTGTGATAGACGCTGCCGATGCGCTTGGTGTCCTGCAGGTTGCCCTTGCCCGCGCCGTAGACGATCTTCGTGATGTCCTGCAGCACCGGGTATTGCGCGCCTGCCGCCACGGTGGTGATGGCCACATAACCCTTGGCTGCGTCGCCGGCCGGGATCACGTCTTCCTCGGAGTTGGACCACACATTGCCCACGATGTGATCGACCGGAAAGCCCGTCTTCTGCGCCGTCTTGAGCGCCACCGGGTTCATCACGCCCCAGCCGCGCAGCACCACGTAGTCGGGCTTGGTGCGGCGGATGGTGAGCCACTGCGACTGCTGCTCGTTGCCCGGATGCGGCACTTCGATCTGCTGCAGCGTGAAGCCGTACTTCTTCGCGAGCAGCTCGTAGACCGGAATGGTCTCCTTGCCGTAGGGCGAGCCGTGATACAGCACCACGATCTTCTTGCCCTTGAGCTTGTCGGTGCCGCCCTCCTTGCCCGCGATGTAGTTCACGATGCCAGAGGTTTCGCTGTACGGGTTGAGCAGCAGCGGAAAGATGTACTTGAACACGCGGCCGTCCGTGGTGTCGGTCCGCCCGTGGTTGATGGTGAGCAACGGCACCTTGTCGGCCGTCACGCGGTCGATGAGCGCATAGGCGATGCCGACCGACAGCGGGTTCCAGGTGGCGATGCCGGGGCGTTGCTTCAGGCGCTCGTACACCTCCACGCCGCGTTCAACCTCGTACTGCGTCTCGCCCTCTTCCCAGGTCAGCTTGACGCCGCCCACGCCGCCGTCGCGCGTGTTGACGAGGTTCAGGTAATCGATGAAGCCCCCGAAGAAGCCGGTGCCGCCGGCCGCATACGGGCCGACGCGGTAGCTCTGTAGCGGGAAGAACTGTTCGTTGGCATCGGCATGCGCGAGCTGCAGGCCGCTCGCGGCCAGGGTGACGGCCAGGGCCGCGGTTTTCAGGTGCTTGATGAAGGACATGGTGATGAAGGCATCCTGCGATGCAAAGAAAAAAATCGGAGAGATGTGCGCTCAGGCCGGAGAGAGACGTTTGCGCGCGCGGTCCCAGAGGGCGACCAGCCCCTGCGGCTCCACGGCCAGAAAGAAAATGATCAGCGCGCCCAGCACGATGCGCTGGCTCATGTCGAGCACGCCCGAATCGAACCAGCCGCCGAAGAGAAAGCTGCCGGCGCGCGAAAGCAGCAGCGGAAACACCACGATCAGCGCCGCACCGAAGAAGGCGCCGCGGATCGTCGCGAGCCCGCCGATGATCACGATGAACAGGATCTGGAACGAGCGGTCGAGGTTGAAGCCCGCCGGCTCCACGGTGCGCAGGTACACGAAGCCCCACAGCACGCCCGCGACGCCGACGATGAAAGACGACACAGCGAACGCCAGCAACTTGGTGCGCAGCACCGGCACGCCGATGACGCGCGCCGCCAGTTCGTTGTCGCGCACGGCGATGAAGTGATGGCCCGTCTGCGTGCGCACGAGGCGCCACGCCAGCAGCGTCAACACCGTCACCACGACCAGCGAGAAGATGTAGCGGCCCACGGGCGTGTCGAACACGATGCCGGCCACTTCAAGCGCGGGCGCATCGATCACGCCCGAGGCGTTGTCGTTGCTGAACCAGCTGAACTTGGTCAGCGCCCATTGCACGAAGAACTGCGCCGCGAGTGTCGACACCGCAAGGTAGAAGCCGCGCAGCCGCAGGCTCGGCAGGCCGAACACCAGGCCTACGGCCGTGGCGGCCAGTCCGGCGAGGCCGATGCTCACGAGCAGTGGCAGCCCTTCCACGCGCAGGTTGAAGTTGTAGGCGGCGAAGGCGCCTACTGCCATGAAGGCGGCGGTGCCCAGCGACAACTGCCCCGCGTAGCCGGTCAGCAGGTTGAGCCCGACTGCCGCGAGTGACAGCGCGAGGAACGGGATCAGCAGCGCGTCGAACACATAGCCGGATGCGACGAATGGCACGACGCCGAAAGCGACAAGCAGCACGACGGCTGGCCAGGTCCACACAGGCAAGCTTTTGGGCAAAGCGACAGTGCTCATCGCTCAAGCCCTTTCGACAAGTTTTTGCCCGAACAACCCGCTCGGCCGGATCAGCAGGAAGGCCAGCGCCGCCACATAGGCGAACCAGCTCTCGATGCCACCGCCCACGAAAGGCCCGATGTACACCTCGGCCAGCTTCTCCAGCGCGCCGATCACCAGCCCGCCGACGATGGCGCCCAGGATCGAGTCGAAGCCGCCCAGCACCAGCACCGGCAGCGCCTTCAGCACCACGAGCGAGAGCGAGAACTGCACGCCCAGCCGCGCGCCCCACAGCAGCCCGGCCACCAATGCGATGACGCCGGCCGCAGCCCACACCGTGGCCCAGATGCGCGGCAGGCGCAGGCCCACTGCGATGGCGGCGTAGGTGTCGTCCGCCACCGCGCGGAACGCGAGGCCCACGCGGGTGTAGCGGAAGAAGGCCGAGAGCAACGCGACCATCACACCGGCCGTGGCGGCGGCGAACAGGTCGAAGGTCGAGACCATGATGCCGAGGAACTGCAGCGGCTCGTCCGCAATGCCGAGTTCCAGCGCGTGCACCTGCGTGCCCCACACGAGTTGCGCAACGCCCTCGATCACGTACGACAGGCCCAGCGTCGCCATGAAGAGCGTGATCGGCGGCTGATTCACCAGCGGACGCAGCACGGCGCGCTCGATGGTCAGGCCCAGCAGCACCATGAGCGCGAAGGTCAGCACGAGCGCGAGCGCGAATGGCACGCCGCGCTCGACCAGGCTCACGAAGGTGAGCGCGGCGAACAGCAACTGCGCGCCCTGCGCAAAGTTGAGTACGCCCGATGTCTTGTAGATCAGCACGAAGCCGATGGCCACGAGGGAATACATCACGCCTGAAAGCAGGCCGCCGATGAGGACTTCGGCGAAGAAGCTGATGTCGGCGGTGGTCATTGGGGGCCCCCTGCCTTCGGGGTTTGCTCCCTCCCCTTCCGGGGGAGGGTTGGGGTGGGGGCAGTAGGCCGTTCCATCGACGCGGCGGTATCCAGCGCACAGAGCCCCCATCCCTGCCTTCCCCCAGAGGGGGAAGGAGAAATACCGGACGTGCTCATGCGCCCTGCTCCTCGTGATCGACGCCCAGGTAGGCATCGATCACGGCCGGGTCCTTGCGCACTTCAGCCGGCGTGCCATCCGCAATCTTCCGGCCATAGTCCAGCACAGCCACGCGGTCTGACAGGCCCAGCACCACGCCGATGTCATGCTCGATCAGCAGGATGGTGGTGCCGAACTCATCCCGCGCGGCGCGCACGAAATGCGCCATCTCGCTTTTCTCGGTAACGGTCATCCCGGCCATCGGCTCGTCGAGCAGCAGCAGTTGCGGCGCGGCAACCAGCGCACGCGCCAACTCGACCCGCTTCTGCAGCCCATAGGCCAACGTGCCGGCCGGCCGCTCGCTCACGGCGCCCAGCCCGAGAAAACCGATGATCGCGTCGGCCCGTGCACGCCCATCTTCGCGTTCACGCCGTGCGCGGCCGAGGCCGATGAGCTGTTCGATGAAGGTGGAGCGCGCCGCATCCACACGGCCCAGCACGATGTTGTCGCGCACGCTCAAGCCCTTGAACAGCGCGAGGTTCTGGAAAGTGCGTGCAATGCCCAGCCGCGCCAGGCGCGCCGTCGGCACATGGCCGAAGCCGCGCCCGCCGATCCACACCCGCCCCCGGTCGGGCCGGTACAGCCCGCTGATCACGTTGACCAGTGAGCTTTTGCCCGCACCGTTGGGGCCAATGATGGCGCGGATCTCTCCCTTGGCGATCGAGAGATGAACGCCCGACAGCGCAGTGACGCCGCCGAAAGAAAGGTCGATGCCTTCCAGCCGCAACACCGCCGAGGTGGTCGCGCCCTCACCGGTCAGCGACGCACGGCCCGCCGGCATGAAGGCCACCGGATCGACACCGAGCGAGACCGGCCCCGCCTCGAAGAAAAGATCGGGCATCGCCATCGCCAGGTTCACGCCACTGCTTCCAATGCCGGCTTGCTTTGCTTGCCGGCATTCGCTGCGCCCTGCTCGGCTTCGAGCTTGCGCACCAGCGGCAGCACTTTCTCGCCGAAGTACTCCACCTCTTCGATGAAGTGCAGGAACCCGGTAAGGATCAGATCAACGCCGATGGCCTTGAGCGCCACGATGCGCTCCGCAATCTGTTGCGGCGTGCCGATGAGGTTCGTGCGAAAGCCGTCGTTGTATTGCACGAGGTCTTCGAAGGTCGACTTGGCCCAGTTGCCCTCGCCTTCGGGCGACGACTTGCCGGCCTGCTTGGCCGCGTCGCCGAAGGCATGCACTGCCTCCACATGCGCGTGCTTGATGATGTCCGCCAGCACGGTCTTGGCTTCTTCCTCGGTGTCGCGGGCGATCACGAAGGCGTTCACGCCGATGCGCACCGTGTGGCCGTTCTGCGCGGCCTTGGCCTGGATGTCGTCGATCTGCGCCTTCAGGCCTTCGGGCGTGTTGCCATTGGTGAAGTACCAGTCGGACACGCTGGCCGCGTTGTCGCGTGCGGCGCGCGAGCTACCGCCCTGGAAGATCTCGGGGTGCGGCTTTTGCACCGGCTTCGGGCTCAACGTGTAGTCGCTGAAGCGGTAGAAGTCGCCCTTGAAGGTGAAGTTGTCCTGCGTCCAGATGCCCTTGAGCGCGCGGATGAATTCGTTCGATCGGCGATAGCGCTCGTCATGCTCCAGCCACGGCTCGCCGATGGCCTGGAACTCGCCCTTGAACCAGCCGCTCACCACGTTGATCGCGATGCGGCCGTTGGAGATGTGGTCGATGGTGGCGATCTGCTTGGCGACCACGGCCGGGTTCCACGGACCGGGCAGGATCGCTGCCAGCACCTTGAGCTTGGTGGTCGCATGCAGCAGCGCCTGGCTGAACGACACCGACTCGTGCTGGTACTCCGCGCCATAGCCCGCGGTGAAGCGGATCTGGCTCAGCGCGTATTCGAAGCCGGCCTTCTCGGCCGCGAGCGCGAGGCGCTGGTTGTATTCCAGGCTCCAGTCGGTGCGCTGCTCGATGGTGCTGACCACGAGACCGCCGCTGACGTTGGGCACCCAGTAGGCGAACTTGACGGGGTCGGCGATGGAAGACGGTTGGCTCATGGCAAGGTTCCTCTTTCTCTCTCTGTGAACGGGCGGATGGGTTTCAGGCGGCCAGCGCCACGGGCGCGGGCTTGCGGATGGCAGGTGCTGCCGCTGGCGTGGCATCGCGCAGGTCGCGCAGTTGGGGCACGGCACGCGCCACGGCCAATGCGATGCGTTCGCGCAGCGCGGGGTTGGCGATCTCGTAGCCCTCGAAATCCTTCTCAACCGCGTAGACGCCGATGGGCAGCGTGCGCGCCTGGAAGAAGCTGAAGAGCGGGCGCAACTGGTGGTCGATGACCAGCGCATGGCGGTCGCTGCCGCCGGTGGCCGCGAGCAGTACCGGCTTGTCGGTCAGCGCTTCGTGATGCACGAAGTCGAACAGGTGCTTGAAGAGCCCGGTGTACGAGCCGCGATAGACCGGGCTCGCCACCAGCAGCAGGTCGGCGGACTCGATGGCCGCGATGCTTTCTTCGACCACTGCGGGCAACTGGTTGCGATACAGCACGCCCGCGAACTGCGGGCCGATCTCGCCGAGCGAGATCACGCGCGTGTCGATGGCGACTTCATCGCCGAGCGCGGCCAGCAGTTGATCGACCAGCACCAGCGTGCGCGAGGGGCGTTGCAGGCTGCCGGAGGCGGCGACGACTTTCAGTTTCTTGCTCATGTTGATATGACCTCTGTTTGGAAGCTGCGACCCATTCGCGGCGCACTGCATATAAGCGAATGGCGTGCCACTTCCGATGGCCTTATGAATCAACGAGTTAGAGCGAAATAGCTGTTGCGGCGCCTGCTGAAGCGACAGCAGGCTGCGGGTCGGTTGCTGCTGGATCAGCAAGGCCGCGGCCATAGTTGTTTGGAGCAGATCGGTATGCGCGCACCGCATGAACGCCCAGCAGCAACATGGAAAGAAAGTGCTGCCCTTGCAGCAGCACGAGGTGCGCGCGAAGCGGTCAGCCTTCTTGTTCGAGCTGCGCCGGCTCTTGTGCATGCGACGACGCGGCGGGTCCGGCAGCGCGGACTTGCGCTGCCAGAGCCTCTTCGCGCTTCACGCGCTCGATGTCGCGGTAGCGATGCGCGGGATGCGTGTCCGGCAACAACGGCCCCTGGCCGAAGAGCTTTTCGCGCAGCGTGCCCGGCAGGTAGGCCGTGGGGTACACGCCCCGACGCTGCAACTCGGGCACGAGGTGCGTCACCACGTCTTCGAAGGTCTCGTGCGCCACTGCATAGGCCAGGTTGAACCCGTCCACGTCGGTGTGCTCCACCCATTGCTGCAGGATGTCAGCCACCGTACTGGCGGAGCCGACGAACACCGGCCCCATGCCGCCCACTCCCCCCCACACGGCCAGCTCCGCGATGGTCCACGACCTGTCGCCTCCGACCAGGTGCTCCACGGCAGAGACGATGGCATTGGTCTCGACCCTGCGCACAAGATCGGTCGGCGCGTACTGGCCGAAGTCGATGCCCGTCCAGCCCGACATGAACACCAGCGCGCCGTCATACGACACGTAGCGCTTGTAGTCCTCGAACTTGGCCTGTGCCTTGGCATCGGTCTCGTCCACGATCACGGTGACGAGGTTGTAGATGAGCAGCTTGCGCGCATCACGCCCTGCCGCCGCGGCCTGCTCGCGCACTTCGCGCACATAGTTCTTCAGCACGCCCTGGCTGGGCGCCGCCACGAACACGCACTCAGCATGCTGCGCGGCAAAGGCCTTGCCCGAACCCGAGGCGCCCGCCTGGTAGAGCACGGGCGTGCGCTGCGGCGAAGGCTCGCTGAGGTGATAGCCGGGCACCTCGAAGTACTGGCCCTTGTGTCCGATCTCGTGGATCTTTTCAGGGTGGGCGAAGATGCCCGAGCGGCGGTCGCGCACCACGGCATCGCTCTCCCAACTGCCTTCGAGCAGCTTGTAGAGCACCTGCACGTACTCCTGCGCAACCTCGTAGCGGTTCTCGTGCTTGCGCAGCCCGCCCTGGCCGATGTTCTTGGCGCCGCTTTCCAGGTACGAGGTCACGACGTTCCAGCCCAGGCGCCCTTTCGAGTGGTGGTCGGCCGTGGAGAGCCGCCGCGCAAAGGTGTAGGGGTGCTCGAACGAGGTCGATGCGGTGATCCCGATGCCCAGGTGCTCGGTCACCATGGCGATGGGCGCGACCAGTTGCAGCGGATCGTTGACGGGGATCTGTGCCGCCTGCTGCAGTGCGTGGTAGTTGCCGCCCTTGTACACGTCGTAGTAGCCGATGACATCCGCGATGAAGATGCCGTCGAAGATGCCCTTCTCCAGCACCTTCGCCAGGTCGGTCCAGTAGTGCAGGTCCTTGTATTCCCAGGATCGATCGCGCGGATGCGACCACAGCCCGGGGGACTGGTGCACCACGCAGTTCATCTCGAAGGCGTTGAAGCGGATGGTTTTGCTCATGTCGGCCGTCGCTCCTTCAGCTCCAGGCGTGGCGCGGCAGGTGCACGCCGTTGAGCTGGTAGTTGCCCAGGTGATAGAACTTCCAGCGCACCGGGTCATGCAGCGTGTGTACGCGCGCATTGCGCCAGTGGCGGTCGAGGTTGTGTTCGGCCAGCGTCGAACGGGTGCCGGCCAACTCGAAGAGCTTGTTGGTCGCGTTGATCGCCACCTCGGTGGTCAGCACCTTGGCTTCGGCCGTAGCCAGCGTGGCGGCGTTGACGGCGCTCTCTTCGGGGTCGGCAAGCGCCCGGTCGATGGCACGGCCCGCGCGCTCCAGCAGTGCTTCCGCCGCGTGCAGGCGCAGCGTCAGGTCGCCGATCGTGCTGATGGTGAAGGGGTCTTCGGCGGCGGTCTCCTTGCCGCTGTCGATCCATGGGCGGCTGCGCGTGCGCACGAAGGCGATGGTTTCCGCGATGGCAGCGGCGGCAATGCCTGCGTCGATGGCGGCCTGGATGATCTGCGAGATCGCGCCGGCCGCCGTAGGCCGGTCGAACGCGGCCACGGGCAGCAGGCGGCTGCGCGGCACGCGCACATTGGCGATGTGTATGGAGCCCGATGCGGTGGTGCGCTGGCCGAAGCTCGACCAGTCGTTGTGCACCGTGAGGCCCGGCGCATCGCGTTCGGCAAAAGCCAGATAGCCCTTGCCCTCTACCGGGTCGACCGCCACGATGGGCACGATGTGCGAGAGCAGCGCACCGGTGGTGTAGAACTTCTGGCCGTTGACCACGACGTCGTCGCCATCGAACACCAGCGTCGTTTCGAACGCGGCTACGTTCTTGCTGTTCTTCTCCGAGAAGGCGTTGCCGAAACGGATGCCTTGCAGCACCAGGCCGAACAATTCTTTCTTCTGCTCGGGCGTGCCGTCGAGGTCGATGTGGCCGACCAGCGCCAGATGGTTCTGCGTGATCTGGGCAATGCTCGAATCGCCTTCCGCCACGATGCGGATCACATCGGCCAGCGTGGCGAAGGACACGCCCGCCCCGCCGTAGGCCTTGGGTACGGTGATGCCCCACAGGCCGCTTTGCGAATAGGCATCCAGCTCGGCCAATGGCAGCAGGCCGTCGCGGTCGCGTAGCGCCGATTCGGTGCCGAACTCGGCGGCGAGCTTGCGGGCCACGGTCACGGCCTCGGCATCGCTGCGGATGACATGGGCGGGTTGCACCGGGCGTGGGCGCGGCGCAAAGGGTTCGGAAGAGTTGACGCGGGGACGGTCAAGGGTCGCAGTGGTCATGATGAACTCCTAGGGGAAAAAGGGAAAAGAACGGGTAGCGGTCAGGAACGCGGTGCGGATTCATCCTTGCGACCGGGGCCATTGCCGATCTGCCACACATAGGGCGGCTCGGTGCCATTCACGCGCCAGTCGCCGACGACGCGGGCCTTGTAGACGGTCGGGTTGTGCGAGGACACCGTGCGCGCATTGCGCCAGTGGCGGTCGAGTGCCTTCGAGGTGCTGGCGGCCGATGCACCCAGCGCGTTGAACAGATCAGTGCCGGCACGCAGCACCAGTTCGGACACGACGATCTGGCCTTGCGCCGATTCGATCTCGGCATCGATGTTGGCTTGCCTTTCGGCGGCTTCGTCGTCGCCTTTCAGCCGTGCCTCGTAAGCCCGCTGCGCAGGAAGCGTCGCGCGCAACGCCGTGGCCTGCGCGGCATAGGCCAGCGCCGAAACCTGCCCCACCACCTGCAGGATCTGCGCGTCTTGGCTCACGTGCTGTGCATTGCCGTTGCTGTAGATGCGTTGGCGGTTGCGCACCTCGTGGCTCACGTCACGCTCGATGGCGCGGCCGATGCCGGCCAGCGTGGCCAGGTGGAAGAGTTGGTAGAACGCGGTCTGGTACTTGAAGCGCGTCTCGAACGGGAACACGTTCTCGTCGTCGATGTGGGCGTTCTCGTACACCGAGGTACCGCTGCCGGTGGTGCGCTGGCCAAAGCCGTCCCAGTCGTCGTGCTGCGCGACACCGGCCTGATGCGTGCTGACCGCCGCCGTCACGTCGGCGTTGTCGTCGGCGCGGCGGGCATACAGGTCGATCCAGTCGGCAAAGATGCTGCCGGTGCTGTAGAACTTGCGGCCGTTGGCCACCCAGTTGCCATCTTTGCGCGAGATCCGGGTGCCCACGTCACCGATGGCGACCGCACCGACTTCGGACCAGGCATTGCCGACCAGATCGCCCTTCACGAAGCGGCGCAGCCACACGTCGCGCGCTTCGCCGGGCGGTGCGTTGAGGCGGTCTTCCACGAATGCGAAGTGCCCGCGCAAGGCTTGCGGTACGTTCGAGTCCGCTTGCGCCAGCTCGATCAGCAACTCGAAAAGCTGCGGAATGGTTGCACCGCCACCGCCGTATTCGACCGGCACGCGCACGGCGCCGAAGCCCGCTTGCTTGAGCCAGTCGATGGGCTCGAAGGGCAACTGCCGGTTGTGCTCGCGCGCCAGTGCCGTATCGGCAATGCGCTGGAAGACGGGGCGGAATTTCTCGGCCAGCGCGGGATGCGCGCCGGGCGTGCGCGCTGCGGTAGCGGTGGTGGGTTCTTGGATGGATTCGACGGTCATGGCGATGCTAGGTCCTTGCTGCCTTGGTTGAAATGGAGTCCGCGCCGCCGGAGCGAACCGGTGACTGCAGACGTGTGCCCGATGCCGGGTCGAACAGATGGGTGTGCGATGCGTTCCAGGTCAGCGTCACCTGCTCGCCCGCACTGGCGCGGTGGCGTCCTGCGATCCGTGCGAGCCACGGGCGCGTATCGAGTGCACCTGCCACGGTGCCGTGCAGCTCGGTGACGGAGCCGAGGTAGTCCACCGCCGACACCTGCAGCCGAAGCTGCGGCGCGCCCGGCGGCAAGGCGCCGTCGCTGCTGCGCAGCAGCAGGTGCTCGGGCCGCACGCCCAGACGCACCGCGTCGTCGTGCCGCCCCGCCAGGCCTTGCGGCGCTGGCAGGCGAACGCCCTCACCCAGCGACAGCTCGCCCTGCGCCCACCGCGCGTCGATCAGGTTCATCGGCGGCGAGCCGATGAAGCGCGCCACGAACTCGTTGACGGGCTCGTCGTAGAGCGTCAACGGGTCGCCCACCTGTTCGATGCGGCCGGCCCGCAGCACTGCGATGCGGTCGGCCATGGTCATCGCCTCTTCCTGGTCGTGCGTGACGTAGACGGTGGTGGTGCCCAGTTGCCGCTGCAGCGCGCGGATCTCGGCGCGCATCTGCACGCGCAGTTGCGCATCGAGGTTGGACAAGGGCTCGTCGAACAGAAAGGCCCTCGGTTCGCGGACCATCGCCCGCCCCATCGCCACTCGCTGGCGCTGGCCGCCCGAGAGTTCGCGTGGGTATCGGCCCAGGTAGTCGTCCAGGTGCAAGGCGGCCGAGGCCTTGGCGATGCGCTGGGCGATCAGGGTTTCGCTCTGGCGCTGCTCGCGCAGGCCGAAGGCCATGTTGTCGTGCGCCGTCATGTGCGGGTACAGCGCATAGCTCTGGAACACCATGGCCAGCCGGCGCTGCTGCGGCGGCAGATGGTTGGCCACCTCGCCATCGAACGCGATGGTGCCGCCGTCCGTCGTTTCGAGCCCGGCAATGGCGCGCAGCAGCGTGGACTTGCCGCAGCCCGACGGCCCGACCAGCACGACGAATTCGCCTTCCCCGATGCCCAGGTGAACGTCGCGCAACACAGGCGTGGCGCCGTACTTCTTGGACAGGCCCGTGATCTGTATGTGAGACATGGAACTCGAATGAAATGATGGAAGCCGCTCAGCGGCCTGCGCCCAGCCCGCCGACCAGATGCTTCTGAAAGGCCAGCGCCAGCAGGTACACCGGCGCGATGCCGACCAGTGATGCCGCCGCCATCTGGCCGAAGTTCACCACCCGCTCGCCCTGGAAGAGCGAGATGGCGACGGTGATGGTGCGAATGTCGGGCCGGCTGTTGAGCACCGAGGCCAGCAGAAACTCGTTGTAGGTCAGGATCAGGCAGATCAGCGCCGTGGAGATCAGGCCCGGCCACAGCAGTGGCAGGTTGATGCGCCACAGCGTGCGCCAGTAGCCCACGCCGTCGAGCCACGCGGCTTCGTCCAGCGCCACGGGAATCTGCTTGAAGAAGCTGCGCAGCAGCCAGAACGCGACCGGCACATTCATCAGGCCGTCCACGAGGCCCAGCCCCAGGATGCTGTTGTTCAGGCCCGCATAGCGCATCATGAAGAACAGCGGCAGCAATGCCACCACGGGCGGCGCCACATAGCTGGACAGCAATGCACTGGCCAGCGCAGGCCCACGCCGCAGCTTGACCACGGCATACACCGCCGGCACGGCGATCACCAGCGTGACGACCACGCTGATCACCGCGACCGCCAGCGAGTTGAACAGGTGCCGATGCAGCGGTGCGATGTCGAACACCGACGACCAGTTGGCCAGCGTGGGCGCCAGCGGCAGGAAGTGGCCCGACAGCACTTCGTCGCGCGTCTTGAACGAGGTCGCGACGAGAAAGGCGATCGGCAGCAGGCAAAAGACCAGCACGGCCGCGAGCGCAAGGCGCAGCGCCGTCTTGCGCAGCCATTCGCGCGCGTGAAACGCAGGACGGGCTCGGGCGGCGTTGCTTGCGTGCGTCTTCAGCGGGCCGGGGTGCTGGGCGGTGGATGCGTTGGCTGTCGTCATGTCGTCGTTCGTCTTTTCGTGTGCCGACGGGTTAGCCCGTGCGCCGCTCCACCCACACCAGGGCCCGCAGGATCGGCCATGTCACCCACGCCACCAGCAGGCAGAAAACCAGCGTCTGCGCGGCCGCCTGCCCGATGTCGAAGTTCTGCAGGCCCGCCTTCCAGACTTCGTAGCTCGCCAGCGTCGTGGCGCGACCCGGGCCGCCGGCGGTGAGGATGTAGACAAGGTCGAAGGTTTTGAGCGACATCACCACCCGCAGCAGGAAGATGCCGAGCAGCGCGGGCGCCAGCAGCGGCAACGTGATCTTGAGGAAGATGCGCCGCGGGCTCGCACCATCGAGCGCGGCCGCCTCGTACACGTCGGCCGGCAGCGCCTGCAATGCGGCCACGCACAGCACCACCACGAAGGGCAGCCATTGCCAGCTGTCCGCGAGCATCACGGCGGGCAAGGCCCAGGTCGCGGAGCCCAGCAGAGAAACCGGGTCGTTCACCCATTCCAGGCGCAGCAAGGTGCCATTGAGCAGGCCGCCTGCCGGCGCCAGCAGCAGCTTCCAGGCCACGCCGACGAGCACCGGCGGCGTCATCAGCGGCAGCAGGATCAGGCTGTAGGCCCAGCGCCCTTGCCGCAGCGCCTGCAGCAGCAATGCGATGAGCAGGCCGAAGACCAGTTGGAGTGCGCAGGCGGGCACCGCATAGAGCACGGTGCGCAGCAAGGTGAATGCGAAGTCGGAGGTCTGTACGAGCGTTGCGAAGTTGCGCCAGCCTGCCCAGGCGGTCAGCGGTTGGCCCAAGGTGGATTTCGTGAATGCCAGTGCGAGTGTGTAGAGGCCGGGCACCACGCACACGAGAGCCAGGCCGATGGTCGCTGGCGTCAGCATCCAGCGCGGCGCCGAGCGCTGGCCGCTCGCGCGCCATGACTGCAGCACGCTGCTCATTGGAAAACCTCCGCCTTCGGCTGTTGCTCCCTCCCCTTCCGGGGGAGGGTTGGGGTGGGGGCTCTGGGGGGTTGATACCGTCTCGGCAATAGAACGGCCGAGTGCCCCCACCCCGGCCCTCCCCCGTAAGGGGAGGGAGAAAGACGGAGCGCCGCGGCAGCACTCATGCGCTGAGCAGTTGCACCCAACTCGCCTGCGCCGCCTCCAGCGCCTCACGCGGCTTCTTCTTGCCCGACACGATCAGCGCAAGCTGCTCCGTCAGCGCATCCATCAGCTTCGGGCTCTGCGCCTGCAGCGGCCACGCCAGCGCATCGCCGATGGCGGCCTTCAGCTCCGGCTGCAGCTTGGGCGCCGCCTTGATGTAGTCAGGATGATTCAGCACCGAAGTGCGGTTCGGGTCGATGCCGCTGCCCGGCAGCACGTCCTGCTGGAGCGAGACGTCCTTGCTGGTCGCCCACTTGATGAACTCCCAGGCCAGCTCGGTCTTCTTGGTGCCGGCCGTGATGCCCAGGCCGAAGCCCGCATTCAACGCGGCGCGCGGCGTCTTGTTCTCACCGCCGACCGGCAACTGGACCAGCGCCCACTTGTCCACGATCTTCGAAGAGGCGGGGTCCTGTGCAGTCACACCCAGGTCGGTCCAGAAATCGATCATGGCGGCCTTGCCTGACAGGAAGGCAGGCAAGGCGTGCTCGAACGCTGTTTCCGCCGGCGTGGGCAAGGCATAGGGCACGATGCGCGCGAGTTCTTCCGCAGCGGCCACGGCCTGCGGGCTGGTCAATGCAGGCTTGCCATCGGGCGTGAAGAAGCTGCCGCCGAAACCAGCCAGTCGATTCGCATAAGACGACCCGACGATCACCGGGATCTTGAAGCCCTGCACCACCGCGCCATAGATGCCGTTGGCAGACTCTTTCTCGGTGATCAGGCGGGCGGCCTTGTAGTAGTCGTCCCAGGTCTTGGGGGCCGTCAGTCCATGCCGGCCGAAGATTTCCGTGTTGTAGAACAGCACGTGCGTGTCGCCGTCATACGGCAGGCCCCAGCGCCGACCATTGCGCAGCGTGTAGGTGTCGTACAGCGACGGCAGGAAGTCGCTGGGCTCGATCTGCGCGGTGTCGCGCGCGATCCAGTCGGTGACATCGACCACCACCTTGTCGGCCACCAGCGCGCCGAGCGTGTGATAGAAATAATCGATGACGTCGAACTGGTTCGCGCCCGACTGCACATCCAGCGTGGCCTGCGCATGCAGTTGGTCATAGGGCACCGGCGTGACGGTCACCTTGGCGCCCGTGAGCGCCTCGAACTCCTGGGCCAGCAGCTTGCCCGCCAGCGCATGCGGCTGGTTGAACAGCAGGTTCAGCGATTGGCCTGCGTATTTTTTCGCGCTCGCGCCAGCATCGGTCGAAGCTGCAGGTGGCGGCGTCTCGGCGTCTTTTTTGCCGCAGGCAGCCAGTGCGCCCGCAGCACCCAACGCGGCGGCCGTGCCCATGAATCGCCGGCGGCTCAAGGCCGATGCAATGGCGGAAGGCGCAGCGACCGACGTAGCGGACGCAGCAAGGACATTCTGTTTTCGACGCATGTTGATATGACCTCAATTTGGAAGCCGCAATGCATTCGCGGCGCAATGCATATAAGCGAATGGCGTGCCACGCCTTCACTCCATATGAATCAACGAGTTAGCGCGCAATGACCGCTGCCGCACGTGCTGGGGCGGCAGCAGGCTGCGGGTGGGTTGCTGGTGAATCAGCAATGCCGTCTTCACGCGGAAGCGCACGCGCAAAACACAACGGGCCTGCAACGCGAAGTCGCAGGCCCGTTGCATCTGAAGTCGAAAAAAATCAGGAATAGAAGCTGGGTTGCGGCACACGCGCGTTGAGCGCCCAGTCGCCGAGTTCGCGCAGCTTGTAGTCCACCGGGTCGTGCAGCGTGTGCACGCGCAGGTTGCGCCAGTAGCGGTCCAGCCGCAATGCAGCAGTGGTGGCACGCGCCCCCGTCACCTCGAACATGCGATGCGCCACCTCAAGGCTCGCACGCGTGCTCGCGACCTTGGCTGCAGCCACGGCGACGGCCACCTGGCCGCGCTCCTGTTCATCGAGTGAAGTGCCGCGCAGCCACGCTTGATCGAAAGCCGCCGCCGCATGGTCGAGCAGCGTGCGCGCGCCTTGCAACGCGAGCCAGAAATCACCGTAGTGCGTGAGCACATAAGGGTCTTCGTTCGCGGCCGAAGCCGTCGAGAACAGCCAGGGCTTGCCCTGCTTCAGCGTGAACGACTTCGCCTCTTCGAGCGCGCCCTCCCCCAGGCCAAGGTAGATGTTCGCAAGGATCAGTTGCGCCAGCAGCGGACGCAGGCAAGCGAATGGCGTCGAGAGCGGGCCGGGGTCGAGCAGCAGTTCACGCCCTTCGACCCGCACGTTGTCGAACAGCACGCTGCCGCTGTCGGTCTGGCGCTGGCCCATGTTGTCCCAGTCATCGAGCACCGTGATGCCTGCGCGCTGCGTGGGCACGACGCCGATCAGCAGGCGATCGTTCGCATCGAGGGCCGAGGCGAGCAGCATGTCGGAATCGCTTGCACCGGAGCAGAAGCTCTTGCGGCCCAAGAACACATAGCCCCCATCGACCGCCTCCGCGCGCGTGGACTTGTCGAGCGGGTTCAGCGCATTGCCCCAGAACCAGCGTCGTTCGCCGGTCTGCTCGATCCACGGTTGCCACTGCGCGCGCTGCGCAAAGAGCTGCGTGGTCGCGAGCAGCAGATGATGAAACGCAAACAGGTGTGCCACCGAACTGTCGACGCGCGCGAAGCCGCGCACCACGTCCAGCGTCTGCTGCCAGCTCGCGCCCAGCCCGCCGAGTTCGGTCGGCACGCTGAGCATCAGCAGGCCGCTGCCCCGCAGCAGGTCGCGCTCTGCTTTCGGCGTGCCGCCGCGCTGGTCGCGCTCGACAGCGGTCTGGGCCAATGCTTGCGCGACGCGCTGCACGGTCGCATGCCACGGCACGACCTCGTCACCGGCCTCTGCAGAAAAATGCTTCATGCGGCGGCCTTCTCGCGCACGGGCACTTGCGATGACGGCGGCACGATGTCGTTGGCGATGACCTCGCCGAACGGCCCGGTGATGTTGGCCTGCCCTGCCGGGCGCACATGGTCGAGCGGCAGCAGCGGAAACAGCAGCTCGGCCACGCGATACGCCTCTTCCAGATGCGGGTAGCCCGAGAAGATGAAAGTCTCCACACCAAGCCCCGCGTATTCCTTGATGCGCGCCGCCACCTCTTCGGGACTGCCCACGAGCGCCGTGCCCGCACCGCCGCGCACCAGCCCCACGCCGGCCCAGAGGTTGGGCGACACCTCGAGCTTGTCGCGCCGCCCGCCGTGCAGCGCCGCCATGCGCTGCTGGCCCACCGAGTCGAAGCGCGAGAAGGCCTTCTGCGCGGCGGCGATGGTGTCGTCGGTCACATAGGAGATGAGTTCGTCGGCGGCACGCCATGCCGCCTCGCTGGTCTCGCGCACGATCACATGCAGGCGGATACCGAAGCGCAGCGTGCGGCCGTGCTTGGCCGCAGCCGCGCGTGCCTTCGCGATCTTGTCGGCCACATCGGCCGGCGGCTCGCCCCAGGTGAGGTACACGTCGACCTGCTCGCCCGCGAGTTCGATGGCCGCGTCCGACGAACCACCGAACCACAGCGGCGGATAAGGCTTCTGCACCGGCGGATAGAGCGTCTTCGCGTTCTCCACGCGCAGGTGCTTGCCTGCGAAGTTGACCGTCTCGCCGGCCGCCACGCCACGCCAGATGCGCAGGAATTCGTCGGTGACTTCATAGCGCTCGGCATGCGTGAGAAAGCTGCCGTCGCCATGCTGTTCGTCGGGGTCGCCACCGGTCACCACATTGATGAGCAGGCGCCCGTCGGAGAAACGATCGAGCGTCGCGGCCTGTCGCGCCGAGACCGTCGGCGAAATGATGCCGGGACGGATCGCCACCAGAAACTTGAGCCGCTCAGTCTGCGCCGCGAGCGACGAGGCCACCACCCACGAGTCTTCGCAAGAGCGCCCCGTGGGAATCAGGACGCCTTCGTAGCCCAGTTCGTCGGCAGCCTGTGCCACCTGACGCAGGTATCGATGGCTCACCGTGCGCGCGCCGCGCGAGGTGCCGAGGTAGCGGCTGTCGCCGTGCGTGGGGAGGAACCAGAAAAGTTGCATGCCACGGTTCAGCAGTTAGCGTGCCAGTCGCCAAGCCTGCGGGAATGCGCCCGCGTGCGCGATTCCTGCTGCTGGAGCAGCAGCGCAGCATCACATCTGCTGCACGCGGCACACCGCCCACGCGTACTGCTGCCATGGAAGCAAAGCAAGGATCGATATACGGATCGCATCGTTGGCCGGGCGCTTCTTCGCCGCGAACATGCTGCTGGCGCAGCAACCCTGCTGCCTGCACATCACCGAGGCCTTTGTGTGAGTTCCGTTCTTTCCCTTCCGATCGCCGAATCCTCCCGCGACATTGCCCGCGACCTCATGCAGCGCTTCGCGGCCACGGCCGTCGAGCGCGACGAGCGCGGCGGAACACCGAAGGCCGAGCGCGATGCCCTGCGCGAGAGCGGCTTGCTGGCCCTGAGCATTCCGCATGAATTCGGCGGCGGCGGCGCGGACTGGCGCGAGACGCTCGACGTCGTGCGCCTGCTCGCGCAGGCCGACAGCTCCATCGCGCACGTGTTCGGCTTTCATCACCTGATGCTGGCCACCGTGCGCCTGTTCGCACGGCCCGCGCAATGGCAGCCGTGGTTCGAGCAGACCGCGCGCCGCCGCTGGTTCTGGGGCAACGCGCTCAACCCGCTGGACGACCGCACGGTGTCGAACGCGCACGAAGGCTGGCGCGAGTTCACCGGGCAAAAGAGCTTCTGCTCGGGTGCGCTCGACTCCGAAATGCTGATCGCCTCCGCGCGCGAAGCGGGCAGCGGCGCCTTCATCGTCGCGGCGGTGCCCACCGGCCGCTCGGGCATCTTCGTCGCGCCCGACTGGAACAACATCGGCCAGCGCCAGACCGACAGCGGCAGCGTGACCTTCGAGAAGGTGCGCATCGAGCAGCACGAGGTGCTGGCCGACCCGGGCCCGCTCTCGACCCCCTTCGCCTGCCTGCGCCCGCTGGTGTCCCAGCTCGTGCTGGCCAACATCTACCTGGGCATTGCCGAGGCGGCCTTCAACGACGCGCGGCACTACACGCTGCACGAGTCGCGCCCGTGGCACACGGCCCGTGTGTCGCAGATGCATGAAGACCCTTATGTGCTGGGCCACTACGGTGACTTCTGGGTCGGACTGGAAAGCGTGCGCGTGCTGGCCGACCGCGCGGCCGACCGGCTCGACACCGCCTGGCGGCGCGGCCCCGCGCTGACCGAGGCCGAGCGCGGCGACGTCGCGGTGGCCGTGGCCACCGCGAAGGTGGCCGCGACGAACACGGGGCTGGACATCTGTACGCGCATGTTCGACGTGGCCGGCGCGCGCGCCACGCATGGCGGCCTGCGCCTGGACCGCCACTGGCGCAACCTGCGCACCCAGACCCTGCACGACCCGGTGGCCTACAAGCTGCGCGAGATCGGCGAATGGGCCCTCAAGCAGCAATACCCCGTACCGACCTTCTACTCATGACCGCCTACACCCGCCCTCTTGCTGTGCTGCCGCCGGCCGATGCCTCCCCCGCATCGGACGAGGACTGGGATGCCCCCACCCTGCTCACGCTGCCCAACCCGCGCAAGCTCACCACCTCGATACGCGCCACGGCCCAGGTGTTCCAGGACCCGCGCTCGGCCGCGCTGCTCGAACGCATTCGCATGGTGGCGCCCAGCGATGCCAACGTGCTCATCATCGGAGAGACCGGCACCGGCAAGGAGTTGATCGCGCGGCATGTGCACGACCTGAGCCGCCGCAGCGGCAAGCCCTTCGTGGCCGTGAACTGCGGCGCCTTTTCCGAGAGCCTGGTCGAGAGCGAACTCTTCGGCCACGAGAAAGGCGCTTTCACCGGCGCGTTCTCGGCCAAGACCGGCTGGTTCGAGGCGGCCAACGGCGGCACGCTGTTCCTGGACGAGATCGGCGACCTGCCGCTGTCGATCCAGGTCAAGCTGCTGCGCGTGCTGCAGGAGCGCGAGGTGGTGCGGCTGGGCTCGCGCAAGAGCGTGCCCATCGACGTGCGCGTGGTGGCCGCCACCAACGTGCGGCTGCAGGACGCGGTGGCCGCCGGCAACTTCCGCGAAGACCTGTTCTACCGGCTGCATGTGGTGCACCTGGCGTTGCCCACGCTGCGCGAGCGGCCCGGCGACATTCTTCCGCTGGCGCGGCACTTCATCGAGGAATACCGCCAGCGGCTGGGCTACGGCCCGGTGCGGCTGGATGCGAGCGCCGAGCACAAGCTCAGTGAGCATGCGTGGCCCGGCAACATCCGCGAGCTGGAAAACGTGATTCACCACGCGCTGCTGATCTGCCAGCACGGCATGCTGGGTGCGGAGCACCTGCACCTGTCGTCGCTGAACATCCAGCGCCGCCCGCCCGAAGGCGAAGCGCGGCCCGGCACCACGCCGCAACAGGCGCTGGAGACCGTGTTGCGCGACCTCTTCAACGAGCCGAATGAACAGCTGTTCGAGCAGATCGAAGACACCGTGATGCGCACGGCCTTCGAGTTCTGCCACCGCAACCAGGTGCAAGCGGCCAAGCTGCTGGGCATCAGCCGCAATGTGCTGCGCTCGCGGCTCATCAAGAGCCGGGAGATCACTGCGCTGAAGTAGCCGCCGCGAGGCTCGCCTGCACAGGCGCCGCCTCGGGCACGCGCACCGCGCGCAGATCCGGCACGGCCGCCATCAGCGCCTGCGTGTAGGCATGCTTCGGCGCATCGAGCACCTCGCTCGCGGGCCCCTGCTCCACCAGCCTGCCCCGCTGCATCACGCCCACGTCGTCGCACATGTGGCGGATCACCGCGAGGTTGTGGCTGATCAGCAGGTAGGTCAGGCCGAACTCATCCTGCAGGTCGCGCATGAGGTTCAGCACCTGCGCCTGCACCGACACGTCGAGCGACGAGGTCGGCTCGTCGCAGACGATGAACTCGGGTTGGCTCGCCAATGCCCGCGCGATGGCGATGCGCTGGCGCTGGCCGCCGGAGAACTGGTGCGGGTAGCGCCGGCCGTCATCGGGCGACATGCGCACGCGGCGCAGGGCTTCGACCACGCGCGCTTCGGTTTCCTCGGCGCTGCCGGCCAGGCCCAACACCTCGACCGGTTCGGCGATCAGCCGGTCCACGCGCCAGCGCGGATTGAGGCTGGCGTACGGGTCCTGGAAGATCATCTGGAAGCGCCGTCGCAGCGCGGCGGTCTGCGCAGCGCCGCCCCAGCGGTCGATGCCGTCGAACAGCACCGCACCTTTGGTCGGCCGCGTCAGGCCCGCGATCATGCGCGCGACGGTCGACTTGCCGGAGCCCGACTCGCCGACCAGCCCCAAGGTGCGGCCGCGCACGATGTCGAAGTGCACATCGTCGACCGCGTGCAGCACCTTCTTCGGCTGACGCGCGAGCGTGCGAACGAGCCAGCCGGCGGACAGGTCGAACTCGCGCGACAGGCCCTGCACGCGGATCAGCGGTGACTCCTCTTTCGCTACCGGGCGCGCCTCGATCTCCGCCAGCGGCAGTACGGCAGGCGCGGTAATGTCCGCACCGACCTCCGGCACCGGCAGCCGATGCAGCCTGTGGCGCACCGAAGGAATCGCGGCCATCAGCGCGCGGGTGTAGGGCTCTCGCGGGTTGTCGAGAATCTCGCGCACCGGGCCGGTCTCCAGCACGCGGCCCTGGTACATCACCATCACCCGGTCGGCGGCTTCGGCGATCACGCCCATGTCATGCGTGATGAGCATTGCCGCCGTGCCGCGCTCGCGGCAGACGCGGCGGAACACGCGGATCACCTGGGCCTGCACCGACACGTCGAGCGCGGTGGTGGGCTCGTCGGCGATCAGCAGTTGCGGCTCGGCGCACAGCGCGAGCGCAATCGCCACGCGCTGTCGCATGCCGCCCGAGAACTGGTGCGGGTACTGGCCGATGCGGCTTTCGGGGTCTGGAATCTCCACGTCGGCCAGCAGTGCCAGCGCGCGCTTGCGCGCCTCCTGTTCGCTCACGGGGAGGTGCGTGCGGATGGTCTCGATCAGGTGCCGGCCTATCGGGTAGACCGGGTTCAGGCTGGTCAGCGGGTCCTGGAACACGCTGCCGATGCGGCGCCCTCTCACGCGACGCATGTCTTCGCCGCGCAGCGTGTCGATGCGTTCGCCATGCAGTTCAACACTACCGCTGGCGATGCGGCCCGGCTGCGGCACCAGCCCGATGACAGCGGCGCCGACCATCGACTTGCCCGCGCCCGATTCGCCGACCACGCCAAGAATCTCGCCCGGCGCGATCTCGAAGGACACGCCATCGAGCACGCGCACGGTGCCCCGGTGCGTGTCGAATTCAACGCCCAGGTCACGCACTCGCAGCACAGGCTGCGCAGGCGCCCGGCCCACCGACCATTCATCGCGCCCGCTCATTGCAGCCTCGGGTTCAGGGCGTCGCGCAACCAGTCGCCCACCAGGTTGACCGACAAGGCCAGCGCCAGCAGCACCAGCCCGGGGAACAGCAAAATCCACCATTCGCCCGAGAACAGAAAACCCTGCCCGATGCGGATCAGCGTGCCGAGCGATGGCTGCGTGGGCGGCAGCCCGACACCCAGGTACGACAGCGTCGACTCCGCCACGATGGCCAGCGCGAAGCTGATGGTGGCAATCACCAGCACCGGCGCCAGCAGGTTCGGCAGGATGTGCCGCACCAGGATGCCGGTGCGCGAACGGCCGATGATCTGCGCGGCCGACACATAGTCCTTGTGCTTCTCGACCATCACCGCGCCGCGCACCGTGCGCGCGTACTGCACCCATTCCGACAGCCCGATGGCCGCCACGATCACGTACACCGCCATGTCGTCGCGGTAGCCCTCGGGCAGCAGCCCGCGCGCAATGCCGAAGATCAGCAGCGCCACGAGCAACACCGGAAAGGTGAGCTGCACATCGGCCACCCGCATCACCAGTGTGTCGAACCAACCGCCCGCATAGCCCGCCGCCAGCCCGAGCGGCACGCCGATGGCCAGCGACAGCGCCACCGCGCTGACGCCCACCAGCAGCGACATGCGCAGCCCATAGAGGATGGCCGAGAACACATCGCGCCCCTGGTCGTCGGCGCCCAGCGAATAGAAGGCGCCGGTCACGCCCTGCTGCCCCGGCGGCGTGAAGGCATCGATCAGGTCGAGGTTGGCGGGATCGAAAGGGTTCTGCCGCGCGATCCATGGCGCGAACAGCGAAGCCACGGCAATCAGCAGCAGCACCAGCGCGGCCAACTGCACGGTGCGCGAGCGCGCAAAGGCGCGCAGCACGGGCGAATCGGCGTTGCGCCAGCGGCGCGGTGCATCCGCGGCGGTCGAGGAAGGAGGCGTCATCAGGGAAAGAAGAGAGAAGAAGAAGGTTCAGGCACGCCGCAGGCGCGGATCGACCAGCACATACAGCAGGTCGACGACGAGGTTGATCGCCACATAGAGCAGCGCAATCAGCAGCAGGTAGGCCGCCACCACCGGCACGTCCACCCCCTGGATCGAGGAGATGAACAGCAGGCCCACGCCCGGCCACTGGAACACCGTCTCCGTGACGATGGCAAAGGCGACCAGCGAGCCGATCTGCAGCCCGGTGATGGTGATGACCGGAATCAGCGTGTTGCGCAGCGCATGCCCGTAGTTCAGATCACGCTCGCGCAACCCGCGTGCGCGGCCGAAGCGGATGTAGTCGGCGCGCAGCACCTCGAGCATTTCGGCGCGCACCAGCCGCATGGTGAGCGTGAGCTTGTACAGGCCCAGCGTCAACGCCGGCATCAGCAGCGAGGCCCAGCCCGAGAGCGTGAGCAGCCCGGTGCTCCAGCCACCGAGCTGCACCGTGTCGCCGCGCCCGAACGACGGCAGCCAGCGCAACTCGACCGCAAAAAGGTAGATGAGCCCGATGCCGATCAGGAAGGTGGGCAGCGACACGCCGACCAGCGACACCGTCATGACCACGCGGCTGGCCACGCTGTCGCGCCGGATCGCGGTGTACACGCCCAGCGCTACGCCGCCCACCACCGCCAGAACAGAGGCCACCAGTGCCAGTTCCAGCGTAGCCGGCAGCCGCTCGGCGATGAGCTCGACCACCGGCCGCTTGAGCCGGTACGACACACCCAGGTCGCCTCGCAGCGCGTTGCCTACATAGCGCAGGTACTGGATGGGCACCGGGCGGTCGAAGCCCAGTTCGGCCGTCAGCGCCGCGCGCTCCTCCACCGTCGCGTCTTCGCCCAGCAGGCTGATGGTCGGGTCGCCGATGTGGCGAAACACCAGGAACGAGACGAACGACACCGCCAGCAGCACCAGCACGGACTGGCCGAGCCGGCGCAAGAGATGAACCAGCATCGCGCGCCGTTACTTCTTCGCCACCTTCACGTTCTTGAAATAGACAGTGCCGTCGGGGCTGACAGGAATGTCCAGGCGCGGGGTCGATGCGAAGTTGAGCACTTGGTCATGCAGCGCGATGTAGATGCGCTCCTTCTGCACCGTCTGCCAGATGCTCTTGATGGTGGCGTCGCGCTTGGCCTTGTCGCTTTCGGAGGCCAGCGATGCGATCTGCGCATCGACCTCGGGGTTGCTGTAGCCGGTGGCGTTGGTGGGGCCGCGTCCGTCCTTGCCGCGCGTGTAGACCAGGTAATCGAAGATGTAGGCCGAGTCGTAGGTTGGCACGCCCCAGCCGAACAGGTAGAAGTCGGTGTCGGCCGTGTTGATGGCCGTGCTGTGCAGCGCGATCGGGCGTGCCGCCACCGTGGTCTTGATGCCGATGCGGCCGAGGAATCCCGACACCGCCGTGCTGATGGCCTCGTCGTTCACGTAGCGGTCATTCGGTGTGTGCAGCGTGATCGAGAAACCGTTCGGGTAGCCGGCCTCGGCCAGCAGCTTCTTGGCCTGGGCGGCATTGGCCTTCGGGTAGGCCGCGAAGCTCTTCTCGTAGCCATGCACGAACGGCGGCGCGATGATTCCCGAGGGGTTCGACAGGCCGCGCATCACGGCCGTCTTGATCGCATCGCGGTCGATGGCCAGGCCGATGGCCTCGCGCACGCGCGGGTCGGCCAGCGGGTTGCGGCCCTTCACGTCGGCGTACTTGAGTTCCTTCGCGCCCACATTCAGGCCCAGGAAGATCGAACGGTTCTCGGGCCCTTCGGTCACGCGCAGGCGCTTGTCGGCCTTGAGGCGGCCCACGTCCTGCGCGGGCAGGTCCTGCACGAAGTCGACCTCGCCCGACAACAAGGCGGCCACGCGCGTGGCGGGCGACTTGATCGGCACGTAGACCAGCTCGGTCACCTCCAGCGGAAACTGGCCGCGTCCCCAATACTGCGGAAACTGCTTGAGCACCGTGCGCGTGTCGACCTCGCGCGAGGCCAGCACATAGGGGCCGGTGCCGTTCTCGTTGCGGGTGGAGAAGTTCTCGGTCTTGCTCGCCACGTCCTGCGACTGCTCGGCCTTGTTGGCCTTGGCCCATGCTTCGCTGAGGATGAAGATGTTGGTGAGGTTGTTCGGAAAGATCAGGTTCGGCCCCTTGGTCTTGACCTGCACCGTGAGCGGATCGACCTTCGTCACCTCGGCCACCGACGTCAGCAGCGATTTCAGCGCTGACGTGGGCGCCTGCGCCCGCTTGAGCGAGAACACCACGTCGTCGGCCGTGAGCAGCGAGCCGTCATGGAACTTGACGCCGGGGCGCAGCTTGAACTCCCACACTGTCGCATCGGCCGTGAGCCTCCACGAGGCGGCAAGGCCGGGCTGCAGCTTGCTGTCGGCACCGCGCACGACCAGCGGTTCGTAGATCTGGTGCAGCAGGCCGAAGTTGGTGCCGGTGTTGACCGCATGCGGATCGAGCGTGGCCGGATCGGCGCTGCGCGCCCAGCGCACGGTTTCGGCGGAGGCGATAGATGCCTGCAGCAGGCCGGCGGCCAGCAAGGTCGCGGTCAGAAGTCGTCGGAGCATGAAGAACCCTCGGGATATTTTTTTGAAGAAGAAGAAACGCGCGGATGCCCATGGCTTGCATGGCGGCATCGCGCGTGGTTGCGAGGCGCGACTGTGCCCCGCCTCGCGCCATACCCAAAGAAGCAATCCGCATATCGAAGCACGCAGAAAGCGAACACGAGAACGCGCGAATGCACCTATGCCGAAGCGGCGCGGCGCTTCAGGCGCAGCCCGGCCCACACGGCGAACAGCACGCTCGCGCCAAAGACCCAGCCCGACAGTGCGCCGGCCATCGTTCCGGACAGCAGGTTCCCGACCGTGCAGCCCAGCCCTGTCATGGCGCCCCACCCCAGCAGCACGCCGCCGCCCAGGCCGCGGGTGACCTGCCCGAGGTTCGGCCATGCAGGCTTGAACTGCCCACTCGCCAGCGCCGCAGCCAGCGCGCCGGCCACGATGCCGGCGACCAGCAGTGCATTGGGTGTCTGCCAGAGGCTTTGCACCACCGCGGTGACGCAGCCGCCGAAACTGTCGAGCCCTTCGAGCCGCTGCGGCAAAAGACCCTGCGAATTTCCGAGATCGCGCGCGGCACTGCCGAGCGCGGCGGTCACGCCCAATGGGCGCAACCGGAGCACCACGATCACCGCGATGGCGCCAACTGCGATGCCACCCCAGCCATAGGCCCAGCGCCCTTGCAGCAGCCGCCGCAATGCCTCGATGAACGTGCGCGGAGCGGGCAACGGCGCATCGGCAGCCGGCAGGCGACGCCAGAGCACGGCACTGGCGACCCCGAGCAACGCAAGCTGCAACGCGGCCGACCCCGCATAGCCAAGGTGCTGCGGCAACCACACCACCGGCGCATCGGCGATGGTGCGGGTGTAGAGCCAGTTCCAACTGTTGAAACCCAGCAGAAAGCCCAGTGCCGCACCCACCAGCGCGAACGGCGCGGTGGGCGATCCTTCGCCCAGCCGGTACCAATGCGCGCTGATGCATGAGCCCGACACCACCATGCCCGCACCGAAAGCCAGGCCCGCGAGCACCAGCGCCCAACTCACGGGACCGATGTGCGCATCCGGCGGCAGCCGCCCGGCCTGCGGCACCGGCAACCAGCCGGTCATGACCACGTGCATGCCCACGGTGCCGACCGCCAGCGCGGCCACGATGGCCAGCAGCCCGCGCGCATCGCCGCCCTCGAAGTAGTCGCGCGCGTGGCAGTAGAAGCAGAAGCGCGAACGCTGCAGCACCACGCCCAGCACCGCGCCGAGCCCGAGTGCAAAGGCCAGTGCGCGGCCGCCGCTTTGCTCGCCGAGCAGGTGCACGCCGACGAAGATCAACAGCAGGGTTGCAAGCGCCACGCCCGTGGCGGTGCGTGTCGCTGGCGATGCCGAGGCGGCAGGCGCCAATGAAGTCGTCATGGCCGTTCGATCCTTTTCGTCCAGTCAAAAAAATGGCGAGCCCGAAGGCTCGCCAAAAGTCGTCTATCGAATTGACCTGGTGGCAACCCGACTCCGACTCACCTCGAACTCATTTGGAAGCCCAGACCGTTCCGCTGGGGTTGTTGACGGGCACGCCGACGGCATTGCCGTACTCGGTCCAAGAGCCGTCGTAGTTGCGCACGTTCTTGTAGCCAAGGATCTTGTTGAGCGCGAACCAGGTGTGGCTCGAACGCTCGCCGATGCGGCAATAGGTGATGGCCGGCTTGCTGCCATCGATGCCCACGGCCGCATAGACGGCCTTCAGCTCCGCAGCCGACTTGAAGGTGCCGTCTTCATTGACTGCGCGTCCCCACGGCACGTTGGCCGCGCCGGGAATGTGGCCCGCGCGCACCGCCAGTTCGGCGGCACCGGCCGGCGCGAAGATCTTGCCGCTGTATTCGTCCGCCGAGCGGATGTCCACGAGCTTGGTGTCGGCCTTGCCCTCGGCCACCGCCAGCACATCGGCCAGCCGCGCACGCACCTGCGGGTTGGGCGTGGTGACCTTGAAGCGCGTGGCGGCGTACTCGGGCGCGCGGTTTTCCAGTGCGCGGTTCTCGGCCTCCCACTTCTTGCGGCCACCGTCGAGCAGCTTCACGTTCTGCACGCCGTACTGGTCAAACACCCACGCGCCCCAGGCAGCAAACCAGTTGTTGTTGTCGCCGTAGAGGATGACCGTGGTGTCCTTGTCGACGCCTGCGGCGGAGAGCAGCTTCTCGAACTCGGCCTGGCTCACGATGTCGCGGCGCACGCGGTCGTTCAGATCGTTGTGCCACGAGAAGTTGACTGCGCCGGGGATGTGGCCACGCTCATAGAGCCCGGGATTCACGCTCACTTCGATGACCCGCAGCTTCGTGTTCTTGAGGTTCTTTTCGAGCCAGTCGGTCGACACCAGCGGCCCGCTGCCATCGGCCGAGGCCTGGGCGAACGCGGCGGGTGCCGTGGCAAGGAAAGTCAGCGTGGCCACGGATACAACGCGCCACCATTTGCTGAGAATCGACATGCAGAACTCCTTGTGAATGCAGAAGAAAGAAGGCAGGTTGCACTCTAGGGAGTTCGCTCGCATTCACCAACGAAGCGATTGCGATAAGCGCATAACCAAGCCATCTGAAAATGCCTCAGTCGACCAGCAAGGCTTCTTCAGGCGATGGCTCGACGGAGGTGTGCCAACCGAGTTCAGGCGCGATGCGGCCAGATAGGTCCGAAAGGATCTGCTCGTACTCTTCGCTGCTGAAGTTGTAGGGCAGCTCCACGCGCAGCTCGCTCACGTGCGGCAGCACCGGGTCTTTGCGCAAGCGCTCAAGGATCTCGTCCGAGCTGCCCACGAGATCGGTTGCAAACAGCGTGCGGCGCTCACCCTGCGGCTCGAAGGTGCGCTCGACGCGGCTCGCAGCGAACTCCCGGTAGCGTTTGCGCGTCGCGGCATCCGCGCCATCGAGCGGCACGATCACGCGTCCCAGCGCCACCCTGCCCTTGCGCTGTGCGTCTTCACTGGCCCGGTAGCGTTCGATGAGGCCCAACTGGGCCTGCAAAAAGTCGTTCGTGGTCTCGCCCGACAGCACGTTGCCCAGCAGCAGGTTGAAGCCGTTGCGCCCCGCCCATTCGACCGAGCGCAGCGAGCCACCGCCATACCAGAGCCGATCGACCAGCCCCGGCGCATGGGGCTGCACGCGCGGACGCACGCGACCGCCTGCCGACTCGACGAAGGTATCGTCATCGCCGAGCAGCACGTCTTCAAGGTTGGCCCGCAGCCGACCCACGCGCTTGTGCGTGAAGTCGATGGTGTTCGGTGCCGTGTCATAAAAGCGGTTGCCCAGCAGCGCGCCATGCAGCGGCGCACCCGCACTCAGCCCCACTTGCAGCCGGCCGCGCGACAGCACGTCGACGGTGGCAAGGTCTTCGGCGAGACGGAACGGGTTCTCGTACCCCATCTGGATCACGGCGGCACCCAGCTCGATGCGATGTGTGCGTTGTGTCGCTGCGGCAAGAAAGGTCGAAGCCGATGAAACGCCGCGCTCCAGGTGCCGTTGACGAACCCAGGCGCCGTTGAAGCCGAGTCGTTCGCCGAACTCGAAGAGCTTCAGTGCGGCTTCAAGGCCTGACAGTGGGTCGGCCTCGGTGTAGTTGCCGGGGGTGAGAAATCCTAGGTGTCTGATGGTCATGGTGCTGTCTGTTCGGCTCGGTTTTATTGGGTGCTGCTGTTCAACGCGGGTTCGGGTTCATTCGGGGTGCGTGCGAATGACACCAGGTGCTCCCCTCCGCGAATGTCCCCCGCTTCGCTCCTCCTTTATTTCGCTGCGGGGAGCACCTGGTGTCATTCGCACATGGACACGCTCTGCGTTTGCGGCCGATCAACAAGTGCTCTGAGCGCTCGCGCCGATACGGGGCTCTTTTTCGCGAAATAAAGGAGGAGCGAAGCGGGGGACATTCGCGAAAAAGAGCACCGTGTCGGCGTGAGTGCCGCCCTGAACAGCAGCGCCCCCAAACGAACAACGCGACGAACAGAAGATCAAGCGTCCGTCCTAGAACTTAGGCAACCCAGGAGGATTCGTCTCAGACTTGGGCAAGGCCTCTTCAGCAAGGCTCCAGCGCGCAAGCACCTTGGCATAGGTGCCATTACGGATCAGGCCATTCGTTGCAGTGGTCAACGCCGCTGCAAAGCCGCTTCCCTTGCGCGTGGCAACCGCCACATCGGACTTCAGCGGCCAGCCGGCGTTGACCGTGCCCACCAGCCGGAGCTGCCCGTTCTTCGCCGCCTCGTAGGCCTGCGGCGCATTGGGGTTGAAGTTGGCATCGACCCGCTTGGTGGTCACGGCCAACCAGCGCGTCACATCGTCGTCGTAGTACTGGATCTCGACCGGCTTCAGGCCGGCGGCAATGTTCTGCCGGTTCCATTCGAGCAGGATGCGCTCCTGATTCGTGCCCGCGCCGGTCGTGAGCTTCAGGCCCGCCACGTCCTTCGGCTCCTTGATCGACTTGATGGCACTGTCGGTACGCACGTAGAAGCCGTGCAGGCCCAGCCGGTAGGTGGAAAAGTCGAACTTCTCCTTGCGCTGCTCGGTCACGCCCACGTTGGAAATCACCGCGTCGTATTTGCCCGAACTCAGGCCCAGCGGCCAATCGGGCCAGGCGATGGGCTGCAGGTCGAGCTTGCGGCCCAAGGCCTCGGCCAGGAGGTGCGCGAAGTCGGCGTCGAAGCCGACCACCGTCTTCGCATCGGTGGCGTAGGTGGAGATCGGCGGCGCGAACGGTGCCACCGCGATGGTGAGCACGCCGTCTTTCACGAACTTGAAGCCCGGGGGAATGGCTTTGATGGCTTCGGCGTCCTTCTCTGCGTGCAGGCGGCCGCGCTGCTCGGGGCTGAAGTCGAATTTTTCGGCGGCATGCGCGGTCGTCAGGGCCACCAGGGCCGTTAGGCCGAGGGCGACCAGCACGGCCGCCTTGTTCTTGAATGACATGGTTTCTTTTGGGGAAGGTCGGGCTCAGTTCTTCGGCAGGCCGGGCGGATTGGTGCGCGCCACCTCGATCGCCTCCGAACTCAGGTTCCAGCGCGACAGCGCCTTGGCGTAGTTGCCGTTCTTGATCTGCGCGTTCAACGCCACCGTGACGGCCTCGGCAATGCCCGAGCCCTTGCGCGAGGTAACCGCAATCTCCGCATTCAACGGCCAGCCGCCCGAGAACAGGCCAGCAAGCCGGGTCTTGCCGTCGCGTGCTTCATAGGCCGCGAGGGCGTTGGGGCCCACGTAGGCGTCGGCGCGTCCCGACTGGATCGCCAGGCGCTGCACCACATCGTCGTCGTAGTACTGCAGCTCGATCGGCTTCAGCCCGGCGGCGATGTTCTGCTTGTTCCAGCGCAGCAGAATCTGCTCCTGGTTGGTGCTGGCGGTCACGATGATCCTCAGCCCTGCGATGTCCTTCGGCTCCTTGATCGGGGCGATCTTGCTGTCGGACTTCACATAAAGGCCGAGCTGGTCGTTGCGGTAGGTGGAAAAGTCGAACTTCTCCTTGCGCTCCTCGGTCACCGTCACGTTCGACACCACCACGTCGAACTTGCCCGACTGCAGGCCCAGCGGCCAGTCGGCCCAGTTGCTGGGCACCAGCTCCAGCTTGCGCCCGAGGCTGTCGGCCACCAGTTGCGCGATGTCGGGCGCGTTGCCCACGGGGGTCTTGGTGTCGGTGGCATAGGCCGCGAGCGGCAGGCGCCCGACCGTCGTGCCGACAACCAGCACGCCTTCTTTCAGGAACTTGAAATCCTTCGCGAGCTTGATGGCTTCGTCCAGCTTCTGCGCGCGCGGCCGGTCGGGCTGTGCGGGGTTCAGGTCACCCGTGGACTGGGCCGATGCGGCCAGCGGGAGCAAGGCGGCGATGACCAGGGCGGACAGGATGCTTCTTCGGTGGTTCATGAGGGGCGATGCAGTGAATAGGAGGAAAGAGAAAAGGACTTCAGAGAACCTTGGCCAGAAACTCGGCCGTGCGCGGATGCTCCGGCGCGTTGAACACCTTCTCGGGCGTGCCGGTTTCCAGAATGCGGCCACGCTCCATGAAGACGATGGTGTCGGCCACCTCGCGGGCAAAACCGATCTCGTGCGTCACGATGACCAGCGTGGTGCCCGAGCGCGCCAGTTCCTTGATGACGGCCAGCACCTCGCCCACCAGTTCGGGGTCGAGTGCCGATGTGGGTTCGTCGAACAGCAGCACCTTGGGCTTGAGCGCGAGCGCGCGGGCAATGGCCACGCGCTGCTGCTGGCCGCCCGACAACTGGCGCGGATAGGCATGCGTCTTGTCGGCCAGCCCCACGCGCACCAGCAGCTCGGAAGCCAGCGCCTCGGCGTCGGGACGCGACAGGCCGCGCACGGAAATCGGCGCTTCGATGATGTTCTCCAGCACCGTGAGGTGTGGGAACAGGTTGAAGTTCTGGAACACCATGCCCACGTCGACGCGGCGCTTGAGAATCTCTTTTTCGTGCAGCTCGTACAGCGTGTCTTCGTCGCGCCGGTAGCCGATCAGCTCTCCGTCGATGGCGATGAAGCCGTCGTCCACGCGCTCCAGGTGGTTGATGGCGCGCAGCAGCGTCGACTTGCCCGAGCCCGACTGGCCGAGGATGACGGTCACGCTGCCCTGCCCCACGTCGAGCGTCACGTTGTCGAGCACCTTGAGCGTGCCGAAGCTCTTCGACACGCCGTGGATCGTGACCTCGCCGCCCTGCGTGAGCGGGTCGGTCCACCGGGGCACCTGTGCCGGCGCGGGTGCATCGACAGCATTGCTCTCGACCACGGGCGCGGCCTCGGGCACCTTCGACCGCCACAGCCCGCGCACTACGCTACCCAGCCACGAACGGGGCGGATTGCGCAGCGCGCCGCGCGAGAAATGCCGCTCGACGTAGTGCTGCACCACCGACAACCCGGTGAGGATGATGAGGTACCACACCGTCGCCACCATCAGCAGCGGAATCACTTCCAGGTTGCGCCGGTAGATGATCTGGATCGTGTAGAACAGCTCGGGCAGCGCCAGGATGTAGAGGTTCGACGTGCCCTTGGCCAGCCCGATGATGTCGTTGAAGGCCGTCGGCAAGATGGTGCGCATCGCCTGCGGCAGCACGATGCGGAAAGACTGGCGCCCGCGCGAAAGACCCAGCGCCGCAGCCGCTTCGAGCTGCCCCTGCTCCACCGACAGGATGCCGCCGCGCACGATCTCCGAGGCAAAGGCCGCCTGGTTCAGCGTGAGGCCCAGCAGCGCCGCGATGAAGGGGCTGATCAGTTGCGTGGTCGGGTACGAGAAGAAGGTGATGTCGGTGAAGGGCACGCCCAACGCGACCGTCTCGTACAGGTAGCCGAGGTTGTTGATGATCAGCAGCAGCACGATCACCGGGACCGAGCGGAAGATCCAGGTGAACACCCACGACAGCCGTGCCAGCAGCGGCGAGCGCGACACCCGCGCCAGTGCCAGTCCGGTGCCGAAGAAGAAGCCGAGCAGCGCGCCGAGCCCGGTCAGCAGCAGCGTGCGGCCCAGCCCTTCGAGCACCGGCTCTGCGAAGAACCATTCGGCGAAGACGCCCCAACCCCAGCGCGGATTGGTCAGCACCGAATGCAGCACGATGCCGATGACAAGCACCGCGAACACGGTGCCCACCGTGCGTGCCGGATAGCGGGCGGGCACGATGCGGAAGTGCGAATAGTCGCCCTTTGCCGGCGCTGCTGGCGCAGCCGGTGCGATGCGCGGCGGCGGTGCGGGCTCGGGCCTCGATGGGGCGCGTGCCGGTGCGGGGATTCGCGGCTCGGGGACGGCGTCAAGAACGGTGGTGTTCATCGCTGCACCGCCTCCGCCTGGGCCGCGACCGGCCGGCTGTGATGGCGCGCGGTGGCCAGGTGCTTCTCGAACGGCAGCTTGCGCGGCGTCTCGGGGTCGGCAACCTCGTCGAACAGCGCGGTGTAGCCATGGCCACGGTACAGGCCCACGGCCTCGGGCTGGCGAAAGCCTGTCGTGAGGTAGATGCGCTCGTAGCCCTGGCGCAGCACCTGTGCCTCCAGCTCCAGCAGCACCTTGCTCGCAAGGCCCTGGCGCCGCAGGTCGCTGTGCGTCCACACGCGCTTCAGCTCGGCCGTGCGTTCGTCGTGCCGCATGAAGGCACCACCGCCGATCGCCACGCCATCGCGCAGCAGCAGCACGAAGTTGCCGTGCGGCGGTGCGAACACTTCGGCCGGGTAGCGATCGATCTCGCGCGGGGCACCGGGCTCGCGCAGCACGTCGCCATAGCGGCTGTCGTACTCGAAGGTCAGGCCCTCGATCAACGGCCTGGCGCGCGGATCGAGCGGCGTGGTGTAGAGGAACTGTTCGCTCATGGGGCTGTCTCCTGGGGAACTTCGTCGGAGAGAAAGCGCTCGGCCAGCCGCACCCAGTAGATGGCAGCGGGCGCAAGGATCGCGTCGTTGAAGTCGTAGTGCGGGCTGTGCAGCGAAGCGCTGTCGCCGTTGCCGAAGAACACATAGCTGCCGGGGCGCGCCTGCAGCATGAAGGCGAAGTCTTCGCTGGCGGTGCGCGGGCGGAATGCGGCATCGACGCGCTCGGCGCCGAAGGTATCGAGCGCCACTTCGCGGGCGAAGGCGGTCTCGGCCTCGTGGTTGATGACGGGCGGAAAGCCCAACCGGTAGTTGACGTCTGCCGTGGCCCCGAAGCTCTCGGCCTGCGCGCGTGCCTGCGCCGGAATGCGCTGCTGCAGCAAGGTCCGCACCTCGGGCTTGAACGAGCGCGCCGTGAGCTTCAGCTCCACGGTGCCGGGAATCACGTTGGAGGCTTCGCCGCCGTGGATGGAGCCCACCGTCACCACGCCCATGTCGAGCGGGTTGACGTTGCGCGACACCACCGTCTGCAGCGCCGTGATCAGATGCGCGCTGACCACCACCGGGTCGATCGTCTCGTGCGGCTGCGCGCCGTGGCCGCCCTTGCCGCGCACGGTGATCTCGGCCTGGTCGATGGCCGCCATCGCGGGCCCCGAGACGCAGCCGACATGGCCGGCACCGACGCAAGGCCAGTTGTGCAGGCCGAAGACCGCATCGCAGGGGAAGCGCTCGAACAGGCCTTCGTCGATCATCTGCTTCGCACCTGCACCCAGTTCTTCGGCCGGCTGAAAGATCAGGTGCAGCGTGCCGCTGAACTCGCCCGACTGCGCGAGAAAGCGCGCCGCGGCCAGCAGGATGGCGGTGTGGCCGTCATGGCCGCAGGCATGCATCACGCCCGCGTTCACGCTGGCGTAGGCCAGGCCCGTGGCCTCGCGGATGGGCAGCGCGTCCATGTCGGCGCGAATGCCCAGGCGCTTGCCGGGGCCGCGCCGCAGCGTGCCCACCACGCCGGTGCCGGCGATGCCGGTCGTGACCTCGTAGCCCCAGGCGGTCAGGCGCTCGATCACCAGGGCCGAGGTGCGATGCTCCTTGAACGACAGCTCGGGGTGCTGGTGAATGTCGCGTCGCAGTGCGATGAACTCGTCGCCGTAGCTGGCGATGGCGGATTCGACGCGGTGGATGTCCTTGACGGCCGGGCGCGGCAATGCGGCGCCCATCAGGCGGCCTTTTTCTCAGCGGCCGCAGCGCCTTCCCGCGCCACGTAGCGGCTCGCCTTGCGCGGCAGCCCGAGGTGGTCGCGCAGCGTGTGGCCGGGCAGCTCGCGCTGGTAGCGGCCTCGCGCCTCCAGCACCGGGATGACGAACTCGATGAAGTCGTCCAGGCCCTGCCCCAGCACCGGAAAGCCGAGGATGAAGCCATCGGCCGCGCCCTCGTCCACCCATCGGATGATCTCGTCGGCAATGCGCTCGCCGGTGCCGACGAACTGCGTGCGCGGTGTAGCAACTTCAAGAGCCACTTCGCGCAGCGTCTGGCCCTTGGTCTTGGCATTGGCCTTGATGCGGTCGGTGGTCGAGCGAAAGCTGTTGCGGCCGATCTCGCCCAGCTCGGGAAACGGTGCATCCAGCGGGTACTGGCCGAAGTCGTGATGGTCGAAGAAGCGGCCCAGGTAGGCCAGCGCTTCTTCGACCGTCAGCAGTTCGCGAATCGCGCGGTACTTGGCTTCGGCCTCTGCCTCGGTGGCCGCGACGACCGGGCCGATGCCCGGAAAGATTTTTACGTCGTCGGCCTGCCGGCCCTGCGCCACCGCGCTGGCCTTCACCTGCTTGAGGAAGGCACGCGTTTCCTCGATGGAGGGCGAATGCGTGAACACCGCATCCGCATACTTGCCCGCGAGCCCGACACCCGCGTCCGATGAACCGGCCTGGAAGATCACCGGCTGGCCCTGCGGCGAGCGCTGGATGTTCAGCGGCCCCGACACATTGAAGAAGCGCCCCTTGTGGTCCAGCGTGTGCAGCTTCTCGCGCTCGAAGAACTGACCGCTCTCGCGGTTGCGCGTGAAGGCGTCGTCGTCCCAGCTGTCCCACAGGCCTTGCGTCACCGAGAGATATTCGTCGGCGATCTCGTAGCGCAGCGCGTGCTCGGGGTGTGTGCGGCTGTAGTTCTTGGCGCTGCCTTCGAGCGGCGTGGTCACCACGTTCCAGCCCGCACGCCCGCCGCTGATGAGGTCGAGCGAGGCGAACTGGCGCGCCACCGTGAACGGGTCGCTGTACGAGCTGGAGATGGTGCCGGCCAGGCCGATCTTCGAGGTCACGGTCGCGAGCGCGGACAGGATCGAGATGGGCTCGAAGCGGTTCAGGAAATGCGGGATCGACTTCTCGTTGATGTAGAGCCCGTCCGCCACGAAGGCGAAGGCGATGCCTGCGGCTTCGGCCTTCTGCGCGGTGCGCACGAAGAAGTCGAGGTTGACGCTGGCGTCTGCCGGCCCGCCCGGGTGCTTCCATGAATTCATGTGGCTGCCGGCACCCTGCAGCATGACGCCGAACTTGATGTTGCTCATGACGATCGTTCTTCTTGATGGGAAAAAGGGAAACGGGGAAAGACTCAGGCCAGCGCGAGTTCACGCGCCTTGGCCAGCAGTTCGACGGAGGCCGAACGCTCCGCGAAACCAGCGACGGGAATGTCGATGACGAACTCCTCGATGCCGTGGCGTTCGCTCAGCGCATCGAGCGCGTCGCGCACCTCTTCGCCAGTGCCGGCGATCACATGCGGGCGTCGCTCTTCGGTGCGGTAGTCGGTCACGCCGGCCTGCCGCGCGAACTCGGCGGCGGCTTCCAGGCTCGGCAGGTTGACGCTCTGGCCGCTTGGCAGATGAACCTTGAAGCTGCGCAATGCGCCCACGAGTTGCGCGGCCTTCTCGTGCGTCTCTGCCGCGAAGGCAAAGAGCGCGAGCAAAGGCGCGCGGCCCGTGGCCGAGCGGTAGGCATCGACAGACTGTTCGAGGTTGACGGGGTCGCCATTGAAGTGCCCCGCGTAGACGAACTCCCAGCCGAGCTGCGCGGCCAGCAGAGCGCTTTCGGGGCTGCCGCCGAGCAGCACGCGCTGCGGCAACTGCGGCGGATTCGGCGTGGCGACCGCGCCCGCCAACGCATGGCCCGAGGTCACGCCGTCATGCAGGAAGGCATCGAGTTCGGCAAGGCGCACGCCGAAGTTCTCGCGCTGCTTCACCGGGTCGTGCAGCCACTGCAGCGCCTTGCTGGTGAGCGGCAGGCCACCGGGCGCCTTGCCGATGCCCAGGTCGACGCGGCCCGGTGCCAGCGACGCCAGCACGCGGAAAGTCTCGGCCACCTTGAACGGGCTGTAGTGCTGCAACATGACGCCGCCCGTGCCGACACGGATGCGCGAGGTCTTGGCGAGCACGTGCGAGGCCAGTACCTCAGGCGCCGATCCCGCGTAGTTGCGGTTGCCATGGTGCTCGGCCAGCCAGTAGCGGCGGTAACCCAGCCGCTCGGCGCTTTGTGCGAGTGCGATGGTGTGCTGGAAAGCCTGTGCGGCGTCGGCGCCTTCAGGGATCAGGCTCTTGTCGAGCAGGGACAGCGAATAGGACACGGTGTGCGGCGAAAGACGCCTTCAGAAGAATTGCTGCGAATTCTCTTGGGCATCGCGCGCACCGGTTGCGCTGAATTTCTATATCGATATCTGCTGAATGCTCAGTCCCGCAGGTGACCCAGGATCGACTGCACCGCATCGGCCGCGCTGACGGTGGCCGTGTCGATCACCAGGCGTGGCGTGGTCCATGGCATGTAGTCATGGCCTTGCACCGAAGCCCATGTGGGCGGCGTGAGGCCCGGAATGTCGGAGGTTCGCTGAGTGACGCGGCGCTGGTGTTCGGCGATGTCGGAGCACACGATCTCGACTTCGATCAGGCGTGAATAGGTGTCCGCGGCCACGGCCCGCCAAGCCTCGCGCGTGAGCTGCAGCGGGTTGACGCAATCGGCCACCACGGTCTGCCCGAGCGCGAGATTGGCGCGGGCCCACTCATAGGCGATGACGTAGCCCGCAGACCCCACGTCTTTCGCCAGCACCCTCGCCGACACGATGGCCTGCTCGATGCTGTCGATGCGCAGGAACACGGCCGGGGAACGCGCGACGATCTCGCGGGCAATGGTGGTCTTGCCCGTGCCGGGCAAGCCACCCAGAACAATCAGCATCGGTGTCTTTGCCTCCAGGTTGGTCCCGCATGGTGCGGGCCCTGGCCTTCGCTGTCAAAGCGCCTGCGCGATGTTTGCGATGCTTGCGCCTCACCTACCTCACCACGAATGCGGCAGCAGGGCCAGCGTTGCCGCCGCATGCAACCGGCGCAACGCCCTGACCGGCACATAGCCATGCGGCGCACGCCGCGCAATTTCGCGCGGCGAGCTGGGAGGAATGCGCCACGACTTCGCCGTCAGGGCGAGAACATGGCGGGCCTGTGCGGCGGGAGAGTCGAAGAGAAGGCGCTGTGGCATGGCAATGAGAAGGTGAACGCTGCGCCGGATTCTGCGCAGAGCCCTGCCCTTTGCCAAAGACGGATTGCGAGTTTCCTGATGCAGAAAATTCCACCAGGCATGCCATGCACTCACTACGATGGTCCGGGTCAACCACAAGGAGCACAGACATGTCGAATCACGTTTACAAGACGCTCGAGCTGACCGGCTCGTCCCCTACCGGCATCGAAGACGCGGTTCAGACCGCCATCGGCAAGGCACACGAGACCATCCGCAACATCCAGTGGTTCACCGTGACCGAGACGCGCGGCCATGTCGTCGATGGCAAGGTCGCGCACTGGCAGGTGACGCTGAAGATCGGCTTCACGCTCGAATAACGGCAGGCTCCGCGCTCAGACGTACAGCGCCAACGGGTTCAACTCGCCTTCCTGCAGCGGCGTCTTTCGCCATCCCATGGCGACCGGCACTTGGTAGAGACGTTCATTGCCCAGCTCGGGCCAGATGTGGCACAGGCCGGGCACGACCACCTTCACCGTGCGCAGCGGAATGTCGGGGCGCGAGCAGTCGAGCACCACGGTTTCCATGCCGAGGGCCGAGGCGATGCCGACGCAGCGGTTGATCTCCTCGGCGATATCCGCATGCGCAGCCACGGTGGGCGAACGCGTCGGCGCAGCGTCGCGCCGTTCGGCGGGCATGAGAAAGCGCGGCACGCCTTCCTCGTCGCCGGAAGGCGCAACGGAAAGCGTCTTTCCTGCGGCGATCAGTTGCCCCATTTCCGTGAGCGCCCGTTCGCAGGCCAGCACCGGGTCCGGACTGCAACCGAAGCCGATGGCCCAGTCACCCGTCACGCGATGCCGGCCGACGGCGGCCGAGACAGGTATGCCGAAGTCATGCGTGATGTCGAGCACCCAGTAGTGCCATGGCGCACCCAGGCTGCGTTCGATGCGTGCGAGGCTCTCGGCGGTTAATTGCCCCAGGTCGACGGCGGGCCTCTGGATCCGGCCATACCACCAGATGGCGGCTGCATCGCGCTCCACCAGCTCGAGAAAGCCTTGAAGGATGGCCTCCTCCAAGGTGTTTCCCGCGGCAGAGCCGTTCGATGTCCAGATGGCGTGCCGCTGGCTTTCCGCCGGGGCGTTGGCATGGCAGAACGACAAAGGAAGGTAGCAACGCTCGTTGAATGTCAGCGACCAGGCCGGTGCCCACCACGCCGGGTCGTGCGCCGACAGCGCCGGTGCGGCAACCGCATGCGGCGGCATGTTCGCATCGGGTTGCGCGCGCTGCCGGGCGCTGAAGCGTGCGAGTTCCTGCGGTGGGATGCAGCGCGCGTCCAACGCCGACGCGGCTGCAATGACCCGGGCCTCGTCGCCTTGATAGAACGCGGCGTACCTCTCGACCGCTTCGCACAGCGCACTCGCGCGCGATTGCTCGGTGGACATGCCCTTGCCCAGACAGACCTGGACCAACCCACCCGCTGAAAGGTCGCCATGGAGGTTCGGCGTCCTGAAGAGTTCGCTGCGGTAGACCGTCAATGCGTCTTCCGCTTGGGCGCCCACGGGAACGACCTGCGTGACGATGCCGCACAGCGGATCGACGTGCGGGGCCAGGCGCTCGAGCGTGGCAGACGCCGGCATCGTGCGCCAGCCGCCATCGGACCGGGCCGTGAAAGGTGACAGCGCGAGCGTGATCGGCTGACGCTGCCGATGGGCCATGAGTTCCGCGTTGCCGCACTGCGGGCACTGGGGCCGTGCCACGACGGCATGCGGCTGCGCGGGATCGAGCGTCCACAGCGCCTGCCCTGCCCGCATGACGATGTCTTGCGCCAAAGGAAGCAACTGCTGCAGCCGCTGGCTGACAAACACCTCGTCCGCGCGCACCGGCATGGCGATGGTTTCGCCACCCTGTCTGCCCTGCCACCAGGCCCGCGCGGGCCTGTTGCGCAGCAGGCGGTGCGAGAGGCAATGCCAGCACGCCGTGGCCACCGCCGCATCTGGCGTGAACATCGGCCCGACCAAGGCCTGCTCGCCCGTCGGCTTGACCAACAGCCACGCACGCTTCGCGGCACGCTGCCGGGCGTCGATCGGGCCGAGCCTGGGGTCGAGGTAGTCGTCGCAGAAAACGACGGCGAGGTTTGTCGCGTCTCCCGCTGCGGCGCGTGCCCACGCGATGGCCGCATCGTGCGCCACGGCTTCCGACAGCAGGATGGCACCGACGCCTTCGCTCACCAGCACGTGCGCAGGCCGCAGAGAGAAATCGGGCACAACGTGGCGTGCCGCGTCGTCCGCTCGCACCGGCCTTGCCAAGCCCTGCCGCACCAACGCTTCGAGCGCATGCAGCATCTCGGCCAGCAGCGCCGGCATTCCCACGGCCTCGCAATGCGATGCCAGGCTCACACGCTCGCGCAGCAACGGGTCGATGGCGCGCACACCCGGCGAGCCGAGCATGAACAGGTCCGTCTCGCTCAGCAACAGCAGGCCGTTCTGCTGCGCCAGCGGCGGCAGGAACTTGTCATGCCACTGGAAAGCGTCGGTGAAGAAATCCATCAGCGCTGGGTCAGGCCTCATGCGGCGATCCGAGCGCGAAGCGCGCGACGGTATAGGGCCAACTGCCGAACGTTGCCCTGAATGCGGTCTCGAAGAGCCGGTGCTGTTCGGAGAACTTCGAATAGAGATGGTCTTCGGAGAGCACGCGAATCGCCGGATGGATCGCTGCGATGCGGGCCGAATCTTCGAAGCCCGACACCACCGGCAGATGCATGCCGCCCACCTGCACCGGCATCCTCGCCAGGATCGGATGCACGTAGTCCAGCACGACAACGCTTGCGGGCTTGCATCCGGCGAACCGCGCCGCCAGCGCATGCAGGATGGCTTCGAGCGGCGCTTGCGGAAGATAGGGGCACACGCCTTCCAGCATCACGAGCACGGGACGGTCGCCCGGCAGGTCCGCGGCATCGAGCCAGGCCGGCGAAAGAATCGAGCAGGCCTGATTGCGCTCGCCTGCGCCGGGTGGCATGTGCTGCTCGCGCAGATGGATGGCCTCCGGCAGATCGACGTTGAGCCAGTTGATGCTGCCGCTTGATACCGTTTGCAAACCCAGTCGGCTGCGGCGTGTGCACAGCCCCGCGCCCAGCGTGATGCCCATGCCGAGCGGATGGGCCGCGAAGAACTCGGCCGCGAAACGATCAATGAGCGCGGCCCGCAGGACCACGCCCCTGACGAATGCCGGGTCCTTCGTGTAGGCCGACAGGTCGAACGGCAGCGCCGCGGCAATGCGGCGCGCCTCGGCATCGAAGAACTCCGATGCCGCAACGACGCTGTCAGACCGGGCCCGGGCGGCCAGCGTCAACAGCAGCGTGGCGGATGCACCTTGCAGCGCGTGCCCCGCCTTGTCGTCAACGTTTTCCGTGGGCAATCCGGCGTCCCTGCAACAGGTTCAGCAGGCTCAGCAGGTGAACGGGTACGCACTGCCCGTGTGGTTGTACGAGGTCAGTGCGATGGGCCAGGAGGCCTCTGCGGCCGGCGCCACCGGGTAGTTCAGCACCACGGTGTTCTTGATCGTGCTGCCGTCGGTGTTCTTCAGGTTCCACGCGCCGCGCTCGACATCCCATGAGAACGCGGGATTGACGGTGAAGCGCACGAAGAAGTTGTAGGGGTTGTTGTACCCCAGCCATTGGCTCAGCACAGGCGTGGCGTCGCTGTGATCGGGGCGCGTGAGTTCGCGCAGGAACTCTTCCGACTCCCATGCCATCGCGATCGCCCGCAATACAACGCCGCCGAATGCCAGCATCGATTCAGGCCCGCCGCCCAGGCTGCCCACTTCGTCCAGCGCGGAAAGGCCGGCGACCGGAGCGGATGGGGAAGAGGCTTGCGGCTGGTCCGCGAACACGCCGACAGGCCCCATGAAGTCGGGGAAGAACTGGTAGTAGGCAGCCAGCGCTTCCGACGCATTGGCTGTCGGCCGCTCGGGAATCACGATGTCGAAGGCATCGTTGAGCCCGGTCCATCCGCCCGTCAGGTGCGACTTCCAGACGGTTCTGCGTGTCGGGTCGTCGATGCGATGGATGGCAATGTCGAGCAGTGGCCACACCGACTTCAGTCCGAAGTCGCGGTTGAGCATCGGCTGGATGTCCTTCTGCGCCAACAGTTCTTCGCGGTAGGCCGTGTCATGCCACGAGCGGGCGATGGCGCGCAGGTAGGCCAGACGAAAGTCCAGCAGCGGGCCGTTGTTCTCGATTCGGTAATCTCTCATGAAGCTTCCTTTCAGAAAACGCACGATCAACTAAAACGCAACCGTGGCCACGGCACGCCGCCATTCGCGTCAAGCGCCGCAACACACGGGCAAGTGGTTGCGATGCGGGAATCGGTAAGGCGGCGCAGCCCCGGCTCGGGCCGCGGCAACGATCCGGCGCGAGGCCGAATCGGGGAGACACTTTTTTACTTTAGCTGACAGTTTGTGATTTCCGTCAGGAAATTTTCAGACGACGCCATGGCATGTGGATCGCCGCCGTCTCCCAGGGTGTGCAGACCTTTTCGTATAAAACAAAAGGGCTCATTACCCCTTGGACGGTTGGGCTCAAGCGAAGTCGGTCGACGGCTTTTCCCAGAGATTCACGCCGCCTTCGACCGCGTGCTTGTCGATCTCGGCCAGCTCTTCGGCGCTCAGCGGCGCATGCGCGAGCGCCGCCACGTTGTCGACGATCTGCTCGGGCCGGCTGGCACCGATCAACGCGGAGCTGACGCGCGGATCGCGCAAGGTCCAGGTCAGCGCGAGCTGCGCAAGGCTCTGGCCCCGGCGCTGCGCGATCTTGTTCAGTGCACGTGCGCGCTCCACGTTCGCTTCGGACAAATGCTCCTGCTTCAGCGAACCACCGCCCGGCCGGTTGATGCGTGCATCGGCCGGGATGCCGCTCAGGTACTTGTCGGTCAGCAGCCCTTGCGCGAGCGGCGTGAAGGCGATGACGCCGGCACCCAGGTCGTCGGTGGCCGCGAGCAGGTCTTTCTCGATCCAGCGGTTGAACAGGTTGTAGGCCGGTTGATGGATCAGCAGCGGCACCTTCCATTCGCGCAGCAGCGCAGCAATCTCGCGCGTCTTGCCGGCCGAGTAGGAAGAAATGCCGATGTACAGCGCCTTGCCCTGTTGCACGGCCTGGGCCAATGCAGACGCGGTTTCTTCCAGCGGCGTGTGCGGATCGAAGCGATGCGAATAGAAGATGTCGACATAGTCCACGCCCAGCCGCTGCAGGCTCTGGTCGAGGCTGGCCAGCACGTATTTGCGCGAACCACCGCCCTGCCCGTAGGGGCCGGGCCACATGTCCCAGCCGGCCTTGCTGGAGATGATGAGTTCATCGCGATAGGCCTTGAAGTCTTCGCGCAGCAGGCGGCCGAAGTTGGTCTCGGCGCTGCCGTACGGCGGACCGTAGTTGTTGGCCAGGTCGAAGTGGTTGATGCCCAGGTCGAAGGCCGTGCGCAGCAGCTTGCGTTGCACGTCGATGGGCGTGCTGTCCCCGAAGTTGTGCCAGAGCCCGAGCGAGATGGCGGGCAGCACAAGCCCGCTGCGCCCGACGCGGCGATAGGGAATGGCGTCGTAGCGCGCGGGAGCGGCGAGATAGGTCATGGAATGTCTCTGAGCGAAAAAGTGTGAAGGAGAAAAAAGCACGCGCGGTGCACATGGCACGCCAGCGCAGCATGCCTGCGCATGCATATCGCCGCAAGCAAACGTTGGCGGTCGCTGGTTTCAACGGCGAGGAGACTGAACGTATCAACGGGCGTGCGCAGGCACAAAGAAGGAAAGCGTGGATCGATATGCGGGTTGCGCGAAAGGCAGAATCTCGGCGGATGAAAAACGTCACCTTCTCCACCCCCACGCCCGAACAACTCGCCAGTGGCGAACTCGGCCGAAAGCTGCGTGAGTTCAACTACGGGGTCGTCGGCAAGTACCCCGAGAGCCAGTACGTGCGGCTGGACGCGAGGGACGAGACCGGTCGCCTGCTCGGCGGGCTTCGGGGCTACGTTGTGCTGCACTGGTTCACGGTCGAACTGCTCTTTGTGGAAGAAGAGACGCGTGGTTCAGGGCTTGGAAGCCGCCTGCTCGTGGAAGCGGAACAGCAGGCTATCGCGCTCGGTGCAAAGAATGCGAGGCTCGATACTTTTGAATGGCAGGCGCGGCCTTTCTATCTCAAGCACGGCTATGAAGAGTACGCGCGCATCGATGACTTCATGCAGGGTCAGTACCTGGTGCTGATGAAGAAGGCGCTTGCTGGCTGAGCGGCTGTCTGTTGTTGGCCATTGCTGTTCAGGGCGACACTCACGCCGACACGGTGCTCTTTTTCGCGAATGTCCCCCGCTTCGCTCCTCCTTTATTTAGCAAAAAAGAGCCCCGTATCGACGTGAGCGCTCAGAGCACTTGTTGATCAGCGCAAACCAGCAGCGTGTCCCGTGCGAATGACACCAGGTGCTCCCCGCAGCGAACTCAACAACCACCGGCTAAAGCCGGTGGGTTGCGCCTTGCGGACTGAAAGTCCGGATACGCGTCGACTCAACGACGCGTCATTCGGGCTCCATCTTGAAATCATCGTTCGGGTTC
>NZ_JBPJZR010000015.1:0-155490 GCF_051216615.1 Variovorax raffinosi
GTACCAGCTGCCCATCGACATGATCGCCAGGATGGCCAGCACGGCCTTGGCGACCAGGTCACTCTGCGCCCACAGGGCGCCGATGCCGTAGGGGTTGTCGACCTTGGTTGTCGCGGCGGCTGCTGCTGCAGCCGGCACAGCGGCCGGCGCCGTGGGTGCCGGGGCCGCGACGCTGCCAGCCGACGGGTCCGCTGCCGGTGCGGTGGCGGCGGGTGCAACGGCGGGCGCGGGCTCCGGCGTGGCCTGGGCGTTGGCGGCGTGCGGCGCGGCGGTCAGGGACAGCGCCAGGACGAGCGGAGCGGCCACGGCCATCAGCTTCGCGAAAAAGGTCTTCATCATGAGGGTCTCCAAAAAACAAAACAGGGGCGACTCGAAGCGCCCGTCAGGCCGCACGCCAGCCGAGGGCCTTGCCCCATACGGCGTGCACGCTCGCGCCGGTGCCGCGCACCACGTGGTAGCGGTCGTAGGGGGCCGCGGTCATGCAGGCGTGGTGCGGAAGAATGCGCACGCGGCTGCCGATCGGCAGTGCGTCGAACATGGCCCGCAGGTCATCGTCGCCATCGCCATCGCCATCGCCATCGCCTTCGCAGGCAATCAGGCCGTGCTCCTGGTGCAGCTCGGCCACGCGCAATCCGGGCAGCGGCGTCGTGCCGTCCGCGCGACACACCAGCCCGAAGCCCAGGCCACCCCGAAACTCGGCGGCCGATTCATCCTTCGACAACGCGAGCGCGCCGGCATCGATGAGCACGCGGCGCGAACGCGGGTTGTGGCCGATCACGGTGGCCAGCACCGACAGCGCGATGTCCTCGATGCCGCAGATGCCGCGCGCGGCCTGGTCGAGGTCGAAGAAGGTGTAGACGCCGGGGCGCATCTCGGTCACACCGTCCAGCCGCTCGGCGCACACCGCCGTCGGCGTGGCGCCCACGCTGACGACGTCCACCGTGAAGCCGGCCGCGCGCAGGCACTCGGCCGCGCGCACCGCGCCGGCGCGCTCGGCTTCGGCGATGGCGCGGATCGAATCCAGCCCTTCGGCGTGGTAGCTGTGGCCGGCGTGGGTCAGCACGCCGGCCAGCGTCAGCGATCCGCTGCGCTGCACTTCGGCCGCGAGGGCGAGCAGTGCTTCTTCATCGTCGGGCGCAACGCCGCCCCGGCCGCCGCCGGTGTCGATCTCGATCAGCAGGCCGAAGCTCGCGCCGATGGCCCGCGCACGCGCGGCCGCTGCCTGCACCGCTTCGATGCAGTCCGCGAGCAGGGTCACGCGGGCACCGTGCACGCGCTGGATGCGATGCAGCGCATCGATCTTGCCGGCGCTGATGCCCACCGCGTAGGTCAGGTCCAGGAAATCGTAGCGCGCGAAGTAATCGGCCTCGGCCACGGTGGACACGGTGATGGCACCGCTGTGCCCGCGAGTGGCCAGGCGCGCCACCTCGGCCGACTTGGAGGTCTTCAGGTGCGGACGCAGTGCCACGCCGTGCCGCGCCGCGCGTTGCGCCATCGCCTCGCAGTTGCGTTCGAGAACCGTGCTGTCGAGCAGCAGTGCCGGCGTGGTGAGTTCGCCCAACGCCGTGTGCGCGAGTTGCGTCATCGGGTGCATCCAAGCTCCGCCATGATCCAGTCGACTTCTTCGGCGATGCGGTTCACGAAGGGCGGCAGCAGCACCAGCGTCATGTGCTCGGCACCTGCAACGGGGTGCAGGCGGCTTCGCGTCGACAGCGCCGCATACGCCTCTTGGTACTCGGGCCAGCGCCGCTGCACTTCGGCGCCTTCCTCGGCACCGGGCGGCAGCTTCTGCATGACCGTGGCCGACAGCACCACGAGCGGACGCGCGCCCAGGTCGGGCGACGCACCGGCCTGCCGGGCGACGTGCGGAAGCGCCACGACTTCCTTGACCATCGTGTCGATGGATTGCGGCGTGTAGTTCGCGGCCATCTGCCGCAGCACATGCGGCATGTCGGCAAAGATGGCCTGCGCCGGCGCAAACTCCGGCGGCGGCGGGCCACCGGCCTGGTACTCGGCGCGCTTGTTGCGCTCGGCCGCCAGGTGTTCCGGCGGCAGGCCCTTGAACAGCTCGAACTGGTCCCAGTGGCTGGCGTCGAGCATGACGGCACCGGCCACCTGTTCGGGGTACAGGCCGGTGTAGATGCGGTTGAGCAGGCCGCCGAGCGAATGGCCGATCAGCACGATCGGACCGGTGACCTCGGCCGCGGCCAGCAGGCCGTGCAGTTGCTGCGCGTTGCGCTTGCCGTCGAAGGGCGCGTCGTCGGCCTCGCTCCAGCCCATGCCCGCGCGGTCGTAGCTGATGACCGGGTATTTCGCCGACAGCACCTGCTGCAGGCGCGCGTAGATCGGCGAGGCGCAACCGCCGCCGGCTTCAATCACCAGCGTGGGCTGCTGCGCATTGGCCGGCGCGGGGCCGCTGCGCTGCAGGTGCATCTTGCGGCCGTCGACGGTGTACAGCTCGCCGGGCGCGGGCATCTGCCGCGATTCGCCTACGGGCTTGCTGCCGCGTCGGGGTTCTTCCACGCGCGGCCAGTAGTCGAGGTCGCGCACGCGGTACGGCAGGTTGGCGAAGTCGGTGCTCAGCGCAGCCGGCGTCGACACATAAAGCACCGACTTGGCGATCGGGCCGAACTCCGCATGAAAGTGCTGCGCCGACTTCACCACCACCAGCTTCTTGGCCGCCAGGTCGATGCCCAGGCCGGTGAAGAGATCGGTCCCGATGACCTGGTTGCGCTTGCTGATGAGCACGATGTCCACGCCGTTCGCCGCCTGCACCCACACGCAGGGGCCCATGGGCGTGTGGTTGCCCACGGCCAGGCCGCGCTGCGTGTGCGCGTCGTTCACGGCCTTGACGGTCACGTGCAGGTCGATGGGGTCGCCCGAGGCCGGGCCGCACTTGCCGCCCAGCCGCAGCTCGAAGCTGGCGCCGACGCCCGCGTCGCGGCAAAGCTGCACCGCGCCCAGGTCCCAGACGCCGCCGAAGGCCACGTCGGCGATACCGCGCTCGACGATCGCGCGCAGCACGAAGGTGCTGTCGCTGGTGGCGCCGCCGCCGGCGTTGTCGGCCGTGTCGGCAATGACCACCGGGCCGCCCGGCGTGGCCATGGCCCGGTCGAGCGTCTCGTCCAGAGGGAGCGAAGGCACGCCGGTCTGATGGCGCAGGTCCCAGAACTCGCGGCCCAGTTCATCGGCCAGCTTCGCGGCCAGCACGGGGTCGTTGTCCGTCACCACCCACAGCTTGGCGCCGGACTCGGGCACGTCGGCCCACGGGAAGCCATGGCCCAGCGACACCGAGAGCACGCCCGGCAGCTTCTCGCAGGCCTGCATGCGGCGCACGAAGCCGGCCATGGGTTCGCGCGTGGTGTGCCACTTGCCCACCATGCGGCAGTCGTGCACGGCGGTTACCGGCCGCACGCGGCCCTGCGCGGTGTCCACCACGATGCGCACCAGCTCCTGCAGGCGGTCGAGCGCGTCGGTGTGCGGATATTCCTTGTAGCAAATGATCGCGTCCGCTTCGTCCAGCATCTGCTGCGTGAAGTGGCAGTGCAGGTCGAGCGACACGCCGATGGTCACCTTCGGGCCGACCAGTGCGCGCACGCGCGCGATCAGGTCGCCTTCGCAATCGTCGTAGCCGTCGGCCACCATGGCGCCGTGCAGCACCAGGATCACGCCATCGACTGGGCCGGCGTCGCGCAGGTCGGCCAGGATCTCGTCGCGCAGGCTCTCGTACACCGGGCGCACGGTGCGCCCCAGCGGCTGCGCGAAGGCCAGCAGGCTCTCGACCATCTCGTGGCCTTCGGCGGCCAGTTGCTTGCGCACTTCCACCGCGAACATGCCGTAGCCGCTCGCGTCGCGCGTGCTGGAGTCGCCGCGGAAGATGCCGTATTCGTTGTAGCTGCCCCAGCCGGTGGGGGCGGAGACGAAGGTGTTGGTTTCGGTGGCGAACAGGGTGGTGAAGAACTTCATGCGCGTGACTCCTCGCGGGCAAGGTGAATGTTTCGGGTGCGCAAGGTGTCCAGCCGCAGTCCCACGACCCGGCCTGCCTTGCGCTCCACGTTGAGAACCGACTTGCCCATGCGGGCCAGCACCGGATTGGCGGAGGTGAGCACCATCACGTCGGCCGACAGCGGCGTGAGCGCGCACACGTGCTGGCCGTGGCGGCCTTGCACCGTGAGCAGCAGCGTGCCGTCGACCAGCGTCATCCGCGCGGTGGCGTCGAGGTCGGCGCTGGTGTAGTCGCCACAGAGCTGTTCGGCCAGCGACGCGGCATCGGGCGCGGTTGCGGGCAGGCGCTCGAAGCGGCGCGGCAGGCCGCCTTCATGCAGCACCAGCGTGTCGGGCGTGCGTTGCGGATCGATGTCGCTGGCGTCGATCACGAGGTCGTTGATCGGCAGGTCCTGCAGGCCCAGCCACAGCTTGCCTTCGCCGTGGTGCATCAGTTGCGGACCCGAGGCCTGCCACGACATGGCGAGCTTGCCGCCGGCGTCCGAAAAGCCGAGCACGCTGCCGGTGGACGGTGCGTGGTAGCGCTGGCCGACGAGCGCGGGGAAGTCGCTGGCCAGCGGGCGCACTTCACGCGGCGCGAGCGCGTCGGGCAGCAGCAGCTCGATCGCCTGCAGGGCCAGCGCCGACGGATTCACCGCGGCGCCGTTCGCCATGACGATGATGTCCAGCCCGTGGGCCGGCACGCTGATCATCTGCGACTGCGCACCGAGCACCGCGCCCGCGTGATGAATGATCTCGACCCCGCGGTAAGGGTGGCGCGCCAGCCCGTAGCCGTAGGTCACCTTCGAGCCTGAAGACAGCGTGGTGGGTTCGCTCAGCAGCGCCCAGCTTTTGGCGCTGCCCACGGTCTTCTCGCTGCCGCGCATGTGCGCGAGCCAGCGCAGCATGTCGTCCAGCGTCGACACCAGCGAGCCGCCGCCGTCGAGTTCGCACGGGTACACGCCGCGTTGCCATCCGCCGCCGGACGTGGGCATGTACAGGCCGGCCAGGCCGGGCACCACCTCGTGGTCGGTCGCCACCGAGGCGGTGTCGGGCATGCCGAGCGGCCCGAAGATGCGGGCCTTCAGGAAGTCGTTGAAGCTCTGTCCGCTCACGCGCTCGACGATCTTCGCCAGCAGGTGGTAGCCGCCGTTGCTGTAGACCATCTGCGTGCCGGGCTCGAAGTTCAGCTCGCTCTGGCGCGCCATGGCGGGCAGCCCCGGGCCAGGCTCGGTGAAGGTGAGGCCGTGCGCAATGGCCCACAGCTCGTCGTGGCCGCGCCAGCCGCTCGTGTGCGTCAGCAGGTGGCGCAGCGTGGGGCCGTTGGCGCTGAGCACCGGCATTTCGGGCAGGTGCTTGTGCAGGGCGTCCTCGACGTCGAGCAGGCCGTCTTCGGCCAGCAGCAGCACGGCCAGTGCGGTGAAGTGCTTGCTCGTCGATGCGATGCGCATGCGCGTGGTCGGCGTGTTGGCCACGCCCATTTCCAGGCTGGCCATGCCGACGGCGCGCCGGTACAGCAGGCGGCCGTGGCGTGCAATGCCGAGCACCATGCCGGGCGCATCGCCGCGGTTGAAGGGCGCCACCAGCGCGTCGATGGCGGCCAGCGCGGCCGCCTCGGCGGCAGCGGCGTCAGGTAAAGGGGGCGAAGGTTGTTGTGACATGAAAGGACAACGAAAGAGGGAGGGAGATGAACGAGGGAAAGATCAGGTGGGCCGCGCCGCGCGCATGAGGCGCACGAACGGGCCTTCGGTGATGCGCAGCACCATGGCGCCCATGACGCCGCCGATCAGCGTCGTGGCGACGATGGCCACCGCCAGTCCGTTGGGCACCGACTTGAGCGCGTCCGACAACATGCCGACCACCAGCGGGCCCAGCACGCCGAACGGCAGGCCGGCCACGGAGAGCAGTGCGATGGTGCGGGCGCGCAGGTGCGGCGGCGCCGCGTCCTGCAGCACGTTGGGCAGCAGCACCGCGCCGCTGATGAGCGGAATGACCAGCAGCGCCAGCAAGGTGAACGCGTCGGTCGCCGAACGCGTGAACAGCAGCAGCGACGACAGCAGCGCGGCCGTGAGGTTGCCCAGCATGATGATGCGCAGCGCGGCGGCCGGGCCCATGCGGGGCTGCACGTAGCGCATCGCCGCCACGCCCAGCAGGCCGCCGATCACCGTGCCGCAGAGAAAGGCGATCCCCATGCCTTGCCCCATCTGTGCCGGCGTGACGCCGTATTGGCGCGCCGCCATGATCGGCAGCCAGGTGCCGATCGAGCTCATGCCGATGCTTGCCAGGCCCGCGCCGACGACCAGGCCCGCGAAGGTGCGCCAGTGCAGGCGGATGTGGTCGCGAAAGCTGACGGTGCTGGCCGCGTCGTCCGCGTCGGTTTGGCTCGCTGCGGGTGCCGCATGGTGTGTCACCGAAGCGGCTGAAGAAACGGGCTCCGTGCCCCCGCGCCGCGTCCGACGGATCGACAGCACCAGCAGCGCCACCGGCAGGCCCGCCGACGCCATCACGAAGAAGGTCAGCCGCCACGGCTCCAGGTGCTGCATCGACGCGGGCAGCCAGTGCCGCAGGTCGTCGGTCAGGTGCACGACGGTGCCGCCGAGCAAGGCGCCGAGCGCGCTGCCGAAGATGGCCGACAGCGCGAACACCGCGTTGGCCAGCACCCGCTGCGCGCGCGGGAACAGGTCGGGAATCATGCTGTTGGTGATGGGGCCCAGGCCCGCTTCGCCCACGCCCAGGCCGATGGAGGCGATGAACAGCACGCCGTAGTCCATGGCGGTGCCGCGCATGGCGGTGGCGGCGCTCCACAGCACCACGCAGGCGGCCAGCACCACGCGCCGGTCATAGCGGTCGCTCAGCCACCCCAAGGGCAGCGTGGCGATGCCGGTGAACAGCACGATGCCCGCGCCCTGCAGCAGGCCCAGTTGCGTGTCGGAGAGCGACAGCGTGATGCGCATCGGCTCCGTCAGCAGCGTGAGGATGACCTTGTCGATCGAACCCAGCACCGTCGCGATGACCAGCACCGCCAGCGCGTACCAGGCGCTGGACGGTGCCTTGCGTGCCGTTTCCTGCGCGGCGGGGCTCGCCGCGTCCGGCGGCAACGCGGCCGCCAGCGGATTGACGCTCGACATCTCAGAACGGAACGTTGACGTTCAGGCCGATGGTGCGCGAGGGCGCCAGCGCCGCCTGCACCAGGTTCGGGTTCGCCGACAGGCCGGTTTCGATCGACAGGAAGCCGCGCTTGTTGGCCAGGTTGCGCACATAGGCCGAGACGCTGAAGCGCGGGAAGTCGATGCCCGCCTGCAGGTCGACCAGCGTGTAGGCCGGCATCTTGATGCTCGGAATGACCGCGCTGCCGGCGTAGCCCGCATCGCGCTTGCCGGTGTAGCGTGCGCTGATGCCGACGTACGCCGGGTGCTCGGCGATGCTGAAGTTGCGCGTCACGCCCAGCGTGGTCGCAAAGCGTGGCGTCTGCGGCAGGCGGGTGCCGGCCTTGGCGTCCAGGCCCTTGGCGTCCTCGGTCAGGCGTGCATCGATGAGCGCGGCGTTGGCGGTGAAGCGCCACTCCTTGCTGGGCTTCCAGTTGAGCGTGAGTTCGCCGCCCTTGATGCGGGCGCCACCGGCGTTGGTGACGAACACGAAGCCGCCGTTCTTGGTGGGCTGCTGCACGTCGCGCCATTCGATGTCGTAGAGCGCGGCCTCCAGCGACAGCTTGCGGTCCAGCAAGTCGGCCTTGTAGCCCAGCTCGTAGCTCCACAGCGAGTCGGACTTGAACATCGGCTGCACGATGTTGCGGTCGGTGTCGGCCTTCAGCGCGTTCGGGCCGCCGGGACGGTAGCCGCTCGCCGCGCGGAAGTACACGTTGCTGGTTTCCGACAGCGTGTACTTGGCCGCGGCCAGGTAGGTGGTGGGGCTTTCCGACGAGGTGCCGACGGCGTTGGAATCGACCGGGCCGACCAGCGTGCCGGACTGCTTGGTGTTGTAGCTCTGCTTGTTGCGCGCCAGCCGCACGCCGCCGGTGAACGACAGCGCGGGCGTCACGTTCCAGGTGACGTCGCCATAGATGGCCTCCTCTTGGTAGCGAGAAGACTGCGTCGAGTTCAGGAAGGTCTTGTTGCCCAGGCCGCCGTTCAGGTTCGCACTGAGGGTGCCGTCGTTGCTGCCGCGTTCGCGGTTCAGGTAGATGCCGGCCAGCCACTCGATGGTGGTGCCCGAGCGCGAGGTCAGTCGAAACTCCTGGCTGACGCGGTGCTGCTCCACCGTGCTGGCCAGCGGCACCGAAGAAGCCGACAGGCGCATCGCGGTCAGTGACGGCCCGTACAGGGCCGTGAGGTCGGCGGAGTTGTTGATCTTCACGTCCTGCGCGGAGGTGATCGAGTTCAGGCGTGCCCAGCCGAAGTCGTACTCCACGTCCAGGCCGAACAGTTGCGAGCGGTTGCGGTAGGGCTCGTGGCCGGACAACTGGCGCGTGCGCTCCAGCCCCCACGGGCGAAGGGTCCGCTTGTCGATGTCTTCGAAGCCCAGGCCCTGGCGATTCACGTCCTGCACCATGCCCGTCAGGCGCACCGTGAGTTCCTTCGTGGGCGTCAGCAGCAGCGAGACCCGGCCGCCGTCGGTGTGGCCGCGATCGATGTTGCTGCCCCATGCGGGACCGACGGCGTTGTAGCTGCCGCCGACCCGGTCGGTGAAGGCGGCGATGCGCACCGCCGCCACGTCTTCCTTGATCGGCACATTGAGCACCACGTTGCTCGAGTAGCCCTGGCCGCCGCCCTGGGTCCACGTGGTGCCGAATTTCACCGAGCCCGCGAACTCCATCGTGTCGGGCTGGTTGGTCACGTACTTGAGCACGCCGCTCATGGCGCCGGCGCCGTACAGCGTGCCCTGCGGGCCGCGCAGCACCTCGATGTGGTTCAGGTCGAGCATGCCCATGTCCAGCGGCGTGAAGCCGGCGAGCGCGCCCGACGAGCTCAGGCCCGTGGCCACGTCGTCCACATACACGCCGACGGTGGCGATGCCCTGCACCGGGCCGGTGGTCAGCCCGCGCATGGTCAGAATGCCGCCCACGCTGCCGCTGCTCGTGAGGCTCACGCCCGGCTGCTCGGCCACGTAGTCCGACAGGTTCTTGGCGCCGGCGCGTTCCAGCGTCTCGGCCTTCATCACATTCACCTGCATCGGCACTTCGCGCAGCGGCTCGCGGCGGCGCGTGGCGGTGACGGTGACGCTGTCGAGCGACTGCAGCTCATCGTTCGCCGGCCTGGGCGCGACGGCCACCGGCGCGCCGGCGTAGATCACGATCGCGCCGTCGTCGCCGCGGCGCGTGAGCAGCGGCGTGCCTTCCAGAATGCGCGACAGCGCCTCCTGCGGCGACAGCGCGCCCTTCACGCCGCGCGTGGCCATGCCCTTCACGTCGTCGACCTTGTAGAGCAGCTGCACGCCGCCCTGCGCGATGTACGCATCGAGCGCGGTCTTCAGGTCGCCTGCGCCGACGTCGAAGACGACCTGCTGCGCCTGCACTTGCGCCTGCGCATGCGCCAGCACGGGCAGGCCGCTCATCAGCGCCCACGTGCCGCCGATGACCCAGTGGCGAATCGCCACCGGCAGCACCACCGATGCGCGTTTCTTCTTCTTCTTCTGCTTCTTCTTGGAGGGCTGGCCGAGGCCTTGCTCGATTCGATTCATGGGTGTCTCCAGAGTGGTATTTGTTTTGGTATCCACTGAGACGAATGCCCGGTCACATTCCGGTAATAACCTAGTTTGAAATTCTTATTTCGTTGCCGCTGTCCTGCGCCGCGAGGCCGAAGCCCTGCTTGAGCAAGGCCACGAAACCGCTCATGTTGTTGGCATCGAAGCTGCCGCCGATGCGGATGCGCGCGATGGCCGGATCGGCAATCACCAGCTTGCGCGTGTTGTAGCGATTGAACTGCGCGGCCGCCTCGCCCAGCGAGGTCTGGTCGAACACGAGCCGGCCCTGGCGCCAGCTCAGTTCGTCGTCGATCTGCTTGGGCGCCTTCGACATCACCAGCACGCTGCCGGCACTGGCAACCGCCCCCTGGTTGCGCGTGAGCACGGTCGGCGCCACTTCCTTCGCGCCTTGGGCGGACGCGATCTGCACGCGCCCTTCTTCCACCGTCACGTTCACCTGGTCGCCCTGGCGCCGCACCAGGAAGCGCGTGCCCAGCACGGTGATGCGGCGGTCGCCGGCGATGACGACGAAGGGGTGGGCCTTGTCGTGCGCAATGTCGAAATAAGCCTCGCCGTCTTCCAGCCACACCTTGCGGCTGTTGCCGTTCACCACGGCACGCACATGCGTGGCGGTGTTCAGCGTGAGCACGGAGCCGTCGGACAGCGCCACCGATTGGCGCGCGCCCACGGCCGTGGCGTAGTGCTCGCCCTTCCAGTCCTGCGTGTAGCGCCAGCCCAGCCAACTGCAGGCAGCGGCCACGACCAGCATGCCGGCCGCGATGCGTTGCGTGGAAAAGCGCGGCAGCCGGTACGCCGGTGCCGCCCGCGGCGCGGATGCGGGCGCGGCTTCGGGCAGAGGAATGCGGATGGGAATGGGCGCCGGCTTGGCCGTGGCCGCACCCGTCAGCGGTGGCGGCGCGCGCAAAACGCCCAGCCGGTCGCTGCGCTGCCAGACGCTGGCAAGCCGCAGCCACGCCACGCGGTGCGCGATCGACTCGGCGATCCAGGCCTCCAGCTTCTGCTCGTCGGCCTCGGTCCATGCGCCGCTGTCGCGGCGCGCCAGCCAGTCGGCGGCGGCGGATTCAATGCGTTCGGCTTCTGTCATGTCGAAAGCCTCTTTTCGTTCTGCGCCCGGCCGAAGGCCTTGGTGTCCAGCTGCACGCCATCGGAAAGCAGCGCGTCCGCCAGCGCCCTCACGCCGCGCGACACCTGCCGCTCGACCGTGTCTTCGGTGATGCCCAGTTGCGTGGCCACCTCGCGCTGCGACAGGCCTTCGATCTTGCGCATCTCCACGACGCGGCGGCACTTGGAAGGCAGGGCATCGAGCGCCGTCTGCAGCAGCCGCAGCTCGCCGCGGCCCGAGGCATGGCGCTCGGGCGTGAGTTCGTCGGCGGAAAAGTCGAGCGCATCGAGGTCGGCAATGATCTCGATCGACACGATCTGCGCCCGCCGCGCGCGGTCGATCAGCAGGTTGCGCGCCGTGGCGAAGACGAAGGGCTTCACCAGCTCGGGCACGGCCTTGGCCGCTGACTCATAGATGCGCATGTAGACGTCCTGACGCAAGTCAGGTATTTCGGCGTCGTCGCGCCAGTTGCGGCGAAGAAACCGCGTGAGTGCGGCCTCCATGGGCAGCACTTCCCTGACGAACCAGTTGTCCAAATCACTGAGAACCAAAAAAGCGCTCCTGGGAATGGCCGGATGGGGTGGCGGCTCGTCGCCGGGATTGGCGACAGACACTGAGACGAACGGCCAGAAGATTTCCGGTAACGCACGGTGAGGAGCACCACGAAATTCTAGGCGGCACTGAAATGGGGCACCCCGTTACCGGAAAGCGCTGCCGCACTCGTCTCATGGGGGTAACAAGAAAAACCATCTCGCTGGAAATACACCTACATGAATCGATTCCGGAGGCAGACCCCCCTCCTCCACAAGGGAGCAGGCCGGCGCGCTGCCATCGCGCTCGGATGCGTACTGATGACCGGCCTGTCCTTCGCCAATACCCGGGATTTCGATGTTCGCAGCGGCGAACTCAGGCCCGCGCTCGACGCCTTCATCGCACAGTCCGGCGTGCAGCTCATCTACAAGATGGAAGACGTCAAGGACCTGTCGACACGCGGCGTGAAGGGAAAGATCGCGCCCGATGCGGCGCTGGACAAGTTGCTGGACGGCACCCGCCTGCATATCCGCCGCGGGCAGGACGGGGCCATGGTGCTCATCGCGGCGCCTGCCGCGAAGCCTGTGGCCATTCCGGTTGTGACGGACAGGAAGCCTTGAGGTTCTGGCAGGCGCCCGTGTTGTAGCGGTTCATGCCGGCGTGAGGCTGCAACAGGGATGCCGTTGAGCGTTTTGAGCGCCTTGGTGCCCGACGCGTGCAGACGCACGCCTCAATGGAAAAGTCCTGTCGCCTGGACTGCACAGGACTTGTGCGAGGCGGATTTTCAAATCCAAAGCTTGGCAGCGTAAGCGTGAAAAAGTGCTGGCAAGTTTGGCACCACTTTTTCCATCGCGGCCCTAGCATGCAATCGGCTTCTGAAGAGTGATTGGCGAGGAAGATGGAAAGGACGGCGGGAGACACCACGTCAACCTGAAACCCGCCCAAAGCATCCATCCTTCCATCGCACAAACTCTCTTCCCAGAAAGAACAGCCAATACATCAGAGGGATAGAACGTCCCTCGATTGATATCACGAACTCCATAAGACTCACCCAAGGCGCTCAGGGCAGAAATTTCTCTGAGTACGGCCGCGGGATGCTGGAGTACCGTGACCATGTTTCCGCGCTACTGGAGAAATTTTGATCGTTGAAAAAATAGGTGCGGCCGTGGCATCGGCCTATGCCTCCCTGTGTCTTGGCCTGATGCTCATGATTCCGATGAACAAATTTGAATGGATGCTGGACGAGCCGAGCGCACATACCGAAGGGCTGAGTTTTTGCGGATTGCCTCTCGACGACGGCATCAACCCCAGATCTCTTTCCCTGCTTTTTTTAGTACCTCTTTTTATATTTGGCGTCCTGCTGTCCGTTCGGCAACACAAGATTCACTACTCCCTTTGGATTGCCTTTGCGCTGCTGGCCATTTGGGCGTGGCGCTTCTTTATTTACTACCCTTTGTGCTGAATTTTTGTGCGCAGCAAGATCAGGGCGGTTTTCTTCATAGGGCAGATCGCTCACTGAGAGCCGTCGCAGACGCCCTCAGGCGCTGACCCCATCGGCCGCGCGCAAAAGCACATCTTCAAAGAACGCACCAATGGGCCGCTCCAGGTCCCGCACCTGCACTTCCAGCACCCAGATTCCATCGGCCGGCATGAAATCGGCCTCGGCCAGGCGGTGCTTGCCGTAGAGCGCATGCGGAAAATCCGAGACGCGGTGCCCGGCCGTCTCGCGCACGAGCGAGCAGCCGTGTTCACGCGCCAGCCCTTCCGCGAAGTCGTAGAGCGCGCTGCCGCTCAGGCCCTGCGCCCATGCCAGTTGGGCCTGCTCGAAGATGTCCCGCGCGGCCTGGGTGCAGCGTCGATGGTCGGGGTCGTCGCCCATCACGAAGGTGTCGCCGTAGTCGCCCTCGTAGCCGTCCCAGACGGGGCCCAGGTCGATGGTGAACAGGTCGTCCGCGCGCAGCTTCCGGTGCCGGTCCACCGGCTGGCGGGACGTGCATTGCGTGTCGGGGCCGAAGCGCACGTAGGTGGGATGCCAGTTGTAGGCGGCGCCCATCGCGCGCAGGTGGTTGTCCGCGATGGCGATGGCCTCGCCGGTGGTCATGCCGGGCACCATCAGCGCCGCGATCTGCGGCAATGCCTCCATGGAGCGCCTGCGCGCATCGAGGATGCCGTCGAGCGAAAAAGCCGCACCCACCTTCTCCCAGGGATGGCGCACGATGTACGGCGCCTTGCCCTGCGCCGCCTGTGAGGCCGGCAGGAATGCTTCGGATTGGAAGCGGTCCTTCGGCAGGCCCGCCGCCGTCAGCACTTCGCGCGCGCCACGAACCATGGCGGGGTTGCCGCAGGCGTAGACCATGGTGCGTTGCCAGTCGTGGCCCGCTGCGAGTGCTGCTTCCTGCACGTGCCGTGGCACTTCGGCCTCGGTTCCCTCGGTGTCTGAAGCACGCGCCGTGGACACCACCCGCGTCCAATGGAAGCAGGCATGGGCATCCTGCAGTTCGTCGAGCAAGTCGGATGCATAGCAGTCCTCCTCTCGGCCCACCCCCCAGTACAAACTGACGGTACGGAACGCAGCGCCGGCCAATGCAGTGGTCAGGATGGCGCTGATGCCAGCGAAGCCCGTGCCCGTGGCCAGCAGCACCAAGTGCTCGACCGGGTCAGGAGGTGCCTGCCAGGTGCAGGCGCCGTAAGGCCCGTCGAGTTCCAGCAGATCGCCCGGCTGGAGTTGCGCGAGCCCGTGGTCGGTGAATGCGCCGCCCGGAATCCGCCGGATATGAAACTCCAGCTGGTTCGCGTCGCCGGTCTGCGCCGGCAGGTTCGCGATGGAGAAGCTGCGGCGCTCGCCGTTGTCCAGCAGCAGCTGCGCATGCTGCCCGGGCTCGCACTGAAAGCGCTGGGCGCTCTGCACCTCGATCACCAGCCGCGTCACGCCGGGTGCCAGTGCATCGAGCGCAACGATCTTCGCGCCGTAGCGGGCCGCCGGACGGGCTGGACTGCGCCAATGCGCAAAGCGCAGGCTCAGGTCGCTGGTGGCGCGGCATTGGCACATCAGCAGCTCGTCATCGGCCACCTGGTAGGCGGCCTCGGACGGCGCGGCGATGCGCTCAAAGCCGCCTTCGAGCACCTGCGCGCGGCAGGAACCGCATTCGCCGCGCTTGCAGGAGAACGGCACGGCGACACCTTCGGCCAGCGCCGAGTCGAGGATGCTGCCCGCGGCGCCGAGCGGAAACCGGGGGCCGTCCGGTGTGACGGTGCAAAAGTGGATGGGCGAATCTGGCATGCGTGGGAATCTCGTGGTTGGTCTTTTCCGAAGACGGAACTTACCTAGAATGCGGCCTCATCCATAGAGCCATATCTGCAAATATGACCAGGCCACTTTCTCGCGCCTCGCAGTCACGCCGCACGCTGTCGAGCCTCGACCTCGCGGCGGAGCCGCTGCAGGAAGGCGAGCTGAAGCAGGTGTGGATCTATCGCCAGATCCGCGCCCGCATCCTCGAAGGGGTGCTGGCCAAGGGCGCGCGGCTGCCCTCCACCCGGCACCTGGCCGAGCGCTGGCAGGTGTCGCGCGCCACCGTCGACCTGGCCTACGACCAGTTGCGCAGCGAGGGCTACCTGGTCAGCACGGCGGGCTCGGGCACCCATGTCGCGGCGAAGGTGCCCGATCAGTTCTTCGATGCCGGCGCACGCGCGAGCGATTCACCGCGACGCCGCGCGTCCGGCATCGATGATGTGGCACCGCTCATCGCCAGCGCGGCCGGCGAGCCCTTCGTGGCCCGCATTGCCGACCCCGCGCTCTTTCCGATCGACCAGTGGCGCAAGGCGCTGCAGGCGGCCACGCGGCGTATCACGGCCGAACAACTGGGCGACTACGAACCCCTCGGGCTCGGCGCGCTGCGCACGCAGATCGCCAGCTACCTGGGCGTTGCGCGCGGCATCTCCTGCAACGCGGAGCAGATCGTCGTGCTCTCGGGCATTCGCCAGGGACTGGAGATGTGCGCGCGGCTCCTGCTCTCGCCCGAAGACAAGGCCATGGTGGAAGACCCAGGCTACCTTCATGCGGCCCCGATATTCAGCCGGCATGCGCGCGAGGTCATTCACGTGCCGATCGATGCGCACGGTTTTTCGGTGGACCATGCACGCCACCGCGCCGGTGTGCGGCTCGTGCACGTCACGCCCGCGCACCAGGCGCCCACCGGCGTCATGATGCCGGTCTCGCGGCGCCTGGCGCTGCTGGCGTGGGCCGAAGAAGCGGACTGCTGGCTGATCGAAGACGACTACGACAGCGAGTTCAGCTACGACAGCGCACCGCTGCCCGCACTGAAGAGCCTGGACGCGGCCGACCGCGTCATTCATTGCGGCAGCTTCAACAAGACGATGTTCGCCGGGTTGCGCATCGGCTATGCCGTGCTGCCCGAAAAACTCGTGCCCGAATTCCGCAAGGCCCGACACATCTCCGGGCGCTCCACCGGCGTGATCGAGCAAATGGCCCTGGCGAATTTTTTAGAGAGCGGCGCCTTTGCGCGGCATGTGCGCCGTGCACGCCTGGCCTATGCGCAACGCCGGGACATCGTGCTGCAGGCCCTGCGCGATGCGCTCGGTGCCGAACGGCTGTACGTCACCGGGGAGCATTCAGGCTTTCATCTGGTGTGGTGGCCGCCGCCGGGGACCGACGTGGCCGCGTTGCAAGAGGCGGCGGCTGAACACGGGCTGCGCTTTCAGGCCGTCTCGGATTTCTGCAAACGGGCGGTCCTGCCGCCCGGGCTGGTGATCGGCTACGCGGCGCTGGACGACGAGGCCTTGCGCCGATACATGGGACAGCTGGGCGAGCTGATCTCCCGCTTCTGAAGCAGCGCGCCTCGCGTTGCCTTCATCGCTTGCTAAAGAAAGCATCGATCTCGCGCGCGCAGACTTCGGGCACTTCGCGGTGCACGAAATGCCCCGCGTCGGCAAAGTCGATGCTGAAGTCGTCGAAGTACTCACCCAGCCTGTCGGCCCACTCGGGCTTGATCAGCGGATCGCGCTTTCCCCACAGGAAGCGCGAAGGCACGGTGATCTTCGGTGGCTCGGCAAGCGTGCCCTTCAGCCACTTGATGCGGTTTTCGGCCGAGCTGACATACCAGTCGAAGCCGCCCTGGATGTTGTCGTTGCGCATGAACATGTCCGCATAAATCTCCAGCATGTCGCTGAACACGGCCGGGTTGTCGCCGGACCAGTGATCGAGGAAATGCGACATGTAGAGCTTGCAGCTTTCGCGCGATGCGCCGACCAGGCTCGCTGCCCACGGCAGTTGCTGGAAATACTGGTACCAGACCTCGATCAGATGGTCGGGCTCGGCGTACCGCGCACCGAGCCCCGGGTACGGCGTGCAGAAATAGAACGCGCCCTTCAGCCGCTCGCCGTACTTGTGGCTGAACGCCTGCAGCACGTAGGCACCGAGGTCGCCGCCGACCATCCCGAATTTTTTCAAACCCAGTTGCTGCGTGAATGCCGCGATGTCGTCGGCATGCGTCTCGGCGCCTGCATTGCGGTCCGGCAAGGGACTGGGCTTGCCGGTGAAGCCGCAGCCGCGCAGGTCCGGAACGATCAGCTCGTAGCGGTCTTTGAGCAACTCCATCAGCGGCCGGTAGACCATCCAGAACTCGGGCCACCCATGCAGCAGGACCAGCGGCTCGCCCTTTCCGACGTGGGCGAAGTGCATGCGCAAACCGTTGGCCGGAACGCGATCGAATTGAATGCCGGAGGCGGCGGCTTCGCGCATGGCGTCATCTAGTGCAGACATGGTGTTCCTGTAGGTTGTCTCTGGAAGCGCGCCGCGTCGAGGCGGCACGAAACAACTCTAGGAAAGTGCTGGCGCAGCGTCCAAGACGAAAGAGATACGCCGGCAGACGCCCGGCGTATGGGCGCAGCCGCTCAGGACGCCGGCGCGTCGAGCGACTCGACAACCCGCACGAAGTGGGTCAGCGCAACGCTCGATTGATGCCTGCGCCACACCATCGTCATGGGCGAGGTCAGCACCTGCGGCTCGATGCTCATGAAACGCACGCCGCTGCGCCCCTGCTGGCAGACGCTGGCCGGCACGAAGGTGATGCCGACGCCCGCGGCCACGAGGCCGAGCGCGGTTTGCATGTTGGGCGCCTCCTGCCTGATTTCGAGCGCGACGCCGTGTGCGCCGAGTTCCTGCAGGATCAGGTCGGTGAGGCTGGGTTTCGGATGCCGCGGGTAGAGGATCGCGACCTGGCCCTGCAGATCGGCAATCGGTACCGTGGCCGCCGCTGCGAGCGCGTGCCGCGTGGGCACCGCGGCCATCAACGGTTCGGTGACCAGCAGCCGCTGCTCGATGCTGTCGTCCGCCGCAAGGCCGGGGCGTGAGAAGCCCACGTCGATCACACGCCTGGACAAGGCATCGGCAATTTCAGCCGCCAGCATTTCGCTGAACGCGAGTTCGACGCCCGGGCAGGCGTCGCGATACGCGTTGAGGATGTCCGGCAGCACGCTGTACATCGCGGACCCGGCGAAGCCGATGCTCAGCTTGCCGCTCTGGCCCCGGCCGATGCGCCGCACGTCTTCGACCGATGCGTCGAGCTGCGACATCACGGCGACCGTGCGTTCGAGCAGAAGCGCCCCGGCTTCGGTCAATCGCAGCGGGCGATTGTCCCGGTCGATCAGGTGCACGCCCAGCTCTTCTTCGAGCTGCCGAATCTGCTGGCTCAGCGGCGGTTGCGCGATGTGAAGGCGATCCGCCGCGCGGGTGAAGCTCAGCTCCTCGGCCACGGCACGAAAGTAGCGCAGGTGCCGCAATTCCAGGCGGGCGGACGGACCGCCTGAATGCGCGGGCCGCGAATCGTCCATTGGCGGGGTTCCTGTCGAAGCGTCGTCGCGCAATCCACTCTCCTTGCCGGGCGCTTGCGGCAGTTCAGGCATCGAGCGGCCAGCCCCGGGTTTCGGGAACAGACAACCGGCACGACGCAGACCCCGCGCCCGCGATCCGCGCAGGGTAGCAAAGCCATCGAACACGCGTGGCCTGCTGTCTCACGCTCTTCGTTCTTCGATTCGTCATCGCCCGCCGGAGATCGCGACGATGGCGGACGTGACGTACGCAGCCGACGGCGAGACCAGCCACCGCACGCCCTCCGCCACTTCCTGCGCCGTGCCCGCGCGGCCCATCGGAATGCCGGCCGCAAGACGCGCCGTGCGATCGGGCTTGCCGGCCGCCGCATGGAGTTCGGTCTCGATCAGGCCGGCCGCGACGGCGTTGACGCGGATGCCTTCGAGCGCGACCTCGCGCGCCAGGCCCAGCGTCAGCGTGTCGAGCGCGCCTTTGGTGGCCGCGTAGTGAACCCATTCACCACCACCGCCGATCTGCGCCGCACGGGAAGACACGTTGACGATCACGCCGCCGAGTCCGCCATGACGGGTCGACATGCGCCGCACGGCCTCGCGGCAACACAGGAAGGCGCCGATGACGTTGACGCCGAAGACCTGCTCGAGCATTTGCGCACCGGCTTCATCGACGCGAGCAAAGCCGCCCGTGATGCCGCCGTTGTTGACCAGCACGGTCGGCGCGCCGAAGTGCGCGTCCGTCGCGCGAAACAGGCGCAGCACGTCGGCCTCCTTCGAGACTTCCGCCTGCAGCGCAAGCGCACGGCCGCCGCGCGCCGCGATATCGGCGGCCGTGCGTTCGGCGGCGGCCGCATTGCCGGCATAGTTGACGACGACGGCATGGCCGTCCTGCGCCAGAGCGTGCGAGATCGCGGCGCCGATCCCGCGGCCGCCGCCGGTCACGATGGCCACCTTGTTCGATGCGGGCATGTCCTTCTCCATTCCTGAGTTGCGTTGCGTTGCGTTGCCACAGGCATGAGACGACTTTCGGCGCGGCGCGTCCAATAGCTTTGGCGTCAGAAACCATATGCGCGGCCCGCACCTGACGCCCGATGCCAGATGCGCGCCGTTGCCGCTTGCTAGGGCAGCGCCGCCGATTGCGCCTCAGGATCGATGCCGTACCGCGCGATGGCCTGGGCCGCAAGCTCGCTCGACACGACACCATCGTCGGCCAGTGCCTTCAATGCAGCGAGCGCGATGTGATGGCGGTCGACTTCGAAGAAGCCGCGCAGCGCCTCGCGCGTATCGGAGCGGCCGAATCCATCGGTGCCCAATACCGCGTAGCGCCGCGAAGTCACGAACGGGCGGATCTGGTCGGGCACGGTCTTCATGTAGTCGGTGGTTGCCACGACCGGACCGCTGCGTCCCGCAAAGGACTGCTCGACATGGCTCGTTCGCGCAGGGGCCGTGGGATGCAGCCGGTTCCATCGCTCGACCTCCAGCCCTTCGCGGCGCAGCTCCGAATAGCTCGTCACGCTCCAGATGTCCGAAGTGACACCGAAGTCCTTCTCCAGCAACTCGGCGGCGGCCAGCACCTCCTTCAGGATCGATCCGCTGCCCAGAAGCTGCACGTGAGGCTTGTTCGCCGAACCGCCGCCCTCGCGCAGGCAATACATGCCCTTGATGATTCCGGCCTCGGCACCGGCATCGGTGGGCATTCCCGGGTGCGCGGTCTTTTCATTCACGAGCGTCAGGTAGTAGAAGACGTCTTCTTCCTCCTGGTACATGCGGCGCAGTCCGTCCTGCACGATCACGGCGATCTCGTGGGCGTAGGCCGGGTCATAGGACACGCACGACGGAATGACGGACGAGAGCACATGGCTGTGGCCATCGTCGTGCTGCAGGCCTTCGCCCTCCAGCGTGGTGCGTCCCGAAGTCGCGCCCAGCAGGAAGCCGCGCGCGCGAATGTCGCCCGCCGCCCATGCCAGGTCGCCCACGCGCTGGAAGCCGAACATCGAGTAGTAGATGTAGAACGGGATGGTCGCGTACCCGTGCGTGCTGTACGACGTGCCAGCCGCGATCCATGAAGACATCGCACCTGACTCGTTGATGCCTTCCTGAAGGATCTGCCCCTTGCGGTCTTCGCGATAGACGCTCAACTGGTCCGCATCCTGCGGCGTGTAGAGCTGACCGACATGCGAGTAGATGCCGACCTGGCGGAACATGCCGTCCATGCCGAAAGTGCGCGACTCGTCGGGAACGATCGGCACGACGCGCGGGCCCAGTTGGGGGTCCTTCAGGAGCTGCGAAAGAATCCGCACGAACGCCATCGTCGACGAGAACTCGCGCCCTTCGCTGCTCTTCATGTGCGCGGCAAAGGCGGAGAGCGGCGGCACCGCGAGGCTCCCGACCCCGGGGCTGCGGGAAGGAATGAACCCGCCTGCGCGCTTCAGGCCGGCCTCGAAGTAGGCGAGTTCGGCGCTGCCTGCCGGCGGCTTGATGTACGGGATCTCTTCCAGCCTGTCGTCGGGCACGGGGATGCTGAAGCGGTCGCGGTAGGCGCGCACCGCCGGGTCGCCGAGTTTCTTGAGCTGGTGGTTGGTGTTGGCTGCTTCTCCGGCTGCCCCCATGCCGTAGCCCTTGACCGTCTTGGCCAGGATCACCGTGGGCTGGCCCGTGTGCTGCATTGCCGCCGAGTAGGCCGCGTACATCTTCAGCGGGTCGTGCCCTCCGCGACCCAGTGCGCCGATCTGCTCGTCGCTCATGTGCGCCACGCGCTGCAACAGGATCGGGTCGGCACCGAAGAAGTGTTCCCGAACATAGGCGCCCCCGCGTGCCTTGAACACCTGATATTCGCCGTCGATGCATTCCATCATTCGCCGCTGCAGGCGGCCATCGAAATCCTGTTCAAGGAGCCGGTCCCATCCGCCGCCCCAGATGACCTTGACGACGTTCCAGCCCGCGCCGCGGTACACGCTCTCCAGCTCCTGGATGATCTTCGCGTTGCCGCGAACCGGGCCGTCCAGGCGCTGCAGATTGCAGTTGACGACGAAGATCAGGTTGTCGAGTTTCTCGCGGCCGGCCATCGCGACCGCGGCCAGGGTTTCGGGCTGGTCCTGCTCGCCATCGCCCAGGAACCCCCAGACCTTCCGGCCTTGCGCGGGGATGAGTTCGCGGTCTTCCAGGTACCGCGTGAAGCGCGCCTGGTAGGCGGCCATCAGCGGGCCCAGCCCCATGGACACGGTCGGGAACTGCCAGAACCCGGGCATGGTCCGCGGATGGGGATACGAAGCCGGGCCGCCCGAGATCTCGCGGCGAAAGAGGTCCATCTGCGCTTCGGTGAAGCGGCCCTCCATGTAGGCGCGGGCGTAGATGCCGGGCGAAGAGTGGCCCTGGATGTAGACCATGTCGCCAAGAAAGCCCGGCGAGGCTGCGCGAAAGAAATGGCGATAGCCGGTTTCGTAGAGCGTCGTGGCGGATGCGTAGGTCGCGATATGGCCGCCGACGCCGGAATGCTTGCCGGCTCGCAGCACGAGCGCCATCGCGTTCCACCGCAGGTACGCATCGAGCCGCAGTTCCAGATCGACGTCGCCCGGGAATGCGACCTGCCCGGCCTTGGCGATGGTGTTGATGTACGGCGTGGTGCCCGGCGAGATGTACCCGCCACTTTCCGCGCGGTCCTGATTGATCAGGCAATCGAGCAGGAAGTGCATGCGCGGCCTGCCCTCATGGGCGAGCACCGCCTGCATGGATTCCATCCATTCCTGTGTTTCCTGGGGATCGGGGTCGCCGACGCGAAGTGTGTTGTCCATGGTTTGCTCCAGTTGATTTATGCGATCCCGCGGGATTGCCGGTCGGGATCTATTTTTCATATCGTGATTTTGTATCGCACGATATGCAAAGCAAGTTTAGGAGGCATCCGGCTTCATGGCAAGCACCGCCGAGTGCCTGCGACGCATCGGTCGAGTGCAAACACTTCACTTTTCGGAACGCGTGTGCACGCCTAAATTTCTCGCCATGGGGTGACTCACGTGGTCTCCCATCCCCTGATCAGGCGTCTCTTCTTCTCCATTCCGAAACACACAGCACTTCACCGAAAGACCTTCATGCGAATTCCCCGACCCATTGCCGCCGCCTCCTTTGCCGCGCTGCTCGCAGGCCCTCTGCATGCGGAAACCTACGAAGGCGTGACGCCGCAAGTCGGCGCACGCGACCGCGCCGTCGTGCAGGCCGAAGCCGTCGCCGCCACGCAGCAGCCCAACCCTACGCGGACGGCGCAAGCGCGCGCGCCGAAGCACCGAGCGGCACGGCGGACCGCATGGCCGTGCGCGCACAGGCCGTCGAGGCGGCCCACGCACGCAACCAGAACGTGGACCGCAAGGCCTTCTTCAGCAGCGAAGTGCCCACGCAATACCTGAACTGAAGCCGGCTTAGAAAAACAGAGGCCCGTGAATCCACGGGCCTCGTGCAAGCGCGACATCCATCCATCAATCCATCGATCAGTCCGCGCCTGCCGACGCGCCTTGCCAGCCCGCACCGAGCGCCTTGTACAAGGCGATGGTTTCCTGCACCTCGGCCAGCCGGCTGCGTGCCAGGGTGTCTTGCGCTTCATAGGCGGTGCGCTGCGCCACCAGCACCTTGAGATAACCGCTCAGGCCATGCCGATACAGGCGCGTGGCGCGGTCCAGCGCACGCTGGCTGTCGATGCTGCCGGCGCACAGCGACACCTGCCGCTCGCGCTCGGTGTGAAGGCCGACCAGCGCGTCCTCGACATCGCGAAAGGCCAACCGCACGCTGCGCTCGTAGGCCTGCCGATCGGCCTCGGCCACGGCGTTCGCCGCCACCACGCCCGCGCGCCTGTGCCCCCCGTCGTACAGGGTGTGGCTCGCATTCGCGGCCAGCGACCAGGCCACGCTCGCGCCGGAGAAAAGGTTGTGCAGCAGGCTCGCCGTGGTGCCCAGGCTCAGCGGAATGCTGAAGCGCGGAAACAGCTCTGCCGTCGCCACGCCGATCTGCGCGGTGGAGGCGGCAAGGCGCCGTTCGGCCGCGCGGATGTCGGGCCGGTTGCGCATGACATCCGAAGGCAATGTGGCAGGCAGATCCGCCGGCACCGCAAGCACGGGGCCGGGCTGCACGAGCACGGCTTTCAGGTCTTCGGGGAAGCCGCCCGCGAGCACGCCGATGGCGTGGCTCATGCGCGCGATCTCCGCGGTGAGCAGCGGCAAGCGGGCTTGTGCGGCCTCGCGCTCCGCGCGTGCCTGCGCCACCTCGAAGTCAGTGCCCAGGCCATGCTGGAACGCGCGCTCGGCCAGTTGCTGGCTGGCGGCCAGGTTGGCGACGTTGTCTTGCGCGATGACCATCCGCTGCTGCGCCGCGCGCAGCTGGGCGTAGTCGGAAGCCAGCTCGGCCAGCAGGCCGATGCGCACGGCGCGGCCCTCTTCCTCCACCGCATCGGCATGGGCATCGGCCGCTTCGATGGCGCGGCGCGTGCCGCCGAACACATCCGGCTCCCAGGCCGCATCGAGGCTTGCGCCGAAGGTGCGTGACTGACCGCCGGGCAGCCCGTCGATTCGCCGGCTGGCACGCCCCGCTTCGGCCTTGCCGCCGATGCCCACGGTCGGGCCCGCGCGGCTGGCCACCTGATCGCGGATCGCCAGGGCTTCGATGAGGCGCTGGCGTGCGATCGCCAGATCATGGTTGTTGGCCATCGCCTGCGCCACGAGGCTGTCGAGCTGCGCATCGTTGAAGCCGCTCCACCAGGTCTGCAACCAGCGCGCATCGGCTTGCGTCGTTGCGCTGCCAGTGCTTTCGGACCAGGCCGCCGGGTGAACCGTCTGCGGCCGAACGTAGTCGGGGCCGACCGTGGTGCATCCCGCAAGCGCGGCCGCGCAGGCCAGGGCCATCAATGAAAGAGAGTGCTTCATGTGTGGCCTACATCAGCGCATGGAGCCACGACGCGAGCCGCCCGCGCGCCACCCGGGGCTCGCCATGCGGCCCCACGTCCACGCTGCAGGTCATGCCGGCCGCGAGCAGCACGCCCTGTGGCACGGCATCGATCTTCACCTGCACCGGGATGCGCTGCGCGAGCCGCACCCAGCTGAAGCTGGGGCTGACACGCGGCAGGCCCTGCTCGTCGGGGCTGTCGTTCGCATCGGCGATGCCGCGCCCGATGCTGGTCACATGGCCCTGCAGCAGCGGCTCGTAGCCCATGAGCTTGACCTGCACCGGCGCGCCGGGTCGTATGTGCCGCAGCTTGGTCTCTTCGAAGTAGCCGGTGACGCGGAAGCTGCGTGCATCGAGCACCGCGATGCCGGGGCTGCCCGCCGTGGCGTAGTCGCCCTCGCGCAGGCGCAGGTGCGTGACATAGCCTTCCACGGGCGAGCGCAGCGTGGCGCGTGCAAGGTCCAGCCGCGCCAGCTCCCAGGCCGCCACGGCCTTGCTATGCTCCGCCTCGGCGATGGCGACCGCGCGGCCGGCACGCTGGATGTCTTCGCTCGCCACCAGGTCTTCGAGGCCCGCGCGGCGGCGCGCTTCCTGCGTGCGCTGGCGCAGCGTCTCGGCACTCACGCTGAGCTGTGCCTGCGCCTGTGCCACCGCAAGCTCGAAGCGCTGCGGATCGATGCGATAGAGAAGATCGCCCGCGTGCACGTACTGGTTGTCGCTGACCGCGACCTCGGCCACGGTGCCCGAGACTTCGGAGGCGATGCGCACCACATGCGCGTTGACGCGCCCGTCGCGCGTCCAGGGCTCCAGCACATAGGCGCGCCACAGCGCGGTCACGAGCACGATGACCAGCGCGACGATCAGCAAGGTCGAGAGGGAACGGAGCAAGGGCTTGAGGAATGGCTTGACGAACGTCATCGGGAAATCCGGGAACTAGACATAGAGAACGAGCAGGGACACCAGAACCAGCGAGAGCGAAAACTCGAACAGCGCGGGGTGCCACACATGGCGCAGCACGCCGCTGCGCGCAAGCGCGAAGCGCAAGCCCAGGAACAGCGGCACTGAAAGACAGGCGTAGATGAAGAACGGCGGCAGGTAGATGCCCGCAATGGCAATTTCGCTCAGCATGGCTTCGGCCTCGCAGGGGTGGATGTGAAGAAGGCCGTGTGGGTGTCGAGCAGATTCGCCACGTCCGCGAAGGCGGCCATCAGGCGTTGCAACGGCTGGCGATCGGCCGCATGCGCATCGGCCAGGCGCGCCAGCGCACGGGCGGTCGATCGCGCATGCAGCGCGGCCTTGGCGGGGCATGCGGCACGCCGGCGCATGAAGCGCAGGCCCTGGTGCACCGCTGCGCGGGCCACGGCAGGCACGGCGCTGCCGCGTATGCGCAGCAGCTCGCGCCCCAGGTGCAATGCAGCGAGCCCCTCGGCAATGGCCTGCGCCATGCGCGGCGGATCGGCCTTGAGCAGCGTGCCCACCTGCGCAAGGCGATGCTGCTGGCGATGCCGCCATGCCTTGGCCGCCGGCAGCCGGCCATGCAGCAGGCCCAGCGCCTCGTCGCGCATCCGATGGCGCAGCCGCACGATGTCTCGCGGCAGGTTGCGCGGCAGCACGACGCGAAAGGCCAGCAGCGTCACGAAGGTCGCGAGCACCCAGGCCAACGACTGGTTGAGAAAGAGCACCAGGTCCAGATGCATCGGATTGCCCGCACCCACCAGCGTGTTGACCGCCACCAGGTAGGCCAGGCCGGCCAGCGCCGTCTTTGGCACGCTGGTCGCGTAGATGCCGGGCAGCCACAACAGCGCCAGCACCACCACCAGCAGCGGGAAGCCGTCGATGTGCGGCAGCACGCCGAAGGCGCAGACCAGCGCGACGGGCACCGCGATCACCGTGCCCTTGATGAACTCGATCGCGCCCGCCGCCGGGTTGCCCGATGTGGCCAGCAGCGTGCAATAGGGCGCGAGCACCAGCAGCATCATGTCGCCCTGGTCCCACCCGGTGGCGATCCAGAACGCACCGGCGGCCACGATGGCCAACATGGCGCGCAGGCCGTTGTGCCAGGCGCTGCGGAAGTCGCGATGAAAGTGCACGGGTGCCTGGCCGCCGTGCAGGCCGGGCCGGGTGTGGTGCAGGCTCTCGATGCCGCGCAGCGCATCGAGGTAGTCGTCCAGTTGTTCGAGCAGGCGGTCGCCAGTGATGAGCAACGCGGCCTCCTGCGTTGCATCGGCAAGCGATGCCTGCGCCAGCCCTTCGGCGAACCGGCCGCGTGCGGCAAGCAGGATGCGGCGCGCCTCGGCCGCTCCGTTCGGGCCCGCTGGCAGCGCAGCGCTTGCATCGGCCCATGCCCGCTCCAGTGCCGGTTGCAAGGCGGCGAGTGCCGCGGCGCTGGCACTGCCCGCGGGCAACGGCGGCGCACCACCGACCAGCGCGCCGAACAACGCCACCATGCCTTCGCGCACGGCAGCGGCACGCTGGGCCAGGTCTTCGGACTCGGCCTTGCCCAGCGCCAGCAGATCGTCGATGCCGTAGATCTCGGTGAGCAGCGCGTGGTGCGCGGCATCGGGCGCCGTTGACGGTGGCGCTGCATGCCGCGAAGCCAGCCATTGCCCGGCCGCCGATGTGAGCCGTATCAGTTGCGCTTCAAGCCGCGCCCGCACGCCGCGCGAGGCCAGCAGCACCGACACCAGCCCCAGGCAGACCACGCCCACCACCACGGTCGAGCCGCGCCCGATCACATGCTCGAAGGTCAGCTCGGGATGCTGCATGGCACCGTAGGTCGCCAACCCGATGGTGTAGCCGGCCACCACGGCGCCCGAGCCGCGAAAGTGGCGCAGCAGCGTCATGCCGGCCACGCACAGGCCCAGCCACGCGCCGAAGCCGAGGATGAAGAGAAGCGGCATCTGCGCAAAGGCGGCCATGAGCACGAAGGCCATCAGCATCCCGACGACCGTGCCCAGGATGCGCCAGCTTCCCTTGCCGATCACCGCGCCCTGAACGGGGTTGATGACCAGCAGCACGGTCGATGCGGCCGAGTACGGCGTGTCGAGTTGCAGCAGGTAGGCCACGCCCAGCGCCAGCGCGGCGGCCAGCGTCGAGGTGAACACATAGCGGCCGCGCGGCGTGAAAAAATCGATGCGGGACAGCACCGCGGAATTGACCGCCAGTTCACGCACTTGCATTGCTCCTTGATGACTTCAAGGAGAGCAATTTAGGCAGTCGGCGTCATTCCGGAAAGTGAAGTCTTTGCACTTGTGAAGTGCGCCAAAGGCACGCGTTGGCAGCCGCTCAGGCCACCGGCGCGGCATCGGCCGAAGCGCACAGCGCGCGCACCGTGCGGCGCAGCCACTGGTGCGCGGGATCGCTCTGGAAGCGTGGGTGCCAGGCCTGCGTGATCAGCACCGTCTCCAGCGGAATCGGCAGGTCGAACATGCGCACGCGCTGCCCGCTGCGGATGGCGCCCAGCGCCAGGTGCTCCACGAACGGCAGGATCAGGTCGGACTCCGCCAACGCAAACACGGCCGCATACGGAGTCGGCACCACGAGCGACACATGCCGCCGCAGCCCCAGGTCTTCGAGCGCCGTGTCGATCGGCCCGCTCGACTTTCCGCGCCGCGACACGCCGATGTGCGGGTAGGCCGCGAAACGCTCGGGCGTGATCTCGTCGTCGAAGATCGGGTGCCCCTCACGGGCCATGCCGACGAAGGTGGTGGTGAAGAGCGACTGCACCCGGATCTCGGGCCCGAGCCGGCGCGATGCGCTGATGAACAGGTCGATGCGGCCGCTGCGCAGTGCCTCGTCGTCCACGTCGTCTTCCTCGGGCGCGAAGCGCAGCATGGCGCGCGGCATGTGGCGCTCCATCTCCTCCAGCAATCGGCCACTGTAGGCGCCCACGAAGATGTCGTTGGCGCGCACGTTGAAGCGCTTGTCCAGCGTCTTCAGGTCGACCTGCGTGCCCGGTGCCAGCACCTGCGTTGCCAGCTCGACCGCGCTGCGCACCTGGGCGCGCAGCGCCAATGCGCGCGGCGTGGGCACGAGCTTGCGCCCCGCCTGCACGAAGACCGGGTCGCCCACCGCCTCGCGGATGCGCCCGAGCGTGCGGCTCATCGCGGGCGGGCTCAGGTTCATGCGGCGGGCGGCGCCGACCACGCTGCCTTCTTCCAGCAGCACGTCGAGCGCGATCAGCAGGTTCAGGTCGGGTGAGGTCATTCGGTCGCCGTTCGTTCGTTGTCGATGGATGGGTACGCATCATGCAATCAGCAGGCCGCAGCCGTTTGCCGAACGCAGCAAAAGACCGGTGCGCCAGACGCAATCGATGGATGTGCCGCACGGCATTTACCGCGCCCGCACCGGCTCACACAATGAATTTCCCTCTCTCAGAAAACAACCGGGCATGAGCGCAAGAACGCTGCGTGCACCGGGGCCCCTTGGCCGCCATCCCCACGATTTCCCTGGAAATCACCCGATGCTTCGCTCTGCCCTCCTTCGTTCATTCAACACCCTTCCTTCGACGCCGCGCGCATTGCCGCTCGCCGTTGCCGTCGCGTGCGCTTTGCCGGCCATCGGCTTCGCACAAACACCCACGCTGTCCCCCGTCACGGTCCAAAGCCAAAGGGAAACCGGCAACAGCCCCGTCGAGGGCTTCGTCGCCGGCATCGCCCGCACCGGCACCAAGACCGACACGCCATTGGCCGAAGTGCCGCAGGCGATATCGGTGATCACGCGCGACCAAATGGACCAGCAGAACGTGCACAGCGTGGGCGACAGCCTGCGCTACACGCCCGGCGTGTACGCCGACTCGCGCATCGGCGGCGTGCTGGAGAGCGTGTTCATGCGCGGCTTCGGCGGCTTCGCGGCGGCGGCCATCAATCCGCAGTTTCTGGACGGACTGCCGCTGCCCAAGGGCGCGGGCTGGGCCGCGTCGGTGGTCGATCCTTCGACGCTGGAACGCATCGACGTGCTGCGCGGCCCGGCCTCGGTGCTCTACGGACAGGCCAGCCCCGGCGGCATCGTCAACATGGTGAGCAAGCGGCCGACGGCACAGCCTTTCCATGAGCTGACCATCGAGAGCGGCAACCGCGACCGGGCGCAGGCCTCGCTCGACATCAGCGGACCGCTCACCGACGACGGCACCTGGTCGTACCGCCTGAACGGCATGGCCCGCCGCGTCGACGAGCAGGTGGACCACTCGAAGCAGCAACGCTTCGTCATCGCGCCCACGCTGGAGTGGAAGCCCGACGCCGACACGCGCCTGACCCTGCTCGCCTCCCTGCAGAACGACCCTTCGAACAACTTCGCGGGCTGGCTGCCCGCCAAGGGCACGCTGCAGGCCAACCTGGCGGGCCGCATCTCCACCCGCTTCTTTGCGGGGCAACCCGACTACGACGACTACAGCCGCAAGCAGGCCATGCTCGGCTACGCGTTCGAGCATCGCTTCAACGACACCTGGACGGTGCGGCAGAACCTGCGCTACACGCGGCTCGATGTGGACTTCAAGGGCGTGGCGGTCAACTACTTCGCGCCCTTTGCATCGGGGCCGGGCCTGCTCGACCGGTCGGCCTCGTGGTCGCGCGAACGCGTGAACAGCCTTGCGCTGGACAACCAGGCACAGGCGAATTTCGAGACCGGCGCGCTGCGGCACACGGTACTTGCGGGCCTGTCGTACGAACGCTCCAGCGCGGACATGCACGCATCGGGCTTCGGACCGGTGCCGCCCATCGACTACCGCACGCCCAACTACAACCAGCCCTTCGGCATTCCGCCGCTTGCGCAGCACACGCGCCAGACGCCGGACCGCATCGGCCTCTATGCGCAAGACCAGATCCGCTGGGACCGCTGGGCCTTCACGCTCGGCGGACGGCAGGACCGAGCGCGCATGAACACGGACGACCGCCTGCGCGGCACGTCGACGCGAACGCAAGACCGCGCCTTCACCGGCCGGGTCGGCGCGGTCTACCTTTTCGACAACGGCATCTCGCCCTACGCCAGCTACTCGACGTCGTTCGAGCCGACACTAGGCACCGACCACGCGGGCAACGCGTTCCGGCCGACGAAGGCTCGGCAGGCGGAAGTCGGCATCAAGTACCAGCCGACGGGCTCCAACAGTTCCTTCGCGGTGTCGGCCTTCGACATCAGGCAGCGCAACGTGCTGACGACCGATCCATCGCATCCGTTCTACAGCGTGCAGACCGGCGCGGTCCGTTCACGCGGCATCGAACTCGAAGGCCGCGCCAGCCTCACGAATCACCTGGACCTGGTGGCCGCCTACACCTACCTGGACACCACCATCGCGAGCGACACCGACAACACCCTCGTGGGCAAGCGGCTGGCCGCCGTGCCGCGGCAACTCGCGTCGCTGTGGCTGAACTATGTGTTTGCCGATGGCAGCCTCGCCGGGCTCAGCATCGGCGGCGGCGTGCGTCACATCGGCCGCAGCGCGGGCGACAACGCCAACAGCTTCGGTGTTCCCGCGGTGACGCTGGTCGATCTGGCGCTCGGCTACGACCTGGGCGCCTACCGCCCGGCGTTGAAGGGATGGCGCGTGGCCGCCCACATCGGCAACCTGTTCGACAGGACCTATGTGTCGTCCTGCTTCTCGCAAGGCGGTTGCTTCTATGGCAATCGCCGGACGGTGACTGCCAGCGTGGGCTATCGCTGGTAGGGGCGTGCGGGGCGCGTGATCGCCCTACTGCGACCCGCCCCGGTGCTGGGAAAGAGACAGCGCCGCCAGCTTCTTCTTCGCGCTTTGCAGCAGGCCGAGCCGCTCGGTTGGCAACTGCGCCTTGGTGTCTCCTTGCGCGATGATCTCGAACGCCGAAGCGGCTGCCAGCTTTGCGGCGAGTGCGTCGCGGCTCGTCAGGCCGTTGAGCCTGGCCATCGAGATCACGTGGACCTGCAAATGGCGATGGAGGGTCTTCGACAGCTTCGTGCAGGCAGCCGTCATCGCAGCCTCGTCGGGCGTGATGGCGCCATGCACGATCAGGAGTTCGATGACGCTGTCGTCGTTCTCTCCCAGCACGAAGGCACGCACGACCGAGTTCTTGAACTTGGAGCGCAGCATGGCGCGGATCGGCTCGGCCGCGGCGAACGACTTCAGCGCGATGCTGCGCAGTTCGCGATAGAAGATGAACGACGGGTCCGCCTTGACGGTTTCGGGATCTTCCGCTTTTGCCTTCTGCTGCTTTGCGAGCATGCCGCTCTTGACGAGGTGTTCCAGCGTCTGATCGACCTCGCCGGGTTCCAGCTTCGTTCGCTGCGCCAACTCGCTCACCGAGAACGCGTGGTCGGGGTCTGCATACACGAGCTGCATGAGCTTTTGCACGGCGGGGGACAAGAGAAAATCTGCAGCACTCACGGGCGTTCCAACTCGTCTGGGTTTCTGGGAAGGGCCTGGATTATGAAGTTGAATGCCACGCCGTTGATGCGCGCCCGATCTCGTGCCGGGCCTGCTCGCGAGCGGGCTACCTCGTCACTCGCGGCCCCACGCCAGCCGGGCTTCGGTGGCGCGGAATCCAGTACGCCAGCACGCCCGCCGCCGCAAAGGCGATCAGCCCGGTCACGGCGATGCCCGCGGCAAGCGACAGGCCGCCCGCCAGCAGCGACAGCAGTGCCGGCCCGCACGAGGAGCCGATATCGGACATCAGCCGCCATATGCCGAGGAAGTGCGCGCGTCCGTGTCGCGGCGAATGGTCGGCGCCGAGCGTCATGATCATCCCCGAGCCGATGCCGTTGCCGAAGCCGATGGCCAGTGCGGCGAGCAGCAGCGTGAAGACGCCGGATGTCAGCGGCATCAACAACATGGCCAACCCCATGATCAGCATCGACGGCACCGCGACCCAGCGCCTGCCCTTCCTGTCCATCACCTTGCCCGCCGGATAGAACACCAGCATGTCGACACCACCGGCCAGGCCGTAGATCAGCGAAGCCACCGAGGGCGCCAGCATCAGGTGGTCGGCCCACAGCGGGATCACGGCCTGGCGCGAAGCGCGCACCGCGCTGACCAGGATCACGCCGACACCCAGCGTGAGGAACACACGGCGGTGATCGCGCAGCGTCGACAGGACCGAGGTCGAGGCGGGCGCGGCCTGCCCGGCCGGAACCGGCGGCGCTTCGAGGTCGGGGATGCGGGCTCCGATGGCCGCGGCCCCCATCACCGCCACGATGCCCACCACATAGGCCGCCGACAGGCCGAACATATGCACCGCGCCCGCCGCGAGAAAAGGCCCGGCGAACATGCCGATGCGCATGACGCCACCCAGCGTCGACAGTGCCCGCGCACGGTACTCGACGGGCACCGCCTCGGTCATGTAGCTCTGGCGCGCCAGGTTGTAGACCGCCTGCGACATGCCCACCATGAAGCAACCCGTGGCGAACAGGCCCAGGTGCGAAGTCAGCACGCACAGGAGCATGCCCAGGGCGCTCCACACGCCCGCCGCGACGATGGCCCAGCGCTCGCCCCATCGCATCGTGATCATCGAGGCGGGGATGTTGTTGAACAGCGAGCCGATGCCGATCATCGCGATCACCAGCGCGGCCATGGGCACGGAAGCGCCCAGGTCGCGCGCCGTCAACGGCACGATCGGCAGGATGGCGCCCTCGCCCAATCCGAACAGCAGCGAAGGCGCGAAAGCCGGTATGGCGATGCGCCACAAAGAGAACGAGGAAGCCGGGGACGAGGTCGAGGCAGCAGGCGGGGAAGACATGCGCGGAAAGAAGGGTTCGGGTTGTTGCCCCCACCCGCCGGGCGGACCAAGGCCCGGCGATTGTCTCGCCGATGCAGGATTTCTGCAGGACCTCAGGCCCGGAGCGACCGCGCCCCGCCGGTTGGCGCATGCCTGGTTCGCCCGAAGAGTGGCATGCAGCAAGACGGCAGGTATCGTTTCACGGAACTCCCGCACGGACTTCACGTCGACTTCACTTGTGTCGCGCACACTGCCTCTCGACAGCGGTTCGGCGCTGGTAGAGGCCAGGGAGAAAAAAACCGCTCAGGGATCCGCCTCGATGCCAACCGCTGTCACTCTTCAATCGCCAGCTTGCTCAAGCAGCAGGCCCGGCTGATCCAGCTAATCCAATATCAGCCCCAGGAAGTCCCTGGAACGCTGGCTCGCAGCGGCACCGAAGAAGTGATCGGGTGTCGCGTCCTCCACGATCACGCCGCCTTCCATGAAGATGATCCGGTCGGCGACGTCCTTCGCAAACTTGGTCTCGTGGGTCACCACGAGCATCGTCATTCCCTTGTCGGCCAGATCGCGCATCACCTTCAGCACCTCGCCGCGAAGCTCGGGGTCGAGGGCGGATGTCGGCTCGTCGAAAAGAATCACCTCGGGGCTCATGGCCAGCGCGCGGGCAATGGCCACGCGCTGCTTCTGCCCACCCGACAGGCGCCCGGGATATTCGTTCGCCTTGTCGAGCAGCCCGACCTGGGCCAGCAACTCGCGCCCGCGCGGCCGGGCTTCCGACTTTCGGATGCCCTGCACCGAGACCATGCCTTCGATCACGTTGTCGAGCGCCGTCATGTGCGCGAAGAGATTGAACGACTGGAACACCATCGCCGTCTTCTTCCTGATCTCGCGTATCTTGCGGCGCGCTTCGCCCGAAGGCTTGGGGCCGGCATCGGTGATCTCGATGCCGCACATGCGGATGCTGCCGCGATCGGGCATCTCCAGGAAATTCAGCGAACGGATCAGCGTCGTCTTGCCGGAGCCCGAGGGCCCCATGAGCACCACGACTTCGCCGCGCGCGACCGTGAAGTCGATCTGCTTGAGGACCTGGTTCGCGCAGAAGCTCTTCGCAAGGCCGCGAACCTGCACAGGAGGGTTGGAGGCGTCGTTCATGCGTAGCGCTTCGAGAGGTGGTTTTCGAGCCAGGTCTGCAGGATGGTGAGGATCTGGTTGATGAACCAGTAGATGGCGCCGACGATCAGGAACATCTCCATGTACCGGAAGGTGGTCGCGCCCATCTGTTCCCCCACGCGTGTGAGTTCCACGACGGTGACTGTCGAAGCCAGCGAGGTGTCTTTCATCAAACCGATGAGCCGGCTGCCCAGCGTCGGCAATGCGATGCGAAAGGCCTGCGGCAGCACGATGCGCAGCAGCGTCTTCCAGTAGCCCATGCCCATCGCCCATGCGGCCTCCCACTGGCCCTTGTCGACCGCCATGATCCCGGAGCGGAAGTTCTCGCTCAGGTAGGCGGCGGCAAACAGGGTCAGGGCAAGCAAGGCCGAGGGAACCGGCGGAATCACGATGCCGTAGCTCGGCAGTCCGAAGTAGATCAGCAGGATCTGGATCAGCAGCGGCGTGCCGCGAAATACCGACACGTACGAAAACGCGAACCAGCGCAACGGACGGAACGGCGAGATGCGCGCCAGGGCAATCAGGAGCCCCAGCACGCACCCAAGAAAGAAGGCCCCGAAGCCGAGGCCGAGCGTGACCAGCACGGCCTTCTCGAGCAGGGGCTGCGCCCTGAGAAACAGATCCATCATCGTGGGTTCCCCGGGTTCAACGCGCGGGCGCTTCTGTGCGGTGTGCGCTGTAGCCGGCGAGCGCTGCCCGCAGGTCGGCGATCAGCGCGTCCGTGTCTTCGAGCCCGATCGACAGGCGCACCACCGGCTGGTCGGTGACCGGAAACACGCGATCGGCCTGCAGCGGCGCGGGGTAGTACGCCGCCAGGCTGTGCACGCCGCCCCAGCTCGCGCCGATGACGAAGTGCCGGAGCGCATCGAAGAAACCGTTGAACGCGCCTTCGGGCGCGGGCTTGAGGATCAGGGAGAACAGGCAGCCGTTGGTGCGAAAGTCCCGCTTCCACAGGGCATGCCCGGGGTCCGATTCAAGAGGCGGATACAGAAGCCGCTCGACGGCAGGCTGCGCTTCGAGCCACTGTGCGATGCGCAATGTCGACGCGCTCTGCGCCGCCAGACGCAGCTTCATCGTCTCCAGGCCACGCAGCACAAGAAAGCAGTCGTCGGGGCTCACCTGCTGGCCGAGGATGCTCTGCGTCTCGCGCAGCACCTCGTAGTGGGCGTAGTCGTTCATGCTGATGCTGCCCATGAGCAGGTCGGAGTGCCCGCCCATGAACTTGGTCGCCGCCTCGATGCTGAAGTCCACGCCGTGCGCCAGCGGGCGAAACCCCAGCGGGCTGGCCCAGGTGTTGTCCATCATGGTGAGCACGCCGCGCCGCCTGGCCACGGCCGCGATGGCGGGCGTGTCCTGCATTTCCATGGTGACCGTGCCGGGCGACTCCATGCAGATCATTCGCGTGTTGGGCCGGATCAGCGCATCGATTTCCGCGCCGATGGCGGGCGCATAGAACTCGACATCGACGTTCATGCCGGCCAGCCATTTCTGCGCGAAGGTCTTCAGCGCCCCGTAGCAGGCGGCCGACACCAGCAGGTGATCGCCGCCCCGCACGAAGCCCATCACGGTGGTCATCAGCGCCGACTGGCCCGAGGGCGTCACCACGCAGTGCTTGCCGCCTTCGAGGTCGGCAATCCTGCGCTCCAGTCCGCGCGCCGTCGGCGTGCCGGTGATGCCGTAGCTGAAGCCGTCGGGCTGGCGGCCCTTGCGGTTGACGAAATCGTCGAAGGTGTTGAACACCACCGTCGATCCGCGCATCACGGGCGGCGACAGGCTCTCGAACTGAACATTAGTTGGGTCTATTGATTGCATTTAAGCTATTCGTCCAGGTTAGGCATGGCTGTTGGATGCGGCGAAGTATTCGCCTTCCCGCCTATCAGCTCAACAGTCTGGAAGACTCGCTCAATAAGCAGAGGTTATGGATGGAAAAGCGTGACATCGAGGTTTTCCGTGCGGTGATGCGCGCAGGCACGACGAGCCGGGCAGCCAACCTGCTGGGGGTGTCGCAGCCCGCCGTGAGCCAGTCCTTGCGCAAGTTCGAGATCGCCTGCGAGCTGCGCCTGTTCGAGCGGGTGCGCGGCCGGCTGGTGCCGACGCAGGAAGCTCTCGCATTGATGGTCGAGGTCGACCGCTACTTCACCGGCCTCGAAATGATCGAGCACCGCATTCGCAGCCTCAAGTCCTTCGGCCTGGGGCGCCTGGCCATCGGGTCGCTGCCGGCGCTGGGCACCGGCTTCATGCCGCGCGCGATTGCCGCGTTCGGGCTGCACAAGCGGCAGATCCAGTTGTCGTTCCAGGTGATGAGTTCGCGCGAGGTCTACCAGCAGGTGTCCGCCGGCCAGCTCGACTTCGGCCTGATGGCCGAGGAGCTGTCTGTCGCGAGCCTGGAGCATTCGCAGTTCTCCACCGTCTCGGGCGTCATCGTGATGAACGCGCAGCATCCGCTGGCGCGCAAGAAGGTGCTCGATGCCGACGACCTGGCGGCCCATCCCTTCATCGCGCTCAATCCGGAGGACGTGGGGCGGCGCGCGCTCGAACAGGCCCTTGCCGCCGAAGGCAGGACCTTGCGGCCGCTGATCGAAACCCCGTATTCGAATTCGGTCTGCGAATTCGCGCTGCAGGGCGTCGGCATGGGCATGGCCCATCCGGTGATGGCGCTCGACTACGTGGCGCGCGGCCTGCTGCTGAAGCCGACCACCTTCGACATTCCCTCCACGTCGCTGCTGGTCTTCCGCCCGGGAACGCCACTGTCGGACAACGCCAAGGAGTTGCTGCGCGTCATGCGCATCCAGCTGGATGCCGACATGAAGCGTGTGCGCGAAGCGCTCGGACAGAAGCTGCCCAGACGCTGACGGCACGCGGGTTGCTGCATAAGCTGTGCTTATCGAGCAACTACGAACGGCTGATTGTGGCAATACGGTGACGCCGACAAGATCGGCGCATTCACCCACTTCCATCGTCAGGACAGCGTTCATGAATCGAGCACCTCTTCGCCAGTTCTTCATTCGCGGTCTCGTTGCCGCATGCGCACTGGGCGCGGTCCTCGCCGCGCCTGCAGCAGCCTGGGCACAGCCGGGCGATACGCTGGCCCGTGCGCGCTCCGCCGGCGTGATCCGCATCGCCAACACGCAGGCGAGCCCGCCGTGGAGCATGCTGGACGACAAGAACCAGCCCGCCGGCTACGACGTCGAAGTGGCCAGGGAAGTGGCCAGGCGCATCGGCGTCGCCAAGGTCGATTTCGTGGCCGACCAGTTCAAGAACTTCGTCGAAGGGCTCAAGGCCGGCAAGTACGAACTGGTGATGAACGACCTCACGCCGACGGCGGAGCGCGAAAAGCAGGTCGACTTCAGCGTGGCCTATGGGCTGGAAGACTTTCGCGTCTTCGTGCGCGCCGCCAACGGCGACATCAAGGATCGTCCGGACCTGAAAGGCAAGCGCGTCGGCGTGACCGCGGGCACGAGCAACGAGTCGTGGTCGCGCGCGAATCTTCTGGGCTCTGAGATCGTCACCTACGACAACGGCGGCCTGGTCTTCAACGACCTGGCCATCGGCCGCATCGACGCCGTCATCAGCTCCCACTTCGGCGGCATGAAGTACGCCACGGTGAACAAGCTGCCGATCAAGGAAGTCGGCTCCATCCTCACCTATCAGTTGTCGGCCGCGGCCATGGCGAAGAACCAGCCCGCACTGCGCGAGGCCGTAAGCAAGGCGGTGAAAGACATGCACGCCGACGGCACGATCGACCGGCTGTCCAATCGCCTGCTCGGCGTGAGCTACCAGATGTCGGTGGAAGTCGCCAAGGCGGAAAAGCAATAAGGCGGCCTTGGGAACAGGTGACTGAAATGATCAAGAGAAGAGACTTCATCCACGCGGTGGGCATCGGGGCCGGTGCCATGCCGATCCTTGGCTTCGCGGCCAACGCCAGGCCCCGCATCGGTGTGATCGGCGCCGGCATCATCGGTGCGTCGATTGCCGCCTCCTTGGCGGAAGCGGGCGCGGATGTCGTGGTGTTCGAGAAGCAGGAACCGGCCTCGGGGGCGACGAAGGCCTCTCTGGCCTGGATCAACCCCAGCACGGTCAACACGCACTACCGGGACCTACGGCTGCAGAGCATGCAGGAATGGAAGCGCCTGGATGCGAAGCTGGGGCTGGGCGTGATCTGGGGTGGATCGGTGAGCTGGACGGACAGCGAAGAAAAGGCGAAGGACCTGAACAAGCGCGAGAGCGCACTTCAGGACACCGGGGCGCAGCCGAAGCACCTGACGGAAAGCGAGATCGCCGCACTCTGCCCGTACCTCGCGCCAGGCGACACAAGAGCCGGCTTCTACCTTCCCCACGATGGGCACATCGACCCCGTCGCGGTGACGAACAAGATCCTCGCCTATGCAAAGAAGAGAGGGGTGAAGCTGGTCTACCCGTGTTCCGTCGAGGCCCTTGTCATGGAAGGCTCTCGCGTGAAGGGCGTCAAGACCACCCAGGGCGCCTATGCGCTGGACTACGTGGTCTCAGCCTGCGGCGTAGACACGCCCGGCATGCTGGCCAGGGTCGGCCTGGACATCAAGATGCAGACGGCTCCTGGCGTGAAGATTCACACGAAGCCGATAGCGCCGGTGACGAAGATGGTCTACGACTTTTCCAGCGCACTGGAGTTCAAGCAGATGCCCAACGGCGAGGCCGTGGCCATCTATGTAGGCGGCCCGCCGAAGACGGCGACTCATGAGCCTGTCTACGCGGGAATACTCAAGAGTCATCCGACGGCGGAGCTGGCGAACATGCACGCGCAAAGCCTGAAGCTGAAGGTCGCGAAGTATTGGCCGGGGGTGCGCGACGCGGAGATCAAGAGCGTGACGGTCGGTTTCCGGCCGATGCCGATGGATGGCCTGCCGATGATCGGGAACGTGCCCGGCGTCGAAGGCATGTACGTCGTCGCGACGCACAGCGGTATCACGCTGGCACCCATCATCGGAAAGTACGCGGCGCAAGAGATCGTGGGAAGAGCCAGCATCGATATTCTTGGGAAATACCGCCCCGACAGGTTCGTATGAATTGCACGGCTGTGTTGTCGTTCGCCATCGACTTCCTTTCTTCGCCATGACCCAGGCACCCCTTCGCATCGCGGTCATCGGGGCCGGTGTCATCGGCCTGTCGGTCGCCAGATCGCTCTCGCTGCTGAACGCGCGGGTGTCGATCTTCGAGCGCACGCACATGGGTGCGGGCACCAGCAGCAAGACCTTCGCGTGGATCAACTCGAACGGCAAGAATCCCGACAGCTACCACGCGCTCAACTGCGCGGGCATGCGCGAGCACCTGGCCCTTCAGGAATCGGAAGAGGCCGAAGCCCGCTGGCTGGATGTGTGCGGCACCTACGAATGGGCCACCGACCCGCTGCAGCAGGAGCGGCTTGGCGCGCGGGCACTCGGGCTGCAGGCGCGCGACTATCCTGCGGCGCGCATTGCCCGCGCCGCATTGCAGGGCCGGATTCCCGAGTTGCGCATTCATCCGCGCAGCGGAGACATCTGGCACTTCCCCTCGGAGGCGGTGCTCTGCCCGTCCATGCTTCTTGCGCGCCTGTGGTCGGAAGCCCGCCAGCACGGGGCCACCCTGCAGGAGGGCGTCGACGTGCTGGACATCGACGAGCGGCCCGAGGGCGTGACGCTTCAACTCTCCGATGGGAACTCGTGGCGCGGCGACTACGTGGTCCTTGCGACCGGCCGATGGACACCGGCGCTGGCCGCCAGCCTCGGCGTGACGCTGGCAATGATCGACGCGAACCAGCCCAACAAGCGGGCATGCGGATTCCTCGGGCTGACCGCTGCGCTGTACGTTCGCTTGCGCGCCAACCTCATCACGCCGGAGATGAATGTTCGCCCGGATGGCGGCGGCAGGCTGCTGCTGCAGACGCCTGACCTCGACGATCGGGCGGACCCTGCGTATCAGGCTTCGGTGGACGGGCTCATCGGGCAGGAAATGCTGGCGCGGCTTCGGCGCACCTTTCACAACACCGCGCATGCACGGCTCGACAACCTGTCGGTGGGCCAGCGCTCGCGGCCCGCGGACGGATTGCCAGCCGTGGGATTCATCACGCCGCGACAACGCGCCTACGTGGTCGCGACCCACAGCGGCATGACGCTGGGGCCTGTGCTGGGACGACTGGTGGCCCAGGAACTCGTGCAGGAAAAGCGCGATGACTTGTTGGAGGACTACCAACCCGAGCGCCTGCTCAACAAGTCGGTGAGCGACTTCGCGCCCATCGCCACGCTGCACTACCCCGCTGCGCAGTAGCAGCTATCGGACGGCCGTCTCGGGTTGCGCGGGTCGTGGCCTATCGCGCCAGTTGCGCACGCGCCAGTCGCCCCAGGCGACGCACGCCGGCTTCGATGCGCTCGTCCCATGTGTGTCCGGCACTCAGGCGCAAGCAGTTGCCATAGCGGCGGCTTGCCGAGAACACGTCCCCGGGCGCAAAGCAGATGCCATGTTCGAGCGCTTCCTCGAACAGCGTGCGCGAGTCGAAATGCTTGGGGAGTTCGAGCCAGAGCATGAAGCCGCCGGTGGGCCGGCTCACCTTCGTCTCGGCAGGAAAGCTGGCTTCGATGGCCTTGACCATCCGCGTCAGGTTTTCTTCTAAAGCCCGCCGAACGCGGCGCAGATGCACGTCATAGGCGTTGCCTTCAAGGAACTGCGCAATCGCGAGTTGCGGCAGGACCGGGCTGCTCAGGCTGAAGGCCAGCTTTCGCTCCATCACGCACTGTGCGTACACACCGGGGGCGATCCAGCCGACCCGGTATCCGGGCGCAAGGCTCTTCGAGAAGGAGGCGCAGTAGATGATCTTGTTCTTTCCCCGGTCCAGCGCCATGAAGGGTTTGGGGCGCTCGCGGCCGAAGTGGACATCGCCGTACACGTCGTCTTCGATCAGCGGTATGGCGTGCCCCGCAAGCAGCGCGAGGAGCGCGCGTTTATCGACCTCGGCCATCACCGACCCCAGCGGGTTGCTGAAGCTGGACGAGAGCACGCAAGCCGCCACCGGCTCCTTGTCGAGCACGCGCGCCAGCGCAGTCACGTCGATGCCGCGAACCGGGTCGGTGGCGAGTTCCAGCGCCTTCAGCCCCAGAACCTCCAGCGTGTGCAGCAGGCCGAAGTAGGTGGGCGACTCGACGGCGATCGTGTCGCCGGGCTTGGCCACCGCGCCCAGCGCAAGCGTCAGCGCTTCCGTGCAACCGCTGGTGATAAGGATGTCGTCGGGCGACAGGGCATGGCCCATTCGCATCGACCGCCTGGCGATCTCGCGGCGCAGGGTTGCCTCGCCGCGCGGCGGGCTGTAGACGTTGTGGCGCGCGCCATGTTGACGCGCCACGCGTGCCAGCGTGAGATCGAGCCGCTTGGACTGCAGCACACCCGCATCGGGCACCGCACACCCCAACGGCACCAGCGAGGTGTTCGACGCGTGTTCGAGCAACGCGGCGACGGCACCGCTGATCGACACGGTCGACGCTCTCGTGCGCGCACGGGAAGTGGAAGGCAGCGCGAACGTCTTCTGGTGCGCACTCGATACATAGAAGCCCGACTGCGGCCGGGCCGTGAGGACCCCTCGGTCTTCGAGCAGGCGGTAGGCCTGCAGCACCGTCGCAATGCTGATCCGATGCTGCTCGCTGACGGTGCGCACGGACGGGACGCGCATGCCCGGGGACAACGCGCCCTTGTCGATCATGCCGACGATGAGGTCGGCCAGTTGTTCGTATCGATAGGGTGCGTGCGCTTCCATGATGGCGCTCATTCTCGGCCACGCGGGCGCCGTTCGACAAGCAAACTGTGATGGTCGAAATATCGAAAAACTGTGGCTGTTGCAGTTTGCGCCTGCTCGCTACGATCACCGGCAACAGGTAGAAAGCAGCGTGATGAAAGCCATTCAAGACAGTCCGGACGCCCCGCAGTGGCGCGGAAGATTTCCCTACAACGAGATCATTTCGCTTCTCGATGTGAACCGGCCGTTCAATCTTGCGGAAAGCACCTCGCAAGACCTGACCCTCGGCGAGCTTCTGGACTTTCCGGGCCTGGAGAACATCCGCGACCTGAAGCTGGGCTATGGCACGTCTGCCGGTTCGCTCGCGCTGCGGCAAGAGATCGCGAAGGCCTGCAAGGTCCCGGCGGAATACGTCCTCACGACACAGGGCACGGCGCTCGGCCTCTTCCTTCTTGCTTTCGAGGTCTGCCGCGCGGGCGACGAAGCCGTCCTGGCAACGCCTTGCTTTCCGCCGAGCCGCGACGGCCTCATCGGGGCCGGCGCGACCGTGCGGGAAGTCAAGCTCTCATTCGAGAACGGCTACCGGCTGGACCTGGCGCAGATCGAAGCACGCCTGACCCCGAAGACGAAGCTCGTGAGCATCGCTTCGCCGCAAAACCCCAGCGGTGTCCGGACGTCGCGTGCCGATGTCGAGCAACTCCTCGAACTGATGGGCAGGCTGTCGCCCGGCGCGCTGCTCTTTGTCGACGAGACCTATCGCGAGGCCTCCTATGGAGACGAGCAGATGGTCGAGAGCTTTGCGAGCCTCGACCCACGCATCGTCACCGGTGCGTCCGTCTCGAAGGCACTGGGCGCACCGGGGCTGCGAACCGGATGGCTCACGGTGGCCGATGCGGACCTGCGCGCGAGGCTCACGGTGGCGAAGATGAATACCGTGATCTCCGGCTCGGTGCTGGATGAAACGCTGGCCGCGGCGCTGCTGCGCAACAGGGAGCGGGTGCTCGAATCCCGGCGGCACCTGCTTGCGAATGCCCTGCACGCGCTGTCGGACTGGTGCCGGGCTGAACGCGGCCGCATCGAATGGATCAAGCCCGATGCCGGCGCACTGTGCTGCCTGCGGTTGCGCGCCGATGTGTTCGACGACGCGGCAGTCTCGCGCTTCTGGGCGTTGCTGCCGGCGCACGACCTGCAGCTTGCATCGGGCAAGTGGTTTGGTGAAGCCGATCGGGTGTTCCGGCTTGGCTTCGGGTATCTGCCGGCGGCAAGACTGAAGCCTGCGTTGGCTGCACTTTCGTCGAGCCTGGATGCGGCCTCCCGCTGACAAGACCGTGCGGCCTTTTCCTTGTTCAAGTGGAGTCAACGCATGAGAGTACGCATCGCCTACATCGAAGAGCCGCCCTTCTACTGGACGGGCCCGGATGGCGTTCCAACCGGCGCGGACCTTGAACTCGCCGATGTGGTGCTTCGTGCCATTGGCGTGTCGAGCATCGAGCACCACCTGACCTCGTTCGAAGAACTGCTGCCCGGTGTTCAGGAACGACGCTGGGACATGAATGTGCCGATCTTCGTGACACCCGAGCGGGCCAGGCTGGTCACGTTCAGCGAGCCGGTCTGGGCGCTCGGAGATGGGTTCCTCGTGGCCCGGGGCAATCCCAAGGCGCTGACAGGCTACAAGGCAGTCGCTGCGCGCGGCGATGCGCGGCTGGGCATCGTCGGCGGCACCGTACAGATCGATGCTGCAAAGTCCTCTGGAGCGGCCGACAGCCAGATCGTGCTGTTCAACGATCAGCCTTCGGCGGTGGCTGCGCTCTTGTCCGGCAAGGTCGACGCCTATGCCGCCACGGCCGTGGGCAACCGCGCGCTCGCCGTTGCCAACAAGGCGCTTGAGGCCGTTGCGCATGAGAAGAGCCCCGATGGGCGCGTCCCCACGGGGGGCTTTTCCTTCCACAAGGAAAACCGCGATCTGGTGCAAGCGGTGAACAAGCAGCTTCGTGCGTACCTCGGGACGGCCGACCATCGCACCCGAATGTCGAAGTACGGCATCGAGGCCAGCGAGATCGATGCTGTGATCGCAAACTAGCCAGGATCGGGCCCGGCCTTGAACATCAAGAACGTCGAAAGGAAGAAATGAAAAGATCCTACAAAGTGGTGGATGTGTTCACCTCCAGGCCTTTCATGGGCAACCCCGTCGCGGTGATCCTCGACGCCGAGGGGCTCGACACGCAGGAGATGCAAGCCATTGCCGGGTGGACCAACCTCTCCGAGACGACCTTCGTGCTTCCACCGTCGTCGCGGGATGCGGACTATCGGCTGCGGATATTCACGCCCCGCAATGAACTGCCGTTCGCGGGCCATCCAACGCTTGGCAGCGCTCACGCCATCCTCGAAGCCGGGCGCGCGACACCTCGTGACAACGGTCGGCTGGTTCAGGAGTGCGGCATGGGTCTGGTCGCGTTGACCGTCTCAGGCATTGGTGAAGAGCGTCGCCTGAGCTTCGAGCTGCCGCCAGCGCGGATCGACGCTTTGCGGGATGCGGACCTGAACGACCTGGAAGCCGCTGTCGGACGCCAACTGAAGCTGAAGGTCGAGCCGGGCATCGTGACCGTGGGCCCGGTCTGGATCATCGCGCAGCTTGAAGATGCGAACGCGGTGATCGGCCTGCAGCCGGACCTCGCGAAGCTGGCGGAACTGGAGCGGCGCCTGGGCGTCACGGGCCTCACGGTGTTCGGCCCTCACCCATCCGGAGATGCCGCAATCGAAGTGCGCACCTTCGCGCCCTCTTCCGGCGTGAATGAAGACCCCGTCTGCGGGAGCGGCAATGGCAGCGTGGCCGCGTTCCTGTGGGAGCGGGGCCTGTTGCCTTCCAGCGGCAAGGACTACATCGCCACCCAGGGGCGCTGCGTGGGCCGCAATGGCCGCATCGCGGTGAATGTCGATTCGAAGGGCGGTGTTCTCATCGGGGGTTCCTGCGTCACGTGCGTCGATGGCTCGATGCTGGGCTAGACAGCAGACCTCGCTGCCCGAAGCTGACGACGCGGCGCGCTGATTCCTGCGAACACCTGCTGGCCCGCGCTCTTCGCACAATGGTCCAGGGCCTGGCGCAGCGCGGTATCCACGCCTCGCAGTGACAGGCCATAGCGGGTCGCAACCTCGTCGCGCGTCATCTCGTCGATGCGCAAGGAAATGAGCACGGCACGGTGGCGCCGCGGCATGCGCTCCATCGCGCGATCGACCGCATGCAATTCCGAGCGGGCTTGCGCAATCGTCTCCGGACCGGGCGAGTGGTCGACGAGTTGTTCGAGAATGGCCTCGGCGTCGCCGCTGTACTGCCACGGCCGATCGGTGCGCAGGTAGTCGACGGCCACGTTGCATGCCACGCGCAGGATGTAGCGCTCGGGGCTCTGCACCGGCTCGCACACGACTGTCTCGCCCAGGCGCAGCCAGGTGTCATGCAGACAGTCGCTGGCCAGGTGCGCGCAGCCCACACGGTGCAACAGGCGTTGGCGCAGGCGCTCGTAGTTCGCGACAAGAAAATCCTGCAACGCGAAGCCGTGATGCGCCTGGCCGAGCGAACCCAGTGAACCAAGCGACAGGGAAAGCATGCCGGTGCCCTACCGAGCCTGTTGCAGGCGACGACGCTCTTCGTCCGTCAGGCGGGCCAGTTGCTTCGGATCGAAGCTGTCGCCCAGGCCCACGAGTTGCATCGGAAACGACGGATCGTAGGGATGCTTCGCACTCGCCTGCCGGGCTGAACTCGGCGGCGGGGAAGCTTCGGCGCCGTTCCTTGGAGCGGCCTCGTCACCGAAGCCCAATACCCGCACCGTGAACACCGATGGCAAGCTCTGCCGGGCCGCGGCGCGCTCGCGCTGCAGCACATCCTGCGCGGCGCTCGCGGCCTGCGACGCGGCGGCGCTCGCGTTGGTGAGCGCGCCCACGTTCACCGCCGCGATCACCGGAATGCCCACGGCCTGCCCTTTCACCTGGATGTTCTCGGCGTTCACCACGCGCAGCGCCGCAAGGTTCACGTTGCCCGACACGCGAATGCCGGCTTCGCCCGCGTCGATGGTGCCCAGCGGCGCGATCAGGTCCACGTCGCCCGGCGGAATCTCCGGAATCGGGTTCAGCGTGGCAATGCCGGCGCCGGTGTTCGGCGTGTTGGGCGACAGCGCCACATTGCCCACGTTGTCGTAGGCGCGCCGCTGCGGCGTGTAGACGATGGTGGTCTTGGCGCCGCGGCCCGCATTGATGTCGCCCTGCGCCGACCACGCCAGCACGTTGCCGCCGAAGGTGGTGAAGATGCGGCTCTGCCCCAGCAGCAGGCTGCCGCGTGTGTAGACGTTGATGTCGCCCTCGCCCTGCGTGAGCAGGCCCGAGCCTTCGCCCGGCGTGAAGCCGCCGTCCACGCCCACCACCGCGCGCCCGCCCGGCACCAGCAGGCTGATGTCGCCGCCGAAGTCGGTGTGCATGCCGGCGTCGAGCACCTTGTAGTACGGCAGGTCGGAGGCTGCACTGCCCATGGCCAGCCATTCGTCATAACGCATGTAGTTCTTGCCCGGCAAGGCCCGCTTGGTCGGCTGCGCGCTGCGCTGTTCGTAGTACAGGGCGCTGCTGAACATGGTCAGGTCGCCGGTGTAGTCGCGCGGGTTGCCCTGCGCATCGTGCGACGGCAGCAGCGTGGCGATGGCTTCGCGCCCGCGCAGGTAGCTGCCGCTGCGGCGGCTCTTCGGGTCGTTGTACTCGCGACCGCCGGCCTTCAGCTCGGCGTAGTACACGTTGCGCAGGAAGGCGCGTTGCTGCGGTGGCGGCAAGGCGTCGAAGAAGGCGCGCGCGTCCATCGTCTTCGCATCGAAGTGCAGGCCCAGGCCGTTGGCGCCGCCGAAGCGTTCGGTGAGCCAGTTGACCAGGTGCAGGCCGCTTTCCAGGCGGTACTCGCGCTCCAGCGTGCGGATGGCCGCGCCGCTGCCGGCGTTGCCGGTGCCGGAGCCCTGACGCGCTCCATCAAGCTCGGCCTGCTTGCTCGCCAGGTACGCGGGCGCACCCGCCTCGTCGCCGCCATAGCCGAACTCGCGTGCCAGCCATTGCGACAGCGTCAACCTGCCTTCGTAGGTGCGCAGCGCCTTGCCCGGCTGCTCGGCGAAGGACTGTTCGGCATTCGCCAGGTTCTTCGGATCGAGGTAGCGCGCGGCAAAGGCGGCCCAGTCGGCGCCTTCGCGGCCCGCTCCGGCGGTCACCGCAATGCCGGCGCCGCTGCGGCGGTCGCCCGGCACCACGCCGGGCCCGCGCGCCACCGAGCCGATGCTGCGCAACTCGGCCTTGTCGGCCATGTACACGTCGCGGCCCGCCGTGAGTTCGAGCTGGCCAGGGCCCGCCACGTAGAAGCTGCTGTAGCGGATGTCGCGGCCCGCCTCCACCACCGACACGTCGTCGATGTTGTTGTGCACGATCAGGTTGCCCGTGGAAAAGCCGCTCCCCAGCGAGGTCCACGGCCGGTACGGCGCATTGCTGTCGGCGGCCCGGGTGCGCGTCCAGCCCAAGCCATCGGCCGGCACGGTCTCGACGACGCCCAGCGGCGTACCGGCATTCACGATGTCGCGGCCGGCGCGGATCGCGACCGGGCCGCTGCCTTCATACCAGGTGTCGATCGGGCCGGAGAACTCCGCGCGCGAGATGATGGAGCCGGTGCGCAGGCCGACGATGTCTCCCTGCACCGCGTAGAAGCGCGACGGCGCCTGGCCCGTGACGCTGTAGCCCGACGCCGTGGGCGACACGAAGCTGAACAGCGGATAGCTCTGCTGGGTGGCATTGGGCGCGGTGTTGCCCGACACCAGCACCGAAGGCGCGATCGCATCGGGGTGCACGTTGGTGATGCGAAGCGGCCCGTACCAGACGGCCTGGCCCAGGCCGACAAAGCCCGGGTTGAAGGGCGTGGGCAGCATCGCCGGATCGACGCCCGAGGGCGTCACGGCGTAGCCGCTCGCGTAGATCGAATCGCCGGCCAGCAGTTCGAGTTGCGGCTTGCCCTGGCGCACGAACAGCGCGCCGACCGGTGTCGGTGCCAGCAGGATGCTGGTGCTCGACTTGACCGGCATGTCGCTTTTGTTGAACGCACCGGTCACGGCGTTGCCGTAGTAGAGGCTGCCGTTGGCCGCCGCCGCGCGCAGCACCGAGGGGTAGATGAAGCGGTCGCCGCTCGACACCTGGTCGCTCCGGCCGCGGTCGTCGGTCCAGGCCATGCCCGGTGTCAGGTTGCCGCCGGCCGAGAACAGGTCGACCGCCGTCGACGGCGTCCACAGCGAGAACCAGCCGATGCCGCCGCCGGCGAAATGCGAGCCGCCGGAGGAGAACGGCACGCCGCCGTTGAACTGGGGCACGCGCCCGGCATCGGTCACGGTACCGATCACCAGGTCGCCGCGCGCTTCCATGCGCAGGCCGCTGTCGCCCAGCACCAGCACCGGACCGCCGCCGGCAATGCCGGAGCTCGCCACGTTGACACGCAACGCGCGCGACTCCGTCGGGTCGGCCCGGTCGTAGCGCAGTTCGATGCCGCCCACCGAGCCCGCGTCCACGCGCAGCGCGCCGCGCAAGTTGGTGAAGGTGCCGTTCAGGTCCTGCCGCTGTTCGGTGCGGCGCAGGTCGCTCGCGGACTGGCTGCTGCCGTTGGGGGCGAAGCTGCGCGTCTCGGCCACGGGGTTGAGGCCACCGCCGATGCGGATGTCAAGGTCGCCACCGCCGGTGAGCACCAGCTCGCCGGCGGAAGTCACGCGGCCCGTGCTGCCCACGGCCAGGTTCAGGCCCTGGCTGCGCGAGACGTAGAGGGCGTTCCAGTCGCTGCGCATGTTGAGCATGCCGGCATTGCGGCCTGCCTCGAAGACCAGGTTGCCGCCGCCCAGCGTGCCGAAGCCGGTGAAGCCCGTCAGGTAGGGTGCGCTGTCGCCGAGGGCGCCGGCCACGTAGGTTCCGAAGTTGATCCACCAGGCCGTCGGGACGTCCTGGGCCACGGTGCCGCCGCCCTGGCGCCACAACCATTGCCCGACGGAGCTGGTGCCCGTCATCGCCCCGCGCATGCGCAGCGCGTCCGCGCGGACCAACACGGTGCCAGTGCCGATCTGGTCGCCCATGACGTCGCCCCCCGCGCGCAGCAGCAAGTTGCCGCCGTGCTCGGGGTACCACGCCTGGTAGAGGCTCTGGCTGCCGCTGCCGTCGATGAAGGGCGCGAGCGTGGTGCCCTGTGAGCCGAGCATGCTGCCGTCGGGCTGCTGGCCGCGCGGCAGGTTGTGGAGATCGGCCTTGCCCGGCGCGGCCAGCGAGGCCGAGGGTGTGCCGGCGGTGTAGACGCCATAGGGCGAGGTCATCAGGATGTCGCCGCCGGAGACCAGGTCGAGGTCGCCGGTGCCGGTGCGCAGCACGCTGAAGATCGGCTCGCGCAGCGACTTTTCTTCCAGCCGGGTCTGTGGCGGCTTCCCGGGCGCGGTCTGCACCAGCAGCGGGCCGACGCCGAAGTCGTTGAGTTCCAGGCCGCCCCAGCCCATGACCTCCTCGATCTGCGCCGGTGTCAACGCCTGGCCGGGATGGATGTCGAAGCCCATGCCTTGCTCGTTCCAGAGCGCCACGTCGGCATCGATCGCCCACATGAACTCGCCGGGCGTGGCGGTGCCGGGAATTTCAATACGGATGAAGTTGGAGCCGTAGTGCGTGTCGGACAGGCGAATGCCGGCCTTCGCATGCGGCTGCGTGAGGCGCGTGTCCGCCGCCGACAGGTCGGCCCCGCCGACCAGACGCAGGTCCCACGATTGCGAACCCTGCGCCAGCAGCGGCGCCAGTGCCCAGGTGCGGCCCTGGGTGCCGTCGGCGTTGCGCTCGCGCAGGTCGACGACGTCGATGCCGCCGGGCAGGCGCACCAGGGTTTCGCTGGGAATGACCGCGCCCTTGGCCAGTGCGAGCGGCCGCGCGAGCTGCACGCCGTTGATAGGCGCTCCCGGGAAGGCTTCGTCGCGGATGGCGCCGTCGGGGAAAGGCAGCGCCACGCCATGCGGCCAGGTCATGGCCGCCACGTTGGCGACGCTGTTCAGGCGGAAGCCCGCACCCAGGCGGGCACCGGCAGGCAAGGTCACGTCCGCCGCGAGCACCGTGCCCGCGGCATACAGCACGTTGCCGGCCGCATCCTGCACCGCGCCGCCGAGCACCGCGCCCTTGGCCAGCGCCAGCGGCTGGCTCAGCGTGGCCGCGGCGGGCAGCAAGGTGCCGCGCGCCAGGCTCATGGGCTGCATGGGCAGGTCGTAGTTCAGCACACGGCCCGACTGGAAGAAGGTGCCGGTGTCCAGCGTCACGCGCCCGCCTTTCGGCAGCACCACGTCGCCGCCCAGGGGGATGCGACCGCTGGGGAGCACCCAGCCCTTGTCGTCGGGCGTGACCGGCAGGCGCGCACCGTCGAAGCCGTCGCTCAGGCTGCCGAAGACGTCCAGCCGGCCCTTGGCGCGCAGCACCAGCGCACCGGCTTCGCCCGAGCCGGCGACGCCGGTGCGCGGCGTGTGGGGGTTGATGCCCTGGTAACGGTAGCGCGACAGGTCGATGTCGCCGTCCAGGTGCAGGTCGCCGTCGGCCGTGCGGCTCGCGATCTCGATGCCCGGGCGCAGATGGAAGGCGTCGCTGTACGCGCGCAGGCCCTGCAGCCGGGTGTTCATCAGGTTGCCGTTGGCCAGCGCGTTGGCCATGAAGGCCGTGCTGTCGGCGTGCTTGGCCTCCAGGTAGGCCTGCGTGACCGACTGGTAGCTGCGGCCGTCCACGCCGATGTCGGTGCCCACCGGCGCATCGTCGTAGCGCCAGAAGGCGTTGAGCATGATCGACCGCGCACCGTCGATGGTGATGCCGCCGGCCGCATCGATGCCGACGTCGTTGCCGGTCGCGCCGCCCAGGCGCGGCGCGTTGAGCGCGACGGTGCCGAACGCGCGGCCCGAGCTTCCCGCGCGCAGGTCCATGCGCACGCCGGGCTCGATGCGCAGGCGTCCGCTGCCCGCATCGATCTCGATCACCGCGCGGTTCGGTGCGTCGATGGCCTGGCCGTAGCTGTCCACGCGCAGCACGCTGCCATGCGCGTCGAGCACGGCGTTGCCGGCCAGCGTGACGCCGTTCTTCGCCGCCAGGCGGATGCTGCCCACCTGCTCGCCGCCGGCATCGACGGTGCCGGCCACGGTGAGCTGGCCGTTGTCCACCGACACATTGATCTCGCGTGCGCGCAGTTCGTTGCCCACTTGCAGGTCGCCCTGCTTGAGCTGGAAGCTGCGGCCACCGACCACACCGCCGTCGTTCAGGCGCTGGTTGAGGCCGGTGAAGTCGTCGATGTGCTGCGCGCGAATGTCGGCGCGGCCCGCCGCGTAGGGCACGTCGGTGCCGCCCGCGTCGTAGCGGCCGCTGCTGGCACCGCGCAAGGTGCCAGCGAGGGACACCGTGCCCGCGGCATCGCCCAGCGCCATGGCCACGATCTTGCCGGCGCGGTTCTCCACCGCCGACACGTCGATGGTCGAGCCCGCCGCCTGCGCGATGTTGCCTGCGCGGCTTTCGAGCAGCACGTCGCCGCCCCAGCTGTGCTTGGCGCTGTCGAAGAAATCGATGCGCCGGCCCGCCATGTCGACCTGCGCGCCCGCTCCCAGCAGCAGGTCGCCCTGCGCCGCGAGGCTGAGCTTGCCGCTGGGCAGCAGCACGGCGGTGTCCAGGCGCAGGCTGCCTTTGCGGCTGTCGAGCGACAGCTCCGCGCCCAGTGCGTCGGCCAGCGCCGCGTTGTCGGGCACGCCTGCACGGGCACCGGGGAAGGCCACCGCTTCGATGCTGCCGCCCGCCACCAGCTTGTTGACCGACCCCGCGCGGCCGGTGAGCAGCGGCGTGCGCAGGTGCAGCGTGCCGCCGCTGTAGCTGAAGTCGTTCAGCGTGTCGTCCCACGCACCGCGGCTCTGGTAGACCGACAGCGAGCCGCTGCGGTTGGCCGTGATGCGCTCGCTCGCGTTCAGGCTCACGTCGGCAAAGCCGAGCGTCGTGCGGTCGAAGGTGTGGACGGAGTCGACGCGCGCACCGGGGCCGAAGCCGAACTCGATGCGGCGCGCGTCGATGGCCAGGCTGCCGCTGCCCGTGCCCGCGCCGCCGGCCACCACGTTGCCGGCCGGCGTGGTCGCGCCGTTCCACACCAGCGTGTCGGTCTGGATGCGCGCGAGCGCGTCGGCACCGCCGTAGCCATAGATGGCGGGCGTGCCCAGCACCAGCCGCTCGACCGATGACCGGCCGGTGGCGGGGTCGATGGTGGACAGCGTGGTCGTGTCGTAGAAGTTGAGCGAATCGCGCACCGTGAGAACCAGGTTCTCCAGCGCGGGCGCGCCGGCCTCGGTGTCGCCGCGCAGCAGGCGGTCGAGCACGCGCTGGTTGAGCGTGAGGCCCGGCGGCAGCACGCCGCGCGTGGTGGCGTCGGCCAGCGACCGCTCGCTGCCCACGTTCACGCCGCCCACGGCCAGCACCAGGTTGCGCGTGCCGTAGCGCACCGCCTCGCCGAGGTCGAAGGCGTTGTCGGTCGCGGCCGTGATGGTGCCTTCGGAGTACAGGCGCGTGACCCCGGCGCACGGGGTGAGCGTGCAGGCGCCGATCCGGATCGCACCCGCGCCCTTGCCGTCGTCGTTGACCGGCAAGGTGGGCGCCAGCATGTCGAGCCAGCCGTTGGACACGGCCACCAGGCTGTTGGGGCCGGGCGCGAAGACGAAGCCGTCCTTCGAGTCATAGGCGGCCTTGCCGCGGCCCAGCGTGTTGATGCTCGCGCCCTGCTCCACGGTGATGCCGCCGGCGCGCGAACTGGTGATCAGAAAGACCTCCGCCGCGCGCAGTTCGCTGCCGGCGCGCAGCACGATGGCGCGCGACTGCGCCGTGGCATTGACCATGTTCGCCTGCTGCAGGCTGCCCTTCCTGTCGAGGTAGGACGCCGTGAGCTGGCCGCCGATGACCAGGCGCGCGGCGCCGATGGCGTTCAGCTCCGAGGCGTTGATCGACACGCCGGTGAAGCCCGGCGTGCGCGAAGCGCCGTCGGGCAGGATCTCGAAGTCGCTGCCGCCGCCGGCCGACACCGTGCTGCCGCGCCCGCCCTCGGCCGGCGCGGCCAGCACCGTGCCGGCAAAGCGCAGTTGCTGCGGCCGTCCGAGCGAGCCTTCTTGCGTGGGCGGCAACAGGTCCAGGCGCATCGACTTGGCGTCGCGCTCCAGCACCGCGCGCGGCACGCCTTCGCGCAGGGCCTGGGCTTGTGCGAAGGCGCTGTAGCCCATCTCGTTGTACTGCGAGTAGCTGCGCAGCATGTCGGCCGGCGTCAGGATCACCTGCGTGGGCATCGCATCGCGAAACGCCGTGCCGGCCGTGCCGAGCTGCCCCGATGCCGCCCACGACCCGTTGCGCATGGCGTTGGCGGTGCCCATGGCGCCCACGCTGGGCGCCAGCCCGTTCAGCTCGACGCGGAATGCACCCGGCATCAGCGCGTAGGTGGAAGGCAGCAGCGTGTAGGTGCCCGCGGGCAAACCAGGCACCCCCGCGCCGACGGTGATCTGGCGGCCCACGGCCGCGTTGCTTGCGCCCTTCTCCCCGTTCACCGGCGCATAGGCGGCTTGCATGCCCGGCACGATGGCGTACACCGGGTTGGTCGCAAGCCCCGGCAGCACGAAAGCGCGGCCGTCGGCGCTGCGCTGCATCAGCGGGTTCATGCGCGCATCGACCGAGCCGCCACGGCCCGGCAGGAAGGCCGTGCCCGTGAGTTCGCCGCCGCCGGACAGGTCGAGCACCGCGCCAGCGTGCACATCCACCGCATGGCCCACGAAGTTGAGCGACGGCTCCCAGCCCACGCCCTGGTACACCACGTCCTGGCCGTTGAAGACATAGTTCAGCCCGTCCGACGTGCCGCCATAAGGCATGCGCAGCCCGGCCGCACTGACCGACGTGACGCTGCCCGGCATCAGCTCGACAAGCCCGGTGTAGCCGCTGCCCGCTGCGGTGCCCAGCGTGATGCTGCCCAGCGGCGCGCGCAGCACGCCGGCCTGCACCACCTTGCCCGCCGCCAGCGTGAGCCGGCCGAACGCGCTTTGCGGCATGCCCGGCAATGCGTCGCCGATGCGCTCGATGGTGAGGGTGCGCTGGGGGTCGAACGCGGCCCGTATCGTGCCGAATTCAGGGCTCACGGTGCTGTAGCGTCCGACCAGCACGGTGCCGCTGTCGTTGCTGGCCGGATAGATCTGCGCCGCCGCGAGCGTCAGGTTGCCGGGCACATAGAGCCCGCCCCCGTCGTGGAAGCGGATGTCTCCCTGACTGGCCAGGCGCATGTCGTCGAAGGCAAGGCGCTCCACGGCCACCTTCTTGCCGGCGTTCAGGTAGATCAGGCCGCGGGTGCCGGTCGTGACGTCGCCGGCAATGTCGATCTGGTCGGCATCCACCCGCAGGCTGCTGCCCGCCGCCACCTTCGGAATGCCCAGTTCCCCACTGCCCTGGCCGTAGTTGCGCACGCCGGTCACGGGGTTGGGCATGAGCGTGTTGTCGACCTGCCGGTTGGCTGAACCGCCCAGGCGCACATAGGGCGCTGCGAGCACGATGCGGCTGTCGATGGGGGCGTTCTCGACCAGGCCCAGGCTGCTGCTGGTCAGGCGCAGGCTCTGGCCCAGCCGCAGTGCCACCGAGCCGTCGAAGCTCAGCACGCCGTTCACGCCCAGCGCCAGGTTGTCGAAGCCGCCGGCCTGGATGCGGTCCACGCCGATGCGCGCGCGGCCATACGTCAGCGCGGGATCGGCCGCGCCGGCCCGCAGGCCGGCCGCCAGCACGCCGTCTCCCTGCGTCTGTGCCAGCACCAGTTCACGCGTCTGGCGCACCGTGTCGGTCACGCTCGGGCCTGCGTAAGTGCCGTATGCGACCGGGCCGTAGAGCGGCGTCTCCAGCGTCAGGGCCAGCGTACCGCCGGCCGCGCCCGCGCCGCCCGAGGCGGCACGCATCTGGCCATCGAGGAACAGGCCGCGCGAAGAGGTCAGCGAGATCACGCCGCCCTGGCTGGGCGCTTCGACCGGCCCCACGCCCGGCTGGTACAGCGTGGCCGTGGCGCCCGAGGCGTCGAGCCGCGCACCGGGGCGCACCACCACGAAGGTGTCGGCCTGCGCCGACTTGCGGGTGTCCAGGTCGAAGGGCACGCCGATCTCGATGGTGCCGCCCGCGCTGACCTTGCCGTAGGCATGGCCCAGCGAGTCGGTGGCGGTGAAGGCCCGTCCGGACACGTCGAGTTCGGCGTGCTCGCCGATCCAGATCGAGCGGTTGTCGCCGCGGCCGCTGGCGGCGCCCGCCGGCCCGACCTCGTTGTAGGTCCCGCGCAAGACCGAGATGCGTCCGCCCGCGGCCTGCAGCAGCCCTTCGATGGTGGTTTGCGCATTGCCTTCAAGCGCAATGGTGCGGCCCGGATCGACCTGGATGCGCGCACCGGCTCCGATGGTCAGCGCCCCTTCCGCTTCCAGCGTCCCCGCCTTCAGCGACAGGTCGGCGCCGTCGCGCATCGTGAGCGTGCGACGAACCGCGTTCTCTTGCTGCAGCGGCGGCAGCCAGGTGCGCAGCGCCTGCGAGGTGTCGCCCCCGGTGGCCAGCATGCGGCCCGTTGCCGGGTCGAAGCGCAGCACCGGCATGACGACCTGCAGCTGCGTGCCATCGGCCACCGAGATGCCGTCGGGCGAGCTCACCGCGTAGCGGCTGAAGCCGCGCTGGAACAGGCCGGGGTCCAGCGCCAGAAACGGCGCCACCGCGACCGTGTCGGGCCACACCGTGCCGGCGGCAATGCGCGTGCCTGCAGGCACCGTGGTCGGGTATTTGGCCGCGGTGCCGGCCTTGTAGACGGTGGTCTGCTCGAAGGTCGGCAGGCCCCTCGGGAACACGTCGGCCGGCAACACATAGCCCGCGGGAATGTTGGAGATGACGACCAGGGTGCTGCCCGCCGGCACCACCTGGTTGGCGGCAATGAGCTTGCCCGAGGCCAGTTGCACGGTCGATGTGCTCACCCACGGGGCGGCAGTGATCACGGGGTTCTGCTCGGTCAACCGCGGCTGCGAGTCTTGCCGCACCACCTGTCCCGGCGCCAGCCTGTCGCTGGTGACGGAGAAATCCATCGGGATCAGCGCGCCCGCGCCAATCAGGTAGTCGTTGGCCAGGCGCAGCGGCTGCGCGCTGGCCAGCCCGCCCTGCAGCACCTTGTCGGCATCGGTCAGAACGCCGCCGATGCTGATGGTGGTGCCGTGCTCCACGCTCAGCTTGCCGCCGCCACGCACGCCGAAGCCGCGCAGCTCGCCATCCAGCGTCAGTGCGCCGGTGCCCAGGTTCTGGCTGGCGCCCAGCGTCACGTTGCCGCCCTTGCCGCCGCGCAGCGAACCGTCTTCCATCAGTGCCGCGCCGGAAGACACGTCGATCAGGCTGCCCGTGCCCAGCGCCACGCTGCCGGTGCTGCGCACCGACACGTTGCCGCCGTCCACGTAGGGCAGGCCTGCGATGTCGCTGCGGTCGATCTTCAGGTTGGTCCAGAGGCCGCGCGCGTCGAGCGTCACGCCGTCGGCCACCAGCGTCCGGTTGAGGTAGCCGCCGGGCGGCATCTTCTCGATCGGCTGCTCCAGCCAGGGCTGGGGCAAGGACGTGTGGCGCTCGATCATGTTGCCCAGCAGGATGCTGCCGCCGCGCGCCGTGAGGTCGGCATTGACCTTCACCTCGGTCGCGTGCAGCGCGAGCGTGCCGCCGTGGGCCACGCCCACCGCGCCGTCCACCTGGATGCTGCCCGCCGCGTACACGCGCAGTTCGCCCAGCCCCAGGCTGCCGAGCCAGCCGGCGTCGAGCAGCAGGCTCTTCGTGGCCGCTTCAGGCAGCGGCTGCGCGAGTGCCAGGTCGTCGGCCAGATGGCGCGCGTGCGTGCCGATCTCGACCTTCTCGACCATCGCGTCGGGGCTGTTGCGCAGGTTCTGCAGGGCCTTGTCGTAGTACGGCGTCAGCGCGCCGATGACGAGCCGGCCCTGCTTCGCCACGGCGGTCTGCGCCTGCAGGTAGCCGTCGATGCCGGCGTCGCGTGCGCGTTGCTGGCGCGGGCCCTGGAAGGCCGTGGTCGTGAGTTCGCCTTCGAGCACCGCGGCGCGGGTGGACACCACCAGCCGGCCGGCGTCGCGGCCCACGGTGTAGCCGCTCTCCAGCCGCTGCTGCGGTGCGATCAGCGGGTTGTAGAAGAAGTCGGTGGTCGCGTCGCCCCAGCGCTTGTGCGCCGACTCGAAGCCCTTGTACACGCCGTCGTACAGCAGGTCGCCCGGCGCCTTCGAGGCTTCGTAGAGGCGGCCGTCGCTGCCCTTCAGGTAGCTCTGGCGGATGTTGCCGGTCTGCACGTCGATGGTGCCGCCCGAGAGGTTGATGTTCGAGCCGCCCTGCGTCACGAGTTCGCCGCCGCCGAACTGCACCGTGCCGCCCTGCGCCGCCCATTCGCCGATGCCGTGGCCACTGGTGCCCAGGTAGCCGCCCACTTCGAGCAGGCCGCCGGCCGTGTACCAGCGGTCGCTGTCGTTGCCCTGCGTGCCCTTGGGCACGCGCACCAGCGTGCGCCGGTCGATCCACAGCTTGCTGTTGTTCAGCCGCTTGCTGTCGCGGTTGCCCGGTGCGTCGCGCTGCTCGTTGCCCTGCACGTCGACCTGCACGTTGTTGGCCTCCATGGCCACGCTGACGCCCACCGCGCCCGACACGTCGATGCGCGCGCCGCTGGCCACATGGCTGCGACGCACCGCATCGACCATCACCTGCCCGCCGGTGGCGAGCGTGAGCGATTCACCCTGGAAGTCGACGTTGCCGCCGCTGGCGATGCGCACCAGCGACTGGTCGCGGCGGTTGAACCCGTCGCCGCCGGTCTTGTCGCTGTCCACCAGGAGCGATTCGCGCTGCACGTCGAGCGCGGTGGCGGGGTCGGTGTCGAGCCGGATCGCGGTAATGCTGCCGGGCGCGAGCGTGACCGTGGCCGCGGCCTGCTTCCCGTCGGCCACCAGGTGGATGGTGCCGCGCGTGTGCACGGAGGTGGTCGCTTCCAGCACGCCCTCTTGCCTCACCTGGCGGCCGACCAGCGTGATGTCGCCGGTGGGCGCCTGCACGAGGCCGCTGTTGACCACGCGGCCGGCGGCCGAGTCGGGCAGGTACAGCGGCGTGACCACGTTGCCGCGCGTGCTGGAAGCCTGGTTGGTGTCGGTGCCCATGCCCTTGCGGATCACGAAGGCATCGCCGGCGGCCAGCACGGTCTGGCCCGAAGGCGTTTCGATGCGCCCTCGGTTGAGCGTCTCGCGGCCCGCGAGCAGCACGTAGCCGCCGCCCTCGGTCACGCTGGTGGGCTTGTGCGTGGCAATGCGCGCACCGGCCTCGACCGTCACGTCGGCCGTGGCCGCGCCGTGGGTGAAGCCGGTGGCCGTGGTCGCAAGGTCGTTGGCCAGCGTCGGAATGAAGGCCGAGCCCTGCGCGTCGCTGTACAGGCCCTTCTTGAACTGCGCGTCGCTGAGGCCGACGGCGGAGGCCACGAGGTTGCGCGTGTTCACCTGGCTGCTGCCGCTGAACACGATGCCGTTGCGGTTGACCACCAGCACCGTGCCGTCGGCCTGTATCTGCCCCTGGATCTGCGACGGCCGCGCCTTCGGGTCGTTCACGCGGTTGAGCACGGCCCAGCTCGGCTGCTGCTCGAACTTCACCGTGGTGTTCTTGCCGACGTTGAAGGTCTCCCAGTTCAGGGTGGCCTGCGCGCCGGTCTGCGCGATGGTGACCTGGGTCTGGCTGCCGTTCTGGCTTTGCACCGGCGCATTGGCATTGGCCCAGCCGGCGGTGAGGCTCGCGGTGTCGACCTTCAGGCCGCCTTCGGCCAGGCCCTCGGGCACGCCCTGGCCGCTCTCGAGCGCCGCGCGCCGCGCAGCTTCTTGCGCGGCCTGCTGCGCCGCGATGCCGCGCGCGGCCAGGTTCAGGTTGCCGATGGAGCGCTGCAGTTGTTCGGCCGCGCGCTGCTGCTGCGCCTGCGGGCTGGTGAGCATCGACGCGGGCATGCCGTTGGGCAGGCGGCCCGTGGCCACGGCCGTGTTCTGGATCGCGCCCTTGTCGTTGAACCATGCCGGGCTGAAGGCGCGCGGCTGCTGCGCATGCGCGGCGCCGACCACGCCGCCGGCCATCAGCGTCAGCGCGACGGCGCGCGCGACGGGTGCCATCCGGAAGAGACTGCCCTGGGTGGTTGTCGCTGGCCCGTGGTGGCTGCGTGCGCGTGTGTTCATGTGAAGTCTTGCCGATAGGTTTTGAGCGATGCCATCCGGCTGCCAGGCACATGCCGGCGCAGCCGCTTCGTGGAGGCGGCAAGCACGGCCCGCGAACCCGTCGCCTGCCCTGCCTGTCCCGCCCCCGATGCGCTAAGACGGAGCCAGCTTCTGCAAAACCGCAAACTATTTTTGAAGCGCCGTGTGGCGCTGTCTTGTCACGCGCGGCGCACCACGGCGCCGCGTGCACCGTGTCTTTGAACGGTCATGTTCGCGCGGGAAAAAACCGGCGCTTCGCTTCAGGCGAGGATGAGCAGGCCGCCGGGCAGCGCGCGCGCGCTCAGGTCGAAGTTGTGCTGGAGCTGCGCGAGCGCCGAGTCCAGCGCCTTGATGACGAAACGGCCGCTCACGCGGTTGTCCTGCACGCGCGTGTTCATCAGCACCACGCGGCCCGCGCGATAGCGGTTGATCTCGTCGATCACCTCGGCCAGCCGCGTGTTGTTGAACACCAGCTCGCCGCGTCGCCACGCCGCCGCATCGGCCACATCGACGCGGCCGATGCCGCTGAGCGCGGCGGCGTCGTACACCGCCTGCTGACCGGCCCCGAGTGCCTGCACGCCGGCCGGATGCTCCACCCGCACCGCGCCCTCGATGCAGGTCACGCAGACCTTGCCCGCGAGGTGCCGCACCTCGAAGCGCCCGGCCTCGGCCAGGCTGCGGCCCACGCCGGCCGCCACGCTGAACGCAGGGCTGCCCGCGCGCCGCCCTGATGGCATGTCGACGGCCGCTTCGCCCGCAAGCAGGTCGATGCCCACGGTGTTGCCATCCACCACCTGGCGGCGAATGCTGGTCTGCGTGTTCAGGGTGACGCCGACGCTGCCGGTCAGCGTCAGGGCCTGCTGCTCGCCCACCGCCGTGCGGACATCCGCGCTCCATTCGCCGGGCGAGTACAGCAGCCGCGCCGGCGGCTGGAACACAGCGACGCCGGCCACGGCGGCTGCCGTGCCCAGCGTCGCGCCCAGGAATGCACGGCGCTTCATCAGCCCCGGCCCCGCCAGCGTGCGCGCATGGAACTCGGCGGCCTGCGGGTTGGTGCGCAGCATTTCGCCCACCACAGGCTTCAGCGCAGTCCATCGCGCCTTCACTTCCCTAAAGGCTTCCTTGTGCGCCGGACTGGCGTTGAGCCAGCGGGTGAACGCCTGCGCGTCCCATGGCTTCACGTCCCCCGAGGAGAGCGTGCGCAGCCACACCCGCGCCTGCCTGTGCGGCAGGTCGGATGCGGCGTCACGGTCGTCGGGAGATTTCTGCATGTTCATCGGCTCGGTTCAGCGGGGTCCATGGGTCATGACGTTTTGACGCACCCCAAAACCGCAATCAATTTTTTTCATCGGCCATCCGCGTGTCGAGATATTCATGCGCGCGCCGGAGGTCCAGCTCCACCGTGCGCAGCGACACGCCCAACTGCCTGGCCACTTCTTTCTGCGCCATGCCCTCCCATCGCACCAGCACGATCACTTCGCGCTGGCGCTTGGGCAGGCGGTCGAGGTGCTTCATCAGCGCGCCGAGGTTCGAGCGCGCCTCGGCCACCTGCGCCGGCCCCGGCGCCGTGTCGGCCAGGTCGAGCAATGCGGCCACGTCGTCGTGCGGCAGGGACTGGCCGTGCCTGCGCTGGATGTCCACGGCCGCGTTGGCGGCCATGCGCATCAGGTACGCACGCGGGCTCTGTATGGGGCCTTCTTCATCTTCCCGGCTCTGCAGGCGCAGCCATGTGTCCTGCAGTGCGTCGCCCGCCAGGTCGGAGTTGCCGAGCACCCGCGTGAGGCGTCGCTTGAGCTCGCCGTAGCCTCGGGTCAGGTAGTCCAGCAGGACCGGCTGTGCCTTGTCCGACATGCTCAGGACACCGCAGCGTTGCGTGCCGCGCAAGCACTGCCGCGCTCGCTCGGCAGGATGAGCATCGTCATCGGCTGGAGCATTCCCGCAGGCGGGCGCGCGTCCATGCGCACACGGCCCAGGGCTTCGAGCATGGCGGTGTCGCGGCCTGTGTCGCCGGTCGATCCAAGCAGCTGGACCCGCTGAACGCTGCCGACCGCATCGACATGAAAGCGCAGCAAGGCGCGGTAGCGGCCCGGCGCCGTGCGGATGCCATCGCACAACGCCTGCCAGAGACGGGCCTGCACCAGGCCGGGATAGTCACCGGCACCAGCCCATGCGGCCGGGATGGAAGGCGCCGGCTGTTCGAGTACCTTCAATGCGAAAGCCTCGACCGGTCCGGTCCGGGTCCGCTCGGCCACCAGGCCGGTGCCTTCAAGGAGCATGGCCAGGGCCGCTTCGGGCGTGTAGCGGCCGCTAACGGCTGACGACACGCGCCCGGCAACGACTTCACTGCGGAACAGCGCGGCGCGCTCGGTGATCGACGCGTAGTGATTGAGCGCGGCCGCCAGAGGCTGCGCCGGGATGTCGAAGCTGAAGAACCGGCCAGTCATTTCCGGTGCGGGCGACTGATGCCGCGCGTCAGCGGAGATCGGCATGACCCCACCGTCTGCGGCCCACGCCGGGGCCACGAACATGCACACTGCCCACAGCACCACGCCGTGCCGGCTCAAAAGGAAGGCTGGCAGGCGCACCCGGAGCCACCCCCATCGCGATCCATCTGCCCGGCATCGCCATGAGCGGCATCGCTCCCGCAGCCACACCGAAGGGCGAATCGCAAAAGGCTGGATCGGCGTGGCAAAACTTGGGCACTGGTTGGAAGGCCGAGATGGTGGCAGTGCTGCGTGACCCCTTCGTTACACGTGGGGCGCGTGCGTGATGGTCCGGGGTGGAAGCCGGCGTTTGCGAAGGCCGGCTCGACGCCAGTCATGGCAGGCGCAGCAGACGCGTGTTCGAGGATCGAGACGGCCTCCAGGGCCTGTTCCGTGATGCTTCACCGTCGCGGATCGAACTGCTATAACCCGCGAGCGGCCAAGGGACGCCCATTCCGGGCAATCACCAAGGAGAAGAAACCATGGATATCTCGGTATTTACGGTAGCGATGCAAGACGCGGTGGGTCATCAGTTGCCCCGGCTTCTGGGAGCACTTGCCATCTTCGCGTTGGGGTGGTTGATTGCAGTGGCGGCGCGCGCCGCCATTCGCCGATTGTTGAATGCCACGCGCCTGAACGAGCGCATCAGCAGCAGCACGGGGTCCCGCGTCGACGCGGAGTCGCCGGTTGCCATCGTCGTGTTCTGGCTCGTGCTGCTGGCAGGCCTGGTTGCCGCCTTGGGCACGCTGGACCTTTCAACGCTGTCTTCTCCGCTGGCCACCATGCTGACCGACGTGCTGCGCTTCCTGCCGCGTGTCTTCGCAGCGGCCGTGCTGAGCCTGGTGGCCTGGGTGCTGGCCAGCCTGATCAAGCTGGGCGTGAACAAGGCATTGGACGCCACCAGCCTGGACGAAAAGCTGAGTGCCGAAGCCGGCATGGCCCCCATGGCCCAAAGCGTCGGCAACGTGATCTTCTGGCTCGTCATCCTGTTGTTCCTGCCGGCCATCCTCGGCGCCTTGCAGATGACGGGCCTGCTGGAGCCGGTGAAGAGCATGCTCGACAAGCTGCTGGCCATGGCGCCGAACATCCTCGCGGCCATCCTGATCGGCGTGATCGGCTGGGTGCTGGCCAAGGTGTTGCGGGGCCTTGTGACCAACCTGCTCGCCGCGGGCGGCATCGACAACATCAACAGCAAGATCGGCCTGGACGGCGGCTTTCGCCTCTCCAAGCTGGCGGGCACCGTCGTCTACATCCTGATCTTCGTGCCCTCGCTGATCAGCGCACTCGACGCGCTCAGGATCGAAGCCATCAGCGGCCCGGCGACGCGCATGCTTTCCCAGTTGCTGGAGGCGGTGCCGCACATCGTGGCGGCGGCAATCATCCTCACGCTGACCTGGTTCGTTGCGCGGTTCGCGAGCGAGCTGCTCAAGAAGCTGCTCGAGCAACTCGATGCGGACAGCCTCCCTGCCAAGATCGGATTGGGCCAGGCGCTCAGCGGCAGTTTTGCGCCTTCGCGACTGGCGTCGGGCTTGTTGATGTTCTTCGCCATGCTGTTCGCCGTGGTCGAGGCCGCCAACCAACTCGGGTTCGGCGAAATGCGCAGCATGCTCGGCACCTTCACGCGTTTCGGGGCCGACATCGTCCTGGGCAGCGTGATCATGCTGATCGGCTTCTGGCTTTCCAACGTCGCCTTCCAGGCGCTGAGCCGCGCGGAGAGTTCCTCCGGCCTTCTGGCCAACATCGCGCGCTTTGCCATCCTCGGGCTGGTGATTGCGATGGGCCTGCGTGCGATGGGCGTCGCCAACGAAATCGTCTTCCTGGCCTTTGGGCTGACGCTGGGCGCCGTCGCGGTGGCGGCGGCACTGGCTTTCGGCCTGGGTGGACGCGAAGCGGCCGGCAAGCTGCTGGACCACTGGGTGCAGAAGATCTCCGGGAAGTAGCAGGAAGAGCGAAAAGCGCAGCTGGCGGCCGGGTCTGCCGAGGAGCCATGGGGCCACGCAGGTGTGTCTTCGATCGTCGTTCTCTTGTCTGAAAGGTATAGCGCGATGAAAGTCAAAGTCCTCTGCTTCGGCGTCTCGCTGGACGGCTACGCTGCCGGCCCCAACCAGGATCTGCAAAACCCGCTCGGCGTCGGCGGGCCGGCGATCTTCGACTGGTTCTTTCCCACCCAAGTCTTCCAGCGGATGCACGGGGCATCGCAGACCGGCGAAACGGGTGTCGACAACCAGATCGCCGAGCGCGCCTTCGAGAACATCGGCGCGTGGATTCTGGGGCGCAACATGTTCGGCCCGGTGCGCGGCCCCTGGCCCGACGAAAGCTGGAAGGGCTGGTGGGGCGACGAGCCGCCCTATCACGTGCCCACCTTTGTCCTGACGCATCACGCGCGGCCCGTGCTGCACATGAAGGGCGGCACCGACTTTCATTTCGTCACGGACGGGATGGCGTCGGCGCTGGCGCAAGCGAAGGCGGCAGCGGGTGAGCGCGATATTCGCATCGGCGGCGGCGCGGCCACCGTGCGACAGTTCCTGCAGGCGCGCGTGGTCGACGAGCTTCACCTCGCCGTGCGGCCCGTGTTGATGGGGGCCGGCGAAAGCCTGTGGCACGGCCTGGACATGCGTGCATTGGGCTATGAGGTCGCCGAAGTGATACAGGGCGAGCGCGCCACGCATGTGATGGTGCGCAAGCAGGCGTAGGGCCTGTGTCGATAGAAAAGCCGTGTCGCGCCCGTTATCGGTCCGCCCAAGCATTCCTTGAACCGCAACTTGACCCGACTGCTTCTGGAATCAGAAGCACTTTCTCCTCGAACGCCACCTGAAGCTTCGGCTGATGACTGGAGAAGCGAAGCTGGCGGAGAGTGTGAGATTCGAACTCACGGACGCTTTCACGTCGGCAGTTTTCAAGACTGCTGGTTTAAACCACTCACCCAACTCTCCGGAGCCGACGATTCTAAGCCGCCGGCAAGACCTCAATCCTCATCGGGCAAGAACAGCGTCTGCAGGTCGCTCAGAAAATCCAGCCCGCGCTCGGTGGGCCACACGCGGAACAGGTCGCGCGCCAGGAGGCCCTTGCGCTCGGCCTCTTCCATGCCGCGCTGGATGGACGTCATCGCCAGCCCGGTGCGCTCGCTGAACTGCGGCAGCGTGAAGCCCGCCTTCAGTCTCAACGCATTGAGCATGAACTCGAACGGCAGGTCGGCCAGCGCCACTTCATCGCTTTGCGACACGGCCGCGCCGGCGCGCGCGTTCTCCATGTACAGGCGCGGCTCGCGATAGCGCACCTGCCGCACGATGCGGTGCGCAAAGCTCAGCTTGCTGTGCGCGCCCGCGCCAATGCCCAGGTAGTCGCCGAACTGCCAGTAGTTGAGGTTGTGCGCGCAGCCGTGGCCCTCGCGCGCATAGGCCGACACCTCGTAGCGCGACATGCCGTTGGCACCGGTGCGCTCGGTGATGCGGTCGAGCATCGCGTAGGCGATGTCGTCCTCGGGCAGCGTCGGCGGAAACTTCGCGAACCAGGTGTTGGGCTCGATGGTGAGGTGGTAGACCGAGATGTGCGGCGGCGCCAATGCCAGCGCCTGCGAGAGGTCGGCGTCAAGGTCTTCGAGCGTCTGGCCCGGCAGCGCATACATCAGGTCGAGGTTGAAGGTGTCGAAGGCGCTGGCGGCCTCTTCCAGCGCGGCGATGGCCTGGGCACGGTCGTGCACGCGGCCCAGTGCCTTCAGATGCTCGTCGTTGAAGCTCTGCACGCCCACCGACAGGCGCGTAACGCCTGCCGCGCGGTAGCCGCGAAAGCGGTTGCGCTCGAAGGTGCCGGGGTTGGCTTCGAGCGTGATCTCGCAATCGGGCGCGAGCTTCAGGCGCGCGCGCACGTCGCCCAGCAGGCGGTCGATGGCCTGCGGCGAGAACAGGCTCGGCGTGCCGCCGCCGATGAAGACCGTGTGGACGGTGCGGCCCCAGATGAGCGGCAACGCGGCATCGAGATCGGCCAGGAGCGCATCGATGTAGGCGGCCTCGGGAATGCCCTCTGCATCGGCGGCGCTGGTAGCGCGCCACTCGTGCGAGTTGAAGTCGCAGTACGGGCACTTGCGCAGGCACCACGGCAGGTGGATGTACAGCGACAGCGGCGGCAATGCAGACAGTTGCAACGGGCCGGGCCGCATCCAGTGCAGCACGTCGTTGGCCTGCGGCGCGCCCGAAGACTGCGCCGGCTGGATCGGGAAGATGGTGGCCATTACAGCCAGCGCTCGCGCATCAACGCCAGCATCGCCTGCGCGGCACGGCCACGGTGGCTGTTGGCGTTCTTGACCTCGGGCGGCAACTGGGCAAAGGTCTTGCCGAAGGCCGGCAGGTACATGACGGGGTCGAAGCCGAAGCCGTTGTCGCCGACGGGTGCCAGTGCGATCTCGCCGACCACGCGGCCGACGGCGATGAGCGGCTCGGGGTCGTCGTGGCTGCGCAGCGCAACCAGCGTGCTGACCAGCGCGGCGCGGCGGTTGACCACGCCGTCGAGCTGTTCGAGCAGAGCCTTCACGTTGTTGGCGTCGCCCTTGGCGTAGCCGAACTGCGTGGCGTAGAACGCAGTGTCGACACCCGGCAGGCCGCCAAAGGCATCGACGCACAGGCCGGCGTCATCGGCAATGGCCGGCAGGCCGGTAGCCGCGCTGGCATGGCGCGCCTTGGTCAGCGCGTTCTCTACAAAGGTACGGAAAGGTTCTTCAGCCTCGCCCACGCCCAGCGCCGATTGCGGCACCAGCGTGACGGCCAGCCCGGCAAACAGCTGCTGGAGTTCGGCGAGCTTGCCCGCATTGTTGGAAGCCAGAACCAGTTTCATAAGTCAAAGTGGCTGTGACGCACGTTCAGCGTGCGTCAGTAGCTATTAATTCGATAGCAATGCCTGCTGCTGCAGGATCACGAGGTCGCCGATGCCCTTTTCGGCCAGGCCGAGCAGAAGGTTCATTTCGTCGCGGGTGAAGGCCACGCCTTCGGCGGTGCCCTGTACTTCGACGAAGTGGCCGGCGCCGGTCATGACGACGTTCATGTCGGTATCGCAGGTCGAGTCTTCGGTGTACTCGAGGTCGAGCAGCGGCGTGCCGTCGACGATGCCCACCGAGATGGCGGCCACGTGGCCCTTGATGGGCGAGGCCTTGAGAGTGCCGGCGGCGATCAGCTTGTTGACCGCGTCCTGCGCGGCGACAAAGGCGCCGGTGATGGCGGCCGTGCGGGTGCCGCCGTCGGCCTGCAGCACGTCGCAGTCGAGGTGGATGGTGCGTTCGCCGAGCGCAGCCAGATCGAACACGGCGCGCATCGAACGGCCGATGAGGCGCTGGATTTCCTGCGTGCGGCCGGTCTGCTTGCCCTTGGCCGCCTCACGGCTGCTGCGGGTGTGGGTGGCGCGCGGCAGCATGCCGTATTCGGCCGTCACCCAGCCTTCGCCGCTGCCCTTCTTGTGCGGCGGCACCTTCTCTTCGACCGAGGCGGTGCACAGCACGCGGGTCTGGCCGAACTCGATGAGCACCGAGCCTTCGGCGTGGATGGTGAAACCGCGGGTGATGCGCACGGGGCGCAGCTGGTCGGCGGCACGGCCGCCGCTTCGTGTGAAAGCAGTCATTTTTTGGAAACTGGAAAGAAAAGAAAGAAAGGCGCGCTCAGGTCTTGCGCGCGGCCGAACGTCGGATGGCTTCGTTGATCTCGGCGATGGAGCGCTCGATGGCGTCTTCATCGAGGTCGTCGATCTCGCTGTCAGAGGGCATGCCGGCCTGGATGGTCGAGGCGAATACGCCGTCGGTGATGCTCTCGGTGGAAATGCCGTGGTCTTCGCCGGCGCTGTCGGGCATTTCCCATTCGAGCGCGATGAGGGTCACGTTGTCGCTGTGGGCGCCGCCCTTGCGCAGCGCCATTTCGGCGAGGTCGGGGGCCGCGTCGGACACCGGCTTGCCGGAGGAGAGCGTGTGCACGATCAGTGCGTCGTCGAGCACGCCCCAGACACCGTCGGAGCACAGCATGAGGCGGTCACCGCGCTGCAGTTGCAGCGGCGCCGAAATGTCGAACAGCGGCGTGGTCGGAGAGCCCAGGCAGGTCAGCAGCAGGTTGCGGTTGACCGGCGCGTCCGAGCCATGCGGCTTGGGACGCTCGGCATGCGAATGGTCGCGTGTGCGGGTCAGCAGGCGGCCGTCGCGCACGACATAAAGGCGCGAGTCGCCGCAATGCATCCACGTGGCGGTGGTGCCCTGGAGCACAGCCGCCACGACGGTGGTGCGCGGCGTGTCGAGCATGGCCTTGTGGCTGGCGTACCGCATGATCTGCTGGTGCGCGGCCATGGCCGATTCGGCCAGGAAGGCCTTCACGTCTTTCACGGTCGGGCGGGCTTCGCGCTGGTAGAGCGCGGCAATGGTCTGCAGCGCCAGTTGGGCCGCGACTTCACCTTCGGGGTGGCCACCCATGCCATCGGCCAGCACGAACAGGCCCGACTCCCGCGTGTAGCAATAGCCCATGCGGTCTTCGTTCTTGACACGGCCGCCCTTGCGGCTGACCTGGAAGACGGAAAATTTCATGTCGTCGTCATGCGGGGCGGGTTGTGGGCGCGACGGCCTTGGGCAGGCTCTTCTTGTCGAAGGAACGGATGTTGTCGATCGACAGGCGCACCTTCTCGCCGACCGTGAGCTTGGTGTAGCGGCGCTCGCCTTCGCGGCTCAGTTCCTTTTGCAACGCAAAGACCGATTGCGGGCGCGACAGCGGATCGAGCGACATGCACCACTCGACCACTTCGATCAGGTTGTCGGAGTACACGCCGCGCAGGCGCGACAGCGAAAGGCTGAGGCGGTCTTTCTCGATGCGCCGCGGCGCGTCGTTGGGCGGATAGCCCTGCATGCAGGCGTAGATGCAGGCGCCGATGGCGTAGATATCGGTCCAGGGGCCCATCGACGAATCGCGCCGGTACATCTCGGGGGCGGCGAAGCCGGGGGTGTACATCGGGCGGATGAAGATGCCTTCTTTGCTGAGCACTTCGCGCGCGGCGCCGAAATCGATCAGCACGGCGCGGTCGTCGTCGGTGACGAAGATGTTGGCCGGCTTGATGTCCAGGTGCAGCATCTTGTACTGGTGGACGATGCGCAGGCCGCGCAGGATTTCGTCGAACAGCGAACGGATGGTCGATTCGCGAAACACCTTCTGGCGCTTCAGGTCGCGCGCCGTGACCACGAAGTCCTGCAGGGTCGCGCCCTCCAGGTAGTTCATGACCATGTAGACGGTTTCGTTCTCGCGAAAGAAATTGAGCACGCTGACCACCGAGGCGTGCGATATCTGGGCGAGCGAACGACCTTCCTCGAAGAAGCTCTTGAGCCCCAGCCGGTAGAGGGAGAGTTTTTCGGGCGGAACCTGCGGATTCAGCTCGCCGGGCCCGCGGGTGGCCAGCGAAGATGGCAGGTATTCCTTGATGGCAACCTGCTGCCCGCTGGGGTCGATGGCGAGGTAGACGACACCAAAACCGCCTGCGGAAAGCCGGCGAACAACGCGGTAACCGCCAATGACCGTATCGGGCAACAGGGGCGAAGGCTTGACCTTTGACATAATCCGGGAGTTTCGCCCGAAGGCGATGGTGCGGCAAGCGAACGCCGTGCCGACGCCTCGGTGCATGCAAGCAAAACCACAGTGAGGCGCAATGCCAGTTTACAGCATGACCGGCTACGCCAGCGGCCAGAACGGGTCCGCAGGCAGCCACTCCGAAGCCGAAGCACGGCCTTCCGCCGCGGGCCGACTCGGGGTCGAAATCCGCTCGGTCAACAGCCGCTTCCTCGACCTGACTTTCAAGTTGCCGGAGGAACTGCGCCAGCATGAAACCGCGCTGCGCGAGTTGCTCACGGGCAAGCTCAAGCGCGGCAAGGTCGAAGTGCGCGCAGCCATCGAGAACACCGCCCAGGCGGGTGTCGTCGAGCCCTCCGTCAAGCTGCTCCAGCGGCTCAACGGCGTGCAGGACAGCATCAAGGCCTGGCTGCCCAGTGCCCGCGACCTCAGCGTGGCCGACGTGCTGCGCCTGGCCGGTGGCGACAGTGCCGCCCGCGGGGACTGGGGCGCCGACCTCGTCGAGGTCGCCGGCAAGGCGCTCGAAGGCCTGATGTCCGCCCGCCAGCGCGAAGGCGCCCGGCTGGCCAAGATGCTCGATGCGCATCTGGGCCAGTTGCGCACCCTGGTGCAACAGGCCGGGCCGCTCATCCCGCAGTTGGTCGAACAACAGCGCGCGCGCTTCCTGGAGCGCTGGCAGGAGGCCATGGGCCTGACCGCCGGCACGGGCGGCACGCTGCCCGAGGCGGCACAAGACCGCGCGCTGACCGAGGCCACGGCCTTCGCGATCCGCATCGACGTGGCCGAAGAGCTGACCCGCCTGAATTCGCACCTCGATGAGATCGAGCGGCTGCTCAAGAAGGGCGGCGAAATCGGCAAGCGCCTGGACTTCCTGATCCAGGAGCTGCACCGCGAGGCCAACACGCTGGGCTCCAAGTCGGCAGCCCTTGAGCTCACGCGGATCGGCGTGGACATGAAGGTCCTGATCGAGCAGATGCGCGAGCAGGTCCAGAACATCGAATGACGAGCGAAAGAATGGATTACCCCGGCAACATCTTCGTGGTCGCGGCGCCCAGCGGCGCCGGCAAATCGAGCTTGGTCAAGGCGCTCATGGAGCTCGACTCGGCCGTCCAACCCTCGGTTTCCCATACGACGCGGTCGCCGCGCGGACAGGAAAAGCACGGTCGCGAGTACTTTTTCGCCTCCCCTACCGAGTTCGACGCCCTGATCGCGGCGGATGGCTTCGTGGAATGGGCACACGTGCACGGCCACCGGTACGGCACCTCCAAGCGGGCCATCGAGGAGCGGATCGCCCAGGGGGCCGACGTGATCCTCGAAATTGATTTCCAGGGTGCACTGCAGATCCGCAAGACCTTTGCCAACGCGGTCATGATCTTCATCCTGCCACCCAGCTGGGAAGAACTGCGCTCCCGGCTCGAGCGGCGCGGCGAAGACAGCGCCTCGGTGATCGAATTGCGCCTGAAAAACGCGGCGGAAGAGATGGCCAGGGCGGGGGAATTCGACTTCGTTATAATCAACGAGTTATTTGAGCGCGCGCTTTTCGATCTCAAGGCGATCGTCCACGCTCAGCGGCTTCGGTATTCTGCACAGCGCCGTGCACGTGCCGACACTTTCGCCGCACTGAACATCCCCTGATTTTCCCGCTCACCGACCGAAAGACACTCATCATGGCCCGCATCACCGTCGAAGATTGCCTGCTGCAGATCCCGAACCGCTTCCAGCTCGTTCTGGCCGCCACCTACCGTGCGCGCATGCTGAGCCAAGGCCACGCGCCCAAGATCGAGAGCAAGAACAAGCCCGCCGTGACCGCCCTGCGCGAAATCGCCGAAGGCAAGATCGGCATCGAAATGCTCAAGAAGGTGCCGGGCTGATCTGACGCAGCCCTGCAACGAAAAGGCACCGCAAAGCGGTGCTTTTTTTATGTCTGGACGCGTCTATAGAGCGGTCACGCTAAAGTGGTAGCCATGAGCGCGGTCGCCAAACATCAGTCCCATGCCCCGACGGGCACGCCGAAGCCGAGTCCGGCGGCGCTGAACGCGGCCGCCGCAAGCTTTGCGGCATTGACGGCGCGCCTCGACTACCTGAGTCCCGAAGACACCGAACTGGTTCGCCGCGCCTACCGCTTCGCCGACGAAGCCCACCTGGGCCAGTTGCGCAACAGCGGCGAGCCGTACATCACCCACCCGATCGCCGTGGCGGCGCAATGCGCCGAATGGAAGCTCGATGCGCAGGCGCTGATGGCCGCGCTGCTCCACGACGCGATCGAAGATTGCGGCGTCACCAAACCCGAACTGATCGAGCGCTTCGGCGCACCGGTCGCCGAACTGGTCGACGGGCTCACCAAGCTCGACAAGCTGCAGTTCAACACCCGCGAAGAAAACCAGGCCGAGTCGTTCCGCAAGATGCTGCTGGCCATGGCGCGCGACGTGCGCGTCATCCTCGTCAAGCTGGCCGACCGTACGCACAACATGCGCACGCTGGCCGATGCGCCGCGTGAAAAATGGGCTCGCATTTCGCGCGAAACGCTCGAGATCTACGCCCCCATCGCGCACCGGCTCGGGCTGAACCAGACCTACCGCGAGTTGCAGGAGCTGTCGTTCCGGCACCTCAAGCCCTGGCGCTACGCCACGCTGTCCAAGGCCGTGGCCAAGGCGCGCGGGCGACGCCGCGACCTGATCCAGAAGGTGCAGAAAGAGGTCGAGACGGCCTTCTCGGCCGCCGGCATGACGCTGCGGATCGCGGGGCGCGAGAAAACGCTCTATTCCATCTACCGCAAGATGGAAGAAAAGCACCTGAGCTTTGCCCAGGTGACCGACATCTACGGCTTCCGCCTGATCGTGCCGAACGTGATCGCCTGCTACACCGGCCTGGGCATCCTTCACCAGATGTACAAGCCGCTGCCGGGCAAGTTCAAGGATCACATCGCCATCTCCAAGCTCAACGGCTACCAGTCGCTGCACACCACGCTGGTGGGCCCGGCCGGCGTGAGCGTCGAGTTCCAATTGCGGACCGAGGCGATGCACGTGGTGGCCGAATCCGGCGTGGCAGCGCACTGGCTCTACAAGGCCGCCGAGCCGAACGCGGCAAGCAACGACAGGCTGGGCACCAAGTGGCTGCAGTCGCTGCTCGACATCCAGGACGAAACACGCGACGCCGCCGAGTTCTGGGACCACGTCAAGGTCGACCTGTTTCCCGATGCGGTGTACGTCTTCACGCCCAAGAGCCAGATCATGGCGCTGCCGCGCGGCGCCACCGTGGTCGACTTCGCCTACGCGATCCACAGCAACATCGGCGACCACACCTCGGCCGCGCGCATCAACGGCGACCAGGTGCCGCTGCGCACCGAACTGAAGAACGGCGACGTGGTCGAAGTGATCACCGCACCGGTATCGACACCCAATCCGGCCTGGCTCGGGTTCGTGCGAACCGGCCGGGCGCGCTCAAAGATCCGCCACTACCTGAAGACCTTGGCGCATGCCGAATCCGAAGGCCTTGGCGAAAAACTGCTGGCACAGGCGCTGCGCGCCGAAGGCCTCGGCAAGCTGCCCGAGGAAGACGAAGAACATCAGTCGCTGTGGGAAAAGCTGCTGCGCTTCACCGGCAACCGCACCCGCTCCGAACTGCTGACCGACATCGGCCTGGGCAAGCGCATCGCAAGCATCGTCGCCAAGCGGCTGATGGCGCTGCTTTCCGAGCTGGGCGAACGGCCCGATGCGCTGCTGCTGAGCCGCGAGCGCTTCATCTCGCACGAAACCGTATCGCAAGGCGCGGTCACGCTCGATGGCAGCGAAAACTCATCGGTTCGTTTTGCGCTGTGCTGCCGCCCCATTCCCGGCGACCAGATCGTCGGCTACCTCGGACACGGCGAAGGCCTCGTTGTTCACACCGAGGATTGCGGCGTGGGCCAGCGCCTGCGCAACAAGGACAGCGAGCGCTTCTTCGCCGTCGAGTGGGCGGACGAACCCACGCGCGCCTTCGAGACCGGCGTGGTGATCACTGTGCGCAACGACAAGGGCGTGCTGGCGCGGGTCGCCGCCACGCTGGCCGACGCGGAAGCCGACATCACGCACGTGGAAATGGCGGACGAAACGCCGCAGGATTCGACCGACCTGCGCTTCGTGATTGCCGTGCGGGACCGCACGCATCTGGATGCCGTGTTGCGTGCCGCGCGGCGAACCGCGTCGGTGCTGACCGCGGCAAGGACGATTCCCGCCCCCTGAGCGAGCCGCGGCGCGCTATGCCGCAGCCGGACGTGGCGCTGGATAGCTCACCGAAAGAATCTCGACTTCGTGCGTGCCGCCGGGCGTCACCAGCTTCACCACATCGCCTTCACGCGACTTGAGCAGCGCCCGCGCGATCGGCGAAATCCAGCTGACTTGCGCCTTGGCGCTTTCGGCTTCGTCGATGCCGAGGATCGTGACGCTTCGCTCGTCGCCGGTCTCGTCCACATAGCGAACCGTGGCGCCGAAGAACACTTGGTCGCGGCCGTGATGCACCGACGGGTCGGTGATTTCGGCAATTTCAAGCCGCTTGGTGAGAAAGCGGATACGCCGGTCGATCTCTCGCAGGCGCTTCTTGCCGTAGAGGTAGTCGCCGTTCTCGGAGCGGTCGCCATTCTTGGCCGCCCAATGCACGGCCTCGACGACCTTGGGGCGCTCCTCGTCCATCAACTGCAGCAATTCGTCGCGCAGCCGGACGTAGCCTTCCGGGGTGATGTAGTTCTTGCTGCCCGCGGGCAATGCAGGCAAGGCGCCGCCATCTGCGCCGTCGTCGTCCCCGTCGTTGTCGGTTTCCTTGGTGAATGCCTTGCTCAACGCAGAACCCTCCAAATGAAAAAAGCCCGCAACTTTCGTTGCGGGCTTTCCTTGTAGTGGTGCGGCTGGCAGGAATTGAACCCACGACCCCTTGGTTCGTAGCCAAGTACTCTATCCAACTGAGCTACAGCCGCACAGCTTGCAATTATAGCCCGCTTTTTTCGACCTTCTTCAACCTGGCGGGTTGAATAGATGGGCGGGCACAAAAGAAAAATGCCCGAAGGACAAGTCCTTCGGGCATTTTCGTGAGGTGGTGCGGCTGGCAGGAATTGAACCCACGACCCCTTGGTTCGTAGCCAAGTACTCTATCCAACTGAGCTACAGCCGCTAAGCCTACGATTATAGCATCTTGCGCGCGACGGGCTGAAACAGTCACCGGCCGATGAAGGCGGCCACCCCGTCGCGAAACGCCTGGCTGCCATACACCTGCTCGATCAGGTCGTCGTCGTCCAGCCGCTGCTCGACGACGATGCGGCGGATGCTCTCCTTGACGGCCTTGTGCGTAACCGGCGACAACGCCATGAGCCGCTGTGCCAGCGCGTGGGCGGCGGCATCCAACTCGCCCGGGGCACATACCGCATGCACATAGCCGCAGCCCAGCGCTTCCTGTGCCGTCATGCAGTCGGCGAGCATCAGCATCCTTTTGACGCGCGGCACGCCCAGAGCGGCTTGCAGCCGCGCGATGTTTCGCGACGACAAGGTCGTTGGACAGCGTCTTCGCAATGGGCGCACCGAAACGCGATGCCTCGCTGCAGATCCGGAAATCGCAAGCCGTCGCCAGAGCAAGCCCCCCACCCACCGCCCACCCGTCAACTACCGCCACAGTAGGCACTGCGATGCGCTCGACCGCATCGATGACACGCTCCACGAAGGCCTCATAGGCGACACCGTCGCGGACCTCGCGAAAGTCCTTGTTGCGATTCCAGGTCGGTCACACGTTTCGATGCAGCGGCCACGGCCAGGTTCAGCCTGTCGGCGGCCCGCGAGATGCTGCCTTCCTCGGCGATGCACAGGACCAGTTGGACGGTGGTGGAGTCGAGCTTCATGCGGGGCATTCAATGGCACGGCGAGCGCATGCCGGGCTTCATGATGAGTCTGCCAGCCGTGTGATGCGGTGCGATACGGCGCTGGCAGGATGGGGCAAGGAAGCGGCCGAGCGTACACCGGCACCCGCAACGACCGAGCATCGCGTACCCCCACAACAATACGAAGAAGGTATAGAAATACATCTCGAATGAGTATTTCCAGATATGACGCCGCCTCCCTAGGATGCGCCCATAACTATCAGGAGACGAGACATATGAAGAGGATCACCACTCTGGTTCTGGTGTGGGCCGCCGCCCTTGAATGCAGCATGGGCACTGCGTTCGCACAAGGCGCGCCCTGGCCCCAGCGACCCATCAAGATCGTGACGCCGACGCCCGCCGGCGTGGGCTCCGACATCTTCGCGCGCAGCTATGCGGAGCAGCTCTCGCGGCTGCTGAAGGTGCCCGTGATCGTGGAGAACAAGCCGGGCGCGCTGGCGACCATCGGCACCGACGCGGTGGCCAAGGCAACGCCCGACGGCTACACCGTGCTGTTCTCGACGAGCAATCCCTTCACCATGACGCCGTTCCTGCTCTCCAAGCTTCCCTACAACCCGAAGGAAGACCTGGTGCCGGTGACGCAGGCGCTCAAAGGCGGCTCCTTCATCGTGGCGAACAACGCAGTGCCAGCACGCAACACGGACGAGCTGGTCGCGCTGGCCAGGCGCCAGCCGGGCCATGTGAGCTTCGCCTCCTATGGCTCTGGCAGCACCTCTCACCTGGGGTTCGAGCTGCTGCAGGAGGCCGCGTCCATCGAGATGCTGCACGTTCCCTACAAGCAGGGCGCCATGCCCGACGTGATCGGTGGACAGGTGATGCTGGGCTTCGAGCCCCCGATCTCGGCATTGCCCAACATCAAGGCGGGCCGGGTGAAGGCCCTGGCCTATACCGGCGGCCAGCGCAGCGCGGCACTGCCCGACGTGCCGACGGTTGCCGAGCGCTTTCCCGGTTTCGAAGTCTCGACCTGGCTGGGCTTCTGGGTGCCCGCGCGCACGCCCGACGCCATCGTCGAGCGCCTGAACCAGGCGATCAACACGGTCACGCGTTCGCCGCAGATGGCGCGGCAGATTGCCGATGCCGGCCTCGAGCCGATGTCGACGAACTCCAACGACACCCGCGCCATCATCGAACGCGAGGCCCAGACCATGGGCCGGCTGATCAAGGCCAAGGGCTTGCGCCTTGACTGACGGCGGGCTGCTCGCCCGCCACCGCCTTCCCGCTGCCGCCTGAGACAGCCGCGCGCCCTTGGCGCGCCCCCCACGCATTCCACTGCCGTCACGCATCCACGACCCTTGCACAGCGCAAGGGCCGCGGGACGGCGCACGCCATTTTTACAACCAGGAGACAAGAACCATGATCCGCCCCGCCCTCTTGATCGCCGCAGGCTGCATGGGCCTGCAAGGCCATGCGCTCGCACAGTCCACCGTGTCGGTCTTCGGCACGGTCGACCTCAACATCACCTCCGCGAAGTCCGGCAGCCGCTCGGTGACTTCCATGGACCAGGGTGGCAACATCTTCCCCAGCCGCCTGGGATTTCGCGGCACCGAGGACCTGGGCGGCGGCCTTGCCGCCGGCTTCTGGCTGGAGGCGGCGACACTGCCCGACACCGGCGAGTTCCAGGGCCTTGGCTGGCATCGGCGCTCCACGCTGAGCCTCTCGCACAACACCTTCGGCGAGCTTCGCCTGGGCCGCGACTACACGCCGAGCTTCTGGAACATTTCGCAGTTCTCTCCTTTCGGCACTGTGGGCGTCGGCGGCTCCAGCAACATCGTCGAGGGCTGGCCTTTCGGCCTGGGCGGCGCCAGGACACTGGCGCGCGCCAACAACTCGGTCGGCTATTTCCTGCCGCGCAACCTGGGCGGTGTGTATGGCCAGTTCATGGTTGCCATGCCGGAAGGCCAGAAGGGAATGAAGTACTACGGCGCGCGCCTGGGCTATGCATCGGGCCCGCTCGACATCGCAGCCAGCTACGGCCAGACACCCATCGAAGACCGGTACTACCGCAACGCGAGCCTCGGCGGCAGCTACGACTTCGGCCCCGCCAGGCTGTACGCGAACTACCTGATGCAGAAGGCCCCGCAGGACAAGCAGACCAACCTGCTGCTGGGCGTCAGCGTGCCGGTCGGCGCGGGCGTGATCAAGGCATCGGTCGCACGCTCGAACCGCTCGGGGCCAGGCGTGGACGCCGACGACGCAACCCAGTTGGCCATCGGCTATGTCCATTGGCTCAGCAAGCGCACCGCGCTCTATGGCACCTGGTCGAAGATCCGCAACCGGGGCAACGCCAGCTATGTGGTGACCGATGCGCTGAAAGATCCGGAGACGGGCGCGAACTCCCGCGGCCTCCAGATCGGGATCTCGCACAACTTCTGAAGCCGGCAAGGCCCGGCGATGCCGAGTGCCTCGCGCACCCGGCTTTCAGGAGAAATACGCGGGGTAGTCGGTGCCGTCGAGGCCGGGCACGACGGCCTTGCTCGGATCGTTGCCGTTGGCCTGCAGTTGGTCCGCCGCGTAGTCGGTCACGCAGCCGGCCAGCAGTTGGCGCGGGTCTTCGAGAATCACGCGCATGCGGGTGTTCAGGGCACGCCAGTCGTCGGGGCCGCCGATCGCCGGCATCTCGCTGACCTCGGTGGTGTCGGGCTGCAGCACGGGCCGGCCGCCGCGTCCGGGTGCGAAGCGCGGGTAGCCCTCGTACATCATCGGCCCCAGGTCGCTCATCGCCCGCGTGGCCCACCAGAGCTTGCGCATCGGCATCTCGTGCGCCGCCACGGCCTGCGTGTCGACGGGGTACGAGAAGGTCGGCGCCGGCGCATGCGGCGCGATGTACACGCGCTCCAGGGGGAGCGCATGGCGCGACGAGGCCAGGACCATCGAGCACACCGCGTTGGTGCTCCATGTCACGCCCGCCGTGGGCCGGCCCTGCTTGCCGACGATCAGCACCATCGCGTTCGGCCAATCGATGTCGTGGCGATCGAACCAGCCGATCACGCGGTGCCCGGTGTCCAGCCCGACGAGAAAGAAGGTCGCGATCATCACCTTGTTCATCGGCACCGTGGCGCCGGCTTCGCTGCCCGTGGCTTCGAGGCATTGCGTGCGCAGGTCCTCGGCGGTGAAGGTCTCGGGCGCGGCCAGCGCGCGCCGGATGCAGCGCTCGGTGAGTTCGCAGGCGTACTGCACCATGTTCGCGATGGCCACCTCGCGGCCGCGATAGGCCGGCACCGCGATCTCGTCGCGCCACAGGGCCACGCTGTTGGCCTCGCGCGCGGCCACCGTCACGGCCAGCAGGCGTTCGGCCTCGGAGCGCCACAGCGTGCCTTCAGGCTCGATCTCGCGCAGCCGCACCAGCGAAGCGAGCGCGGGGCCGAAGTGCGACACCGCCGCCAGCTCCTTGAAGCCGCGCGTCGTGAGCCGGTAGCCCTCGACCTCGGGCGGGCGCCCACGGCCGGGGAAGAGGAGGAAGTCCGCCGCGGTGGCAACGATCAGCGCGCCATCGGGCGCCGCCTCGGCCGTGGCGCGGGTCAGCTTCGCGCCGATGCTGTCGGCACTCGCGGTGTAGGTCTCGAACAGGCGGATGAACTCGGGGCTTTGAAAGTTCGGGTTCGTCATGGCCTGGCTCCTGCCTTCGCTTCGAGGCGATACACCTTGCTGGGCGTGCGAAAGCGGATGTCCGCGCCCAGGCTGTTGGCCACCACGAGGTAGCGCTGGCCGCCTTCGTCGAAGACACAGGCATCGGTGCCGCCGAAGGTCGGGAACTCGCGCTGCGGCACCAGTTGGCCGTCAACAAAACGGTAGCCCACCGAGGTCAGCGCAGTGATGGGTGCCTCGCGGCTGCCGAGCAGGAAGTTGATCTGGATCAGCTCGCCGCCGTTTGCATCTTCATGCCAGACGAACTCGCGGCCACCCGGCCCGCTGAGCGTCTGGTGCGCAACGAAGCGGTCGCCGTCCCATCGCAGCAGCACGGTGTCGTCATGCAGGCAGGCAAAGGCCAGCCACGCCTGGCCTTCGGCCTCGAAGAACTGGAAGGCGCGGCCGGTCTTGCCGTCGAGCAACTGGAAGTCTTCGAAGCGCTCACCACTCCAGCGCAGGATGCGCGACGGCGCCACGTGGTCTGCATACGCCAGGAAGCGCTGTCCGCCGATCTCGAAGAACGCGAAGTTGTAGCCCCACGCCGATTCGACTTGCTGGAACTCGGCGAAGCGCTCGCCGTTCCATTCATAGAGCACCGACTTCGAGGGATGGCGAGGCTGGCTGCCCTCCATCGTCACGCCCTGTGCGAGCGCCAGAAAGTGCCGCTTTCCGATGGCGAAGTGCTTCCACTGCTTGGCCGCGAAGGTCGGCACGCGCTGGAATTCGGTGAACGCGCCGCCCTTCAGCTCGAAGATGGTCGAGTGCACATTGAGTTCGTAGGGACCGGTGCCCGACTTCAGGCTCGCGGTGGCCAGGAAGGCACGGCCGTCGATCTCGAAGAACTCGGCGTCCTCGCCGCCCGGCACAGGCAGCCGCGCGTGCGGCACGAAGCCTTCGCCCTGCCAGCGGTAGACCAGTGCATCGATGTCGCTGTCGCCCACCGTGATCATCGCGGGCTGCCCCGGTACGTCGACGGCGAGTTGGGGAACCACGAGGTAGCGCGTACCGCCGTGAACGAAGGTTTCCGTGGCGCGCGCCCCGGAGGTGTCGAGGTCCTGGATGCTCTTCATGGGTGTGTCCCGTGTGTCGTGCATGCGCACCTTACTGCGAAAGCGGCGCAAAGCCGAACAGCCGCGCGGGGTTGTCCACGAGGATGCGCTGGCGGGCCCGCGCGTCGGGCACCCAGTGCGCGAGCAGGTTCAGCAGCTCGCCGGTGTCGCGCCCGCCCTCGGGAATGTGCGGCCAGTCGCTGCCCCAGATGGTGCGTGTGGGCAGCGCTTCGACGATCGCATGCGCGAGCGGGCGCAGCTTCTCGTAGTTGCCGTCCTTGGCCACGCGGTAAGGGCCCGAGAGCTTCATCCAGCCGCTCCCGTCGGCCAGCACCTTCAGCAACTGGTCGAAGTCTTGCCGCGTGAGGCCGTCGCTTTCGAGCATGTAGCCCATGTGGTCGATGACGAAGTCGGCCTCGATGTCGCCCAGGTAGGGAATCAGGTCGCGCACCACCCAGCCCGGTGTGTAGAACTGCAGATGCCAGCCGAGCGCTTTCGTCATGCGCACGCAGCGCTGGATGTACTGCACCAGCTCGGCGGTCGGCAGGCCCGAGCGCAGGAACAGGTCGAGCCGCAGCGCGCGCACGCCGCGGCGGTGCATGGCCTGCAGTGCGGCCTCGGTGATGGTCTCTTCGACCATCGCCACGCCGCGTGCACGCTCGCCCGCGCGGTCGAGCGCATCGAGCATGCAGCGGTTGTCGGTGCCATAGAAGCTGGGCTGCACGATCACGTAGCGGGACAGGCCCAGCGAGTCGCACATGGCATCGAGCTTGGTGAGCGGACCATCGGGCAAGGTGTAGTGCGGATGGTCCACGTGCGGGTAGCGGTCTTCGCTTTCGAACACATGCACATGGGCATCGCAGGCGCCCGCGGGCACGACGAAGGTGGGGCGCGCCAGCGTGTCGGCCGCGCGCATGGGTTTGGAGGTGAGGATCTGTGAACTCATGGTGTCGAAGAAAAGAAGATGAAAGAAATGAAAGAGAGCCCGATGAAGGCTCAGTCGAGCGAGATGCCGCCGGCGGCAATCAGCCGGCGGTTGCGCTCGAGTTCGGCGGCGATGGTGCGGTGCATCGCATCGCCGTCGGGTGCGACCGGCGCGAAGCCCTGCGCTTCGAGCGCCTTGCGTGTCTCGGGCCGGGCCAGCACCTCGCGCAGCGCCGTGGCAACCCGTTGCCGCGCAGCCGCCGGCACACCGGCCGGCAACACGATTCCGACCCAGGAGCGGTAGGTGTAGTTGCGCAGCGCGTTGATGCCGGTCTCCGCAAAGCTCGGCACCGCGGGCAACGCCGCCCAGCGGCTCGATGAGGTGGCGGCCAGCGCCCGCGCGCGCCCGTTCGCCACGAAGGGCACGATGGGCGAGGTGACGTAGGCCATCATGTCGACCTCGCCCGCAATCAATGCGTTCATCGCCTGCGCCTCGCCCTTGTAGGGCACGTGCCGCGCGGTGATGCCGAGCGTGCGCAGCAGCTCTTCCGTCTGCAGGTGCAGGCTGGTGCCGACGCCGAAGGAGGCATAGGTCAGCGCGCCGGGATGCGCCTTCGCATAGGCCACGAGCCCCGGCATGTCGGTCACGGGCAGGTCCGCGCGCACCGCGAGCACGCCGTCGTTGAAGGCGACGATGCCGAGCGGGTCGAAGTCCTTCAGCGGGTCATAGCCCGCCGCCTTGTCGACCACCGGATTGACCGATGCGATGGAGGGCGAAACCGCGATCAGCGTGCGGCCGTCGCGTGCGGCCCGCAGCGCCGCCTGCACGCCGATCTTGCCGGCCGCCCCGCCCTTGTTCTCGACCACGACCGCCTCGCCCAGCACGGAAGACAAGCCCTGCGCCACGACGCGCGCGACACGATCGATCGGGCCACCCGGCGGCGTCGGCACCACAAGGGTCGTCGCCCCTTGCGCGACCTGCGCGGGCACCGGGCCCGACAGGAGCACGCCGAGCAGCAGCACCAGCACGGCACCGGCGCGGCGCAGGGCTTCTTCAGCGCACGACCGCATCGCCGTTCTCCACACCGACCGAACTCAGCGCCTTCGCAACCCACTCGTGCATTGCGGCCAGCAGCAGGTCGGTGTCGATGCCGGTCATGAGGAACGGCGCCGCACCGCGGTGCACCAGTTCGGCCGAGTAGGCCGCATCGGCGATGCCGCCGATGGCGAGCGGCTTGCCCACGCGCAGGCAGGCGGTCAATGCGGCGTCGTGCGCCGCGCGCACCCGTGGATGCCTGAAGTCGCCGGCCACGCCCAGTTCGGCGCTCAGGTCGTTGGTGCCGATGCCCACGATGTCGATGCCCGGCACGGCGGCGATGCCTTCGATGTTCTCGATGCCGAGCGGACTTTCGATCAGCACCTTCAGCGCCGTGGCCCGGTTCATGGCCGCGTTGAAGTCCGGCGCGCTCATCTTGCGATAACCCACGTGCGGCAGCGTGCCGATGGCCGAGCGATGGCCCAGCGGCGGAAAACGGCAGGCGGCCACCAGGTCTTCGGCCTGCGCCACGGTCTCGATGCGCGGCGCGATGATGCCGCCCGCGCCGCCGTCGAGCAGCCGGCCGATCACGCCGTACTCGCGCTCGGGCACGCGCACGAAGGGCATCAGGCCGATGTCGAGCGCGGCGGCGCAGATCTGCGCGGCCGCGTCGATGGCGATGCTGCTGTGCTCCAGGTCCACCCAGATCGCATGGTGGCCGCTGGCCTTGGCGATGCGCGCGATGTCCGGCGTGCGCGAGCAGCGGACGCCGAGCGCGGCCACTGGCAGGCGCTGCAGCAGGCGGCTCACGACGAGGTTGGTGGATGCGGCCGAAGCCGTGTCTTGCGCCATGCGGGTCTTCCTTGTCTCTTGTTGTGCAGGTGTAGGCGGATGCTAGAGAATGACCCTCATATCCGGAAATACCGGATTCGGATGGCGTTCGATACTCTGGAGATATCGTGGAACTTCGACACCTGCGTTACTTCGTCGCCGTGGCGGAAGAACTCAACTTCACCCGCGCGGCCGAGCGCCTCTACATGGCGCAACCGCCGCTGAGCACGCAGATCCGCGGGCTGGAAGAAGAACTGGGCGTGCAGCTCTTCGAGCGCGACAAGCGCCGCGTGTACCTCACGCAGGCGGGGCGGCACTTCCTGGACCGGGCACGCACCATCCTCGCGTCGGTGCAAAGCGCGAAGGACGAGGTCCAGAGCGCGGCCGCCGGCGAGGTGGGCAAGCTCAACCTGGGCTTCACCGCGTCGTCGGTGCTCACGGCGGGGCTGCCGGCCGCCATTCGCAACTACCGCGCGGACTACCCCGCCGTCGAACTGCGGCTGCAGGAAATGGCCTCGATGCACCAGCTCGACGCCATCCACGCGCGCGAGCTCGACCTGGGCATCCTGCGCAAGCCGAACGTGAGCATTCCGATGGGCGTGACCATCGAGGAGTGGTATTCGGCGCCGCTGGTCGCGGCCATGCCGCAGCAGCACGTGCTCACGCGCGGCAAGGGCATCCACGTGCGCGAGCTGAAAGACGTGCCGCTGATCGTCTACCCGCGCGACGCCGGCATCGGGCTCTACTGGAAGGTGCAGGAGCTGTGCGCCAAGGCGGGCTTCCGGCCCGCGGTGATGCACGAGACGCGCGAAGCCTCGACCATGATCGGGCTGGTGGCCGCGGGCTTCGGCGTGGCGATCGTGCCGAGCGACACGCAGTGCATACAGCTCGAAGGCGTGCTGTACAGCCGCATCCTCGACAAGGACGCGGTGTCGAGCCTCTACCTCGGCTACCGCGATGCCGATGCCAACCCCCACCTGGACAGCCTGCTGCGATTGCTGCGCACCACGCCCACGGCCCACACGCCGGTGGGCCGCAAGAAGCCCTGACCGGTCAGGTCAGCGAATCAGGCGCGCTGGTTGCGGTGCGCGATCCAGCCCAGTGCCGCCGCCGCCAGGAGTGCCGGCACGGCCGCCAGCAGGAACAACTGGCTCCACGGCAGTTGCGCGCCCACGAGGAAGCCGCCCACCAGCGGCCCGACGATGGAGCCGATGCGGCCGATCGACATCGACAACCCCACGCCGGTCGCGCGCACGTTCGCCGGGTAGTAGTGCACGCACAGCGCGGGAATGTTCATCTGCCCGCCGATGATCAGCAGGCCGATGGCGAACACCAGGCAGAAGGCCGCGACCTCGCTGCCGACCAGGTGGAAGCCGAAGAACGGAACCAGCAGCGCACCCAGTCCGAGGCAGATCGCCACCGGGCCGAAGGGGCTGCGGCGTGCCACCACGAAGGACATGGCGAACGCGCCCGCCACGCCGCCCACATTGAGCATCACGCCGGCCAGCGCCGAGCGTTGGGGGCTCATGCCGCTCATCGAGAGCACGCTGGGCGTCCAGCTCAAAAGGAAGTAGCTCACCAGCAGGATCATGAAGGCGGCAAGGCTGATCAGCGCCGTGCCCAGGCCCCGGCCATCGGCCACCAGTTCGGCGATCGGGTGTTTGGTGCGGGCCACCGGCGCGTCGGCGCGCGAGGGGTCGCGCTCGGGCTCGGACACCGCGAACACCAGCGGCAGCATCGCCAGCGCGAGCACGCCGCCGCCGATGAAGATGCCGCGCCAGCCCACCTGCTGCATCAACGCCGCCGTGATGGCACCGCCGGCCACGGCGCCGATGGGAAAGCCCAGGAACATGCGCGAGACGGTCGCGCTGCGGCGCGCGGGCTGTGCATGCTCGGCGGCCAGCGCAGAGATGGTGGGGATCGCGCCGCCCAGGCCGATGCCCGAGAGAAAGCGCCACAGCATCAGTTGCTCGGGCGTGGCCGACCACGCGCTCAGCACGATGAAGCAGCCGGCCGAAAAAAGCGATGCCAGCAGCAGCTTGCGACGTCCGAAGCGGTCGGCCGCCGCACCCAATGCGATGGCGCCGACCACCGCGCCCGCGAAGCTCACCGCGAAGACCTTGCCGAAGGCGCCCGGCGGCATGCCCCATTCCGTCGAGATCAGCGGCGCGACGAAGGACAGCATCAGCGTGTCGTAGCCGTCGATCAGCGCCACCAGGAAGCAGACGATGAGCGCAAAGCGCGCGGTGCGCGAGGTCGCGCGGGGCGGGCTCGTCGCCCCGTCCATTGAGAGCGATAGCATTTTTTGTCTCCTGAATCGGAGCGATGCTAGGAGCCGTCAACGATATTCACAAATATCGCTTTCGAATGAATTTCGATACCTTTTCGATATTTTCATTTCTCGAAATCTGCGCGGCTTGCGGCCCGGTCTTTCCGGTCAGTCGTCGGAAAAGATCTCGCCGAACCCCTGGAAGGCCCAGCGCGCATCGCTGTGCGCATAGACCGCCGTGAATTCATTGTTGATGCCACGCGACCAGAAATGAAGGCCGAGCCGCCCGCGAAAAAGAATGATCTGCGCCAGGTCGGCATCGATCTCCCCGAGTGCTTCGACCATGCTGTCGATCAGCGGCAGCACGGCCTCCAGCGTTGGCATGACCTCGCGCTGAAGTGCCTGCAGATCGGCCGCATACACCTGCACCGTGAGTTCGCTGGATGTTCCGGCGTACAGGTCGCAGTCGAATTGCACGCGGCCTTCGGGGTCATGGCCATCACCCGCTTGAGAAAATCCCCGATGTCGAAGTTCGGCCAGGTAGTCCATGCGGCCAGTCTATCGCCGCCCTCTCCACCTGGCATCGGCATGCGCAACGCCCGATGGCCTACGGCAGCTTCGCGATCACCTTGATCTCGAACTGGAAGCCGTAGAGCCACGTCACGCCGATGCCGGTCAGCGTCGGGTGCGGCGCATCGCCCCAATACTCCGGCACCAGCTTCCATATTTTCTCGAAGTTCGTTTCCGGATCGACGATGAAGACGGTGACGTCGACCACGTCATCGAAGGTGCAGCCCGCCGCCTTCAGGATCGCATTCAGGTTGTCGAACGCGAGCCGCACCTGCGCCTGCAGCTCGGGCTCGGGCGAGCCGTCCTCGCGGCTGCCGACCTGGCCCGAGACGAACAGGAAGCCGTTGGAACGGATCGCTGGCGAATAGCGGTTCTTTTCATAGAGCGCCTGGCGCCCTGGCGGAAAAACGACGTCGCGCTTGGTCATGGATTGCCTTCTTCTTGAAGGGGTCGAAGCCGACCCCGGTGATAACGATGAAGGGACTTTAGGGAGCCGCGCCCGCCGGATAAACGGGCAAAGCCAACAATGACTGTTTGCAGAACCCAAACAATCATCTAGGGCCTGTTCACACTACACAAGGGGTCGCGAAGCTCGCCACAGCCCGCCCGTCAAGGCGCGTGACGCCGTGCGTGCGTCCGCACGCACAAGGAGCGCAACGCCGACGGGCGGGCTGTGGCGAGCTTCCCTGCGGGTTGCTTCTCCAAGGGGCCGTCTGCGGCGTTGCCCGCGCTTGCAAGGCTTCAGCCTTGCCGCGCCCGGGCGCCTTGCAGCCAGCCCCTTGGAGAAGCAACGCGACCCCTTGTGTAGTGTGAACAGGCCCTAACCCGCAGGAGCAGACATGGACCGTTTCGATGCAATGCAGGCCTTCGCCCGCGTGGTGGAAGCCGGCAGCTTCACCAAGGCGGCCGAGACGCTGCACATGAGCAAGACCAGCGTGACGCAACTGGTGCAGCAGCTCGAAGCACGGCTGCGCGTGAAGCTGCTCAATCGCACCACGCGCAAGGTCAACGTCACGGCCGACGGCGCGGCCTACTACGAGCGGGTGGTGCGCCTGCTGGCCGACATGGACGATGCGGAGACCAGCCTGTCCAGCGCGTCGGCGTTGCCCCGGGGCCGCCTGCGGGTGGACGTGCCCAGCCCGCTGGCCCGCATGATCCTGGTGCCGGCATTGCCGGCCTTCCACGCGCGCTACCCCGACATCCAGATCGACATGGGCGTGAGCGATCGCATGGTGGACGTGATCGGCGAGAACGTGGACTGCGTGGTGCGCGGCGGCGAACTCACCGACCAGTCGCTGATGGCGCGCCGCGTGGCCGACCTTCGACTGGGGGTGTACGCGGCACCGAGCTACATCGAGCGCGCCGGCACGCCCTCGCACCCGCGGGAGCTGGAGGACACGCACCACCGCATCGTGGGCTTCCTGTGGTCGCGCAGCGGCAAGGCCTTTCCGTACGCCATGCACAGCGGCAGCGAGCGCATCGAGGTGCAAGGGCGCCACGTGTTCTCGGTCGATGACGGCAATGCGTACCTCGCGGCCGGCCTTGCGGGTCTCGGCGTTCTCTGGCTACCGGACTACATGTCCGAACCGCATCGGGCGCGCGGCGAACTGGTGCCGCTGTTCGAGGGCTGGCGCCTCGATCCGATGCCGCTGTACGTGGCGTTTTCGCCGAACCGGCATGTCAGCGCCAAGTTGCGCGTGTTCATCGACTGGGTGGTCGAGCTGATGGCGCTGCATGCGCCTGTCGTCGTCCGGCGCGACGCGTGACCATTGCGAGGCGCTAACCCAGAACGTCATTCACCTGCTCATTGAATTCGGTCTGGCTGAGGGCTGCGCCGATCTCGCGCGGCAACGCATCGCGCGCCGAAAACACGCCGAGGATCTTCGCCCCCGCCACGAGCGGCAGATGGCGGAACCCGCGCTCGAGCATCAGCACCACGGCGTCGGACACCAGCGTCTCCGGCGGTATGCAGATCGGGTTCGGCGTCATGACCTCGCGCACGACCGTGCGATCGGGGTCGAGCCCCTTGGCCAGCACGCGGGTCATCAGGTCGCGCTCGGTCAGGATGCCCAGCAGGGTGTCCGGCAGCTCCATGACGAGCACGCTGCCACAGTTGGCGCGCGTCATCACGCATGCGGCGTCGCGCACGCTGGCCTGCGGGCCCAGGCTGAGCACATGCGTGCGCGAGATGGACTGAAAAACGGTGCGCTCGGCCATGATCCGCCCTCCGAAGGAGTCGTGAATGGTGCGCCTGGCGTTTGCTCAGCGCAAGGAGTTGTTGAGCCGCTCCAGCGCCTGGGCACCAGGGCAGAGCTGGGCCGGCCCCAGCGCGTTGAGCGGCCGGTCGCTGGTGTTCAGCGCCGTGTGCAGGTCGGTGGCCAGCGGATCGACGTAGAGCAGGCCCGTCACCACCTCGCCCATCTCGTGGTGCCGCTGCATGTACGCCATGGCGGCATAGCGGTCGCCGGGGTTGTAGTCGGGGTGCAGGCTGCGCAGGCGCAGCACCGTGCCGTCGTGCTGGCGAACGTCCATCACTTCGCCCGCTCCCAGGTCGACGGTGATTTCCTCCCGCCCGCTGATGAAGTCGATGCGGCTCACCGCCTCGTTGTGCTCGCGCACGTAGTCGTAGCTCTTGGTGCTGCCCGGGTGGTTGTTGAAGGCCACGCAGGGGCTGATCACGTCGATGAAGGCGGAGCCGCCGTGGCTGATCGCCCCCTTGATCAGCGGCACCAGCTGCGCCTTGTTGCCCGAAAAGCCGCGCCCCACGTAGCTGGCGCCCAACTGCAACGCCATGGCCACCAGGTCGAGCGGGTTGTCGGTGTTGACCACGCCCTTCTTGCTCTTGGAGCCTTGGTCGGCCGTGGCCGAGAACTGGCCCTTGGTCAGGCCATAGACCCCGTTGTTCTCCACGATATAGGCCATGCGCACACCGCGCCGCATGGCGTGCGCGAACTGGCCCAGGCCGATGGAAGCGGAATCCCCGTCGCCCGACACGCCCAGGTACAGCAGGTCGCGGTTGGCCAGGTTGGCGCCGGTCAGCACGCTGGGCATGCGGCCGTGCACGGTGTTGAAGCCGTGCGACGCGCCCAGAAAATAATCCGGCGTCTTGGAGCTGCAGCCGATGCCCGAGAGCTTGGCCACGCGGTGCGGCTCGATGTCCAGCTCCCAGCAGGCTTCGATGATGGCGGCGGAGATCGAGTCGTGGCCGCAACCGGCGCACAGCGTCGATATCTTTCCCTCGTAGTCGCGCCGCGTGTAGCCGACCTTGTTGGTGGCCAGCGTCGGATGGCGCAACCGGGGCTTGGCAAGGTAGGTCATGCGGATTCCTTGGTATCGGCGACGCGGGACGCCTGCGCGTGTGTCTGCGCCTGCGTCTGCTGCACATGCGCGCTGATGGCCTGGACGATGAAGCGCGCGGTGATGGGCGTGCCGTCGAAATGCAGCACCCGGATCAGCCGGGCGGGGTCGGCGTCCAGTTCATTGACCAGCAGGCTGCGCATCTGCGCGTCGCGGTTCTGCTCGACCACGAACACCTGCCTGTGCTGCGCCAGGAACTGCACCACGCTGTCCGGAAAGGGAAAGGCGCGCAGCCGCAGCGCGTCCAGATGGATGCCCTGTTCTTCCAGCGTGTCCAGCGCTTCGTGCATGGACGGGCTGGTCGATCCGAAATAGATCACGCCCAGGTCGGTCTTCTCGGCGGCCGGCCGCAGCACCGGCTGCGGCACCAGGGTGGCCGCGGTCGCGAACTTCTTCAGCAGCCGCTCCATGTTGTAGATGTAGTCCGGCCCGCGCTCCGAATACCGGGCGTAGGCGTCGCGTGTGGTGCCGCGCGTGAAGTAGCTGCCCTTGGTCGGGTGCGTGCCCGGCAGCGTGCGCCAGGGAATGCCGTCGCCGTCCACGTCCTTGTAGCGGCCGAAGTCGCGGCCCGCTTCCAGCTCTTCGGCGCTCATGACCTTGCCGCGGTCGTAGGCCGCGCTGTCGTCCCAGGCGAAGGGCTCGCACAGGCGCTGGTTCATGCCGATGTCCAGGTCGGTCATCAGGAACACGGGCGTCTGCAGCCGGTCGGCCAGGTCCAGCGCCGCCGCCGCATGCTCGAAGCACTCGTACGGATCTTCGGGAAACAGCAGCACGTGCTTGGTGTCGCCATGCGAGGCATAGGCGCAGCACAGGATGTCGGCCTGCTGGGTACGCGTGGGCATGCCGGTGGAGGGGCCGCCGCGCTGCACGTTGATCAGCGTGACGGGAATCTCGGCGAAGTAGGCCAGGCCGATGAACTCGGTCATCAGCGAAATGCCCGGCCCCGAGGTGGCCGTGAAGGCCCGTGCGCCGTTCCATCCGGCGCCGACCACCATGCCGATGGAGGCGAGTTCATCTTCCGCCTGCACGATGGCAAAGCGGTGCTGGCCGGTGGACGGGTCCACGCGGAACTTGGTGCAGTACTTCTGGAAAGCCTCGGCCACCGAGGACGACGGCGTGATCGGATACCAGGCCGCCACCGTGGCGCCGCCATACACGCAGCCCAGCGCCACGGCGCTGTTGCCGTCCACGAAGATGCGGTTGCCCACACGGTCGGCACGCCGCACCTGCAGGCCCACGGGTTCGCGCAGGTTCTCTCTTGCGAAGTCGCAGCCCAGGTGCAGCGCCTGCACGTTGGAGGCCAACAGCTTTTCCTTGCCCTTGTACTGTTCGCCGAACAGCTTCTCGACCACTTCCGGCTCGATGCCCAGCAGGATGGCCAGAGCGCCCACGTAGACGATGTTCTTGAAGAGCTGGCGCTGGCGCGGGTCCTGGTAGACGGCGTTGCAGATCTCGGTGAGCGGCATGCCGATCACGCGGATGTCGCTGCGGAATTTCGACGGCGGCAGCGGCCGCGTGCTGTCGTAGAAAAGGTAGCCGCCGGGCTCCAGCTCGGCCAGGTCGGCGTCCCAGGTCTGCGGGTTCATCGCCACCATCATGTCGGTGCCGCCGCGCCGGCCCAGGTGGCCCTGCTCGGTCACGCGCACCTCGTACCAGGTCGGCAGACCCTGGATGTTGCTGGGGAAGATGTTGCGCGGACTCACCGGCACGCCCATGCGCAGGATGGCCTTGGCGAACAGCTCGTTGGCCGAGGCCGAACCCGAGCCGTTGACGTTGGCGAACTTGATGACGAAGTCGTTGATGCCTTCGATCTGCGGAACGGCGCTCATGCGGCCACTCCCTGCCCCGCGGGCGTCATCTTCAGCAGGAACTTCTGCATGTCCCAGGCCCCCGTGGGGCAGCGCTCGGCGCACAGGCCGCAGTGCAGGCAGACGTCTTCGTCCTTGACCATGACGCGGCCCGTCTTGAGCCCGCCGGACACGTACAGGTCTTGCGTCAGGTTCAGCGCCGGCGCCTTGAGCCGGGGCCGCAGCTCAGCCTCTTCGCCGTTGTCGACGAAGCTGATGCAGTCCATCGGGCAGATGTCCACGCACGCATCGCACTCGATGCAGGCGGTCTCGGTGAACACGGTCTGCACGTCGCAGTTCAGGCAGCGCTCGGCTTCCTTGAAGGCGGTGGCGGCATCGAAGCCCAGCTCGACCTCGACGCGAATGCTGGCCAGTGCCGTCTCGGCCTTGGCCCATGGCACCTTGTAGCGCAGGTCGTTGGAGGTGTCGTTGTCGTAGCTCCACTCGTGGATGCCCATCTTCTGCGACACCAGGTTGGTCATGGGCGCGGGGCGAACATAGACCGGCTCGGCATGCAGCAGCTTGTCGATCGACACGGCCGCCTCGTGGCCATGGGCCACGGCCGTGATGATGTTCTTGGGGCCGAAGGCCGCATCGCCGCCGAAAAAGACGCGGGGCACGCTGGACTGGAAGGTGTTCTTGTCCAGCACCGGCAGGCCCGACTTGTCGAAGTCGATGCCGCAGTCGCGCTCGATCCAGGGGAAGGCGTTTTCCTGGCCCACCGCGACCAGCACTTCGTCGCATTCGAAGAAGGCGTCCGGCTCGCCGGTGGGCACCAGCGAACGGCGGCCCTTGTCGTCGTACGCGGCCCGCACGATCTCGAACAACATGCCCTTCAGCTTGCCCTCTTCATGCACGAAGGCCTTGGGCACGTGGAAGTTGATGATCGGAATGCCTTCGTGCTGGGCGTCTTCCTTTTCCCAGGGCGAGGCCTTCATCTCCTCGAAGCCGCTGCGCACGATGACCTTCACGTCGGTGCCCCCCAGTCGACGAGCCGACCTGCAGCAGTCCATGGCCGTGTTGCCACCGCCCAGCACGACCACGCGCTTGCCGATGCTGCTGATATGACCAAAAGAGACCGAGTTGAGCCAGTCGATGCCGATGTGGATGCTGGCCGCGGCCTCCTGCCGGCCGGGCATGTCCAGGTCGCGCCCGCGCGGCGCGCCGCAGCCGACGAAGATCGCGTCCCAGTCCTGCGCCATCAGCGCCGTCATCGAATCGATGCGCTCGCCGCTGCGGAACTCGACGCCCAGGTCCAGGATGTAGCCCGTCTCCTCGTCGATCACCGACTCGGGCAGGCGAAAGCGCGGGATCTGCGTGCGGATGAAACCGCCGGCCTTGGCCTCGCCGTCGAACACCGTCACCTCGTAGCCCAGCGGTGCCAGGTCGCGCGCGACAGTGAGCGAGGCCGGCCCCGCGCCGATGCAGGCAACGCGCTTGCCGTTCTTCGGTGCGAGCGTCGGCATGCGCGCGCGCACGTCGTCCTTCATGTCAGCGGCCACGCGCTTGAGCCGGCAGATCGCCACCGGTTCGGGATCCTGGGCGTTGCTTTCCTCCACCCGCCCGCGCCGGCAGGCCGGCTCGCAAGGCCGGTCGCAGGTGCGCCCCAGGATGCCGGGAAAGACGTTGGAGGCCCAGTTGATCATGTAGGCGTCGCTGTAGCGGCGCTGCGCGATCATGCGGATGTATTCAGGGACGGGCGTGTGCGCCGGACAGGCGTACTGGCAATCGACGACCTTGTGGAAGTAGGCCGGATTTGCGATGTTTGTTCGCTGCAATGCGTGTCTCCTGGACAAACGCCCGGGACCCCGGAGGGGCCCGACATGTGGCTTGGCGCCAGTATGCGCCGCACTGGTGCACGCACAGCCTTGGTGAAATCCCGCGGTGACGGGACCCTCGGGGCGAGATCCGGAAACGAAGGTGCGACCTCTGCGAGAGGCCCGGCGCACTGCGAACTATTTCTTGATGAAGTACCGGCTGGGCGCCTCGCCCAGCGCATGCCGGAACACCGTGGCAAAGGCGCTCGGGCTGCTGTAGCCCAGGTCCGCGGCCACGCGCGTGACCGGCTCGCCATGGCCCAGGCGAACCACCGCGGCAAGCAGGCAGGCTTGCTGGCGCCACTCGATGTAGCTCACGCCGGTGTGCTGGCGGAACTGCCGGGTGAACGTGCGGCGGCTCATGCCCGTGCGTGCGGCCATGTCGTCGATGCCGATCTCCAGCGAGGGGTTGATCAGCATCTCCCGGCAGGCTTGCGCAAGGCGTGGGTCGGTGGGCAGCGGGGCATTGAGCGACAGCGTCTTCATGTCCGCGATCTCGTGCAGCAAGAGATTCATCAGATGCGCATCGCGTCCGCCGAGCTTGTACAGCGCAGGCACATCGACGGCCTTCTCCAGCAACTGGCGCAGCAGCGGCGACACGTCGAGCACCCGGCAGTCGTCCGGCAGCCCCAGGCGTTGTGCCGCCTTGCTGCGGACATAGGTGTTGAGCATGGTCACCGCACCGCGCATCTGCATCGCGTGCTGCAGGCGGGCCGGCACCCAGATGGCACGTTGCGCCGGAACGACCCAGTTGCCTTTGTCGGTGAACACGGTGATCACTCCGCAGGCGGCGTACGCGAGCTGCCCACGCTCGTGGCTGTGCGAAGGAAACAGCTCGCCGTCCGGATAGTCGCGGGCCGTCACCACGGCATCGCGCGGTGTCTTCACGTAGGGATTGATGTCGATTTCTCGCATGGCCCGGATTTGACATCAATTGACCCACCATCGAAGGCGGGCCGGGTCGAAATCCAGCCAAATCACCTTGGCCGACGCCCTCCGCGCCGGCGCACCCGACGCGGAAATACCGACCATGCAAAAGAAACACCTGCTCCTGGCCATCCTCGTGACGGCCGTCTGGGGATTCAACTTTCCAATCACCAAGCTTGGCCTGGCCAGGGTCGACCCGCTGCTGCTCACGGCCATCCGCTTCACGCTGGCGGCCTTGCCCCTGGTGTTCATCGTCAAGCGCCCGCAGGTCGCCTTCGGATGGCTCGCGGCCTACGGGCTGATCTTCGGCGTGGCGATGTGGGCCTTGATCAACCTGGGCATCGCGTGGGGCGTGCCGCCGGGCAGCGCCGCCTTGCTGATCCAGTTCAGCGCCTTCTTCACGCTGGGCTGGGGCGTGCTGTTGTTCAAGGAAGGGTTGAGCCTGCCGCAGGTCGTCGGCCTCGTGCTGGCGGCGCTTGGATTGGTGGGCATCCTGTCGGGCCGTTCAGATGGAGCGACCCTGCTCGGCTTTTCCCTGGTCATGGTCAGCGCCGTGGCATGGAGCATTGGCAACATCGTCGTCAAGGTGTCCGGGGTACGCGAGATCTTCGCCTTCGTGGTCTGGGCCAGCCTGTTTCCGCCGATACCCCTGTTCCTGCTGACCTGGCTGTTCCACGGATCGGCGCCGTATCTCACGCTGCTCGATCATGTCGACGGCGTGGCCGTGTTTTCGCTGCTGTTCCAGGTCTACGGCGCCACTCACTTCTGCTACTGGGGGTGGAACCTGCTGCTGCGCGAATACCCGGTTTCGCGCGTGGCGCCGCTTTCACTTCTGATTCCGGTGTTCGGCATCGCCGGGTCCATCCTTATCTTCGGGCAGCAGCCCAGTGCTTCCGAGTGGACTTCGATTGCGCTGATCCTGGCTGCGCTGGCGGTCGGGCTGGTGAAGGGGCCGGCGGTTCTGGCCAGCAGGGCTGGGCAACGGGCATGAGTGGCTGCATCGCCCAAAGACGATCCACGAAGAAAGCAGCGTGATGCCTGCTTCTTCGAAGTATTTTCAAGGGGGAAGGGAACGTGGTGGTAGGCCGTGATGGGCTTGAACCATCGACCAACGGATTATGAGTCCGCTGCTCTAACCAACTGAGCTAACGGCCCACGCGGGCACGATTCTATTCGTGCCGCGCCACCCGCCCGCTCACTTGCGGTGGCTCAGCGCGTTGCCGATCAGCCGCGACGTGATGTCGACGATCTGGATCATGCGTTCGTAAGGCATGCGGGTCGGCCCGATCACGCCCAGCGTGCCGACCACCTGCCCATCGACCTCGTAGTTGGCGCTGACGATGGAGAGTTCCTCGAACGGCACCACCTGGCTCTCGCCGCCGATGAAGATGCGCACGCCTTCGGCCTTGCTCGACACGTCGAGCAGCCGCATGAGCTGCGCCTTCTGCTCGAAGAGTTCGAAGGCGCGGCGCAGTTGCCCCATGTCGCTGGAGAAATCGCTCACCGCGAGCAGGTTGCGCTCGCCGGAGATCACGACCTCGTCTTCCTGCGCCTCGGTCAGCACTTCGGAACTGACCTGCACCGCTGCCTGCATCAGCGCCGCGATCTCGCCGCGCAGTTTTTCGACCTCGGACTGCAGACGGTCGCGCACCTGCTCGATCGTCAGGCCCGCGTAGTGCGCATTGATGTAGTTGGAGGCCTCGACCAGCTGCGACTGCGAATAGTCGGCCTCCGGGAAGATCACCCGGTTCTGCACGTCGCCATCGGGCGACACGATGATCACCAGCAGCCGGTTTTCGGACAGCCGCAGGAACTCGATCTGCTTGAACACCGACGCGCGCCGGGGCGCCATCACGACACCCACGAACTGCGACAGGTTCGACAGCAGGTGGGCCGCGTTGGCAATCACCTTCTGCGGCTGGTCGGGCGCAAGGCTCGGCGTGCTCATCTGCTCGCGCTGGGCCGTCAACATGGTGTCGACAAAGAGGCGGTAGCCACGATGCGTTGGAATGCGGCCAGCCGACGTGTGCGGACTGGCAATCAGCCCCAGCGCCTCCAGGTCCGACATGACGTTGCGGATGGTCGCCGGCGACAGGTCCAGCCCCGAGGATCGCGAGAGCGTGCGTGACCCGACGGGTTGCCCGTCGGCGATGTAGCGCTCGACGAGCGTCTTGAGCAGCAACTTGGCACGGTCGTCCAGCATTGCAAGATTTTAGTGTTGTACTTCGAAAAGTTTGGGAAACAGAGGCGCATAGCCTAGCTCACCCGGCGAAGTCGCAAGCCGCCCCGGCCTCGACGTGTCACGCCAGCCCGCACGAGCGCAGAACGGACAGCCGTGGGGGACACCCCGAACATGAGTGCCACTTCTGCCAGAGTGAACCCTGCGGAATAAAGCACCCCCACGGTATCGGCCTCATCACCCGTCACCAGCGTACTGCGCCCAAACTGAACGCCACGCGCCATAGCTGCGACCCTGCCCGCTTGGCAGCGCTCTCGAATAATGGCTCGTTCAAGCTGTGCAACAGCACCCAGAATCTGCAGCACGAATTCACCCATCGCGGAAGACGTATCAATCGGCTCCGTGAGCGACTTAACTGCACACCCCGCGTGCTTCAGCCGGTCCAACAACTGCAGCAAATCTTTGAGACTTCGCGCCAGCCGGTCTAGCTTGTAAACCACCAGCGTACAGCCTGGACGCAACGACGCAAGCGCCCGGTGCAGCTCGGGCCGAGGTCCGATGCCGCTGGTCTTTTCGGAGTAAATCTCACGCACACCAGCACCACGCAATGCATCAAGCTGCATACGCGTTTCCTGATCGTTGGTGGACACCCGCGCATAACCTACAAGCATCGAAATCCTCTCAAACAAACCGCCAAAAGATGTATGTATTTGGCCGCTCAGCCGCTTAAACCCAAGCACTGACACTTGCCAGCCCCTGATCCGCTCCACAGAGGGCAATCTCTGTAGACTGCACATCAAAGGAGAGGGCCATGGGGATTCAGGACAGAGACTGGTATCGCGACGAGATGCGACGACGACAACGAGAAGAAGAAGCCGCAGAAAAAAGACGGAAATCCCCGCTGCGAGGGCTCATGGGGGTTCGCACGGTGAACCGAGGACAAGCACCAAAGCTATGGGGCGGAGACTGGCACTGGAGCATCCAACTGCTGGTATGGCTTGGCATCGTGGTACTCATGCTGATTGCTTGGCGACTGGTTCGATAGGCCGGGTACAGGGAGCACGAGCGACCTACCCCCGCAAGCGGGTCCCCGAACTTCCGGCTTTGCAGTAAGGGGGTGGCGTGGACCGGGGCACGTGCGGCGCTCCGGGCCGGTGCTCGGGTGGCCCCTCCCCGCAAGCGGGTCCCCTCCCTCCACTGCGCGCCGTCCCTGCGCTCACATGGTGCTGACACTGGACGCGGGAGGCGTTCCCTTCGGCATAGCCAGCACCACGGGGTCCTGCTTGGAACCCTGCGGCATGGCCGGTGCGTCGCACGTGATCGGCTTGGACTTGTCTTTCCACCGCAGCGTGCCCATGCATTCGGCCAACGGTTCCCACCGGTAGCCCGCGCGCACAAGCTGCTCGCTATTGGTATCCGCGATCCGCTGGCCGTTCATGCTGATCGCGAAATCGCACCTAGTGCGTTTGCCCAGCGTTATGCAGCCGGTCAGGTGCAGCCCCTTCGCTGCATAGGGCTCGGGCACCTCGTTGGGGTCTACAGGCTTCGCATCCGGGCCGCTGGCGAGCTTTTCCGCCCCTGCCGGGGGCGAGGTAGCCGCAACAGGCTTCGAGGCCTCCACGGGCGCGGAAATGGCCTCGCCGCGCGGCTGTGCTGGCGGCTTGTCCCCAGCAGGCCAGAAAGCGTAAATACAGGCCACCAGGGTGACGGCGTAGAAGGCCCACGAGAAGCGCTTGAACTTCACCAGCATCGGGGAGACGTCATCGGCCTTTTGCTCGGCGACGGCCATGCCCTGCGTGTGGCTGCGCCAGAGCTTGAAGTACTGAGCCTGATAGGTACGCTCGCTCACCGACACCTCGCCGCCGCCGACACCATCGAGAACCTTGCGGATGTAGCCATTGGGCTTGCCAAGGGCTACGGCCTTGCGGACCTTGTAGCAGACCTGCACGAGGTCTCGAATCGCTCGACTGATCTTGTTGCTCGACTGGGTGATCAGCAGCACATCGGCGTTGTAGTGCCGGTGCATCGAGAACCACTCTTCGACGCCGATGCTCGTGCGGCCCACGGGCATGCAGAAGTGGCATTCGTCCACCACGTACAGCGGGCCGAAGCCATCGGCATGACGCCATGTGCTGGCGAAGTCCTCCGGGTTGGCAAAGGCCCGCTCCGACCACTCGGGGACACGACGCATGGGCACGGGCGTACCGTCTTCCGCAGAGCGTGGCGCGGGCCGCTGCGCAAGCGTCTTCTCCCGTAGCTCAATCAAGGCCGGCCAGCTCGCATCGATTGCCGCGAAGTGCTCAACGTTAAGCGGCAAATTGGTGATCACCATGCGCCCACGCATGAGCGCCTGCAGCACGTGGAACACCACGGCCTCGTAGCTCTTTCCAGCACCAGGAGCACCGAGCAAAAGGTTGATCATGATCCAAGCCTCGTAAAAGGAATGAGCTGCAGCACAAGGCGAATCGCGATAGCCGCAGTGATGATGGAAATGGCGGTGCCGACGCCGAGCAGACTGAGCACATTCAGAATTTCAGCGGGCAGCGTTCCAGCACTGCTGGCGTAGCTCTGCAACCCACTCACATCGAGCGCGCTGATGGCGGAAACTGCGACCTTGAGCACTTGCTCGAAGAGCCAGGAGAAGGCGTCTTTGCAGACCAGCCAGATGGCAACGAAGACCGCAGCCCAAAGCGCGCCGATCCACGTGAGTACCGCCGCGATCTTGGCGAACAGCATGCTGAAGGCTGCTGCCATGTCAACCTCCGAAGACCAGAGCGCGAGCCAGTAGCAAGGCACTGGCAATGACGATCAACCGCGCCCAGTCCCACACCTCGCACGGTGGCGCGATGTTGCGCGTGCCGTAGCTGGCCCACTGGGCGAAGGTCAGATCAATGTTCATGGTTGGGCATGAGCCACCAGAGCCAACCTGTGGCATGAGCTGGCTGGTCAACTGAGACAGCGAGGTGTTCTTGAGCTTGTCTTTCTGATCGCGCCACACGCCCTCAAGACCATCGGGATATTTCGCCTCGTAGAGCTTGGGAAGCCCAGGCAGCGCGGTATCAACAGGAGCAGGTTCTTCAGGCTTCTGTTCGTCTCCAGGAGCCGTCGTGTCGGTCGTGGACTCGGTGACGGTGCCGTCCTGCTTCTTCGTTTCCGTCTTTGTCTGCGTGCCGGTATTCGTGACCGTCGAGCCGTTGTAGGTGTAGTTGTTGGTGACAGTCGAAATCTTGGTGCTGTTGTCAATGTTGTTGACCGTGGTGGTAGTCGGTCCTGCAACTGCGGCAGGCCCGGACACCGAGATGCTTCCAATCGGTAGCTTGCTTGCCTGACCCGCCGCATCCAACTCGGGAACGATCATTGGAGACACCGGGGTGTTCTTCATGTACGGGGCAATGTCATCCATCGACGCGGGCAACCAACCGGTCCGAACGTCCGTTGTCTGCTGCAACGCCGCTGTGACCTGCTCTACCGAGTTGTTGGCCCTCTTGATCATGCGAATGCAAAAGGGCGCGCTCCAAGACTGACTTTGGACCGTATGTGTTCCCCAAGAAGCATTGGCGGTGTCGGTTAGATATGTCTGCACAGCAGGGGCAAACAAGCACGCATCTGAGCCACTGTTCCAGTAGCCAAGATCGATAGAGGAACCGCTCGTAAGTCGCCATCGGTATTGCACATTGGAGCGCTCCAGTTCCTTCGTCTCAGGATTGATGCGCCCGCCTGCATTCGCAAGCCACTGCATGGCAATTGGCGCCGCAATCGTCGCACCCGCGCAGACAGCCGCTCCGACGACCCCGCCCTTGATACAGGAAAGGGCCGACAGCGCAGCAGGAATGAGCATGTCCTTTGAAATCTCACCCACGACGCCCACCGGCACGCCCTTGCCGTTCACATCGACCTTTGCGTCGGCGCCCACCTTGACACCACCAGAAGGAGAAGACGCAACGCCATAGTTGCCTGCTTGTTGCCAGCCACCGCCAGGGGTCAACGCAGACGGCGCGCTGGTGACGATAGGAGTACCGTTTGAAGCGCTGGATATGGTTGTAGATTTTCCCTTGCCACTCGCCACAAAGTCAGGGATGCCACGGGCATGCGCCTTTGGCATTGCAATGAACACAGACGCCACGGCGAACGCGACGATGTGAAGCCGAAAATTGGTGTTCATTGCGATGCCCTCAAGCCGAGAACAAAGCAAGCAGCACTCATCCCGCCGAGCATGGCCACAAGGCCGAAGAACAACGCAATGAGTGCTCCGCTTGCCATGATCGATCAGACCTTGCTGATGATGCGCTTGGCGAGGCTCGGGCCCTTGAAGACCAGGGCAATCGCCACGATCACCAGGGCGGCGGCGCCGACCTTCGTTGCCACGCCCGACAGATCGACGGCATCGAGTGCCGCGCCGATACCGTCGCCGCCTGCGGCTTGCGCGTGGCCGACCATCAGGAAGGGCGCCGTCATGACGGCCACTGCCACCTTTGCGCCGAACTTGCGAGCCACATTACGAGTGTTGTTGAACATGAAATTTCTCCAGAAAAAATGCCCCGGTGCGAGGGCTGAAGTTGCACCCGTCAGGCCACGGCGCATCACTGCGTTGGTGGCCTGACAGTCGCAAAACCTCTTCATACTTTCTTGATCAAACCGAGCGCGAGCCCAAGCACGTAGCCGAGCAGGAAGCCCATCAACACGAATCCGAAGCCCCACGATGCAACCTTGGCGATCTCCACCGGCGTGATGCCGAATTGCGCGGGGTCGAGGATTTCCGCCGTGGTGCTCCACTGCTGTGCGTCGAGCGGACACGGCGTTGCGTCGGAGGTGCAGACCAGGAAGCGCATCAGACGGGTGGGAACACGTCATCGACGGTCTGAGGACCGTGGCAGTGTGGGCAGACGATCTGCGAATCACTGAACTCGTGGTCTTCAAACTCGGACCAACCAACGTCTGCACCGCAATGGATGCATTCGCCGACCGGATCGAACTCTTCATCTTCCATAGCTGCCCCTTTCAATGCACGGTTGCGGGCGCGTCGTGCACCCAGGAGAAAGGCCCTGCGGCCTCGATCTGTCGCGGAGTGGTCCGCACGCGGATAAAGCTCTGAAAACCGCCGCCTGTTGGTGCGAATTCAGATTCGAGAAGCTGGCCGGTCTCAGCATTGAGATAGCCGCCGCCCTCCGCAGGTCGGAAGCGGTCGGAGACCGAAGCATTGCCCTGCACATACGCAGGCCACAGAACCCAGCGCTTGAAAGCAGCGCCAGGAGCATCCAAGCCCCCGATGCCGTAGATGCGTGCTCCATGTGGGAAGCCTCCAATGCTCTTTGAATCGGGTTTGCTGGCGTACTTCATGAGGTACGCGACGGGGGCCGTGGCCTTGAGCGTGTTGGTCATGCCGTGGGGCCACCAGCCGCGTTTGTCGGCGGGGGGCATGCTCACCCCTGCCGGAAGGAAAAACACAGCGTGGTAGTGCAGAACACCGCGCTTCTGCATCTCCCCCACCCAGACGTATCGAAGGCGTTCACCCGGGCACCGCTTCGCGAACCACTTGCGCACGGCGCGGATGTAGTCGGAGACATGACGGGGTTGCCAGTACGCATGCGTGGCGACTCGGGCGGGATGCACAGGGCCGAGGTCAGCAAGCTTGTTTTCCAGCTTGCGCAGGTCATAGGTCAACGTGACCATGACGTTGTTATCGGCACGGCCTTCGCCAAGATTCAGCAGACACTTCGAGCCAACGCCGACACCTTTGCGAAGGCGAGTTACACGGGCTTGCGCCCGGTCGATGGTGATGCACTGCTCAACCCAACGCATAGCCGTTGGGAGAGCAGCAAAACCACTTGTTGATACTGAGACAAGCCCGCGCGCTGCGCGCGCTTCTGCGGTCTGCATATCGCGCGCGGTTTGACGCTGCGAGAACACGCGCAGCGCCTCCATGGAGGACGCACGAGCGGCGTTGACTTCGGCTTGACGTGCGCCAAGGTAGCTCATGCGCAAGCTTTCGCGACTTCGACCAGCCAGGCAGCGAGTGCAGGCGGCGTGCGTTCACGCTCGGGACGGCCCATGCGCTCCACTGTCGTGACCGTGGGCGCGTCGAGCAAGTACGGCACTTCAGGCAGCGGGCCGACAACGTAGATGCACGACTTCTTGGGCGCGCGATGGCCCCACCAGCTCTGAAGCACCGGCACGAGGATGCCGCCGTGCTGGTCGCGAACGCCAGGCGAGAGACAACCGGACTCGCGCCAGAGCTTCGAGTTGAACGGATGTTCCAGCACACCACCGCACTCGCGGACCTTCTGCATTGCCCAGATCGCCAGCTCGCGTTCACCGTCGCGTGGCTTCGCGAAGTGCGCGAGGTTGGCCCACGTGCGGCACGGCGGATGAAAGACGCCAGGGCAACCACCCTGCCAGCTCAGCGCGTTGCGCTCGTAGTCGTAGCAGTCGCAACCGAGGTCAGCGTAGTGGGTCGTCTTGCGGACGAACAGCGCAGCAACAGCAGTCATACCGTGGCCTCGATCAAGGCCGATGCCTGCACGCGCAGGCTTTCAGCCAGGTTGCGCTCGTAGGGCGACAGCGAGCGCTGTGCGCCACCGTCGAGGCCTTCGAGCCAGTAGCGAAGGCGCAGGAAGTTGCGGGCGTAGGCGCTCATTTCCACGACCTCACTTCGCGGCGAATGTCGATCACGAGCCACCAGACGACCGCCATGCACATGGCGACGTTGACGACCAGCCAGGGCCACGGCGAGACTTGAACTTCGGTCACAGCGATTCGCCCGAGACAGGCACGCCGTTCGCCGTATAGCTCAGATCGATTGCGATCTGGCCCGCGTCGGCGGTCACTTCGATGGTGATGCCGTCGAGACCATCCTCTTGCGCGCCGCGCAGAAGGGCCAGCACGGCACCTTCCAGCACAGCGAGCCGAGCGGCTTGCATCGCGTCATGCGATTGCATGGCTTCAGCTCTGCGAGGGCTTCGGATCGCGCTTCAGCGGCACGAGGCGCGCGGACACGGCGAGGTTGCCGCTTCGGTCCGGGTACAGGCTGGAAGGGGCCAGCGTGTAATCGCCGACCGGATGGAACAGCGCAGCGCCGTCCTTGTCCTTTTCGAGAATGATCTCGATTTTCGTGGGGTACGGATCGGGCTGACCGTCACGACCAACGAAGTGCATCCACACCGCTTGGAAGTTCAGGCTGTAAGGCTTGCCGGTGGCTTTGGCGTTGCCGCTTTGGTTGCGGACTTCGGTCGACGTTACCGAGATACGGATCATGGAAGCTCCTGTAAAAAACTTAACTGGTTGTTAAGTAAATGAATGATGAAGGACGGCTTAACAGGTCGTCAAGCTTTTTCTTAACAGGGTGTGATGAAATGCCGGGTTAAAGGAGCCCCGCAATGCAGACAACCATGCAACTCTTCGAGAGAGCGCTCAGCCACCACAAGCAGGCTGAGTGGGCACGCCTGTTGAACCTCACAGAAGCGGCGATCTCGCAGGCAAAAAAACGAGGCCGACTCAGCCCAACAATGGCCGGAAGCATTGCCACACAACTAGGTGAGAATCCAACCCAATGGATAGCTATCGCTGCAATCGAAGCAGAGCCCGAATCACCCGCGAAGAAGGCGCTCATGAGAGCCCTCAACCTCGCAAAGTTGTAATTTGTGAATGACTTCTCGCTTTCGTCACGTCGCCCTGATCGGCAAATACCAGGCATCCGGCGCCCGCGCGCAAGCGGATGCACGCGACGGCGTGATGGAGAGCATCGGCACCTTCCTGGAATCGCAGGGCTGCAAGGTGTTCGTCGAGCGCTCGACATGCGCGGAAGAAGCCGATGACGGCGCCCCGGCCCATCCGCGCTACGAGGCGCTGTCGGTAGAAGAAATAGGCCAGCGCTGCGACCTGGGCCTGGTGGTTGGCGGCGACGGCACCATGTTGGGCATCGGCCGGCAGCTCGCCAGCTACGGCATTCCGCTGATCGGCATCAACCGGGGCCGGCTCGGCTTCATTACCGACATTCCGCTGGACAACTACCAGGCCACGCTGATCCCGATGCTGGCCGGTGAATATGAGGAAGACCACCGCAGCCTGATGCATGCGCAGGTCATGCGCGACGGCGTGTCGGTGTTCGACACGCTCGCCATGAACGACGTGGTGGTCAATCGCGGCGCCACTTCCGGCATGGTCGAGCTGCGCGTGTCGGTGGGCCGCCATTTCGTGGCCAATCAGCGCGCCGACGGCCTGATCATCGCCACGCCCACGGGCTCGACCGCCTATGCGCTCTCGGCCGGCGGTCCGTTGCTCCATCCGGCGGTGCCGGGCTGGGTGCTGGTGCCGATCGCACCGCACACGTTGTCGAACCGCCCCGTGCTGCTGCCCGATGCCGACGAAATCGTGATCGAGCTGGTGGGCGGGCGCGACGCCAGCGCCAATTTCGACATGCAGTCACTGGCCTCGCTCGTGATCGGCGATCGCGTGGTGGTGCGCCGCTCCGACTTCCGGGTGCGCTTCCTGCACCCGCGCGGCTGGAGTTATTTCGACACGCTGCGCAAGAAACTTCATTGGAACGAAGGGGGCTCCTGACATGGCGCTGCGACGCATCGCACTGCGCGACTTCGTGATCGTGCGATCACTTGAACTCGACTTGTCCGCCGGCTTCACAGTACTGACCGGCGAAACCGGCGCCGGCAAATCCATCCTGATCGACGCGCTGCAACTGGCGCTCGGCAACCGCGCCGACGCCGGCGCGGTGCGCGAAGGCGCCGAACGGCTCGACGTGACCGCCGAGTTCGACGCGGACCCGGCCCTCGAAGCGTGGCTTGACGAAGGCGGCTTTGAAGCCGGCGACGCGCTGCTGCTGCGCCGCACGGTCGACCTGCAGGGCCGCAGCCGCGGCTGGATCAACGGCAGCCCGGCCACGGCCACGCAGTTGCGCGAGCTTGGCGACCGCCTGCTGGACATCCACGGCCAGCACGCCTGGCAAAGCCTGACGCGGCCCGAGGCCGTGCGCGGCCTGCTCGACGCCTACGCGGGCATTCGCACCGACGCGCTCGACGCCGCCTGGCACGGCTGGCGGCAGGCGCTTTCCGCGCTGGAACACGCGCGCTCGGCACAAGACTCGCTGCAGCGCGAACGCGAGCGGCTTCAATGGCAGATCGCAGAAGTCGCCAAGCTGGCGCCGGGTGTCGACGAGTGGGAAGAACTCTCGACCAACCACTCGCGCATCTCGAACGCGCAGGCCCTGATCGACGCGGCGCAAGGCGCCAGCCAGGCGCTGGAAGACGACGACAACGGCGCGCTGTCCGCGCTCTCGCGCGCGGCGACGCTGCTACAGAACTGCGAACACATCGAGCCCGAATTCCGCACGCTGGGCGAGGTGCTTGCCTCCTGCGTGGCGCAAGCGTCGGACGCAGCCCATTCGCTGCACGGCTACCTGCGCAACGCCGAAGCCGATCCGCAAAGCCTGGCCGAGCTGGACGAACGCATGGGCCTGTGGATGTCGCTTGCGCGCCGCTACAAGCGCACGCCGGCCGAACTGCCGGCGCTGCTGGCCGGCTGGCAGTCCGAGCTGCAGGCCCTGGACGCGCAAAGCGATCTCGAAGGCCTGGAGCGCATCGAGCAGAACGCCCAGCAGACCTACATGAAAGAGGCCAAGGCGCTCGGCAAGGCCCGCAAGCAGGCCGCGCCGCGTCTGGCCCAGGCCGTCACGCAGGCCATGCAAGGCCTTGGCATGCAGGGCGGGCGCTTCGAGGTCGAGCTGCAGCCGCTGGCGCAGCCCGGTCGCGCCGGCCTGGAAGACGTGGCCTTTCTCGTGGCCGGCCACACCGGCAGCACGCCGCGCGCCATCGGCAAGGTGGCATCGGGCGGCGAGCTGTCGCGCATCGCGCTGGCCATCGCAGTGACGACCAGCCAGCTCGGTGCCGCGCAGACACTGATCTTCGACGAGGTCGATGCGGGCGTCGGCGGGGCCGTGGCCGAAACCGTGGGCCGCCTGATGAAGCAACTGGGCCGCGACCGGCAGGTGCTCGCCGTGACCCACCTGCCCCAGGTGGCCGCCTGCGCCGACCATCACCTCGTGGTGGCCAAGCGCCAGACGGCCGCGGCCGGCAAGGACGGTCCGCGCACCGAGAGCGGCGTTTCGCGGCTCGACGACGACAACCGCGCCAAGGAAATCGCCCGCATGCTGGGCGGTGAAAAAGTCTCGCAGACCTCGCTCGCGCACGCGCGCGAAATGCTCGGCCACAAGACCTCGGCGACCGCGCCATGAACCTCGACCTCGTACTCATCACCGGCATGTCCGGCTCCGGCAAGTCGGTGGCCCTGCATGCGCTGGAAGACGCGGGCTACTACTGCGTCGACAACCTGCCGCCCGAGCTGCTGACATCCTTCATCGCGTTGCAGCACGAACAGCAGGCCACGCGCGTGGCCATTGCGATGGACGTGCGCAGCGGCGTGTCGCTGCCGATCGTTCCGCAACAGCTCGAAGCGCTGCGGCGTGACGGCATCTCGCTGCGTTCGCTGTTCCTCGACGCGACCACCGACGCCCTGCTGCGCCGCTACTCGGAAACCCGCCGCCGCCATCCGCTCTCGCGCCAGGAAGGCCGCACCGACGTGCCCGACCAGCACCGCGTGCTCACGCAGGCCATCGAACTCGAACGCGAGCTGCTGGGCGACCTGCGCGACGGTGCCGACGTGATCGACACCAGCCTGATACGGCCCGCCCAGTTGCAGAGCTACATCAAGGCCCTGATCTCCGCGCCGCAAAGCGCGCTGACGCTGGTGTTCGAGTCATTCGCCTTCAAGCGCGGCGTGCCACTCGACGCGGACTATGTGTTCGACGTGCGCATGCTGCCCAACCCGCACTACGTGCCCGCGCTGCGCCCGCTCACGGGCCGCGACGAACCGGTGATCGAATGGCTGCGCGAGCATGACGACGTGGCGCGCATGTACGACGACATCGAGCAGTTCCTGTCCCATTGGCTCGATGCGCTGGCGCGCGACCATCGCAGCTACGTCACGGTGGCGATCGGCTGCACCGGCGGGCAGCACCGGTCGGTATTCCTGGTCGAGCAACTGGCGCGTTCTTTCGGCGCGCGCTGGGGCGCACTCAAGCGCCATCGCGAACTCGACGCGAACTGATCGATCAGCTCGCGCCGTTTTCCAGCAGCTTGCGCACCGGCGCAGGCAAGCCCAACCGGCCCCATTCCTCGGCATCGACCCAGCGCGCAGCCTCGCCTTGCGGCTGGCTGCCCTGGAGCAGCACGGGATGCAGGTGCAGGTCCTTGTGGGTCAGCACATGCACGAAGGCCGGCAGGTCTTGCGCACTGCGCTGCGCGGCGGGCGGCAACGCGGCAAGCAGATCGTCGCGACTGTCGAACACCGGCAGGCAATAAAGACCCGCCCAGATGCCTTTCGATGGCCGCTTCTCAAGCCACACGCGGCCTTCTTCATCGCGGGCCAGCAGCACCCAGAGCGACTGGGCACTGCGCTTGAGCTTGCGCGTCTTGACGGGATAGCGCTCCGGCGCGCCTTCTCGCAGACCCACGCAGGTCTTGTCGACCGGGCAGATCATGCAGCTCGGCTTACGCGGCAGGCAGACCGTGGCGCCCAGGTCCATCAGCCCCTGCGTGTAGTGCGCGATCGCCTCACGTTGTTCGGCGGGTGGGAGCAGTTGCGTCGCCAGGTCCCACAGTGCGCGCTCCTGTGCCGATGAAGACATGTCGCCGCCGAAGCCGAGCACGCGCGTGAGCACGCGCTTCACATTGCCATCGAGGATCGCGACGCGCTCGCCGAAGCAGAAGGCAGCGATTGCGGCGGCGGTGGAACGGCCGATACCAGGCAAGGTCACCAGCTCGACGGCGGTGCGCGGAAACTCGCCGCCGAATCGGGCGACGATGTCCTGCGCGCACCGGTGCATGTTGCGCGCGCGGCTGTAGTAGCCAAGGCCGCTCCAGAGGCCGAACACCTCGTCCTCGGTGCCCGCGGCAAGCGCACCCACATCGGGAAAGCGTTCGAGAAAACGCGCGAAGTAGCCGAGCACCGTCGAGACCTGCGTCTGCTGGAGCATCACCTCCGACAGCCATACGCGATACGGGTCGCGGGTGTTCTGCCAGGGCAGCTCGCTGCGCCCGTGGCTGCGCTGCCAGCTCACGACCTGAGCGGCGAAGTCCGGTGGCAGTTTCGAAGAAGTGACATCCGCCGCGGGGGCGGAACGTTCAAGCCGCACGCAACTCGCCGGCAGCGGCCGCGCCAGCCTGCGGCTTTCCCTGCTGCGTGATCAGCGACGTGAAATCGTGCAGGCGGTGATGAAGCTCGGCCAGGTTGCTTTCCTGCGCGGCGAGTTCGATCAGCCGCTCATCCAGATTGCCCGCGGCGCTCTGGATGCGCTCGATCGCCTCGATGCGCTTGCTGAAGTTGCGCCGGCGCTCCTTGAGCTGCGCATCGATCTGCGCGCTCGCGCCCTTGCTCCAGCGCTCGACCTCCGTCATGGCGGCTTCGTTGACCAACCGCAGCCGGCTGGCCAGCGCGCGAACCAGCTTGTCGCAGAAGTCGGCCTGCGCGAGCTTCAGCAGGTTGCCCACGCCCAGGTAGTGGATGTGGCTGCGCTCGATCTGGCTCAGCTCCTGCTCGAAGCCCGTGAGATCGGGCTCGGCCGGCGCCTGCAGGGTGAAGCCCTGCTCGGCATTGAGCTGGCGGAAAGTGGCGTGCAGCATCGACTGGATCTCGGCCGTGGTGGCCTGCACTTCGCGCAGGTTGTTGCGCAGCGAATCGAAAGTCTCCGCATACACCTTGCGCACGTTGAACTTGACGCCGGGGCGCTTGAGCGCAACCGACAGCCGCACCATGTCGGCCTTGAGCGCGGTACGGCCGAGCACCGCATACACCTCGCGCAGCAGCTTGCCCTGCACCGAGCGCAGCGCCAGGATGCGGGTGTTGCTGCCTTCGAACTCCGCGTGCTCCTGGTCGATGCGCGCGCGCATGTGCCGGATCACCGAAACGTTCTTGCCGCGCAGCCCCTGCAGTTCGAGCGCCTGCTCGGACAGGTCGCGCTGGCGCACCTTCAGGATGCGTTCGGCCTCGGCGCGCAACGCGGTCATGCCGGCGTCGACGGCGAGCCGCAACATGGTCTCGCGCTTGCCGAGCACGCCTTCGCCCAGCAGGGCTTCGAGCGCCGGCAGTCGGCTGGCTTCGAGCAAGGCGCCGTCGCGCTGGATCTTGGCCTGCAGCCCCTTTTGCGCGGAAACCGGCAGCACCTGGGCGAGCGGCACTTCGAGCAGGCGGGCCGCGCTGTCGCGCTGTCGCTCGATCTGCTGCGCGATCTGTGCGGGCGTGCTCAGCGTGTCCCACATGGTGTCGATCTTGTTGAGCACCACGAAGCGCGTGTTGTTGCCTTCGTCCTCGGTGATCAGGTGCTCGCGCCAGATCGACAGATCGGAGCGCGTCACGCCGGTTTCGGCGCCGAGGATGAAGACGACGGCATGCGCCTGGGGAATCAGGCTCACCGTCAGTTCGGGTTCGGCGCCGATCGCGTTCAGGCCGGGGGTGTCGAGAATCACAAGCCCCTGCTCCAGCAGCGGATGGGGCATGTTCAGCACGGCATGGCGCCAGCGAGGAATTTCGACGCGGCCTTCGGCGTTCTGCACCGGGTTGTCGTCGGGCGTGTCGTCGTTCCAGAAGCCCAGGGTGCGCGCTTCTTCCTTCTCGACCCACAGCACTTCGGCCACCTTGCTCATCGCCTGCGCCAGTTGCTCGGCATTGCCGACGTCGATGGCGATTTCGGTCCAGCGCGTGGACTTTTCACGCCAGTGGGCCAGCGAGTGGGGCTCCAGGCGGGTTTCGATCGGCAGCAGGCGCAGCTTGGGCGCCAGCGCGGCGTCGTAGCCCAGCTCGGTCGGGCACATCGTGGTCCGGCCCGCGCTCGCGGGCATGATGCGCCGCCCATAGCCGGCAAAAAAGATCGCGTTGATCAGCTCCGACTTGCCGCGCGAGAACTCGGCCACGAACGCGACCATGACCTTGCTGGTGCGGATTTGCGTCTCGAGCCCGCGCAAGCGCTCGGCCACGGCCTGGTCGAGCAGCTCGTTCTCGGTCAGCCAGCGGGACAGCCACTGCAGCCGGTGCGCGAAATTGCTTCGCCAGGCACCGTGCTGATCGAGTTGTTGGTTGAAGGAGCGGCTCAAGGGAAATATGTAAGAAACAATTTACAAATATAGCATCGCAGGTCGTGTCGCGACCGTTTGCGGGGTATACGTGGAGGGCGCCCGACAGCTACTACTTCTGGCAATTGGGGCAGTAGTAGGTGGAGCGCTGCCCCTGGCGCAGCAGCCGGATCGGCGTTGCACAAACCCGACAGGGCTCGCCGGCCCGGCCGTAAACGGTCGCTTCCAACTGGAAATAGCCGCCCTGCCCGTCCACGTTCGAGAAGTCGCGCAACGTGCTGCCGCCCTTTTCCACCGCCCGGGCCAGTATTTCGCGCACCGCCGCATGCAGCCTGGCGGCCCGTGGCCGGGTGATGCGCGCGGCCGAGAGCGTCGGCCGGATGCCGGCCTGGAACAGCGCTTCGGACGCATAGATGTTGCCCACGCCCACCACCACGTCGCCGGCAAGCAGCACCAGCTTGATGGCCGCCTTGCGCTTCTTGAGGCCGGCATGGAACGCATCGAGGTCGAAGTCGTCGCCCAGCGGCTCCATGCCCAGGCCGCCGAGCAGCTTGGTGGCCCAGGGGGCTTCTTCGTGGTCCACGTAGACCACGGCGCCGAAGCGGCGCGGATCGTTCAGCCGTAAGGTGCCGCGATCGGTGACCAGGTCGAAGTGATCGTGCGCGCCGGGCGGCGGCAACACCGCGTCGAAACGCAGGCTGCCCGACATGCCCAGGTGCAGCAGCAGGATGCCGCGATCGAGATCGATCAACAGGTATTTGCCGCGGCGCCGCACCTGGAGCACACGCCGTCCGACCAGCGTTTCAGGCGACACCATCAACGCCCAGCGCAAGGGTTTGCCGACGCGCACGGCGTCGATGTGGGCACCCGCAATACGGTCGGCAATGCCGCGCCGGGTGACTTCGACTTCGGGTAACTCAGGCATGAAAAGTAAAGCTCCGGCGTTCTGCGGCGTTGACGAAGCCCCACGCGGCGCTCGTTCAAATGGCTGGATTATTATGGCCAGATGAATCTATCGCCCCGCCGACACCGCCTTGCGGCGGCCGCGTCTCTTGCCCTTCTGGCCTGCGCGGCTCACGCGCAATCTTCTTCGGATACTGCCGCCCCCACCACCCCGGCGCCGGTCATCGAGCGCTCTGCGCCACCGAGGCCAGCCACCCGGCCCAAGGCGGCGGCAAGCAAGCAGGCCAGCGACCCCATTCCCCAACCGTCGGCACTGACGGCCGACCTGTTCTACGAAATCCTGATGGGCGAGATGACCGCCCGTTCCGGCGACCCCGGTTCCGGCTATGCGCTGGTGCTCGACGCCGCCCGGCGGTTGCGCGACGGCAAGCTGTTCCAGCGCGCGGTCGAGATCGCGCTGCAGTCGCGCTCCGGCGATGCAGCGCTCGCCGCGGCCCGCGCCTGGCAGGAAGCACTGCCCACTTCACGCGATGCCCGCCGCATCGAATTGCAGATCCTGATCGCGCTGAACCGCATCAGCGAAACGGTCGAGCCGCTGCGCGCCGAAGTGGCGGCCACCTCGCAGATCGAGCGTCCGCTGCTGATGGCGGTGATCGCACGCAACTACTCTCGCGCCTCGGACAAGAAGCTGGCCGCCTCGGTGGTCGAGCAAGCCCTGGTCGACGAACTCAAGAGCCCGACCACAGGCGGACTGGCATGGGCCACCGTCGGCCGGCTGCGCCTCAATGCGGGCGACGCTTCCGGCGCGCTGGATGCTGCGCGCAAGGGCCAGGACGTCGATCCGACATCCGACGCGCCGGCTGCGCTGGCGCTTGAAATGATCGATCCCGGCCAGCCGCTCGCCGAGCCGATCGTGACGCGTTACCTGAACAACAACCCCAAGGCCTCGCCCGACCTGCGCATTGCCTATGCCCGCGTGCTGGTCGAGAACCGGCGCTTTGGCGACGCCACCACGCAACTCCAGGCAGTGACCTCGTCGCGGCCCGAACTCGCCGAGCCGTGGCTGCTGCTGGGCAGCCTGCAGATGCAGGCCAAGCAGGACGCAGCGGCCGAAGCCTCGATCAAACGCTTCGTCGACCTGTCGGGCAGTCAGGGCAAGGATGCGGGCGACGCTGCCGAACGCAAACGCGGCGTGTCGCAGGCCTACCTCGCCCTCGCGCAACTGGCGGAACGACGCAAGGATTTCACGGCCGCCGAGCGCTGGCTGGCCCGTGTCGACGGCCCTGACGAACTGGTGGCCGCACAGAGCCGCCGCGCGGGCCTGCTGGCACGCCAGGGCAAGCTGGCGCAGGCACGCGAAGTCATTCGCAACCTGCCCGAGCGCACGGCCGATGACAAGAAGCAGAAGTTCCTCGCCGAAGTGCAGTTGCTGCGCGACGCCAAGCAATACCAGGCCGCCTACGACATGCTGGCCCAGGCCTCCACGGCCGCGCCGGATGACAGCGACCTGGTCTACGACCAGGCCATGATTGCGGAGAAGCTCAACCGCCTCGACGACATGGAACGGCTGCTGCGCCGGCTGATGCAGCTCAAGCCCGACAACCAGAACGCGTACAACGCGCTGGGCTATTCGTTCGCGGATCGCAAGATCCGGCTCGACGAGGCACGCACGCTGATCCAGAAGGCGGTGCAACTGGCGCCTGAAGACCCGTTCATCGCCGACAGCCTGGGCTGGGTCGAGTTCCGGCTCGGCAACACGGCCGAGGCCATCCGCATCCTGGAAGCCGCCTACAAGACGCGCCCCGATCCCGAGATCGGCGCGCATTTCGGCGAAGTCCTGTGGAGCATTGGCCAGAAGGACCGTGCGGTCACGATCTGGAAAGAAGCCCTGCTGAGCGACGCCGAGAACGAGACGCTGCAGGAAACGCTCAAGCGCTTGCGGGTCAAGCCATGACCTTCGCTGGCGGGGCGCAGAACGGCCGCCGTGCCGTTCTGTCCATGGGCGCAGCGGCTTTTCTTTTGATGGCGGGTTGCGCCCAGTTGTCGGGCGGCTCGTCGACACCGAAGACGTCGGACAGCTGGAGCGGCCGCATGTCGCTGCGCATCGAAACCGAACCGGTGCAGACTTTTGCTGCGCTGTTCGAATTGCGCGGCTCGGCCGAAGCAGGCGATCTCACACTCACGACGCCCATCGGCAGCACGCTGGCGCAACTGCACTGGACGCCGGGCGAAGCCCTGCTCAAGGACGGCAACAACACCCGACGCTTCGACTCCGTCGATGCCCTCGTCGAAGCGGCCACTGGCGCCGCCATTCCGGTCGGTGCGCTGTTCGGATGGCTGGAAGGCCGCAACGAGCCCGTGCCCGGCTGGAAACCCGACCTGGCACAACTCGGCAGCGGACGCCTGCAGGCCGTGCGTGAATCCCCCGGCCCCAGGGCCGATCTGCGCATCGTGTTCGAGCGGTCATGAAGGCGATCTACGACCTTCCCGCGCCGGCCAAGCTCAACCTCTTCCTGCACATCACCGGCCGGCGCGACGACGGCTACCACCTGTTGCAATCGGTCTTCATGCTGATCGACTGGTGCGACACGCTGCATGTGGAGCTTCGTCGCGATGGCCAACTGAGCCGCGAAGACCTCACGACCGAGTTGCCGGCCGACGACCTGATCCTGCGCGCCGCGCGTGCGCTGCAGGCGTTTGCCGCGCCGAGCCAGGGCGCTCACATCTCGGTCGCCAAGCATGTGCCGGCGCAAGCGGGCATGGGCGGCGGCTCTTCGGACGCCGCCACCTGCCTGCTGGCGCTGAATCGCCTGTGGGGCCTGAACCTGCCCCTTGCACGCCTGGCGCACATCGGGCTGAAGCTGGGTGCCGACGTTCCTTTTTTCCTCGCGGGCCGCAATGCATGGGTCGAAGGCATCGGCGAGGAAATTCGTCCGGTTACACTCCCTCCTGCGCACTTCGCGGTGGTCAAACCACCCGAAGGACTTGATACCCGATTAATTTTTTCGTCGCCCGATCTTGAACGTGCAACTCCTGTTGCTATAATCTCGGGCTTTGCTGCAGATAGCGAACAGCTTGAAGCTCCAAACTTGGGAAACCAGGTTTTCGACTTCGGCCACAACGATCTACAGCCGGTTGCTCAGCGGCTTTGCCCCGCGGTCACCGACGCCATCGAATGGCTCGGCGCCCAAGGATTGAAAGCCCGGATGACCGGCTCCGGAAGTTCAGTGTTCGCAAAGATGCCGCAAGAGACGCAAGAAGCGGAACTGCTCGAAGCCCCCGAAGGCTGGCAGGTTCGTCAATGCAGCAATTTGGCTGTTCATCCTCTCTGGGGGTGGGCAACCTGAAGATAGTCGGACCGTTTGTTCGGTTCGACGCGACATATATCGGTTGGTGGTGAAAACCATCGACCCGTGTAGGGGAGTCGCCAAGCTGGTTAAGGCACTGGATTTTGATTCCAGCATGCAAAGGTTCGAATCCTTTCTCCCCTGCCAAATCTTCAAGAACTGCGGCCCAACGGCCGCAGTCTTCTTTTGCAGCCCACCCGCTGCAATAATCGGCGGCTCACCGGCCGCCACGCATCAGAAACCTTTTGGCGGCTTCCTCAGCCAATTCGCACTGCCGGGACGCGCTCATGCAGGCTAATCACCCTGATTTCATGGTTTTCACCGGTAACGCCAATCCTGGCCTTGCCGCAGAAATCGCGCACAACCTCGGCACCTCGCTGGGCGCCGCACGCGTCGGTCGCTTCTCCGATGGCGAAGTCACCGTCGAGATCAACCAGAACGTCCGGGCGCGCGATGTGTTCGTGGTGCAGTCGACCTGCGCACCGACCAACGAAAACCTGATGGAACTGCTGATCATGGTCGACGCGCTCAAGCGCGCTTCGGCCGAGCGGATCAGCGCCGTGATTCCCTATTTCGGATATGCCCGCCAGGACCGCCGCCCGCGTTCGAGCCGCGTGCCGATCTCGGCCAAGGTGGTGGCCAACCTGCTGGAAACCGTCGGCGTCGAGCGCGTGCTCACGATGGATCTTCACGCCGACCAGATCCAGGGCTTCTTCGACATTCCGGTCGACAACATCTACGCGTCGCCGGTTCTGCTGGGCGACCTGCGCGCCAAGAACTACGAAGACCTGATCGTGGTCTCGCCCGACGTCGGCGGCGTGGTTCGTGCCCGTGCGCTGGCCAAGCAACTGAACTGCGACCTCGCCATCATCGACAAGCGCCGTCCGAAGGCAAATGTCAGCGAAGTCATGAACGTGATCGGCGAGATCGACGGCCGCAACTGCGTGATCATGGACGACATGATCGACACGGCCGGCACGCTGGTCAAAGCGGCCGAAGTGCTGAAAGAGCGCGGCGCCAAGAGCGTGTACGCCTACTGCACGCACCCGATCTTCTCGGGCCCGGCCATCGAGCGCATCACGCAGGGCTCGGCCCTGGACGAAGTGGTCGTGACCAACACCATTCCTCTTTCCGATGCGGCCCTTGGCTGCGGAAAGATCCGCCAGCTCTCCGTGGCACCGCTGATCGCCGAAACGATCCAGCGCATTGCCAAGGGCGAGTCGGTGATGAGTTTGTTCTCGGACCAGGACAACCTGTTCTGACCTGAGCAAAAAGCGGGCTCCTCTCCCTTTTCGGGGCAGGAGCCCTTGTTGAACCGGAGTCTCACTGGTCGCGGTGGACTCTCACAGGAGCTAACTATGAAATTCGTCGCTTTTGAGCGCGCAAAGCAGGGCACGGGTGCGAGCCGCCGTCTCCGCATCTCGGGCAAGACCCCCGGCATCGTCTACGGTGGTGACACCCAGCCGCAACTGATCGAGATCGATCACAACGCGCTGTGGCACGCCCTGAAGAAGGAAGCCTTCCATTCGACCGTGCTCGAAATGGAACTCGGCGACACCACCAGCAAGGTCCTGCTGCGTGACGTGCAATACCACCCGTTCCGCCAGCTGGTGCAACACATCGACTTCCAACGCGTCGATGCCAAGACCCGCATGACCCTGAAGGTGCCGCTGCACTTCAAGGGCGAAGAAGAATCCGACGCCGTCAAGATCGACCTGAACCTGGTCAACCACGTGACGACCGAACTCGAACTGAACTGCCTGCCGACCGACCTGCCGGAATTCATCGAAGTCGACCTGTCGGGCCTGAAGAAGAACGGCACCGTCACGCTGAAGGACATCAAGCTGCCCAAGGGCGTGAAGTGGGTCAGCCACGGCAAGGTCAACCCGGTGCTGGCTTCGGCCGTGTCGCCGGCGGCTGAAGAAGTCGACGCACCTGCCGAAGGCGCTGCCGACGCAGCTGCCGCAGCACCGGCTGGCAAGGGCGGCAAGCCCGCAGCCAAGACCCCCGCTGCCAAGACGCCTGCCAAGAAGTAATCTCTTCTTCGCAAGCTCTCGAAACAGCCAAAAGGCCCGCCCCGTGCGGGCCTTTTGCTTTTTGGCGGCGGGATAATCCCGGCCATGATCAAGCTGTTCGTCGGCCTCGGAAACCCGGGCCCAGAGTACGAAGCCACGCGGCACAACGCGGGCTTCTGGTGGATCGACGCCCTCGCGCGCGACTGGAAACTCAACCTCGTGCCCGAGCGCGGCTACCACGGCCTTGCGGCGCGCGCCAACATCGGTGGCCAGAGCATCTGGCTGCTGGAGCCGCAGACCTTCATGAACCTGTCGGGCAAGTCGGTGGCGGCGCTTGCGCGCTTCTTCAAGATCGCGCCCGAAGAAATCCTCGTGGTGCACGACGAACTCGATGTGGTGCCCGGCCAGGCCAAGCTCAAGTTCGGCGGCAGCCATGCCGGCCACAACGGCCTGCGCGACATCCATGCACAGCTCGGCACCGGCGACTACTGGCGGCTGCGCCTGGGCATCGGGCATCCGGGTGTGAAGTCGGAGGTCGTCAACTGGGTGCTCAAGAAGCCGCTGAAGGAACAACGTGAACTGATCGAGGACGCCATCGTCCGCACGCTGCACGCCACGCCGGCGCTCGTGGCTGGCGAGATGGAAAAAGCGACCTTGCTGATTCACACGAGCAAACCGCCACGGCCCAAACCGCCGCGGCGGGAGCCCGGCGAAGAGGGCACGCCTGCCGCCACCTAGCCGGCAACGGGAGCGCAGGGAGGGAGAGAAATAAAAAATGAGAAAGAGAAGAGCAAGAGCGGGGAATGCCTGGATCGCTATATTTTCAATAGCGTCCTGTGCTTATTCCCTGGACGTTTCCGCGCAGACATGGCGATGCGGCAACGCCTATTCCGATCGCCCCTGCGAAGGCGGCAAGACGGTGAAGGTGGATGACAACCGCAGCGACCAGGACCGGCGTGCCGCCGACGCCGGCACGCGCAGCGCCAGAACCCAGGCCGACCAGTTGGAGCGCAGCCGGTTGTCCCAGGAGAAAGCGGCCCACGACAGGGACCGCGAGGCCGCACGGGAAGCAAGAAGCGCCGCCATGGCCGAAAGACGTCTCGCCCTGGCCGAGCAGAAATCGCGGGAGCACGCGAGCAAGGCGGCCCGCGAGCCGCGCAAGTCCAGCATGAGTTTCAGCAGCAACAGTGCGCCGGGCGCCGATGCGCCGGAGCGCAAGAAGAAGAAAAAGAAGCCGAAGTTCGCCGGCTCAGACGCCGGCTGAAGCCGTCGTCACCTTGATCGCCGTGAGGCGCTGGTACTTCTGCATCAGCGTCTCGCGGCTTTCCACGTGCTCGGGGTTCAGGGGAATGCAGGCGACGGGGCAGATCTGCACGCACTGGGGCTCGTCGAAGTGGCCCACGCATTCGGTGCACTTGTGCGGATCGATTTCGTAGTAATCGGCGCCCATGTAGATCGCATCGTTCGGGCACTCGGGCTCGCAGACATCGCAGTTGATGCATTCGTCGGTGATCATGAGGGCCATCCCCCGATTATCGACGGGTCGGGCGCCGGGCCACTTCGGGCCGTCCGGAGCCCCCGACCGCATCAGGGCGGCACGCCGGTTAGTGACAAAGGTCTCACAAGCGGCACGCTTGTTGCAGGAGTCAGTTATGCTGCGCCCCGCCCCATGAGTCTGTTTTTATTCAAGCGCCTCGCCACGTTGATCGGCACGCTGATCGGCGCCTCCGTCATCGTTTTCCTCGTCCTGGAAATCCTGCCCGGCAACGCCGCGCAGATGCTCATGGGCCCGGATGCGTCGCCTGAAGCCGTGGCCGCACTCGCCACCAAGCTGGGCCTCGATCAGCCCGCATGGACACGCTACTGGCACTGGATCGGCGGCCTGCTCACCGGCAACCTCGGTGACAGCTATGCCTACAGCTCGCCGGTGCTCGACCTGATCCTCGAACGCCTCGCGCTCACCGTGCCGCTCGCACTGCTGGCCATGGCCATCACCATCGTGATTGCGCTTCTCGTGGGCGTGACTGCCGCCGCACGTCACAACAAGCTGGGCGACGTCGGCCTGATGAGCATGGCGCAGGTAGGCATCGCCATTCCCAATTTCTGGTTCGCGATTCTTCTGATCCTCGTGTTCTCGGTGCAGCTGCAGTGGTTCTCCGCCGGCGGCTTCGAGGGTTGGGGCGAAGGCTTCTTCGCGGGCATCAAGTCGCTGCTGCTGCCGGCCTTGTCGCTGGCCGTTGTGCAGGCCGCGATCCTTGCGCGCATCACGCGCTCGGCGGTGCTCGAAGTGATGCGCGAAGACTTCGTGCGCACCGCGCGCGCCAAGGGTGTGTCGCAGCGCATGGTGCTTTGGACCCACGTGCTGCGCAACGCAATGATCCCGGTCATCACCGTGATGGGCATGCAGTTCTCCGAACTGCTCGCCGGCACCATCGTGGTGGAAAACGTGTTCTACCTGCCGGGCTTGGGCCGCTTGATCTTCCAGGCCATCAGCAACCGCGACCTGATCGTGGTGCGCAACTGCGTGATGCTGCTTGCGGCGCTCGTGGTCATCGTGAACTTCGTGGTCGACGTGCTCTACGCAGTGATTGATCCCCGTATCAAGGCCAGCGACATATGAGCAGCACCATCACAGCTCCGAGCGCCGCCGCGCTCAAGGTACCGGGCTTCTGGCGACGTGCATCGCAGCACCGCAGCTTCGTCATCGGCGGCGTGCTGACGCTGCTCCTGCTGCTCGCAGCCGCCGTCTCGCTGGTCTGGACACCGTGGTCGCCCTACGAGATGGACATGGCCAACAAGCTGAAGCCACCGACCGGCTCGCACTGGCTGGGCACCGACACCTACGGGCGCGATGTCGCCTCGCTGCTGCTCGTGGGCGCACGCGCCTCGATTCTTGTCGGCGTGATCGCGGTCGGCATCGGCCTCGTCGTCGGCACCGCATTGGGCCTGCTGGCCGCTGCAAAGCGCGGCTGGGTCGAAGAAGCCATCATGCGGCTGACCGACTTCTCGCTGGCCTTCCCCGCGATCCTGTCGGCCATCATGCTCACGGCCGTGTTCGGCGCCGGCATCGTCAACGCGATCATCGCGATCGGCATCTACAACATCCCGACCTTCGCGCGCATCACGCGCGCCTCGGCCAATGCCATCTGGTCGCGCGAGTACGTGGCGGCCTCGCGCGCCTGCGGCAAAGGCTCGTTCGCGATCACGATGCAGCACGTGCTGCCGAACATCTCGGCCGTGCTGATCGTGCAGATCACGATCCGCTTCGCCATCGCCATCCTGGCCGAAGCCGCCCTCTCCTACCTCGGCCTGGGCACGCAACCACCGCAGCCTTCATGGGGCCGCATGCTCAGCGAAGCGCAGACCATGATGTTCCAGGCGCCCTTGCTCGCGGTGTTCCCGGGCATGGCCATCGCGATGGCCGTGCTGGGGCTGAACCTGCTGGGCGACGGCCTGCGCGACCTGCTCGATCCTCGCCTTGCCCGCGCTCGCTAAGCGCCATGCCTCTCCTCCAAGTCAACAACCTCCATATCGGCCTGCAGACGCAGCGCGGCCCGGCGCAGGCCGTGCGCGGTGTTTCGTTCTCGCTGGAGCGCGGCGAAACGCTGGGCATCGTCGGCGAATCGGGCTGCGGCAAGTCGATCACCGTGATGTCGCTGATGGGCCTGCTGCCCTCGACCGCAGACGTCACTGGCAGCATCAGGTTCGACGACACCGAGCTTGTCGGCCGCGACGAAAAATCCATGTGCCAGATCCGCGGCAACCGCATCGGCATGATCTTCCAGGAGCCGATGACGGCACTGAACCCGGTGCACACCATCGCGCGCCAGGTCGGTGAGCCACTGCGCCTGCATCGCGGCCTGTCGAACGCGCAGGCACGCAAGGAAGTGCTCGCGCTACTCGACCGCGTGGGCATTCCCGACGCGGCGTCGCGCCTGGACGCGTACCCGCACCAGTTCTCGGGCGGCCAGCGCCAGCGCATCGGCATCGCGATGGCCCTCGCCTGCGGCCCCGACCTGCTGATTGCCGACGAGCCGACGACCGCGCTCGACGTGACGATCCAGAAGCAGATCCTCGAACTCATTCAGAGCCTCGTGGCCGAGCGCGGCATGGCGCTGATCCTGATCTCGCACGACCTGGGCGTGATCGCGCAGACCGTCTCGAAGATGCTCGTGATGTACGGCGGCAGCGTGGTCGAGAGCGGCCCGACCGAGGTGGTGTTCGCGCGCCGCGCGCACCCCTACACCCAGGGCCTGTTCGCCGCGCGCCCCGCCATCGGCGCGCCGCGCGGCCTGCGCCTGGCCACCATCAGGGGCAGCGTGCCCGAGCTGGTCGACCTGCCACCGGGCTGCCCCTTCGCGGGCCGCTGCAGCTACACCATCGACGCCTGCCAGACCACGCGGCCACCGGCCACGATGCTGCCGCAGGACCATGCGGTGCGTTGCATCCGCCTTGAAGAAATCGCGGCCGAAGGCCTCGCCATCGCACCATGAGCGAGCCCACTTCTTCCGCGCCACTGTTGGCCGTCACCGATCTCGTGCGGCACTACGCGATGCCGCGTGAAAAGCTCTTCGGCCCGCCGCCGACCGTGAAGGCGCTCAACGGCGTGAGCTTCAAGGTCGAGGCTGGCAAAAGCGTCGGCATCGTCGGTGAATCGGGTTCCGGCAAGTCGACCATCGCGCGCCTCGTGATGGCACTGGACACGCCGACCTCGGGCACCGTTGCGCTCGAAGGCCGCAACCTGCACACGCTGTCGAAGGCCGAGTTGCGCACTGCGCGGCGCGACTTCCAGATGGTCTTTCAAGACCCGTACGGTTCACTCGACCCGCGCCAGACCGTGGCACGCATCGTCGCCGAGCCGCTTGAAGCGCTGGCCGAAACCAGCCGCGCCGTGCAGCGCGAACGCGCCGCCGAGACGCTTGCCGCCGTCGGCCTTCGCACCACCGACATGGACAAGTACCCGCACGAGTTCTCGGGCGGCCAGCGCCAGCGCATCGCGATTGCGCGCGCACTGATCACGCGGCCTAAGCTGATCGTGGCCGACGAACCCGTGAGCGCACTCGATGTGTCCGTGCAAGCCCAGGTGCTCAATCTCATGCAGGACCTGCAGCAGCAGTTCGGCATCAGCTACCTGCTCATCAGCCACGACCTCGCGGTGGTCAACCACCTGTGCGACGACGTGTGCGTGGTGTGGCAAGGCAAGATCGTCGAGCAAGGTCCGCCCGGCGAACTGTTCCGCCACGCGCAGCATCCGTACACGCGCACGCTGCTCGACGCGGTGCCGCGCACGCCCACTGGCGGTACGCTGTTGCCGGTCTGAAAGCGAACCGGGTCTTTCCGGGGCACCTGCTCTTGTGGGGATTCTTGGCGCTGCTGTTCAGGGCGACACTCACGCCGACACGGTGCTCTTTTTCGCGAATGTCCCCCGCTTCGCTCCTCCTTTATTTCGCGAAAAAGAGCCCCGTATCGACGTGAGCGCTCAGAGCACTTGTTGATCAGCGAAAACCAGCGACGCGTCCATGTGCGAATGGCACCAGGTGCTCCCCGCAGCGAAATAAAGGAGGAGCGAAGCGGGGGACATTCGCGGAGGGGAGCTCCTGGTGTCATTCGCACTCGCCCCGAATGAACCCCGCGAACAAAAAACAAGGATGAGTACGTCATAAGCATCTGGTTGCGCAAAAGCCCCTCCCTCGCGGATGATGCTTGCCCCCAGTTCAGAGAACACCGCTTCATGCTCAAACGACGCACCCTGCTCGCCACCAGCGCCGCTGCCCTGACACCGCTGGTGCTGCCAACCCTGGCGCTGGCGCAGAGAAAAAAGGACGCGCTGATACTGGGGCTCACGCTGGAGCCCACCGGCCTCGACCCCACCGCCAAGGCCGGCGCCGAAATCTCCGAAGTCGTGCTCTACAACATCTTCGAGACGCTCACCAAGATCAACTCCGACGGCAACGTCACGCCGCTGCTGGCCGAGAGCTGGGAAATCTCGCCCGACCTCAAGACCTACACCTTCAAGCTCAAGCGCGGCGTGAAGTTCCAGAACGGCGAGCCCTTCAGCGCCGGCACCGTCAAGTTCTCGTTCGACCGTGCGGCCGCACCCGACAGCACCAACAAGGACAAGCGCACCTTCACCAACCTCGCGACGCAGGTGCTCGATGAACACACGGTGGTGCTGATCAGCAAGGAGATCGAGCCCGACCTGCTGTTCCTGCTCGGCCAGTCCTCGGCCATCCTGGTCGAGCCCAAGACCGTCGAGACCAACGCCACCAAGCCAGTCGGCACCGGCCCCTACCGGCTCGACAGCTGGGCCAAGGGCTCGGGCATCGTGCTTGCCAAGTGGGACGGCTTTCGCAACGCCGAGGCCGTGCAGATCCGCAAGGCCAGCTTCCGCTTCATCTCGGAGCCTGCCGCGCAGACCACCGCGCTGCTGTCGGGCGACATCGACCTGTTCCCGCATGCCTCGGTGTCGCGGAGTCTTCCGCAGTTCCAGAACGACAAGCGCTTCCAGGTGGTGTTCAACGCCTCGCGCGGCAAGACCATCCTCGCGATCAACAACAGGCGCAAGCCGCTCGACGACGTGCGCGTGCGCCGCGCCATCTCCGCCGCCATCGACCGCAAGGCCGTGATCGAAGCCGCCGTGGACGGCCGTGGCGTGGCCATCGGCAGCCACTATGTGCCAGGCGCACCGGGCTACATCGACACCACCGGCATCAACCCCTACAACGTCGAGAAGGCGAAGCAGCTGCTGGCCGAGGCCGGCGTGAAGACGCCGCTCGAACTCGAGCTCGTGCTGCCGCCTCCGCCCTACGCGCGGCAAGGCGGCGAACTCATCGCCGCGCAACTGGCCAAGGTGGGCATCGTCGCGAAGATCCAGAACGTCGAATGGGCGCAATGGATGAGCGGCACCTATGGCAACAAGAACTACGACCTCTCGCTGATCCTGCACGTCGAGCCCTTCGACCTCGTGAACTACACCAAGCCCGAGTACTACTGGGGCTACCAGTCGGCCAAGTTCAACGACGCGTTCAACAAGGCACGCAACAGCGCGCGCAGCGCCGACCGCCTGCGCTACCTCGGCGATGCGCAGCGCATCCTGGCCGAGGACGCGGCCAACGTCTTCCTGTTCCAGCCGCAGTTCATCACGGTGGCGGCGCGCAACCTGCGCGGCCTCTGGAAAGACACGCCGATCTTCGTGAACGACATCGCCGCGCTGTCCTGGGCCTGACAAGGTCCGGCAGGGCCAGCCCCGGGCCGCGCCTACGGGAACGTCCCGAGGAAAAACCGCCTTCGCGAGCACTCGCCCGCGTGCCTGCTGCGAGAGAATGACCGGCTGCGCACGTGGCATCTTTCGTGCTGCGTGTCCGTTCTTTCGCGGTGTCGCGCCTCCCTTCGGGGCACGGCGCACGCCGAAGCAGTCATTCGACCCTGGCTTGTTTTTCCGGAGATCACACGTATGTTGAACCGCCGCACCCTCCTCACCACCGCTGGCGCCACCGTTGCGCTGGCCACCCCGCTCGCCGGCATGGCGCAGGGCAGGAAGGACGCCATCGTGATCGGCATGGCGCTCGAACCACCGGGGCTCGACCCGACCACCGGCGCGGCCGCCGCGATTGCCGAGGTCGTGCAATACAACATCCTGGAGACGCTCACCAAGATCAACGCCGACGGCAGCGTCACGCCGCTGCTGGCCGAGAGCTGGGAAATCTCCCCCGACCTCAAGACCTACACCTTCAAGCTCAAGCGCGGCGTGAAGTACCAGAACGGCGAGCCCTTCAACGCTGCGGCCGTCAAGTTCTCGTTCGACCGCGCCGGCGGCGACAAGAGCACCAACAAGGACAAGCGCACCTTCGCGAACCTCGCGACGCAGGTGATCGACGACTACACCGTCGTCGTCATCAACAAGGAGATCGACCCCGACCTGCCCTTCGTGCTGGGCCAGGCCACGGCGGTGATCGTGGAACCGAAGAGCGCCGAGACCAACGCCAACAAGCCGGTCGGCACCGGCCCCTACAAGCTGGACAGCTGGGCCAAGGGCTCGTCGCTCACGCTGAGCAAGTGGGATGGCTTCCGCAGCCCTGCCACCGCGAAGATCAACAAGGTCACCTTCCGCTTCATCTCCGACACGGCCGCGCAGGCCGCCGCGCTGATGGCGGGCGACGTGGACGTGTTCACGCGCATCGGCACGCGCGTGGTGCCGCAGTTCAAGATGAACCCGCAGTTCCAGGTCATCCTGGCGGGCTCGCGCGCCAAGACCATCCTGTCGATCAACAACCGCAAGAAGCCGCTGGACGACGTGCGCGTGCGCCGCGCGATCCTTGCGGCCATCGACCGCAAGGCTGTGATCGAAGGCGCGGCCGACGGCTTCGGCGTGCCCATCGGCAGCCACTACGTGCCGGGCGCGGCGGGCTATGTCGACACCACCGGCATCAACCCCTTCGACGTCGAGAAGGCCAAGAAGCTGCTTGCCGAAGCCGGTGTGAAGACGCCGCTCGAACTCACCATGACGCTGCCGCCACCACCTTACGCACGCCAGGGCGGCGAAGTGATCGTGGCCGAACTTGCCAAGATCGGCATCGTCGTGAAGGTGCAGAACGTCGAATGGGCGCAGTGGCTCAGCGGCACCTACGGCAACAAGGACTATGACCTGTCGATCGTGTCGCACGTCGAGCCCTTCGACCTCGGCAACTACGCCAAGTCGGACTATTACTGGGGCTACCAGTCGAAGCCCTTCAATACGCTGTTCGACAAGATCAAGTCCACCGGCAACGCCGCCGAGCGCAACAAGCTGCTAGGTGACGCGCAGAAGATGCTGGCCACCGACGCGGCCAACGGCTTCCTGTACCAGCCGCAGTTCCCGACCATCGCGAAGAAGAACGTCAAGGGCCTCTGGAAAGACAACCCGATCTTCGTGAACGACCTGTCGGCACTGTCCTGGGGATGAGCGCCACAGTGTCCGATGCACATCTGCTGAGCGACCTGTCCGCGCAGGAACTCGCCACCGCCTACCGCGACAGGAAGCTCTCGCCGGTCGAGGTCACGCAGGCCGTGATCGCGCAGATCGAACGCTGGGAGCCGCACCTGCAGGCCACCTGGCTCTTCCGGCCCGAGGCGGCGCTCGCGCAGGCACGCGCGTCGGAGGCGCGCTGGCAGCGCGGCGATGCGCTCGGCCCGCTCGACGGCGTGCCGACCACCATCAAGGAAAACATCGCCACGCGCGGTGACCCGTTGCCTGCAGGCACCGCCGCCGTCGACCTGAAGCCTGCGGCAGCCGACGCACCGCCGGCCGCGCGCCTGAAGGAAGCCGGCGCGGTGATCGTGAGCAAGACCACCATGCCCGACTACGGCATGTTGTCGTCGGGCCTGTCCAGCTTCCACACGCTGGCGCGCAATCCGTGGGACCTGAGCCGGACACCGGGCGGCTCCAGCGCGGGTGCTGGTGCTGCAGCGGCCGCTGGCTACGGCCCGCTGCACCTGGGCACCGATATCGGTGGCTCGCTGCGGCTGCCCGCCAGTTGGTGCGGCATCTTCACGCTCAAGCCGAGCCTGGGGCGCATTCCGATCGACCCGCCCTACATGGGCCGTGCGGCGGGGCCGATGACGCGCAGCGTGGGCGATGCCGCGCTGATGATGCAGGCACTGTCGAAGCCCGATGCGCGGGACAGCATGAGCCTGCCGGCGCAGGACATCGACTGGGCCGGCTTCGATGTATCGCCCGATCACTTGCGCGGGCTGCGTATCGGGCTGCTGGTCGATGCAGGCTGTGGCCTTGCGGTCGAACCCGAGATACAGACGGCTGTCGAGCATGCGGCCCGCCTGTTCGAGAAAGCCGGTGCCATCATCGAGACGATGCAGCCCTTCATGTCGCAAGCCATGCTCGACGGCATGGACCACCTGTGGCGCATGCGCTCGCTGGTGGACATGAAGGCCCTGCGACCTGACCAGCGTGCCAAGGTGCTTCCCTACATCCGCGAATGGGCGGAGAGCGCGGCCGAGTTCAGCGGCGAGCATGTGTTCCGCGGGTTCAGCCAGTTCCACGCAACGCGCGTGGCGGCCGTGCAGGCATGTGCGCGCTTCGACTATGTGATCTCGCCGGTGTCGCCGAACATGCCTGCCGCAGCGGAGGCACCTTCGCCGACGAACGATCCGTTGCGGCCGCTGGAGCACATCGGGTTCACGGTGCCGTTCAACATGTCAGAGCAGCCTGCTGCTTCGGTCAACTGCGGGTATTCGGCGGGCGGCCTTCCCATCGGCCTGCAGATTGCCGGACAGCGTTTCGACGATCTCGGCGTGCTGCGCGTGTCGCGTGCGTTCGAGCAGATACGTGAATTGCAACGGCCCTGGCCGGTGGTGCCTGGACGCTGAGGGTCGGGTCATTCAGGGCGACGCTCGCGCCGACACGGTGCTCTTTTTCGCGAATGTCCCCCGCTTCGCTCCTCCTTTATTTCGCGAAAAAGAGCCCCGTATCGACGTGAGCGCTCAGAGCGGTCGTTGATCGGCCGCAAGCGCAGAGCGTGCCCCTGTGCGAATGGCACCAGGTGCTCCCCGCAGCGAAATAAAGGAGGAGCGAAGCGGGGGACATTCGCGGAGGGGAGCACCTGGTGTCATTCGCACTCGCCCTGAACAAAAGCCCCGCCAATGAAAAGAGGCGTCACACAAGGTGCGTAGCCAGCAGTTCCCTGGCACGCGTCACGAACGCCGTCTCCCCCCTGCGCCCGGGCAAGAACTGAAACGCCACCTTGGGCAACGCCGGCAAGCCGTGCGGTGCCGCCAAGCGAACCACGCCCTCGGACACTGCGGACTCGTTCAGACAAGCGATCCCCAACCCCGCAGCCAGCGCCGACTGCAACCCCGCCACCCCCGACGCCACATGCGCCAGCACATACGGCACACGCCGCCGCCGCAACAGCGCCACGGTGAACTGGTGCAGCGAACAGGTGTCGGGCAAGGCCAGCAGGCGCACCGGCTCGCCGCGCACCAGCCGCATGCCGGTGGCACCCAGCCACACCAGCGATTCGCGCCGAATGACGGCGGCACGCGCCTGCGCCGGGGAAGCACCGGCAATGTTCATCGCCAACCCCACGTCGAAATCCCCTCGCGCATAGGCGCCCCGCAGTTCATCGCTCTTCAGGATGCTCACGTGCAGCCGCACCTGCGGATAGCTTTCTCCCAGGCGCCCTAGCAGCCGCGTGAGATCGCCGGGTCGGAAGTAGTCGGTCACCGCGAGGCGCAATTCGCCCTGCAGCGTCTCGCCATGCAGATCCCGGAATGCTTCGTCGCTGAGCGCCAGGATGCGCCGTGCATACGCCAGCAGCCGCGTGCCCGCCTCGGTGGGCGCCACGCCCGCCTTGCTGCGCGTGAGCAGCGACTGCCCCGCCCGCTCCTCGAGCTTGCGTATCTGCTCGCTGACCGACGACTGCGACAGGAACACGCGCGGCGCAGCGGCCGTGAGACTGCCCGCGTCGATGACCGTGGCCAGGGTGCGGAGCTGTTCGAGATCGAAGCCTTGCATGAATCATCCATCCGTTTATCCGATGAATAACATCATATCTTCCCGCTTTTCCGATGACGATGGAATTCCCACAATCACCCCATCGCTCATTCATTTCCTCATCACCACCACCAAAGGAGCCCACCATGCCCCACATCGTCATCCACCTCTCCGGCGAACCCGATGCAGCCCTCACACGCAAGGCCGTCGATGCGGTCGCGGAACTCACGCAGAGCGTGCTCAGCAAGCAACTTCCGGTGATCGCCACCACGGTGCAGTACATCTCCGCCGACGCCTGGTTCATCGGCGGCCAGTCGCTGGCCTCGCTCGGCAAGTCGGCCTTTCACCTGGACATCAGCATCACCGACGAGACCAACACCAAGGCCGAGAAGGCGCGCTACCTGCGCGAAGTGCATGCGGCCATGGCGAAGCTGCGGCCGAACCTGCACGAGGTGTCGTACATCCACGTGATCGATGCGCGCGGCGCCGCCTACGGCTACGGCGGCAAGACGCAGGAATACCGCCACCAGCAAGCCGGGGTTTGAAGCATCGCCGGGGGCATGGCACCATGCGCCATGCCCTCCGGAAACCCCACGAACATCGCTGCGCCAGCCGCCGACAGCCTCGGCAATCCGCTCACCCTCGACGACATCGCCAGCCTGCCGCTGGTCGACGACTTCGTCATGGGCTTCATCTCGACCGAAGCGCGGGCCGTCAACCTGCTGGCAGTGGCGCAGACCGATGCAAGCCCGATCGTGCAGGCCTACTGCGCCACGCTGCACCTGTTCGCCGAATCGCGCGAAGCCGTCGCCAACGCACGGCCGTTTCTCGACAAGGCCAGGGCCGGCGCTGCGCGCGCGACACCGCGCGAGCAACGCTACATCGCGGCCATCGAGGCCTGGGCCGATGGCGACATCGCACGCGCCATCGCGCTGCATGCCGAACAGGCCCGCGAGCATCCGCGCGACCTGGTGTCGGTCAAGCTCGGGCAGTACCACTGCTTCAACACCGGCGATTGCCCGGGCATGCTGCGACTGGCGTTGGCCGTGCTGCCTTGGGCGGCCGACGTGCCTTACGTGCACGGCATGACGGCCTTCGGCTACGAGCAGTGCCATCTGATGCGCGAGGCCGAAGCGAGCGCACGCCGCGCGATCTCGATGTGCCGCAAGGAACCGTGGGCGCATCACGCATTGGCGCACGTGATGCTCACCGAAGGCCGGCTCGCCGAAGGACTGGCGTTCATGCAAAGCGTGAGCGACACCTGGACCGGGCTCAACTCCTTCATGGTCACGCACAACTGGTGGCACGTGGCGCTGTTCCTCATCGACCTGGGCCGCGATGCCGAAGCGCTCGCGGTGTACGACGAACACGCCTGGGGCGTGGTCAAGGACTATTCGCAGGACCAGATCGGCGCGGTATCGCTGCTGGCGCGCCTGGAGCTGGCGGGCATCGACGTGGGCTCGCGCTGGAACGATGTGGCGGGCTACCTGCTGCAGCGACAGGCCGATCACGTGCTTCCCTTTCTCGATCTGCAATACCTCTACGGGCTCGCGCGCGCCGGTCGGCCCGAGGCTGGCACGCTGCTGCACAACATCGAAGCCTTCGCGCCCGGCGCACCGCCGTCGACGCGGGCAGCGTGGCAACGCGTCTGCGTGCCTGCGGCGCATGGGCTCGTGGCACACGCGCGTGGCGACTTCGCGGGGGCCATCGAAGGCCTGGGCGTGGCCTTGCCACGGCTGATCGAGATCGGCGGCAGCCACGCGCAGCGCGATCTGTTCGAACAGGTGTTCCTCGATGCGCTGGTGCGCAGCGGCACCGAGTCGACGCTCGCTGCCGCGCAAGGCATCCTGCAGCAGCAGCTCAACGGCCAGCCCGAGTCGCTGCGCCTGCGTCGGCAGACGGGCGCTGTCTATGCGCGGCTGGGGCTCGGCCAGCTTCCCCAAGGCTGAGGAAGCGCGGCGCTCAGTCCTTCTTCTTCAGATGCCGCGTCTGGTCGTAGGTCGGCTGGGGCGGCAGGCCGGTCATGTGCCGCGTGTCGGCCCAGTCGACGATCTCGATCGCCTCGGGCTTGGCCGGGTCGGCAATGCGGATGCGGTTGAAGCCCGCGTTGGGAATGTCGCTCTGGCGCGGCCCGCTCAGGCTCAGCCCCTTGGCGGTACGCCACACCATGTCGAGCACGCCGCCGTGCGTGACCACGATCAGGTGCTGCCCCGTGTGCGCGGCGGCGATGCCACCCAGCGCCGCGATGATGCGCGCATGGAACTCGCGCGCCGTCTCGCCCTCGGGCATGGCGTGGTCTTCGCGGAACTCCAGCCATTCTTCCCAGGCGCGCGGATGCAGGCTCTGGATTTCGTCGGAGCGCATGCCTTCGACAACGCCGAAGAACTGCTCGCGCAGGGCCGCCGAGGTCACCACCGGCAGCGACAGCTGCTGCGCGGCGGGCGCGGCGGTCTGTTGCGCGCGCATCAGGTCGCTGCTGATCAGGTGCTGCGCTGCAGTCTCGCTGGCGAGCCGCAAGCCGATGCGGCGTGCCTGCTCATGGCCGATGTCGTTGAGCGGTACATCGGCATGCCCCTGGAAGCGCAGTTCGCGGTTCCAGGCGGTCTCGCCGTGGCGGATGAGGATGATGTCGGTGGTGGTGTCGGGTTTGGGCGTTGGCATTGCCACCCATTTTCCACCCTGCACATGACGCTCAGGCCCTGGCGTTGACGCTTTGTTGCAAGGCCACCACCGCATCGACCGGCAGCAGGCCCACGCCCAGGCGCACCGGCGAAGGCGTGAACAGCGCCAGCACCCACGCAATGACGAAGCCGCCGACGATGGCGCAGACCACCACCACGGCCGTGTACGCAACGGCCTTGTCGACCGGGCACTTCATCAGCACCGGCAGGCCGGTGTAGAGCAGGTAGATGCCGTACAGCGCCACCAGCGCGCCGATGACCGCCAGCGAAGGCAGCAGGCTGAAGACGCCGCCGACGAATGCCGCGGTGCTTGCATAGGCCGAGAGCTTGAGCGCGCCGATCTGGCTCTTGGTGCCCTCGAAGGTCGGCGCCATCGCATCGATGATCAGCGCGAGCACGAACACCATCACCAGCGAGAGCACATAGCCCACCACCATGTTCGCCAGCCCTGCGGCCAGCGGCACGCGAAAGCTCACGCCAAAGGCGCCGATGCCGATCAGCGACAGGCCGATGAAGCTGGCCACCGCCGGGATCAGCGCCAGGATCATCACGTAGTTCTTGTAGAGCGATGCGGCATCGGCCGGCTCGGCATCGATCTCGGGCCAGGTGGCCTTGGGCTTGAGCAGGATGGCCTGCACGCGTTCAACCAGATTCATTTTCTTGTCCTCGACATGGATCGCAAAGGCACGCGCGATACGCCGCGCGGCGCCGGAAAGTATGTCGACGGCAACCCGTGTTGACTGCTGGTCATGAAGCCTATGCCGTTACGCCGATGGCCCCGATCGCGCAGAATCCGTCCCCATGCCAAATCTTGTCCTGCTGCCCGGCCTCGCCTGCGACGAGCGCCTGTGGGAAGCCCAGCTCCCCGCCCTTCCCTCCGCCTTCCAGGCCCGCGTGAGCGATGCGCAGACGCGCAACGACACCATCGAAGCCATGGCCGCCGCCGTGCTGCGCGAACACGACGGCCCGCTGGTGCTGTGCGGCGCGTCGATGGGCGGCATGGTCGCGATGGAAGCGGCACGGCAGGCGCCCGAGCGCGTCGCCGGCCTTGCACTGCTGGGCACCAGCGCGCGGCCCGAGACACCCGACATGTTCACGCTGCGCGAAGGCGCCATCGAATACTTCGAGCGCGGCGAACTGCGCGACGTGATCGAGCCGAACGTGTACTTCGCCTTTCACCCCACGCAGGCGGCCGACCCGGTGCTGGTGCAGCGCTACCTGGACATCGTGCTCGGTGCCGGCGCGGCCCAGCTCATCAGCCAGAACCGCGCGGTGATGCGGCGGCCCGATGCGCGCCTGCACCTGCCGTCGCTGCGCGCGCCGGTGCTGCTGATGTGCGGCGACGACGACCGCCTGGCCCCGCCCGAATGCACGCGCGAGATGGCGGCGCTGCTGCCGCAGGCCGAAGTCGTGTGGGTGCCGCAGTGCGGCCACATGCTGACGATGGAAAAGCCCGAGTTCGTCAACGCGGCGCTGAACGGCTGGCTGGCGAAGCAGTTCCCTTCTTCGGCCGCCTGATACGGTTCATCAGTGCAGTTGGCCGCCGGTCTCGGCGATGTCCTGCTTCACCTTGAGCGCGGTAGTCACCGCGATGCGCAGCGCCTGCACCATGGTGTCGAGCGACATGCTCGGCGAGCCCGGGAATCTGGCCGCCTGTTCGGGCAGGTACGGGATGTGGATGAAGCCGCCGCGCAGCCCCGCCACCGGGTGCGTGGCGATGCGGTGCATGAGGCCGTAGAAGATGTGGTTGCAGACGAAGGTGCCCGCGCTGTTCGACACGGAAGCCGGCACGCCGGCGGCGCGCAGCTCGCGCGCGATGGCCTTGATCGGCAATGTCGAGAAATACGCGGCCGGCGCACCGGGCACCACTGGCACATCGATCGGCTGGCGGCCCGCGTTGTCGGCCACGCGGCCGTCGTCGATGTTGATGGCGATGCGCTCTACGGCAATCTCCGCGCGGCCGCCAGCCTGGCCGATGCACAGCACGAGGCGCGGCTTCAGCTCGTCCATCGCGTGCACCAGCGTGTCGATGGCATCGCCGAACACGCAGGGCACCTGCCGCGCATGCACGACGGCCCGGCCGACCTGCCAGCCGTCGAGCGCGCGCACGGCCTCCCATGAGGGGTTGACCGCTTCCTGCTCGAACGGATCGAAGCCGGTGAGCAGGATGTGCGTCGACGGGGAAGACGGCGATGACTTCGGCTGGGGCATGGGCAACCTTCGGCGTGATGCCCGAAGGTACCGCAACGAGGCCTTGCCGGCAGCCCCTACTTCTTTGGCGCAAGGTCGAGCGGGTTGGCCGGCAGGTCGCTGCGCACGGGCTCGGGCTTCCGCTCGATCTTGCAGCCCAGGTCCTTGAACGGTCCGGCCTGCTTGATCCAGTCGGGGCTGAATGCCTGCTGCGAGCACACTTCCTTGCCGCTTTCCTTGTTCTTGAACAGGTAAAAACCTCCAATGGGCTGAGCCATTGCGGCACCGCACAACGTGACGCCGAGGACGATAGCGAGAGAGCTTGATTTCATGATCATGGTCCTCATGGATTACGGTGCAGGCGGCGTCGCCAGGGTGTTTGCCAACGCAACAATCAAGTTGCGAGTCTGCGCCACGATGGAATCGCGATAGCCCTCAAAGGTCTCATCAGTGATCTTGTCATCGCTGCCGGCACCGAAGTTGGTCATGACGGGCGTGTGGATATGTCCGGCCGGGATCTGAAGCCTGAAAACATCGCGCAACTGGGTATTGCGATAGGCGCTCTCGTTGGACAAATAGCTTTGGCCGCCGCCCCAGTACGCACAGTTTTTCTCCAGAGGGCCCAGAGGGTTCTTGACGCAGTCCCGTACCGAATAGGAGTCATGCTGCACGACCGCCCACCCTCCTGTCTTGTTGGTGTCCCGGTTGATGACACCCACACCGGTGTTGGCGTCTATCAACTTCTTGAAAGGCAAAGTGGATTGCGTGAACTGCGCTGGCAGTTCCTTGACCCATGGTTTGGGCGCATACCCCAGCCATCGTTCCGGCGGAAAGATGTCGCATTCAAGTGCAGCCGGATAGGAACCACCATCGGCGCATGACGGGAATACGTTGTCGTTTCCAGGTATTCCATACATGTGATAGCGGCCGTTGAAATGCTCCAGGTCGAATTCGCCACCCCCCTGGCTCACGCTGACGGACGCATCGACACGCTTGGTACCGGGCTTGAACCAGGGACCCAGCGTGTCTTCCTGCATGCCTTGCATGAACGGGCCGTAGTTGACAGGCAGGATGAAAGTGCGGATCACAGCCGTGGTGCCATCGGGCAAAGCCACGATGTTGCCGTCCAGCGAAAGAATGGTCGCTCCCGAGGGATTGCCGATGCGAATGCTGGGGTCGTCGTTCTCGCCCGGCGTGCCCAGCGTGAACGGATCGAAGCCACTCACCAAGATGCGCTTGTACTTCGGCCCTTCGGGAAAATCGATCGCGTACTGCCCGCGCGAAGCCCGCTCGAACTCGTTCTGCAGCGCCGCGCGCTGGTCGTCCGTCAACGGAAAGTCGGGCTTCCACTGGCGCAGCGCCAGCGTCATCGTGAGGCGGGCCCAATAGAGCATGCGGTCGTCGCTCTTGGGCAGCGTGCCTTGCACGGCGCGGCCCTGCACACGGTCCAGTGCTGCCTGCCAGAGCTTCTGGCCTTCGGTGCGAAGCAGCTTCACGGTGTCGTCGTAGGTGGAAGCACCTGCCAGGCTGTTGCTGCACAGCTTGGCGGCGAAGTCGGGGCCGAACTTGTCGAAGCCGCTGGCCTGCAGCAGTTGCTGCGAGAAGCTCAACGCATCGCTGCTCGACAGCTTGTTGGGCAGGCGTTGCTCTTCGTAGGACGCGGCCACTGTCGTGTCCATCGCGCACTTGGCCTGGATCGCAGGCGGTGCTGGCGGAACGACGGCCGGCGGCGGCGCGGGTGGCGGTGTCGCGCCCCCACCGGCTGCTGCAGCGGCTGCAGCCGCATTCGCCGCCGCGATGGCCGCGAGCGCCGCCGCGTCGTTCCCGTTGCCGCTCCCGCCTCCGCAGCTCGCGAGCACCAGCGCGCAGACGCCGAGCGCGACACCTGTTTTCAGCCGTCGTGCAGTGATCGTACGTTTCATCTTTTCCCTTCCCGGATGGGTGACATGAAGGCCGTGGTGCACACCCCTGGCATGACTTCTGCAGGCACTGATGCAACTCGGTGTCTTCAGCAATCGGCATCGAAAGGGCGGGTTGCACCTCTGTGTCTGTATGACGGCTTTATGAAAACATGGCGCCTCAGTTGCTGTCGAACGAGTTTTTGTTGGCGAGCCGATAACAAAAATTCGCGAGGCGCCTGAACGCAGGGAGATATTCACCAGTGAACACAAGATTCCTCGAGACACTCGTCATGCTCGATCGGCTCAAGAGCTTTCGCGAGACCGCGCAGATGCTGTGCACCACCCAGGCCGCCGTTTCCAAGCGCATCGAAGCGCTGGAAGAAGAGCTGGGCGTGCAGCTTGTCGACCGCACGCAGCGGGCGCTCAAGCTCACGATCATCGGAGAGCAGGTGGTGTGCCAGGCCGAGCAAATGCTCGCGCTGGAGAAGCAACTGAAGCTGTCGGTGCACCCCGATGCGCCGCCTTCGGGCCGGGTGCGCATCGGCGTCATCGAAACGGTGGTGCACACCTGGCTGACGCCGCTGATCCACATGCTGAGCGAGCGGCTGCCGGCCATCGAGCCCGACATCACCGTCGACACGGCGCACAACCTGCGCGAGCAGTTCAAGCACCGCAAGTTCGACATGCTGATCCAGAACGACGACATCGCGGACGTGGCCTGCAACGACGGCGCGACCGTCACGCCGCTGTGCCGCTTTCCGATGCTGTGGATCGCGCGCCCGGCGGTACTGCCCAAGGCGCGGAGCTTGCGGCTCGAAGACCTGGAGCGCGTGCCTGTGCTCACCTTCTCCCGCACCTCGGGGCCGCGCGCGCATGTCAGGGCGCTGTTCGCGGGGCGGGCCACGGAGCCGCGCGTGTGCAGCTTTCCGTCGGTGCAGTCGATCATCCAGCTCACGAAGGGCGGCTTCGGCGTGGCGGCGATTCCGCCGATCTTCGTGCGCGAGGAACTGGCCGAGGGTTACCTCGAAATCCGCGAAGGGCCTGCGCTGCCGCCGATGGTGATCACCGTGGCCCATGCGCGCGACACGGCACCCGCCGTGCATGCGGTCGCCAAGCTCACGCGGGCCATCGTGGCCGACTACTGCGCAGAGGCAGGGGAAGAATGGGTCAGCGCGCTGTCGCCCGCGCCGCTGTCATGAAGGCCGCGAACAACGAACCGACTCAGGCGCGGACCGCAATGCCCTCGGCCTGCAGCCGCTCACGGATGCGGCGCGCAAAGGCCAGCGCATGGGCACCGTCGCCATGCAGGCACACGGTCTGCGCATTGACGGCCACGGTGCTGCCGTCGATGGCGGTCACGCGGTGGTCGCGCACCAGCGAGAGCGTCTGCGCGATCGACTGCTCTTCGCTCTCGATGAGCGCGCCGGGCTGGCTGCGCGGCACCAGGCTGCCGTCGGGCATGTAACCGCGGTCGGCGAACACTTCCTCCACGGGCGTGAGGCCCGCGCGGCGCGCGGCGTCGATCATGTTGCTGCCGGCCAGGCCGAAGAACTTGAGCGAAGGATCGAAGCGGCGCACCGCCTCGCACAGCGCATCGGCGAGTTCGGGCTCCTTCACCGCCTGGTTGTAGAGCTGGCCATGCGCCTTGACGTGCGCGAGCGTGCCGCCCTCGGCCTTGACGATCGCGGCCAGCGCGCCGACCTGGTAGAGCACGTTGGCCACGATCTCGTCGGGCGGCAGATGCATGGTGCTGCGGCCGAAGTTCTCGCGGTCCGGAAAGCTCGGATGCGCGCCGATGGCCACGCCGTGCTGGATGGCCCAGCGCACGCACTGCTGCATGGTCCTGGCGTCGCCCGCGTGCCAGCCGCAGGCGATGTTGGCGGAGCTCACGAGGCCGAGCAGTGCTTCGTCGCTGCCGGCGCCTTCGCCGAGGTCGGCATTGAGGTCGATGTGCATGGGGAGGTTCCTTCTTCTGCGGCGGCCCTCTCGCCGTCTGCTCGCACAGTCTATGCCGCGCCCGGCCAGCCTGCAGCCGCCAGCCCCTGTGCCACCTGCTGCAGGTAGCGTTGCTGGTCGGCCCATGCGGCGAGCGATTGCGCCATGTCGACCTGCACCAGCCGCAGCTTGCCGTTGAGCGGCGCCTGCGCCAGCTTCCAGAGGTCGGCGCGGATCACCACGCCGATGCGCGGATAGCCGCCGGTGGTCTGCGCATCGCCCATCAGGATGATCGGCAGGCCCGAGGGCGGCACCTGGATCGTGCCGGGGATCACGCCCGACGAGAGCATGTCGCCGCCGCGCCTGCGCTTGAGTTCGGCCCCCGCAAGGCGGCTGCCCATGCGGTTGCTTTGCGGCGTGATGCGCCAGCGCTCGCCCCAGAGCAGATCGCGCGCGGCCAGCGTGAACTGCTCGAACTCGGGGCCGGGCAGCACGCGCAGGCTGATGGCCGCGTCAGCTTCTTCGGTGCCCCAGTCGGGTCCGCGCAGGCCGAAGGGACGGCGTGTGCGCTGTGCGGCATCGAGCCGCGACGCACCGAGCGGAAGCCGGTCGCCCTTGCGCAGCGCGCGGCCCTGGTGGCCGCCGAAGCTGGCTTTCAGGTCGGTGCTGCGCGAGCCGAGGATCGGGGGCACGTCGATGCCGCCCGCCACCGCAAGCCAACTGCGCAGGCCGGCCTTCTTGCGGCCCGCTGCATTGGCGCCCGTGAGCCTGAGCGTCTGCCCAGCATTCACCGGCACGCTCCAGCAGGGCCAGAGCGGCACGCCGTCGATCGTGGCGCTGAAGTCGTCGCCGGTCAGCGCGATGCGCGTGTCGACCTCGAAGCGCAGCTCGCAGCCGCCCATGGTCAGTTCAAGGCCGGCCGCGCCATCCACGTTACCCACGAGCCGGTTGGCCAGCGTGAGCGAGAGCACGTCGAGCGCACCACCCGGGCAGATGCCGAGCTGGCGATGGCCATGCCGCCCCAGGTCCTGCACCGACGCGAGCACGCCGGGTTTCTGGATGACGATCATGTCTGCACGCTCTCGACGACGAAGCGCACCCGGTCGCCGGGCCGCAGCAGGGTGGGCGATTCTGCCGTCGGGTCGAACAGCGACAGCGGCGTACGGCCGATCAGTTGCCAGCCGCCCGGCGACACCAGCGGATAGATGCCGGTCTGCTCGCCGCCGATGCCGACAGAGCTTGCGGGCACGGCCGTGCGCGGTTCGGCACGGCGCGGCGTGGCGAGTTCGGGCGCCAGGCCGCCCATGAAGGCAAAGCCGGGCAGAAAGCCCAGCAGGTAGACCACGTACTCGCCTGCGCTGTGGCGCCGCACGACCTCGGCCGGCGTGAGGCCGGTGTGGGCCGCGACGTCGGCCAGGTCGGGTCCGTACTCGCCGCCGTAGGCCACGGGAATCTCGATCCGCCGCCCTTCCACTGCGCCTTCGCCAAGTTTCGGCCAGGCATCGAGCACCTGTGCCGTGAGCGTGTCGAGATCGATCGCGGTCGGGTCGAAGGTCAGCGTGAGGTTGTTCATGCCCGGCAGCACTTCGCCGACACCGGGCCAGCGTTGCGCCTGCGTGGCCAGGGCCCAGATCTTCTGCTGCTGCGCTAGCGTGGCGGGCGCGGGCAGCTCGCACAACAACGCTGCATCGCCCAGAAGATGCAGTCGCGGCGGGGGTGAGCCGCTCATCGCGGCTTATTCACGGCCGAGGCTGCGGACCTTGGCCGCGAGTTGCTGCTCCACGTTCGGCGAGACGAACTTGTTGACCTCGCCGCCGAGCATCGCGATCTCGCGCACGAAGGTGCTGGAGATGAACTGGTACTTGTCGCTGGGCGTGAGAAACACGGTCTCGACATCGGGCATCAGCGAGCGGTTCATGCCCGCGAGCTGGAACTCGTAGTCGAAGTCGGTCACGGCGCGCAGGCCGCGCACCATGGCCTTGCCGCCGCGCGCGACGACGAAGTCGCGCAGCAGGCCGGAGAAGCTCTCGACCGTGACCTGGTCGCTGTACGGCTTGACCGCATCGCGCGCCATGTCCATGCGTTCGGACAGCGTGAAGAGCGCCTTCTTGTGGTGGCCGGCCGCAACAGCGACGATCACCTTGGAGAAAAGCTGGGTTGCGCGCCGCACCACGTCCTCGTGACCGAGGGTGATGGGGTCGAATGTGCCGGGATAAACCGCGATCACGTTGCTGGCCATGGTTGCTTCTTCCTCATGCAGCCGATGCGGCTTGTTCGGCGGATTATGCAGTCAGGTCCGCGGCAAGCCGCAGCAGGTGGGCATGCACGGCGCCGGCTTTCAGGTAACGGAAACCGACGAGGCCGAAGGCGGCGAGTTCTTCGTCCGTCCAGCGGCGCGGCGCTTCGAGGTACACGGCACCGCCGGCACGCAGCGCGCGTGCGGCTGCGCGCAGGGACGGTTCGTAGAGCGCGACGCTTTCGAAGGGCGGATCGAGGAAGACGGCGTGCAAGCTGCCGGCCGTCACGCGCTCGAGCGCCGTGACGCCGTTGCCGCGTTCGATGCGCACGGCGTCGGCGGACAGCTTGGTCTTTGCGGCCTGCAGTTGCGCGACCAGTGCGGCGTCTTGTTCGCACAGCACCACGTTGGCGGCGCCACGCGACGCGGCTTCCAGGCCGAGCGCGCCGGTGCCCGCGAAGGCATCGATGCAATGCCAGCCCGGCAGTTCGCCACCGCCGACGCCGGCCAGGCTCGCGAGCCAGTTGAACAGGGTTTCGCGCACGCGGTCGGGCGTGGGGCGCAGGCCGGGCTTGTCGGCCACGGCAAGGCGGGTGCGCTTCCATTGGCCGCCGATGATGCGCACCTCGTTGGGCGGCTTCGACGAACGCTTGGCGGGAGCGGGGCGGGAGGGGGCTGCGGCTTTCTTCTGGGGCATGCGGCGAGCTTAACGCCGCCGCGAGAGTCAAAGCCCGGTGAAGGCGCGCCGGGCCAACATGGCGGCCAGCACGAGCATGGTGCCGCCGATCAGCGCGTCGAGCATCTGCCAGGCCCGCGGACGCGCGAACACCGGCGCGAGCAGCCTTGCGCCATAGCCCAGCGCGGTGAACCACAGCGCGCTCGCCACCGAGGCGCCCGCCACGAACCAGACCTTGAGCAAGCCCGCGTACTGCGCGCCCGCGCTGCCCACCAGCAGCACCGTGTCGAGGTAGACGTGCGGGTTCAGCAGCGTGAAGCCGGCCGCCTGCGCCACGACGGCAGCGCGCGAAAGCGATGTGCCCTGCGCCGTCGCCTGCAGCGCGCCGGGCTGGCGCGAGCGCCACAGCGCCTTCAGGCCGTAGGCGCACAGGAACGCCGCGCCGAACCCCGCAAGCGCCGTGGCGAGCATCGGCCGCCCCTTCAGCGCCTGCGCCATGCCGGCCACGCCGGCACCGATCAGCACCGCGTCGCTGGCGGCGCAGAACAGCACCACGGCGCTCACATGCTCGCGCCGCAACCCCTGGCGCAGCACGTAGGCGTTCTGGGCGCCGATGGCGACGATAAGCACCAGGCTCATGAAGAGTCCGTTGAGGAAGGCGGTGGTGGCGAGTTCGGCTGACATGGTGTGAGCTTGCCGCCCGCCTTTGATTCAATCAAACTAAACTTTCTAACTTCAATTCAGTTTTACTTCATCCCATGCTCGACTACGCCGCCCTCAACGCCCTGGCCGCCGTGGTCCGCGAAGGCAGCTTCGAGCGCGCGGCCCGCGCGCTCAACGTCACGCCTTCGGCGGTGTCGCAGCGCGTGAAGGCGCTGGAAGAGCGCACCGGCGGCGCGCTGCTGGTGCGCGGCCAGCCCTGCGTGGCCACGGAAGCGGGGCTGCATCTGTGCCGGCACGTGGAGCGCGTGGGCATGCTCGAACACGAGCTGCGCGACACCCTGCCCGCCCTCGGCATGGGCGGCGGCGAAGCGGGCGAACGCGTCACGGTGCGGGTGGCCGTCAATGCCGACAGCCTTGCGACGTGGTTCATTGCGGCTGCAGCAGCCTTCGCGACCCAGGAAGAAGGCGCCCTGCTCGACCTCTCGGTGGACGACCAGGACCACACGGCCGAGCGGCTGCGCAGCGGCGCGGTGCTGGCCGCCGTGACCGCGCTGGCCCAGCCGGTGGCCGGCTGCAACAGCGAGGCACTGGGCACGACGCATTACGTGGCGGCCGCGAGCCCCGGCTTCGTGCGGCGGTATTTCGACAAAGGCGTGGGCGCGCGCACGCTGGCGAATGCGCCCAGCCTCGTGTTCGACCGCAAGGACCGCCTGCAGGCGCGCTGGGTGCGCCGCATCTGCCACCGCAATGTCGAGACGCCCCGGCACTGGGTGCCCTCGCCGAGCGCTTTCGTCGACGCGGCGTGCGCGGGGATGGGCTGGGGCATGCATCCGGCCAGCATGGTGGCCGATGCGATCCGCGAAGGAAGACTGGTGGAACTGGTGCCCGGCTCGACGCTGCCGGTGCCGCTCTACTGGCAGCAGGCGCGCGCGGCGCCGCAGTTGCTCAAGAAACTCGGAGCGGCGGTGCGTGCAGCCGCCACCAGCGGACCGCACGCACTGGCCTGACGGCGCCTACAAGGCGTGAAGAAACCGTAGCGAGCGCCCCGAGCTTGCACCGAGGACCGGAGCCGTACTCCGTACGGTGAGGACCGCAGGTGCGAGATCGGGGCGCGCAGTAGGTTTATTCATGCCTTGTTACTTGCCGCCCACCACCACTGTCACCATCCGCGCCGGCTGCAGCTTGCGCTCGAAGGCCGCCTTGACCTCGGCCGCCGTGACCGCATTCATGCGCGCGGTCCAGGTGTCGAGATAGTCCAGCGGCAGGTCGTGCCAGGCGATGTTGGCGACATTGCCGATCAGCTTGCGGTTGCTGTCCAGCAGCAGCGGAAAACCCCCGATCAGGTTGTCCTTGGCCGCCTTCAGCTCGCTGGCGGTCGGGCCCTCGGCCACGAACTTCGCCAGCACTTCACGCGACACCTTGATGGCTTCTTCGGCCTGGTCGGGCCGGGTCTGGAAGCCGATGCGGAACGCGCCCGCTTCGAGCCCCGGTGCAAAGCCGCTGTAGATGCTGTAGGTGAGCCCGCGCTTTTCGCGCACTTCATTGGTCAAGCGCGAGACAAAGCCGCCACCGCCCAGCACGTAGTTGCCCAGCGTGAGTGCGAAGTGGTCCGGGTCCTTGCGCGGATAGCCCGGCTGGCCGATGAAGACATGCGCCTGCGCCGAGTCGAACGGAATGCGCTCGTCCTTCGGTGCCGTCAACGCGGCCACCGGCGCGATCGCCGGCAGCGGCGTGCAGGTGTCGGTTGCGGGCAGGCGCGACAGCAGCGCGGTGGCCATGGTCTCGGCTTCGGCGCGCGTGACGGCGCCCACGATGCTCAGCTTGGCGCGGCACGGCACCATGAGCTGCTGGTAGCGCTGGCGCATGGCGGCGGTGTCGATGCGCGCCAGCGTGGCCTCGGTGACCTCCTGGCCGTAGGGATGCACGCCGTACACCGCCTGGGCGAACGCGCGGCCCGCGACGGTCGCGGGCTTGGTGTTGGCCTCCTTGATGGCGGCGTTGATGCGTTCGCGTTCCCGCTGCCACACGTCGTCGGGGAAGGCCGGCTCGCCGATCTCGCGCGAGGCCAGCGTCACCGCCTTGTTCAGCAGCGCCGGGTCGGACAGCGTGCGCAGCGAATAGCTGGTGCGGTCGGAGCCCGCGCTCACGTCGAAGCTGGCGCCCAGATCGGCCCAGGCTTCGCCCAGCGCGTTCTGGTCGAGCGCGGGCTCGCCGTTCTTGCCGGCGCGCACGCCCTTCTCGACCATGGCCGCCGTGGTGCTGGCCAGGCCCGCCTGCGGCGCGGGGTCGCGGCGGCTGCCGGCGTCGAAGTCGACCTGCACGTCGACGATGGGCAACGCGTTGGTCGACACCAGGTAGATCTGGGCGCCGTTGGCCAGCGTCCAGTGCTGGATGGGCAGCGCGGCCTGCGCGCTGGTCATGCCAAAAATCGCCGTAACGCCCGTGAACAGGGCGCACTGCGCTATCCTTTTAAGAGTAATCATGAAATCGGTACCTTTCAGCGCAGTTCGCCTGCGGGCGCCGCGAAGCCGCGGCCGCGCTTGGCTTCAGGCGGCAGGGGACGCAGCGTGGCGACCGTGAGCTGGTCGTCGCCGAAATACTTGGCGGCCACGGCCTGCACCTGGGCGGCCGTGACGGCTTGCAGCCGGGCGACGATGCGTTCGCTGGCGTCCAGCGGCAGGCCCTGGATCCAGTTGCTGCCGAGTTCGCGCGCCTGCGCCATCACCGAATCGCGCTTGTAGGTTTCGCTGGCGACCCACTGGGTCTTGACGCGGGCCAGTTCAGCTTCACCCACGCCGTCCTTGGCCACGCGCGCCACCTGGGCACGCAACGCGGCTTCGACCGCCTCGGCGGTCTTGCCCGCCGCCGGCACGCCTTCGAGCACGAAGAGCTGCGGACCACGGCCGACAAAGCCCGAGTACGCGCCGGCCGAATCGGCGACGCGGTCGGGGCCTTGCGTCAGCGCGCGGTCCAGTCGCGCACCGGCGTAGCCGTCGAGCACGGCGGACAGCACCACCAAGGCCCAGGCGTCGCTGTTGGCGTCGTCGATGTTCGCGAGCTGCGGCACGCGGTAGGCCAGCGACACGTACGCCTGCTCGGCCGGCGCCTTGAACTCGATGCGGCGGATGCCGCGCTGCGCCGGCTCGATGCGCGGCTTGCGCGTGGGCACGGCGCGCGCGGGGATGCGGCCGTAGTACTTCTCGGCCATCGCACGCACCTGGGCCACGTCGACGTCGCCGGCCACCACCAGCACGGCGTTGGCGGGCACGTACCAGCGCTTGAAGAACTCGCGCGCGTCGTCGGGCGTCATCGCGTCGAGGTCGCTCATCCAGCCGACCACCGGACGGTGATAGGGCGAGGCGGTGAAGACGGCGGCGTTCTGCTGCTCGCCGAGCAGCGCGCGCGGCTGGTCTTCGGTGCGCAGGCGGCGCTCTTCCTTGACGACCTCGATTTCGCGCTTGAACTCGTCGTCGGGCCACTGGTTGTTGGCGAAGCGGTCGGATTCGAGCTTCATCACCTGCTCGAGGCTGCCGACCGGGATCTGCTGGTAGTAGCCGGTGTAGTCGCGCGTGGTGAAGGCGTTTTCCTGGCCGCCGAGCTGCGCCACGCGGCGAGAGAACTCGCCCGGCTTGATGTCCTTGGTGCCCTTGAACATCATGTGTTCGAGCGCATGTGCCACGCCGGAGGTGCCGTCAACCTCGTCGATGGAACCGACGCGGACCCAGACCATCTGCACCGCGGTCGGCGCGCGCCTGTCGGGCTGGACGATCACCGTCATGCCGTTCGCAAGGGTGAATTGCTGAGGGCCCGGCGCGGCCGCGGTGGCGGCGGAAGATGCGGCGGGAGCCGGTGTGGACTGGGCCTGCGCAGGCATGGCCCAGGACGCCGTGAGCGCCACCGCCAGCACCGCACCAGACGCAGCACTGCGTGGCGAGAGGTGTTTCATAGAATGGGTCGGATTGTAAAAAGCTCCTGATGTTCAGTTTCTTCAAGAAAAAACCGCCTGCCGAAACCCCGGTCGCGCCGGCGCCCCCGCCGCCAGCCGCCCCCGCACCTGCTGCCGAGCCTGCGCCTGCACGCTCGGTGTTCTCGCCTTCGAGCTGGTTCGGCGCGAAGCCGGCGGCTGAAGATGCACCTGCGGCGCCTGCGCCGACACCAGCTCCTGCGCCCGCTCCGGTCGAGGCACCCGCTCCAGTTGCTGCGCCCGCGCCAGCCCCGGTGGCGGTGCCCACGCCCGTACCCGCGCCGGTCGTGCCGGCCCCTTCCCCGGCGCCAGCGCCCGCCCCCGTCTTCGTTCCGCCGCCACCGCCGCCCGCCCCTGCACCGGTCCCTGTGCCCGTGCCCGTCGCGGAACCTGCTGTCGCCACCGAGCGCAAGAGCTGGTTCGACAAGCTCAAGACCGGCCTGCGCAAGACCGGCACCGGCATCCAGGCCGTCTTCGTCAACGCGCAGATCGACGACGCGCTGTATGAAGAGCTGGAATCCGCCCTGCTGATGGCCGACACCGGCGTCAAGGCGACCGAGTACCTGCTCGACGACCTGAAGGTCCGCGTCAAGCGCCAGATGGCCACCGACGCCGCGCAGGTCAAACTGCTGCTGGCCGACGCCATCACCGACCTGCTCAAGCCGCTTGAAAAGCCGCTGGTCATCGGCCAGTTCACACCCACCGTGATCATGGTGGCCGGCGTCAACGGCGCGGGCAAGACCACCTCCATCGGCAAGCTCACCAAGCACCTGGCCACCGAAGGCGCCTCGGTGCTGCTGGCCGCCGCCGACACTTTCCGGGCGGCAGCCCGCGAGCAACTGCTGGTCTGGGCCGACCGCAACACCGTCGAGATCGTGAGCAACGAAGGCGGCGACCCCTCGGCCGTGAGCTTCGACGCGGTGAACGCCGGCAAGGCGCGCGGCAAGGACGTGGTGCTGGTCGACACCGCCGGCCGCCTGCCCACGCAGCTGCACCTGATGGACGAGCTGAAAAAGATCAAGCGCGTCGTCACCAAGGCCGACGCCACCGCGCCGCACGAAGTGCTGCTGGTGATCGACGGCAACACCGGGCAGAACGCGCTCGCGCAGGTCAAGGCCTTCGACGAGACGCTGGGCCTCACGGGCCTGATCGTGACCAAGCTCGACGGCACGGCCAAGGGCGGCGTGCTGTGCGCCATCGCGCGCGAGCGGCCGATTCCGGTGTACTTCATCGGCGTGGGCGAGAAGCTCGAAGACCTCGAGACCTTCAACGCGCGTGAGTTCGCGCAGGCCCTGCTCGGATAAGAAACGGCCGCGCGGCCGCTAGCGAGCGATGGCCACCTCGGCCATGGCCCGCAGCAGCGAATCGGCAACGACCGGCTTGAAGAGCACGGGCACTTTCGATTCGCGCACCCGCTGCAAACGCTCGGGCGCGGTTTCGCCGGTGATCAGCAGCAGCGGCATCGCGGTGCCCTGCCCCTGGCTCAGGCGCAGTCCCGCATCGAGGCCGTCGGCGCCATCGGCCAGCCGGTAGTCGCACACCAGCAGGTCGAAGGGGCGGCCTTCGATGCTCGCCTGCTGCAAGGCGGCGGCCGCACCGGCTTCGTCCGCCACGGCGTGGGCGTCGATGGCGTGGGAGCGCAGCAGCCCCGTCATGGCCTCGCGGATTTCCAGTTCGTCGTCGAGCAGCAGCACGCGGCCCGGCAGCGCGGGCCTGCCCTGCCACTGCCGCTCTTTCTCCAGCGCTTCGACGGCCGCCTGCGAGAGCGGCCCGGCCAGCGTGCTGGCCTGCGCGCCGACGGCCGGCAGTACGACGCGAAAGTGCGTGCCCCGCCCCAGCCGTGAATGCATCTGCACCGGATGCCCGAGCAGGCGCGACAGGCGCTGCACGATCGACAGGCCGATGCCCAGCCCGCGCGAGCGGTCGCGGCCCGGATTGTCGATCTGATAGAACTCCTCGAAGATGCGGCTCGACTGCTCAGGTGCGATGCCGATGCCGCTGTCGCGCACCTCGATCCACACGGCATCGCCGCGGTCACGCGCGGTCACCGTCACGCCGCCGCGCGCGGTGTACTTGAGCGCGTTGTCCATCAGGTTCGACAGCATGCGGTGCAGCAGTTGCGGATCGCTGCGCACCCACAGGCCGCTGGCGCGCACGCGCAACTGCAGTTGCTTTTGCTCGGCACGAGCCGAGAAGGTGTGGTTGAGCGGCAGGAACAGCGCATCGAGCTGCACCGGCTGCGGCACCGGCGTGATCACGCCGGCGTCCAGCCGCGAGATGTCGAGCATGGTGTCGAGCGAGGCGCCCAGCGCATTCACCGCGCGCATCAGGCGCTCGGCATTGCGGCCCTCGGGACGGTCGCGCAATTCGTTCTCCAGCGCGGCGCCGAACAGCGCGATGGCATGCAGCGGCTGGCGCAGGTCATGGCTGGCGGTGCCGAGGAAGCGGGTTTTTTCTTCGCTCGCGCGCTCGGTGGCGGCGATCTGTTCCCCGAGCCGCGCGGCCAGCGCCTCGTTCTCGAAGCGCAGCATGAGCGATTGGGTCAGCAGCTTGTGCTGGCCGATGCCCGCATGCAGGGTCAGCAGCAGGTAGGCCGCGCCGGCAATCGCCAGAAAGAGATGCAGGCCGTCGCCCTGCCACGCGAGCGCGGTGATCATGCCCAGCGACATCGGCATCGTGTAGCCGAACAGCGCGGCCTTCAGCGGCCACAGCGACTGCGCCGCCCGCGCGCAACTGCCCACGATGACGGCCATCAGCAGCGAGGTCATCGGCAGGTTGTCGTGCGGCACGATCAGCCAGGGCACCACCGCCGAGACCATGCTGACCAGCGTGACCAGGCGCGAGATCTTCCGCGCCCAGTACGCGCTTTCGTGCGCGGGCCTGGACGGGGTCCAGCGCGGCGTGAAGAACACGTAGACGTCGGCCATCAGCAGCCCGGCCATCCAGAACAGCAGGCTCGGGTCCTTGAGCTGCGAATAGATGATGCTGCCGAACACCACCACGAAGGCCATGTGGGTCAGCGTCGAGACGCCGTAGGTGCTGTAGACCGAGGCCACGTGCTCGCGCAGCACGCGCTGGCCGAGCGAATGGTCGGCCAGCGGATCGTTCAACGCCACGGCCGCTTCGCTCAATGCAGGGTGCTGATCAACTGGGCGCGCGAACGCATGCCGAACAGCAAGAGGATGGTCGAGACATGGTTCTTCACCGTGCCCTCGCTCAGGTTAGCGAGCTGGGCGATTTCCTTGTTGGCCTTGCCTTCGAGCACCCATTGCAGCACCTGCATCTGGCGCGGCGTGAGTTCCTGCCATGCACTGGCGTGGGCGAACTCCGCATAGCCCGAGAGTGACTTCGGCGGTGCCGGCGGCGGCAGCGGCACCGCATCGGGATCGAGCAGGCCGCAGGCGCGGATGAAGCTCACCACCTCCTTCAGGTCGGCCGACTTGGGCAGGAAGGCGGCGGCCCCGAGCGCGAGCACGCCCTGCGCCAGCGAGCTGCTGCCGGTGCCCGAGAGCACCACGATGCGCGCGGCGGGAAAGCGCAGGCGAAATTCAGCCAAACCGCTCAGCCCGTGCGTGTCGGGCAGCGCGAGGTCGAGCAGCACGAGGCCGATGCGGGCCTGATGGGTTTCGTACAAGGCCAGCGCATCGGCGACGTTGCCGGCCTCGAAGACTTCGATCCGCGAACCGGCGGAAGTGGTCTGCGCCTGGACCAGCGCGCAGACACCCAGGCGAAGCAGGTCGTGGTCGTCCACGACGAGGATCGCGGTCGCTGCGGGGGTGGGTACGCCGGCCTCGGCGGCGGGGGGCACAGGCGCGGGTGAAGAGTCGTAGGGAGCCACGCGCTTGATCTTAGCGGCGCAGCGAGAGCGCGACAGTGCCCTAAGTCATGGCGGCAGGGGGCCGCTGTCACCCTTTGGTATTCCCTGATGGCGCTTGCCACAGGGCTTGCCAATGGGCACCATCGCCACCACTGCCTGCATAAATAAACAACCAACGCCGCATCGAACGGCCCACCGGAGACCTGTCATGACGCACACCGCCGCCGCACCCCTGGCATCGAGCGACCGCAAGATCGACCGCCTGCTCGCCCACTACGAGGAGAGCCATCGCAACCCGAGCAACGAGCTGATTCACTTCGTCGCCATCCCGGCGATCATGCTGAGCATCGTCGGCCTGCTGTTCGCGATCCATCCGTGGGTGGCCTATGTGTTCGTGGCAGCCAGCCTCGTCTACTACGCGCTGCTGCGCGCGCCGGCGTTCCTTGTGACCATGCTGGCGCTGACCGCGCTGGCCCTGGTGCTGGTGCGTGCGATGGGCGGGCTGGTACTGCCGGTGTCGGCCGCCATCTTCGTGGTCGCCTGGATCTTCCAGTTCATCGGCCACAAGCTGGAAGGCAAGAAGCCGTCGTTCTTCGAGGATATCCAGTACCTCTGGGTCGGCCCACTCTTCGTGCTGTCGAAGCTGTTCCTGAAGCTCGGCATCCGCTGGTAGTTTTTCTTCGGCCACCCGGGCCGAAGCGCGCAGATCCCCTCGACCGATGCGGCACCCGTGTGCCGGCGTTCTCGCGCATGCACGGCACGCACCGCAGGCGCGGGTGAACCCTTAGACCTGATGGAGCGCATCACGTTTTCTGATTGGAACTCGTGTGCCGCGTCGTGCACGATGCCAGCCCGACAAGAGACAAGCCGCACGCCGAGTGAACACGACGACCACCCACATTCTTGCGATCCGCCACGGCGAAACCGAATGGAACTGCCTGGGCCGCTACCAGGGCCAGACGGACATTGCGCTGAACGAGGCGGGGCGCCTGCAGGCGCAGCAAACCGCCGCTGCATTGGCGGCGGTGTCGCTGGACGCCATCTACACGAGCGACCTTGCACGCGCGCTGCATACCGCCCAGGCGCTGGCACGCGTGAAGGGCACGCAAGCGGTCAGCGACAAGGAATTGCGCGAGCAGCACTTCGGCGTTTTCCAGGGGTTGGACAGCGGCGAGATCGTGCAGCGCTGGCCCGAAGCCTTCGACCGCTGGCATCGCCGCGAGCCCGGTTTCGGCCCCGAGGGCGGCGAGACGCGCGACGCGTTCCATCGCCGCTGCGTGACAGCCATCGAGCGGCTGGCGCGCGCGCATGTGGGCGGCACCATCGCCATCGTGTGCCACGGCGGCGTGCTGGATTGCCTGTACCGCGCGGCCTCGGGCATTGCGCTGGACGCGCCCCGCGCCTGGTCGCTCGAGAACGCGGCCGTGAGCCGGCTGCGGCACGACGCCGGTGGCTTCGCCATCGTCGACTGGGGCAACACCTCGCATCTCGAACGAAGCGCTCGCGACGAAGTGCCCGACCGGTTTCCCGCTCCGTGAATCCCGCGCACTGAATTCCGCGCCCTGAATCCCGCACCACAAACAATATGGAGACATCAATGCCCTACCGCTTCAACCTTCGCAAGATCGCGCTCTCGCTTTCGCTGGCCGGCAGCCTCGTGGGCGCCGCGCATGCTGGCACGGTCACTGTCGTGACGTCGTTCCCCAAGGAGCTGACGCAGGCCTACAAGGTGGCTTTCGAGAAGGCCAATCCCGGCATCAAGCTGGAGATATTGAACAAGAGCACGGTGCAGGGCATCTCGTATGTGCGCGAACTGCCGGTGGGCCAGCGGCCCGACATCTTCTGGGCTTCGGCGCCCGACGCCTTCGAGGTGCTGGCCGGGCAGAAGCTGCTCGAGAACGTGGCTGCGCAGGCCAACAAGGCGGTGCCCGAGAAGGTGGGCAACTACCCCATCAACAACCCGCAGGGGCTGTACCTCGGGCAGGCACTGGCCGGCTACGGCCTGATGTGGAACACCCGCTACATGGCCGCCAACAAGCTGCCCGCGCCGGCGCAGTGGAGCGACCTGATGAAGCCGGTGTACTTCGGCCATGCAGCCATGAGCGCGCCGTCGCGCTCGGGCACCACCCACCTGACCGTCGAGACGCTGCTGCAGGGCGAAGGCTGGGACAAGGGATGGAACCAGCTGCTGCAGATCTCGGGCAACAGCGCGGCCATCACCGAGCGCAGCTTCGGCGTGCCCGACGGCGTGAACAACGGGCAGTTCGGCATCGGCCTGGTGATCGACTTCTTCGGCCTGGCCGGCAAGTTCTCGGGCTTTCCGGTGGAGTTCGTCTACCCTGATGTCACGGCCGTGGTGCCGGCCAACATCGGCCTGATCAACGGCAGCAAGAACCCCGAGGAGGCGCGCAAGTTCATTGCCTACAGTGTGTCCACCGAAGGCCAGTTGCTGCTGCTCGATCCGAAGATTTCGCGCCTGCCGGTGCTGCCGCCTTCGGCGCTGGGCGGCAAGGTGCCGGCCTCGTACCCGAACCCGTTCGAGATCGCCAAGCGCGCCAAGGTGCACTTCGACTCCGACCTTTCGGAAGCCCGCTACAACGTGGTGTCGTCGATGTTCGACCAGACCATCACCTTCCGCCACAAGGAGCTGAAGGCCGCCACCAAGGCGATCCACGAAGCCTCGGCGGCGCTGGCCAAGAAGCCGAATGCGCAGGGTCAGGCCTTGCTGAAGCAGGCACGCGACCTGGCCTTCACGCCGCTGGTGGGCGCATCGCTGGCGGGCGACAAAGACTTCCTGGCGCTGTTCACCGCCAACAAGAAGGACGCCGCCTCGAACAAGCAGGTCACCGGCCTGGAAGACCGCTGGAACAGCCAGGCACGCGACCACTACGAACGCGCCAGGGCCTTCGCCGAACAGGCGCTGGCAACGGCCCGCTGACCGACACGGGAACCACAGATGTCCACGACGACCGCCGGCGCCGCGCCGGCCGCGCCAGGCAGGCGCTTTTTCTTCGGCAACGTGCGGCCTGGCGCATGGCTGGCCGGGGCCCTGGTGCTCGGCTTTCTCCTGCTGTTCCTGGTGTTGCCGGTGGGGCGGGTTTTCTACACGGCCTTCGTCGATGCCGATGGCGGCCTGACCTTCGGCCACTTCGGCGCCTTCTTCGACCAGGGGCTGATGCGGGAATCGTTCTTCAACAGCCTGTTCGTCGCCACCGCGTCGGCGCTGTTCGCTGCACTGATCGCGGTGCCGCTGGCCTACTTCACGGTGCGCTTCCAGTTTCGCGGCGCGATGCTGATCCAAACGCTGGGCGTGCTGCCGCTGATCATGCCGCCCTTCGTGGGCGCGGCGGCGATGCAGCTGATCTTCGGCCGCTCGGGCTCGCTGAACCTGCTGCTGAACGAGCACTTCGGCGTCACGCTGCCGATCATGGAGGGGCTCAACGGCGTGATCTTCGTCGAGGCTATCCACTACTTTCCGTTCATCCTGATGAACCTGACGGTGGCGCTGCGCAACATCGACGGCGCCATGGAAGAAGCGGCGCTGAACCTCGGCTGCACCGGCTGGCGCCTGTTCTGGCGCGTGATCTTCCCGCTGGCCATGCCGGGCTTCGTGGCCGGCGCCTCGCTGGTGTTCGTGAAGGTGTTCGACGACCTGGGCACGCCGCTGGTGCTGGGTCAGACCAACATGCTGGCGCCGCAGGCCTACCTGCGCATCACGCAGGTCGGGCTGGAAGACCCGCTGGGCTATGTCATCAGCGTGATCATGATCGTGTTCTCGATCACGGCGATGGCGCTCTCCGCGCGCATGCTGGCCGGCAAGGAATATTCGACCATCCAGAAGGGTGGCGCGAGCATCGCCAAGCGGCAGCTCTCGCCGCTAGGTTCGTTCGCGGCCTACGGCTGGATCTTCCTGGTGCTGCTGGTCGTGCTGAGCCCGCACCTGGGCGTGCTGCTGCTGTCGCTGGCGCAGGTGTGGAGCTTCTCGCCGCTGCCCGACGCCTACACGCTGGCGCACTACGAGACCGTGTTCCAGGACGCGGGCGGCATGATGAAGAACACGCTGCTGTACTGCGGCCTGGCCGCGGGCCTGGACGTGCTGCTGGGCGTGACCATCGCCTACCTGATGCTGCGCACCACGCTGCCAGCACGCAAGTGGCTCGACTGGATCGCGACGGCCTCGCTGGCCGTGCCGGGCATCGTGCTGGCCATCGGCTATCTGCGCCTGTTCAAGGGCGTCACGGTGCCGGGCACCGACACGCTGCTGACCAGCACCTGGATCGTGATCATGCTGGCCTACGCGGTGCGGCGCCTGCCCTATGCGCTGCGGTCCTGCGTGGCGGCGCTGCAGCAGGTGCACGTGTCGCTGGAAGAAGCGGCCGAAAGCCTGGGCGCGACCAAGATGCGCACCATCCAGCGCGTGGTGGTGCCGCTGATGGCGGGCGGCATCCTGGCGGGCTTCGTCACCAGCTTCATCACGGCGGCGGTGGAGCTGTCCGCGACGATCCTGCTGTCGTCCTCCGAGTCGCAGGCGCCGATGAGCTACGGCATCTACCTCTACATGCAGAGCGTGGCCGGCCGCGGGCCGGGCGCGGCGCTGGGCGTGCTGGCCATCGCGGTGGTGGCGCTGGGCACTTACCTGTCGCACGTGGTGGTCGAGCGCGCCGGCAGGCAGCTCACGCAGCGACCGGTCGACGAGGTACTGCCCGCACTGCCCCTTGCCGCCACACCTGCCGCCGCCTCCTCGGCGGTCAAGAACTGAAAACCAGGCCCCTCATGAAAAAAGTACCTGTCCAGTGCCGCAACGTGCGGCTCGCCTACGGCACCACCGAAGTGCTGAAGGACGTCAACATCGATGTCGAGCCCGGCGAGTTCTTCGCCCTGCTCGGGCCTTCGGGCTCGGGCAAGTCGACCCTGCTGCGGCTGATTGCCGGCTTCAACCGCCACCAGCACGGCGAAGTGCTGATCGACGGCAAGGACGTGAGCGGCAAGGCGCCGTGGGAGCGCAATGTCGGCATGGTGTTCCAGAGCTATGCGCTGTGGCCGCACATGTCGGTGTGGGACAACGTGGCCTTCGGGCTGGTCGAGCGCAAGGCGCCCAAGGCGGTCATCAAGGAAAAGGTGACGGCCGCGCTCGAACTGGTGGGGCTGCTGCAGTACGCGCAGCGCCGTCCGAGCCAGCTGTCGGGCGGTCAGCAGCAGCGCGTGGCGCTGGCGCGCACGATCGTCATCGAGCCGCAGGTGCTGCTGCTGGACGAGCCGCTGTCCAACCTCGACAAGACGCTGCGCGTGCAGATGCGACAAGAGCTGCTGGCGATGCAGCGCCGCCTGGGGCTGACCACCATCTTCGTCACGCACGACCAGGAAGAGGCGATGACCACCGCCGACCGCATGGCGGTGCTCGACAAGGGCGTGGTGCAGCAGGTTGGCGCGCCGGCCACGCTGTACGACTACCCCGTGAACACCTTCGTCGCGAACTTCGTGGGCACCATGAACCTGCTGGAGGGCAAGGTGCGCTCGCGGCGTGGGGACACGCTGTCGCTGGATGTCGAGGGCGTGGGCGAGCTGCACTTTCCGCTGCCTTCGGATGCGCCGGAGGCCGACACCATCCAGGTCAGCTTCAGGCCGCACTCGCTGCGCGTGGACGTGGCCGACGCGACGCACGACGCGCGCTACGTGTGGGTGCCGGGCACGGTGGAGGCCAGCGAGTTCCTGGGCGAGTTCACGCGCTACCGCGTGCGCGTGGGGCACCAGAACCTGGCGGTGGACCATCCGCATCAGATGGGGTTGTCGAAGTTTCCCGTGGGTGGCGCGGTGAGCCTGGGCATCGAGCCTTCGCAAGTCCGCATGTTCGGCGCCTGACGCGCCGACGCCCATGGAACTGCACCAGATCCGCGCCTTCGTGGCGGTGGCGCGCGTGGGCAACGTAACGCGGGCGGCCGACGCGCTGTGCGTCACGCAGCCCGCGGTCACCGCGCAGATCAAGGGGCTGGAGTCGAGCCTGGGTGTGGCCCTGTTCGACCGCAGCGGCGGACGCATGACGCTCACGCGCGCCGGCGACCGGCTGCTGCCCCAGGCCGAGGCGCTGCTGAGCGCCGCCAGCGAGCTGAAGGGCGCGGCGCGCAACATGCAGGGCGAACTCAGCGGACGCATCGACCTGGGCCTGCCGGGCGAATCGCCGGAGTTCCTGCGCACGGGCAGCCTGTCGGTCGCGGTGCAGCGCAGCCTGCCGCTGGTGGAGCTGCACACCCGCACGCACGCCGTGGGCCACCTGCTGGACCAGGTGCGCGGCGGCGGGCTCGCGGGGGCTTTCACGATCAGCGTGCATCCGCCGCGTGACCTGCAGTGGATCGCGCTGCGCTCGGTCTGCTACCGCATCGCCTTTCCGCCACGGCTGGCGGCCGAGATGCAGCGTGGTGGCTGGCGCGTGCTGGCCGGGCTGCCGTGGGTGGACGGCACGGCCGAGTCGCATGTGCACCAGATGCTGCGCGGCCTGTTCGAGCAGCAGGGCCTGACGCCGAATGTGGTGATGCGCAGCGACGACACCAGTTCGCTGGAAACCTTCGTGCGCGCCGGCAGCGCCTGCGCGCTGCTGCGCGAGGAAGTCGCCGTGCCGGGCGTGGAGCGCGGCGACTGGGTGGTCTGGGGCCACGCCCGGGTGGACGCCCAGCTCTATTTCAGCAGCGCGGCGGAGCGCGCCAGCGACCCGCTGGTGGTGGCGCTGGCTTCGGCCGTGCAGTCGGTCTGGGCCTGAAACGTCGGTCGTTTGCGACAAATATGTGACTCAATGCAAAACCGGACCTTGCTTGCCGCCCGCCAGCAACTGAAATGCTCGCGCAGGGTCGTAGGGAAAGCGGCGACCAAGCGCCTCCTGTCGGTTTTCATTCAATAAGGAACCGCTGTCTTTTTGAAATCAAAGACATACGCCCGCACCGATCATTCAGAGTGGAACTCGTGTTTCACTCAAGATGGAATTCCTGGGGATTTGCATCACTAAGTTTGGAATTTTCGACCGGTGTATCGGCTCTGCTTCGCCTGGAAGCCAACTGCAATCCCTGTGCACAATACAAACGTCTCTAGGAGATTCACCTTCACAGTCGAAAAACCTCTCTCAGGTCTTCGCCGGCCGCCGGCCAATGGCATCGAGGACTTCAATCGCTCTTCTACTGGTCAAGCCGTAACCGAGCATCTGCAGGGTGAGCGATCTCTCTTGGACCTTCTACGCGGGCTTCCCGATACGGAAGGCATTGAGTTCGACCCAACGCCCATAGAGATTTGGCTTCGGCCGTTCAGCTTGGACTAGGGCTTGAGGATAGATAGCGTGCTCACGGAGCCCCGTGAAGAGCCTCATTCGAGGTCTCGCGTGGCAAAGATCTGCTAGAGATATTCTGCACAACACGATCTACGATCACGGCCAAATAAATAAGGTCAAACGTCTATCGCTGTAGTTCGCACAAGACTGACCAACTGCTCCAGTACGGCTGCATGGCTGCGTTCCAAGTACCGAAAAACAGACTTGTTGTCGATCAACTTAGCCACATACCCCTTGGCAAGAACGAGATTGAGCATGTCTTCCCCAAACGATTGCTCGATCATCTTGTACTGGTCGTGTAAGCCCGTCATCTCGTGCTCCATCCGGTTCATCTGCTCCTGACTGACACCCCTCGGCCGAGAAGGCGCCTTGCTGTTCATTAGCATCTCAGATGGGGTTGCCATGAGCAGTGCTCGTACGTAAGCCACGGTCATATTGTTGGACGAAATCATCAGCTCAACCACCTCGACCTGTCGCATCGGCTTCATCCTTCGTAGCGCTGGTGCGACCTCCGGCGAGAACTGTCGATCCTTCATTAGTTCGGCGGCCTCTAGGCAGATGCCATCCAACAAGTTGGCCTTCTTGGTGATCTGCGAGAGATCGACGCAAAGAGCCTTTGCCAAGCGTTCGGGAGAGACACCGCGTTCGATCGCGCGACGCAACATCAAGTGTTCTTGTATTGAGGACAGCCGATTGATTCGATTGTTGTATGTGTAGCCCTCGTCATCTGTCGCGACAAGACAAGCAACCGTAAGCGCACGGTGAAGTCATCTTGATTGCCTGAGAGTCGGCAGGCATCGTGTCCGCGATGAATGATGTGGACGCAATAGATGGTGTGGTTAAGCGGGCGACCCGTCGCAAGCACAG
>NZ_JBPJZR010000016.1:0-150243 GCF_051216615.1 Variovorax raffinosi
TTCCCCGGCTTCAGGATCTTCCCGGCCTCGGAATCGCTGCTCGAGAAGGCCTTGCCTCTGGGGGCCGCCGGCTGCATTTCCGCGACGGCCAATGTTCAGCCGCGAACCATCGTGAATGCCATCGAGCAATGGGGTTCCGATGGTTTTGCGGGCCTGCAGGCCGAGGCGAACGCGGTTCGTTCGCTGTTCCAGCGGCATCCCATGATTCCCGCGCTCAAGTACGTGGTCGGCGAAGCAATGGGCGACCCGGGGTGGCGCAACGTGAGGCCGCCGCTTCGCAGTGCCACCGAGGACTGGGCAGGAACGCTGGCATCCGACCTGGCCGACCTGAATTTTTCGATGGTCGCGCCATGACAGTCACCGAGCGCACATCCAGCTTGCCCCCGCCTTTGGGGAAGTACCCGCGCTTTCGGCGCGCCGGTGAATTCATCTACGTCTCCGGGGTGAGCGCCCGTCTGCCGGACGGCTCGATCGACGGGGTCGTCAACCAGGGCGGCGTGGTTCTCCGCGATGTGGGTGTGCAGGCCCGCAGGGTCATTCGCAACGTCGCCGAGGTTCTTCAGTCGGCCGGCGCGACCCTGGCGGATTGCATCGATATCACTGTCTTCCTGACGCGCCCCGAAGATTTCGAGGCGTTCAACCGAATTTACGGCGACTGCTTTGTGGCGGATGGGCCGGCGCGAACCACGGTCATCGTTCGTGGGTTGCCGCACCCCGACATGGTCGTCGAGATCAAGGCCGTGGCCTGGCTGCGGCTGTCGCCAGCGGCGGATTCGCCTGAGCGAGAGGTCGCGCATGTTGGATGAACGCGCGCTGAAGCTCCTGTTCCTGGAGGCCCGCAGCCAGAACGGCTTCCTGGACAAGCCCGTCGACGATGCGACGCTGGTAGCGCTGTACGAGTTGATGAAATTCGGCCCGACCAGCGCGAACTGCAGTCCTCTGCGCGTGGTCTTCCTGGCCTCACGGGAGGCCAGGACGAAGCTGTTGCCTGCGTTGAGCCCCGGCAATGTTGAAAAGACGATGTCGGCCCCCGTGACCGCGGTGCTGGCGCATGACACCCGCTTCTTTCGTCGTGCGGCCCAGTTGTTTCCGCACCGGCCGGCGATCTTCGACGGATTCGCTGCCGATGCGGCGCTGGCCGCAACCACCGCATTTCGCAACGGATGCCTGCAGGCAGCCTATTTGATGATCGCGGCACGCGCACTCGGGCTCGACTGCGGGCCCATGTCCGGCTTCGACGAAGCGGCGGTCAATCGACTGTTTTTTCCGGACGGCGACGTGCAGGTCAACTTTCTCTGCAACCTGGGCTACGGTGACGCGAGCAAGATTTTTCCAAGACTTCCGCGGCTCGCGTTCGAGGATGCCTGTTCCATCCGATAGGCTCCTGCAGGCCTTCCGATGAATGAAAGCCATCTATTCAACGCATCGAAACGATCCCCGCCCGATGACTCGAAGGGCCTTTGAATCGCGTCCTTTACATGAACGCCCGCGCAGTCGAATAAACTCCGCCCCGCTTGCAGCTTGCATTCGTTGCTGCGCCGCCATAGGCAACATGGCGAATTAAACCTATTAGGAACTCAGTTGAACCGCATCGAACTCGTCGAAAAAATCGTCACCGCCCACAACGTCAGCAAGGCAGAAGCCGCGCGCATCCTGGAGACCGTGACCGGCTCCATCGTCGCCGCAGTGAAGAAGGGTGACCCCGTCCAGATCGTCGGCTTCGGCACCTTCAAGCAAGTGGCGCGCGCCGCACGCTCGGGCTTCAACCCCAGCGCCGGCACCAAGATCAAGATCGCCGCACAAAAGGTGCCGAAGTTCGTGCCGGGCGCTGCCTTCAAGGCCGCCGTGGACCCGAAGGCTGCCAAGCGCAAGGCCGACAAGGCCGTGACGGCCAAGCCAGCAGCCAAGCCGGCTGCCAAGGCTGCTGCAAAGCCCGCTGCCAAGCCGGCAGCCAAGCCAGCCGCAGCGAAGAAGGCTGCCGCACCCGCCGCCAAGAAGGCCGTGGTCGCAAAGAAGAAGTAATGCATTGCGGCCCCGTGCCGCATGTGCAGAAAAAGGAAACGGCCCCTCGGGGCCGTTTTTTCATGGGCGTGGCACAAGCCAAGCGGCCTCAGTCGGGCTGGATGACGCCTTCATCCAGGTAGCGCTGGTACTCCGCGATGGGGATCGCGGTGGTCTGCGTGCTGCCGGCGTCACCCCAGCTCAGCACAGCGCTGTCTGGTGCGAGTTCGACCTCGATGGGTCCTTGGGGAATGAGGATCAAGGGGCCGTCTCCGGCGCGGTACTCAACATTTCCGGTGACTTTCGCGTTCGCTGGCATGGGTTCTTTCCTCAGGGTGTGGGGGGCGGGCACACCAGCTTAGCGCGTCGGCGTGAATTCCGGGTCATCGGGCCGCGGGAATGTTTGTAGGTCTGCTGGCCATTCGCACCGGTGTGCGCGGGCGGTCATGCCGCCGGGCGCTCAGGCCGCGGCTAACAGCCGCATGGGCTGGGGCTTTCCGTAGACAAGGCTGCGCCACAGCCATTCAGCCGGCCCGAACCTGAAACGGGCCAGCCACCAGCAACTGAACGCAGCCTGCAGCCCGAAGATGACGACGCTGCAGGCCACCACGCCCACGAGTCCGAAGCGCGGCCCGGCGCCCAGGCCGATACCGTAGAACAGGCCCAGGCCGAACAGCGTCTGCGCGAGGTAGTTGGTCAGCGCCATGCGTCCTGTGGGCGCGAGCTTGCGCAGCCAGCGGCGCCATGAGGCTCGCTGGAACAGCAGCACGAAGGCGGCCATGTAGAACAGGCCCTGCGCCAGCGGCGCGAGGTGGCGCAGCAGGCGCGTCACGACATTGCCCGCACCGCTTCGCAGCCACCCGACGGCCATGCCCGTGGTGCCGTGGTCCCGCAGGAGCAGCAGCACCGTCGCAACGACACTCACGGCCAGGCTCGCAGCCAGCAGGCGAACCCAGAAGCGCCGATGCGCGACCGACTCCTGCAGCACGCCCGCACGGCCGATGGCCACGCCAATCAGCAACCGCCCGAAGACGAACAACGGCAGCCACCACACGGCGATGCGCATGCGCATGTCACGCGTCAGGTTGCCGTCGAGCATCGTGGACCACTGGTCGCTGCCGAAGGCGGCCAAGGCGCCCGCCGCCGATTGGGCAGGGCTGATCTGCGGCGGCAGGTGGCCCGGCAGCACCGGCTGCAGCAGCACCGGCATGGCGACAGCCACGAACACGCCCAGCGCGGCCAGCATGCGCGGCGACAGTCTCGTAAACGCGAGCAGCACCAGCCCGAACACCGCGTAGTAGCGCAGGATGTCGCCCCACCAGAACAACCACGCATGAACGAGGCCGATGGCCAGCAGCACCAGCATGCGCCGGACGTACCGGCGCGGTCCATCCGCTGCGTCCGTCGAGCGGCGCATCTGCATCGCGAAGCCGACGCCGAACAGCAGGGAGAACAGCGTGATCGAACGTGCATCGACCAGCAGCTCCATGGCCATCTCGATGGCACGGTCCCATGCGGCGGTGGGCAGGGCGCTCCGATCCGCAGGCGTGAGAAATTCGAAGAGCGAGAAGCTGCGCAGGTTGACCATCAGCACGCCGAACAGCGCGAAGCCTCGCAGCGCATCGAGCAGTTCAAGGCGGCGAACGCCGGCTGCCGGCGATGTGCGTGCGCGGGTGGGCTCGGCGCCGGAACGGGTCAACGAGCCACCGGCGCTCGAATAGCGCGGCAGGCTTGTGGGGTTGGGTGTCATGGGGTCGCGTTGTGAGGGTGGGCGCACGGTCGCGAATTGCCGAGCGAAACCGACCACGCCATGTCCGCGATGCTATGAATCAGCATTGCATGAACATTGCGATTTCTTGCAGGGCGTTGCATGCCCTACCAGGGCGTTGCCCAAGCCCGGGCAGAGCCCTTGTTCGTCAGGCTCCGGCGTTGGCCGCTGGCGCTTGCCGCAGCCGGTACTCGCGCGGTGTTGCGCTGTGGTGCTGACGGAATGCAGCGGTGAAGCGGCCATGGCAGGCCCACCCCGCTTCGGCTGCAATGGCTTGCACGCTGAGTTGCGTGTCGCGCAGCAGGCGCGCTGCCAGCGCCATCCGCTCGGCCATCAGAAGGCTGTAGACGGTGGTGCCTTCGGCTTCTCGCACATGTGCCTGCAGCTTGACGGCGCGCAGGTCGAGCCGCCGTGCAAGTTCATCGACGGTCCATGCACGCGCGGGCGCGTCGCCGAGCAGCGCGCGCAGCCTGCGCACCGTGGCGGCGGCCGCGTCGCTGCCGTCGCCGTTGTCCGAGCGTGCAGGGCGCAGCAACTGGTCGAGGTCGAGCAACACGCAGGTCAGCAGTTCAGCGGCACGCGCATGGAACAGCGGCACGAAAGCAGGGCGGTCGGTGGGTTCGTCGCTGATGCGCGCCAGGCAGTCGCGCACGCGCGGCGTGAGTGCCGCGTTGCACAGCACGCGGCCGTCGTCGCGGTCGACCAGCTCGCTCATCCGCCGTGCGGGCAGCCGCACGCCCAGTGCATGCAGCCAGCGCGGCAGCAGTTCACGCCGCAGGCGGAACTGCACGAAGTTGTTGCGGCAGGCGCCGGGAATATGGATGAGGTAGCCGCCGTCGCGGTTCGGCGTACGCAGCAAGGCGCGGTCGACGCGAAAGTCCAGCGGCCGGCCCTGCGTGCTGCCGATCTTGCCGGTGATGTGGCCCGAGAGAAAGAAGGTCAGCAGCAGCTCGTCGCCCGGAGGGAGCTGCACATGCAGGTCGTCGTTGAGGCGGAAGTCGAAGTAGAGCGCGCTCGCACCTTCCCACGGTGAGGTGCGCAGCCGCAGGATGCGGCCGCCGTCGCGGGGCCAGCACACCTCGCGGCTGGCGCCGTCGTGCAGGGCCGGAAGCGCGAGCGGGCGATCGGTGGGCAGTCGGATCAGCGCGGCATTGAAGTCGTCTTCGCGCAGCGCGGCGATGAACGGGGAGGGTTGGATCGGCACAGTCTGCGGTTGGATCGGCATAGAAAACCCTGCCCTGCGGCGTTAGCGTTGCAACACTTTGGTTTGAACGGAGTTTATGGATGAACGCTCGACGTGTCTGCCGGTTTCTGGGGCTCCAGCTGGCCTTGCTCGCAGGGCTGGTTCCGGTGCTTTCCAGCGCACAGGGCGCCTCTTCGGCATGGCCCACGCGGCCGATCCGCCTGGTGGTGCCTTTCGTGGCGGGCGGTGGTGCCGATGTGGCGGCGCGGCTGATTGCCGCCAAGCTGCAGACGCAACTGGGCCAGCAGGTGGTGGTCGACAACAAGCCGGGCGGCAACACGCTGATTGGCGCGCAGGAGGTCATGAAGGCGCAGCCCGATGGCTACACGCTGCTGTGGTCCATCGACCAGACCTTCGTGCTCAACCCCTCGCTCTACAACCGGCTGCCGTACGACCCGCGCAAAGACTTCACGCCGGTGGCGCTGGCGATCACTTCGCCCACGGCCGTCATCGCACGCACCCAATCAGGCAGCGTGGGCGATCTGCATGAACTGGTGAAGCGCGCCAAGGCCGACCCCGGAAAGATCAACATCGGCGCGGCCGCGATCCTGTCGCAGATGGCGCTGGAGGAGTTCAACCGCAGTGCCGGCATCGAGACCACGCGCGTGCCCTACAAGGGCAGCGCCGAAGTGGCGCAGGCCACCATCGCAGGCGACATCGACGCCGCCTTCGACGGCATGGCGCCCTATGTGCAGTTCGTGAAGGCGGGGCGCGCGAAGATCCTTGCCGTGACCTCAGCCCGGCGTTTTTCGGGCCTGCCCGATGTGCCCACACTCGACGAGCTGGGCTACAAGGGCGTCGACTTCTCCGTGTGGTTCGGCGTCGTCGGGCCGGCGGGGCTGCCGCCCGAGATCGCCAGGCGCATGGGCGAAGGCATCGACTGGGCCATCCGCCAGCCCGACGTGGTCGAAAAACTGCTGGTCTTCGGCTTCGAGCCGGCCGGGCAGACCGGCGCGGCCGCACTCAAGACCCGCATCGACAGCGACCTGGCCCGCTACAGCCCGGTGATCCGCCGGCTCGGTTTCAAGCTCGACTGAAGGAGACGCACCATGAAAGTCGCGGGCCTGATCGGAGGCGTCGCGTGGCCATCCACGCTCAGCTACTACCGTTTGTTGAACGAGCACATCCAGCGCGAACTCGGCGGCCTGCACTCGGCCCGCTGCGTGATCGTGAGCCTGGACTTCGCGGGCATCCATGCCGCCATGACGGCGGGGCGACGCGACGATGCGCGCGCGCAGATGGGAGCCGCGGCGCGGCAGGCGCGCGCCGCTGGCGCGGAGTTGATCGCGATTCTTGCGAACACCGGGCACTTTGCTGCCGATGCAGTGCAGGCGCAGGCGGGTGTGCCGCTGGTGCATGTGGCGCGCGAAACCGCCGATGCCGTGGCGGCCTGGCATCCGTCGATGCGTCGCCTGGGCCTGCTGGCGACGAGCTTTGCACTCGACGCGCCGTTCTTCGGCCAGATGCTGGGGGAGGGCGCGGGCTTCGAGCTGGTGCTGCCCGATGCGCCGCAGCGGCGCACGCTCGACACGGCGATCTTCGGGCCGCTGGCCCGGGGCGAAGTCGACCGCGCGGACGCCGCCATGGTCTCGTCGCTGTGCCATGCGCTCGTGGCGCGCGGCGCCGAAGGCATCGTGCTGGGCTGCACCGAACTGAGCGCCGTGCGGCCCTGGATCGGGTGCCCCGCGCCCCTCTTCGATTCCACCGACATCCACGCCCGCGCCATCGTGCGCGAAATGATCCGGCCCTGAGCCGGCCCCTGCTTTTACAGAGAAAGAAAGAGAGACCACCGCATGCAGATCGCCGACTTTCCCCTGCCCTTCGTCAACGCGCCCTACAGCCGCGCGATGTTCGACGACGAATGGATCTTTGTCTCGGGCACCATCGGCATGGACTACGACACGCAGAAGCTCGCGGTCAGCGCCGAAGACCAGACCCGCCTGATGGTGCGCAACATCGGCAGGTACCTGCAGGCCTGCGGCGGGCAACTGGAGCAGATCGTCAACTACACGCTGATCGTCGCGGGGGCCGAGCACCTGGGCGCGGTGGTGAAGACGCTGTCCGAGGTGCTGCCCTGCAAGCCGACCGGCACGGCCATGCTGGCCGGCATCGCCGTGCCCGAAGCGTGGGTGGAAATGCAGGTGATTGCGCGCAAGAGCCAGCCGGTGAGCGGCGGGCGGTCATGACGCGGTCCACGATGGCCGTGGACTGAAGCGCTTCAGCAAGCGGGCACCTTGCCAGGGTCCTGCGCTTCCTGCCATCGGCTCTCACTTCCGCAGCCGTCCCGGAACGATCCGGTCGGCTGCGGCTGCCGGTCTCTCTCAGACCGTCAGGCCCTGCTCCACGTCCAGCGTCTTGCGGCGTGCCAGTGCAAGGTTCGACTTGGCCTTGTCGAGCACGAGGTACACGAACAGGCCTTCCTTCTTCAGCATCGGGCGGATGATGTGGTACTGCTTGCCAAGGGTGATGAGGATGTCTTCGATGACATCGTTCAGGCCCAGGTCGCGCATGGTCCTGAGCTTGGCGCGGACCACTTCGGTGTTGCCGGCGGCGGCCACTTCGAGATCGACGCCCGAGCCGATCTGGCCCAGGATCATGCCGCTGCTCGAATCGACCAGCGCCGCGCACAGGGCACCGTCGCAGGTCATCAGGTCGTCCATGGATTGCTTGATATTTGCCATCGAGATCTTTCCTAGTCCCTCGCCCCTGAAAGTCGGCAGCCACCCGGGCGAAGAGATGGGCGGCAGCCGGAGTCGAAACGGTGTGTCGGGCGCGCGGCGCGCTCAGGCGTTCTGCAGCGACAGCGTCGCCTGCTTCGCGAAGTAAAGGACCTGGCCGATGATGGCGTCGCGGCCGGCGACCACGCTCACGATCAGCGTGACCTCGGGGTGGCGGGCCTGCAGCATCAGGATGTGGCCGTGGGTGGCCTCGATGGTCACGTTGTCGCAGTCGCCCAGGTGGCTCTCTTCGCCCGCGACGGCACCCAGCGCGGCCAGCGAACTGGCGATGGCGGACAGGCGCGCCACCTGCGCGGTGTTCTCCACGCGGGCTGCCAGTTCGAGGCCGTCTTCCGTTGAAATGACCACCGCCTTCACGCCCTTGATCTCACGCATCAGCGTGTCGATGGCGGATTCGGCGGCGAGCTTGATTCTTGGAGTTATGTTCATGGCTGCTCTGGAATGTGGGGAGTTCAGGTTTCGAGTTGAAGCAGCAGCAGCTCCAGCAACTGGACGACTTGTGGCGGGTCGGTGACGTTGGCCGGCAGCACGGGGCACAGCACGCCCTTGATCTCCATGTGCCGGGCGTAGGCATCGATGCCCGGTTTCGGATGCGTTTCCATGCGGCCCACCGCCACCACGCAGGAGGTCTGCGCGATCAACTGGGCAAAGCCGTCAAGGTAGATGTCGAGATCGGCCAGCGGGTCGGGCCGACTGTTGTCGATCAGGATCACCACGCCGAGCGCGCCGCGACCCAGGATGCGCCACATGAAGTCGAAGCGCATCTGGCCGGGCGTGCCGTACAGGCGCAGCTTTTCGCCGTTGTCGAGCGTGAGTTCGCCGTAGTCGAGGCCAACGGTGGTGGTGGCTTTGGCGACGGAGGCGTCGTTGTTGCGCACGTCGGTGCTTACCGGCGGTATCTCGCTGACGGCCGCGATGGCGGTGGTCTTGCCGGCGCCCATGGTGCCGGTGAAGAGGATCTTGTGTTCGACGGTCATTTGTGCCCTGTCGGCAAAAGGCCGAGGCGGCTGCGGATGCGGGCCAGCAGGCCGGGCTGCACCGGGTCGCGTGCCAAGGCTGCGGGACGGCTTTCGACGGGCGGCGCTTCAGGCGTCGGCGCGGAGGCCGGCGCCTGGCGGGTGCTTTCGAGCAGGTCGGCACGCCGCAGGTCGAGCAGGAAGTCCAGGCAGTCCTGCTGCGCGAAACCCGAACGCTGCTGCAGCAGAAGAAGGGTGGTGGGCCGGCCGGTCATCAACGTGGCGAGCCGGATGCGAAGAGGCGCTTCGAGCAGGGCGGCATGCGGCCAGCGCAGCAGGCGAAATTCGTCGTCTTGCCCGATGTGTCCGGCCGACGAGGCCAGGCCCAGTCCGCGGGCATGAACGACCATGGCGCCCAGGCTGTTGAGCGTGTGCTCCAGCACGTCGGCATGGAGCGGCAAGGCCAGGAAATGGCCGCCGCGCTGCGGGTCGACCAGGCCGACGGCCAGCACCGGCACCGCCTTGGCCGGGTCTTCTTCCGCTGCCAGCGGCTCGCCGACGACCCGCAGGTCGGCCGATCCGGCCTTCCACGCCCAGTGTTGATGGGTCCGGTGGTCGAGCAATCGCACCAGGGACCTGAACAGCAGCTCTTCCCGGGGCGGCAACCCCTCGACGCTGAAACTCAGCAAGGCGCGTTGGCCTTTGGTCGCGGGGTTGGCTGCTGTGGTCATGACCGGCGCGTGCAGCGAATGGGGGCGAAGGGGTGGCGCCGGGCGAAAGATTCACCCGAAACCAAAAGCACCAACTTGGGGCGAACAAGCCGGTTTGATGGCGACTCAAGGCTCTCTGTGGGGAATTTCGAAGATGGAACGCGCATGGCGTGGGTCGAAATGAGAACTAAAGTTTTATCAATATGTGTGACGTCGAAAATATAACACTTGTTGCAAATAAAAACACTAGATTACGAAAGGTAGGCGTGGCTCGATTTCCGATGCGCATCGGATACGCATTCGCCGACGGCCTGACTTCACGTAGGCCGACTCCCCAAGTCCGATTTGCCATGGTTTCCCGGAACTAGCATGGGTTTCAGCTGCCGCAGATGGCAGTGATTTCTTCGTCGATCCATGTTCTTTGCAAAGGATTTCGTCATGAACACCATGAACCTCCGCACTCTTGCGCTCTCGTCCGCCGTCGTGATCGGCAGCCTTGCCTTTGTCGGCTGCACCACCACGCGGCCGCAGGATCAGGCGAGCAGCACGTCCTCGCGCGCATCCATCGATGCCCAGGTCAATGCGTCGTTGTCCAGGCTGTATGACTCGGTGCCCGGATCGCGCGAGCTGGTTGCCAAGTCGAGTGGCGTGCTGGTGTTTCCCGCCGTCGTCGGGGCCAGCATGGGCGTGGGCGCCGAATATGGCCGCGGCGCGTTGCGCGTGAACGGCCGCACGCAGTCGTACTACAGCACCACCGCGGGCTCGATCGGCTTCCAGGCCGGCGCGCAATCGAAGGCGGTGGTCTACCTGTTCACCACGCAGGCGGCGCTGGACAAGTTCCGCAACAGCAAGGGCTGGACGGCCGGCGCGGATGCGACAGTGGCTGTCGCGACCATCGGTGCCAACGGCAGCGTTGACACCAACACGATCCGCCAACCGGTGGTGGGCTTCGTGATGACCAACGTGGGTCTGGAAGCCGGCGTCTCGCTGTCGGGCGCGAAGATCAGCGAGATCCAGCTCTGAGCAAGCGCTAAGCAGCCTGCCTGCGCAGGCTGAGTGAGATCGTTACTGGCCGAGTTGCGCCCGCAGCTCGGCCACTTGCCTGCGCAGGGCTTCGTTTTCGACCGTGAGTTCGGCCACGCGCTGCTCCAGCAACTGGGTGGCGTCGGGCTTGGCCTGCGATTCGTCAGCATCCGCCTCGGGCGACTCTTCACGCGGCTTCTTCTTCGATTCGCGCACGCGCTTGGCAGCCTGCTTGAGCTCGTCCTTGCCGGCGTTCGCGGCGAAGACCTGCTCTTCGGCCGGCAGGGTTGCGACGGCCGCAGCGGTGTTGATGGAAATGACACCCGACTTCACCGCAGCCACCAGTTCAGGCGCGGCCTGCTTCTGGATTTTCTCGATCATCCCGACCTGGCTGCTGCTCAGGCGCGCGGCCTTGGCGATGGCTTCGCGGCTGTTCATGGGGGCCTGCGGCGGCATGGCGGGGGCGTCGGCGGATGCTTCGCCTGCTGGCGTGTCGACGTCGAACGGTGCGTCGGAGGAAGAGGGCTGCTCAGCCGATGAGGCGCGGGCACGCTGCTCGTCGACGATGTCCTTTTTTCTCAGCGCCAGAACACCGCGCAGGAAGTCCGAGATGCTGCGCCGGCCCAGGTGCTGGTCGATCATCCAGAGGTGCACGTCATCGATGCTCTTGAAGCGCGTGTTCTGCACCGTCTGAAAGGGCAGGTCGTGCTTCTTGCAGATGCCGTAGCGGTTGTGGCCGTCTACCAGCACGTCGCCCCACAGCACCAGTGCGTCGCGGCAGCCTTCGGCGAGGATGCTCCGTTCAAGTGCTTCGTGTTCCTCCGGAGTCAGTGGATCGATATAGGCTTTGAGTTCTTCGTTGACGACGATGTTCATGGGGAGGGGATCGGGGAGAGGGGCAGGATTTTAGATGGGCGCGCTTTTGCGGATCGCGCAAGCCTCCAACGGCCTCTCCCATTGCAGCGGTGCGACCTCGCGGCACACGATGCGTGTGGTGATCGATTTTTCGGGCGCGGCGCACAGGGCCACCAAGTGCTCGGGGGTCGGCTGGAACTGCCAGAAATGCCAGCGTTGCGCGGTGTCGTCGCCTGTCGAATCCGCGAGCGCGAATTCGATGGTGCTGTCGTTGTCGTCCAGCGCAAAGCTGAAGCTGTCGAGCGGTATCTGCAGGCCCATGCCGCGTGCCTTGATGTAGCTCTCTTTCAGGGTCCACAGCGCGAAGAAGCGTTCGGGTTGGAGAGCCGGTGGCAATGCACCCAATGCCTTGGCCTCGATGGGCGAAAAGAAGTGATCGGCAACGTCGAGTGCAGCCTTGCGCCCGACGTTTTCTGTATCGACACCCAGGTCGATATGCCGCGCAAGCGCCAGCACGATGAGGCCGTCGGTGTGGCTCAGGTTGAAGTCCAGGCTGTGGCACTCATCAACGATGGGCGTTTCGATGCGGGGACGTCCGAAAGGGCCGGCGGTGAAACGCCAGGCATGTGCGTGCACCGGCGCATAGCGCGACAGCACCGAGCGCACCAGCGCGCGCGTCAGCAGGTAGCGGTAACGGTCGCTCGCGAAGTGAAAACGCTCCTGCTTCGACAACTCGTCCGGGGTCAACAACGCGCGCAAGGCTGCAATCTGCGCGGGGCTGTCGGATTTGCCGTGGGGGCAGAGCCAGAGGTGAATGTCGCCCGCGGGCAAAGGAATGAGAGGGGCGGCGCTTGGCATGAAGGAGCCGCGGCGCATTGGCCGCGATCGCAATTTCTTGCGGATGATGACATGGCGCGAAGTGGACTATCATCGCGATCCCCCGCATGAGCGATGCCGGGCTCCGCGTTTTCAGCGGATCTCCGGGCCACCTGATTCGCATTGCCGAATGCTCCCGGGGTCCTCACCACACTCGTTTAAAAGTTGATCCCGAAGGGTCATCAAGATGACTCGAAATCCGCATATAAATAGAAATGATTCTTATTTAGATTTGTCCATCGAAAGTAGTAAATCGGACTTGCGGCCCGTGTCGGCTCGCTCACAGGAGGAAGAGGTGTTGAACATGCCAGTGCATTCGTCCGAGCCTTCGCTCGGGGAGGTATTCATCGCCAACCGGCCCCAGCTTTGGCGCGTTGCGCGCAAGATCGTCAACACGGCGGACCTGGCCGACGATGTCGTGCAGGACGCCTACCTGAAGATCGTCGATGGCCCTTGCGTCCGGCATGCCGACCGTCCCATCGGCTATTGCTGCCAGGTCGTGCGCAACATGGCGCTGGACTACTGCCGCCGTCACCGCGTCGAAGCAAGCTATCGCACCTTCGACGTGGACGTGGAACTGCTCGACGTGCCGGGACCCGCCACGCCCGACCGCATGATGTGCGAGCGCCAGGTCATCGCCGCCATCGACAAGGTTCTCTCCGGACTCGCTCCGAGAACGCGGCTGGTGTTCGAGCTCTACCGCCTCGAAGGCCTGACACAGCGCGAGATCGCATCGCGCCTGGGTTGTGCGCTGGGCCTCGTGAACGGCCTGATTGCCGAAGCCGCAACGGCAATCAAGTCCTGCGGCCATCTGCTGCTCGAAAGCGACGGACGTTAGAGGCCGGCCGTCGGGCGCGGAAAGAGAGGCCGGCCCGTTTCCCGCGAGAATGCGCGGATGCGTGCATTGGCAGGGAGCGTTCAAGATCCGGCCAGCACGGACAACGCGAGCGGCCTCAAGAATGACTCAGGAAAAAGACGATCCCATCTGGAACACCGCGTGGGATTGGGTGCAGCGCGAACACGACCGCGAGCGCTTCGATGACGCAGCACGCCTCGAAATGACGGCCTGGCTCGTGGCCGAGCCCGCGCATCGCCGTGCCTACGACAGGGCGGCGCAGCTCTGGCTGCTCGCGGGCTTCGTGCCACCGGCCAATGACCTTGGTGACGGCGACGAATCGCCCGACGCCGGGCCTCCATCCAGCCACTGACCCCAGGCGCCTTGCGAACGCGCGCCGTGCCGCGCGTTCCTGCTCCTGCCTCGCCGCCAAAGCCGGCGAATGCGATCGTGCCCGCAGGTGCATCGTGAAATGAACAGATTGGCCCGCGAAGCGTCCTGTTGGCAGGGGCGCCGCGATTCGATGCGGTCCACGACCGGCCACCGGGCGCTCCTTCTGTTCAATCACACAAGGATGCACCGATGTCGACCAGTTGCTTTGACCGCGAAGAAGAGACCTTCATCGTCCTGGTCAATCACGAAGACCAGTACTCGATCTGGCCCCACTGGAAGGCTGTTCCCGGCGGATGGGCGGCCGTCGAGGGGGTCAAGGGCGACAAGAAAACCGTCCTCGCCTACGTCGAAGGCCACTGGACCGACATGCGGCCCAAATCGCTGCGCGACTGGATGCAGCAGCAAGAGTCGCAGGCCGGCGCGCCGGTCGCGGGGAATGTGGCTGTTTGATGACTGCGCGGGCGCCTCTCACGCTGTTGTGCCTGCCGTGCGCCGGAGCGAGCGCCATGATGTATCTGCGTTGGCGCCGTTTCCTGCCGGCCTGGGTCCATCTCGTGCCGGTGGAGTTGCCGGGGCGCGGCGCCCGCATGGGCGAGGCCTTCGTCGAAGACTTCGATGCCTTGGTCGCCCGGCTGTGCGCCGAGCAGGCCACGGCAATGCACGGCAACTTCGCGATCTTCGGGCACAGCATGGGCGCGTTGCTGGCGCATGGCGTCGCCCGAAAGCTCCAGGCATTGCAACGGCCCTTGCCGCGCGCATTGCTGGTGTCCGGCTGCGCAGCTCCTTCGCGGCGCAATCCTGAGCGCTTCGACGGCAAGGAAGACGACGCCTCCCTGATCGCCGAGCTGCGCAAGCAGGGCGGCACGCCCGAGGAAGTGTTCGCCAACGCGGAACTCATGCGCATCACGATGGATGTGATGCGTGCCGACTATCGCGTCTGCCGCAGCTACAAGCACGGCGATGCGGCGAACCAGCTCCCGCTGCCCGTGCATGCCTTCGCCGGGCGCGAGGACGACATCGACGCGCAAGAGATGGCCGCCTGGTCGAAAGAGTCCGGCGGCTTCTTCACCCTGGACTGGTTCGAGGGTGGCCACTTTTTCCTCCGCCAGCACGAGGCTGCGTTTCTTGCGGCACTCGCGCAGCGGCTGGGCCAGGTCGTCTCGGGAGTCGGCCTTGCGCCCCGTGCCTTCGCCTGAACCGTCCTTGGCGGACGCACACATCTTGAAGCCGCGGTGCCTTCGGCGCCGCCTGGCAAAGGGTAGATATGAAGATTGAAATGCTCGCGACGCAGCCCACCGGCCTGCAGCCGCGCAACTTCGTGGCGCACCTGCGCGCATTGGCCGAGCGGCGCACGGACGATGTCTGGCTCACCGTGGTCGACGAGGTCGACGGCGTGTACAGCGAACTGCCCATCACCTACGCCGTGTTCGAGCGGCGCGTCAGGGCGCTCGCGGCGCGGCTGCAGCAGCAGTTCGCCAAGGGCGACCGTGCGCTCGTCATGCTCGACAACGGCGACCACTATGCCGTGAGCATGCTGGCCTGCTTCTATTGCGGCGTGATCGCCGTGCCGGTGTTTCCGCCGGAGTCCACCCGGCCCCAGCACCTGGCACGACTCACGGGCGTGGCGACCGATTCGCAAGCGCGCTGCGTGCTCACGTCGGCCGCCTTCGGTGCCTCGATGGCCGCTGCCGGCAACCAGTTCGGCGACGTGGCCATCATTGCCGTCGATGCGGTCGATATGGCGCTCGCCGATGCATGGCAAGCCTTCGAGCCCGGCGACGAAGACATCGCGTTCCTGCAATACACCTCGGGCTCGACTTCCGCTCCCAAGGGCGTCATCGTCACGCATGGCAACCTGATGGCCAACGAACACGCCATCCAGGTCGGCATGGGCATCGGCCCGGACGACAAGTTCGTCTCGTGGGCGCCGCTCTATCACGACATGGGCCTCATCGGCGGCCTGATGCAGCCGCTGTACAGCGGCATCCCGCTGGTGCTGACTTCGCCGCGTTACTTTCTCGAGCGCCCGGTGCGCTGGCTGGAGCTGATCTCGCGCCACCGGGCCACGCTCAGCGGCGGCCCCGATTTTTCTTTCCGCCTGTGCCTGGACCGCGTGAAGGACGCGCAGCTTGCAAAGCTCGACCTGTCGAGCTGGCGCGTGGCCTACACCGGCGCCGAACCCGTGCGCGCCGACACCGAATTCGATTTCATCGAGCGCTTTGCTCCCGCGGGGTTCGATCCGGGCGCGGTCTACGCCTGCTACGGCCTCGCCGAGGCGACCCTGTTCGTGACGGGCGGCCGGCGCGGCGGCGGCATGGTGGCGCGCGGCTTCAGTGCCGATGGCCTGGCCGGCGGCAGCGGCACGCCGAGTGAAGACGGCGCCTTGCTGGTCGGTTGCGGCACAGCGGCGATCCATCACGAAGTCGAGATCGTCGACCCCGCCGCGCTGTCGGCCCTGGAGCCCGGGCTCATCGGCGAAATCTGGGTCCACGGGCCGAGCATCGGCGCCGGCTACTGGGGCAAGGAGCGCGAGTCGCGCGAGACCTTCGTCGAGCGCGACGCCCGGCGCTGGCTGCGCACCGGCGACCTCGGCTTCGTCTGCGACGGCCAGCTCTACGTCACGGGCCGCATCAAGGACCTGATCATCGTTCGCGGCCACAACATCTATCCGCAGGACATCGAGCGCGTCATCGAGGCCGAGGTGGACGCCGTGCGCAAGGGGCGTGTCGCGGTCTTCGCGGCCGGCGGGCCCGACGGCGAAGGCATCGGGGCGGCGGCCGAGGTGTCGCGCAGCATGCAGAAGCTGGTGCCGCCACCGGTGCTGGTTGAAGCGCTCAGCGCCGCCGTCAGCGAGGTGTTCGGCGAGCCGCTGTCGGCCGTGCTGCTGCTCAACCCGGGCGGCATGCCCAAGACCACGAGCGGCAAGCTGCAGCGCAGCACCTGCCGCGCGAGCTGGCTGGACCGCAGCGCCGATGCCTATGCCATCTACGAACACGGCGCTTTCATCAAGGGCGGCCCCGCCGAAACGCAGGCCGAAGAACCCGCGCTGGACGAGACGGAACGCGCCATCGATGCGATCTGGCGCGAAGTGCTCAGGCCGGCCGATGCGAAAGCCTTTGCGCGCGACGCCCACTTCTTCACGCGCGGCGGCAGCTCGCTCACCGCCACGCAGGTCGCTGCGCGCATCTCGGCGCACTGGGAGATCGACTACCCGGTCCGCCTGATGTTCGAGCAGCCGCGACTGCGCGAGTGCGCGGCCGCCTTGCGGCAACGGGTGGCGCAGGGCGTGCGCGCACGGCCCGCACCCATCGCGGTGTTGCCTGCCGAGCGCAGGCTGCATGCGCTGCCGTTGTCCCACGCCCAGGAACGCCAGTGGTTCCTGTGGCAGCTCGACCCGAACAGCGCGGCGTATCACATGAGTGGCGCGCTTCGCCTCACCGGCGCATTGCAGATCGATGCGTTGCGCGCGGCGCTCGACGATCTCGTCGTGCGCCACGAGTCCTTGCGCACCGCATTCCGCGCCGGCAGCGATGGCGTTGCCGCGCAATGGATCCAACCGTCCGGCACGCTTGCGCTGGAAGTGATCGACCTGCGCGCCGTGCCCGCCGATGAACGCGACGAGCGGTTGGAGAGCGAAGCCCGGCGCATCAAGGCCGCCCCCTTCGATCTCGCCCAGGGCGGCCTGTTGCGCGCGGCACTGTTTCGCCTGTCGGACGACACGCAGGTGCTTGCCGTGGTGATGCACCACATCGTTTCCGACGGCGCCTCGATGCAGGTGCTGATCGACGAACTTGCCGCGGGCTATGCGGCGCGCCTGCAGGGCCGGGCGGCGGCACTTTCCCTGCCGCGCGTGCAGTACGCCGACTACGCGGTGTGGCAGCGCGAATGGCTGGCGGCCGGCGAGGCCGAGCGCCAGCTCGATTGGTGGCGCACGCAACTCGGCGACGAGCACCCGGTGCTCGAGTTGCGCACCGACCATCCGCGCAAGCCGCAGGCCAGCTATCGCGCGGCGCGGCATGCCTTCGAGGTGCCGGCGCCTCTGCTCGCCCGGCTGCGCGGGCTGGCACAGGCGGACGGCGCCACCTTGTTCATGGTGCTGCTGGCCGGCCTGCAGGCACTGCTGCATCGCTACACCGGGCAGGAAGAGATTCGCGTCGGTGCCGCGATTGCGAACCGCAACCGCGTGGAGTTCGAGAGCGTCATCGGGCTGTTCGTCAACACCCTGGTGCTGCGCAATCCCATCGACGGCCGCACCCGCCTGTCGCGCGTGCTGGCGCAGGCCAGGGACGCCGTGCTGGGCGCGCAGGCGCACCAGGACCTGCCCTTCGAGCAACTGGTGCAACGCCTGCAGCCCGAGCGCAGCATGAGCCACAGCCCGCTGTTCCAGGTGATGTTCAACCACCTGTACGAAGACCACCGCTCGCTGCAACGGCTGGGCGACATCGAAGTGCACGACCATGCGCTGCCCGACCTCCAGACGCAGTTCGACTGGGTGCTGGAAGCGCGCGAGCGGCCGGACGGACGCCTGAAGCTCGACGTGATCTACGCGGCAGACCTGTTCGAGCCCGAGACCATCGCGCGCATGGCGCAGCACTACGTGGCCGTGCTGGAGGCCTTGTCCGCCGATGCGGGTGGCGCGGTCGGCAGCATCGATCTGCTGGGCGCTTCCGAGAAGTCGCAGCTCGCGCAATGGAGCGTGAACGCGCGACGCGAGCCGCAGCCGCAGCCCGTGCACCGGACCATCGCGCAACATGCCGCGCTGCAGCCCGATGCCATCGCACTGCTGTTCGGCGACGAGGCCTTGAGCTTCATCGAACTCGATCGCCGGGCCAATCGCCTCGCGCATCGGCTGATCGCGCTGGGCGTGCGGCCCGACACGCGCGTGGGCATCGTCATGGAGCGCTCGGTCGAGATGGTCGTGGGCCTGCTCGGCATCCTCAAGGCGGGCGGCGCCTACCTGCCGCTGGACCCTGAATATCCCGTGCAACGCCTGGCCTACATGGTGGAAGACAGCGGCATCGAACTGCTGCTCACGCACGGCGCCACGCGCGGCCACATCGCCGGGCGGGCCGGCCTGACAACGCTCGATGTCGACAGCACCGATGTTTCGGCCGAACCCGACACCGACCCGCAGGTTGCCCTGCACGGCGAGAACCTTGCCTATGTCATCTACACCTCCGGCTCCACCGGCAAGCCCAAGGGCGCGGCCGTGCGCCACGCGGCGCTGCACAGTTGCATGGCCTGGATGCAGCAGACCTACGAGTTGACCCGCGCCGACACCGTGCTGCACAAGGCGCCCTTCGGTTTCGACGTGTCGGTGTGGGAGATGTTCTGGCCGATGACCGCGGGTGCGCGGCTGGTCGTTGCCAACCCCGGCGATCACCGCGATCCGGCCCGGCTGGTGCAACTGATCCAGCGGCACCAGATCACCACGCTCAACTTCGTGCCCTCGATGCTTCAGGCCTTCCTGGGACACAAGGACATCGAGGCCAGCACGCGGCTGAAGCACATCATCGTCGGCGGCGAGGCCATGCCCGCCGAAACGCAGAAGGAAACGCTGCAAAGGCTGAGCGGCGCCACGCTGCAGAACCTGTACGGCCCGACGGAAACTACCATCCACGTCACGCGCTGGACCTGCCGCGACGATGGCCGCAGCCTCGTGCCCATCGGCCAGCCGATCAGCGACACGCAAACCCATGTGCTCGACGCCGAAATGAACCCGGTGCCGCGCGGTGTGGCGGGCGAGCTGTACCTGGGCGGCGTGAGCCTCGCTCGGGGCTACCTCAACAAGCCCGCGCTGAGTGCCGAGCGCTTCGTGGCCAACCCCTTCGGCCAAGGCGATCGGCTGTACCGCACCGGCGACCTCGTGTGCTGGAACACCGAGGGCCAGATCGAATACCTGGGCCGCATCGACCACCAGGTGAAGATCCGGGGCTTTCGCATCGAACTCGGCGAGATCGAGGCGCAGATCCTTGCGCAACCCGCCGTGCGCGAGGCCGTCGTCGTGGCCCGCGATGGCGCGGCCGGTGCGTCGCTGGTGGCCTACGTCGCGGCGCATGCGGACCAGGCCATCGACGCCGCCGCGTTGCGCGAGCGCCTGGGCCAGACGCTGCCCGACTACATGGTGCCGCGCGCCATCGTGACCTTGCCCGCGCTGCCGCTCAATGCCAACGGCAAGGTCGACCGCAAGGCGCTGCCGGAGCCCGAGGGCCTGGGCCGTGCGAGCAGCTACGAAGCGCCACAAGGCCAGGTGGCCCGCACGCTCGCCGCCATCTGGTCCGAGGTGCTGCAGGTCGAACAGGTCGGCCTGCACGACAACTTCTTCGACCTCGGCGGCCATTCGCTGCTGCTGATCCGCGCGCACCGGCTGCTGGAAGACCGGCTTAAGGCCACCTTCCCGCTGGTCAATCTTTTCAAGTACCCCACCGTCGAATCGCTGGCCCGCTGGATCGAGCAGGGCGCAGGCCAGGCCGCCGCAGCTTCCGCCGCGGCCGGCGACGAACGCGCGCTGCGCCAGCGCGCCGCAATGCTTCAACGCCGCAAAGCGGCAGAGAGAGTCAACTGATGTCCACCTTCAACGAACCCGCCGAGCCCACAGGCCTGGAGATCGCCATCGTCGGCATGGCCGGCCGCTTTCCCGGCGCCGACGATGTGAATGCCTTCTGGCACAACATCCGCGACGGCGTGGAATCCGTCTCGGCATTCACCGACGAACAGTTGCGTGAACGCGGCGTGCCGCAAGCCCTGCTGGACGACCCCGACTACGTGAAGGCCGGCGTGCTGTTCGAGGGCTTCGACCAGTTCGATGCCGGCTTCTTCGGCTACACGCCGCGCGAAGCCGAGAACCTCGATCCGCAGCAGCGCATTTTTCTGGAGTGCGCCTGGGCCTCGCTGGAGCATGCGGGCTGCGACCCCGAACGCTGGTCCGGCAAGGTGGGTGTGTATGCGGGCGAGGGCGCGAATGTCTACCTCATCCGCAACCTGCTGCCGTCCTTCGGCCTCGGCGCGCACACCGGCATTGCCGACCTGCTGGGCCTGATGAGCGGCAACTCCGGCGGCTCGCTGTGCACGCGCGTCGCCTACAAGCTCAACCTGCGCGGCCCTGCGGTGACCGTGCAGACCGCTTGCTCGACATCGCTCACGGCAGTGCACACCGCCTGCCAAGCATTGTTGAGCCACGACTGCGACATGGCGCTGGCCGGCGGCGTGTGGCTCAACCTGCTGCAGGAAGGCGGCTACCGCTACCAGGCCGGCGCGATCCTCTCGCGCGACGGCCATTGCCGCGCCTTCGACGCCGATGCCGACGGCACGGTGATCGGCAGCGGCGCCGGCGTGGTCGTGCTCAAGCGCCTCGACGAAGCGCTGCGCGACGGCGACACCATCCACGCGGTCATCAAGGGCACCGCGGCCAACAACGACGGTTCGGCCAAGGTCGGCTTCACCGCGCCCAGCATCGACGGGCAAGCGGAGGTGATCCGCGCGGCGCAACTGATCGCGGGCGTCTCGGCCGACACGATCGGCTACATCGAAGCGCACGGCACCGGCACCACGCTGGGCGACCCGATCGAGATCGCGGCGCTCACGCAGGCCTTCCGGGCCGACACCGAGCGGCGCGGCTTCTGCGCCGTGGGCTCGGTGAAGACCAACGTCGGCCACCTCGATGCGGCGGCTGGCGTGGCAGGGCTGATCAAGGCGACGATGGCGCTCAAGCACCGCACGCTGCCGCCGAGCCTGCATTTCGAGCAACCGAATCCGCAGATCGACTTTGCGGGCAGCCCGTTCTATGTGAGCGCGCAAGGCAAGCCCTGGCCCGAAAGCAGCACACCGCGCCGCGCGGGTGTCAGCTCGTTCGGCATCGGCGGGACCAATGTGCATGTGGTGCTCGAAGAGGCGCCGCAGGTGCGCGTAGCGGCGACGGCCTCGCGATGGCAGGTCTTGCCCCTTTCTGCGAAAGACGAGACGGCCCTTCGCCAAGGGCGCGCGCAACTCGCGGCGCATCTGCGGGCCAACGATGGGCAACTGCTCGAAGACGTGGCCCACACGCTGCAGAGTGGCCGGCGCGCCTTTGCATGGCGCAGCGCGGTGGTCGCGAACCAGTCGGCGCTGGCTGCGGAAATGCTTTCTTCGCCGGCGGTCGCGGCGACCCAGGCCGCAGCGGCTGCGCCCGAAGTGGCGTTTTTGTTTCCGGGTGGCGGCACGCAGCACGCGCTGATGGGCGAAGCCCTCTACCGCGACAGCGCCGTCTACCGCGACGAACTCGATCGCTGCGCCGCAGTGCTCAAGGCCGACAGCGGCATCGACCTGCTCGCATTGCTGTTCCCCGTCGCCGGCGAAGAACAGGCGGCGAACGAGCGCCTGTCTCGCATCGAGTTCGCGCAACCCGCCCTGTTCGCCGTCGAATACGCGATGGCGCGCTGGTGGATGAGCTGCGGCGTCCAGCCCGCCCTGTTGCTGGGACACAGCCTGGGCGAGTACGTCGCCGCCTGCCTGTCGGGCGTGTTCTCACTGGAAGATGCGCTGCGCATCGTCGCCGCGCGTGGCCGCCTGATGCAGACGCTGGCGCCCGGCGCCATGACCGCCGTGCCGCTGTCCGAGGCGGAACTCGCGCCTTTCCTTGCCACAGGCTGCGACCTGGCCGTGGTCAATGGCGAGCAGCTTTGCGTGCTGGCGGGTCCGGTCGATGCCATCGAACGCGCTGAAGAAGCACTGCTGGCGCATCAGCACCAGCCGCGCCGCCTGCACGTGTCCATTGCCTCGCATTCGCGGCTGGTCGAACCCATGGTGGCCGAGCTCGAGCACCTGATCGCATCGGTGCCCAGGCATGCACCGCGCATTCCCTTCGTCTCGAACCTGACCGGCAAGCCGATCACGGCCGAAGAGGCGGCGAGTCCCGCCTATTGGGGCCGGCACTTGCGCGGCACGGTGCGCTTCGTCGACGGCCTGCGCGAGGTGTTTTCCAGGCCCGGTCGCGTGTTGCTCGAAGTGGGCCCCGGAGAAACGCTCACCGGCCTGGCGCGCCAGCACGCCGACAGCCCATCGGCCGCAGGCATCTGGGCCAGCCAGGCGCATCCGCAGCAGCTCGCGCGCAATGCCCAGCAATTGGCGAATGCCGTTGCAGGCCTGTGGACCGTGGGTGTGGACATCGACTGGGCCGCGTGCCGCACCGGCCCTGAGCCGCGTCGTGTGCCGCTGCCCACCTACGCCTTCCAGCGCCGCCGCTTCTGGGTGGAGCCGGGCGATGCCGCGCGGCCGGCGAACAGCACCGCACCGGGCCTTTTCTATGCGCCGGGGTGGAAGCGCGCGGCGCTGTCCTCGACGCAGGCGACGAACATCGCATCGGGCTGCACGCTGGTTCTGGGCGATGCGAACAGCTTCACCGACCGCCTCGCACGCACCTTGCGTGAACAGGGCGGGCGCGTGATCCTGGCCCTGCGCGGCGAAGCGTTCGCGCGCACCGCCGAAGGGCAGTACACCGTGCGCGCGGCCGAGCGCGTCGACCATGAAGGGCTGTTGCGCGAAGTCGAGAGCCAGGCCGGTCCCGTCACGCGCCTTTTCCATCTGTGGAGCCTCGACGGCGACAAGCCCGTGGCCTCGCATGGCGCGGCCTTCGAGGCTGGCTACTTCAGCCTGCTTGCATTGGCGCAGGCACTCGACAGCGTGGGTGCTTCGGTCCGGCCGCCGCTTGCATTCACGGTGGTCACCGACCGCGTGGAGGATGTCGCCGGCACCGAGGCACTCGCACCCGAGAAGGCCACCGTGCTGGGCATCGCGAAGGTGCTCGGCCAGGAGTCGCCGTCGATCGCCTGCCGCGTGGTGGACGTGGTGCTGCCCGCGCCCGAAAGCGCCGCCGAAACTGAACTGGCGCGCAGGGTCGTCGAGGAGGCGGCTGCACCGCAGGATGAATTCATCGTGGCCTATCGCGGGCCGCACCGCTGGGTCAAGACCTACGAGCCGCTGCCGGCACAGGCTGCGGGCGTGCAGCGCCTGCGCCAGGGCGGCGTGTACCTCATCACCGGCGGCCTCGGCGGTGTCGGCCTTGCGCTGGCACGCTATCTCAGCAAGACATGGCAGGCCAGGCTGGTGCTGCTCGGGCGCACGCCGCTGCCCGAACGTTCGGAGTGGGCGCGCCTTGCCGCATCGGCCGACCAGCCGGCATCGCTGCGTCGCAGGCTGCAGCAGTTGATCGAACTCGAGGCGAGTGGCGCGCAGATCATGGCCGTGTCCGCCGATGTCACCGATCCCGCGCAGTTGCGCAGCGTGCTGGCTGCCGTGCATGCGCGTTTCGGCCCGGTGAACGGCGTGGTCCACGCGGTCGTCCAGCCGGATCGCGGCATGATCGCCCAGCGAACGAAGGCGCTGGTGGAGGCCGCGTTCGCACCCAAGATCGCGGGCACCCTCGCGCTGCTCGATGCGCTGCGCACCGAGCCACTCGACTTCGTGCTGCTGTGCTCCTCGGTCGCAAGCCTCATCGGCGGCCTGGGCCGCAGCGACTATGCGGCCGCCAATGCGTACCTCGATGCGCTGGCGAACGCGCACCGGCGCAGTTCCTCGCTGCCGGTGTTCTCGGTCAACTGGGATGCCTGGCGCGATGTGGGCGTGGCGGTCGACATGGACATGCCCGAAGGCGTGGGCCTCGACGAGCGCACCGGCGTGCTGGCCTTCGAGCGCATCGCCAACGGCCCCGATCTGCCGCAGACCGTGGTGTCCATCTCGCCCTTTGCGCCGCGCCTGCGTCCGCTCGACGGCCTGTTCGACGCGCTGGATGACGAGCCCATGGCCGAAGCCCGTGCGGGCCATCCGCGCCCGGTGCTCCAGACTGCGTTCGTCGCACCCGACGGTGACCTGGAAGAGGGGCTTGCCGAGTTCTGGACCGAAGCGTTGGGCATTGCGCCGGTGGGCGCGAACGACAACCTGTTCGAGCTGGGCGGTGACTCGCTGCTGGCGATCCGCCTGCTGTCCAGGGTGCGAAAGGCCTACGGCGTTGAACTGCATCCCGCCGCCTTCTTCAAGGCCCCGACCATCGCCGAGCTGGCCGCGCTGGTCGAGCTGCGCCTGATCGAAGAGATCGAGAGCGATCCCGAAGCCGCGGAGGCCGCGCAAGCCGAAGCGGTCGACACAGCCCGTTCCACCGTGGGTTTTTCATCATGAGCGAAAGCAAGGATCTGTCCGAGCGCAGGGCCAAACTGTCTCCCGCGCAATTGAGCATGCTGCAGCGCCGGCTGCGGCGCGATGGCGATGCCGCGGCTGCCGCGCCCGCACGCCCGTCGCGCGATGCCATCGTGCGCGGCACCGACGACGGTGCCGCCGTGCCTGTTTCCTTCGCGCAGCAGGGGCAGTGGTTCCTGTGGCAGCTAGATGCGGGCAACACGGCTTATCACGTCGGCGGTGGCCTGGGCTTCTCCGGGCCGCTGGACGTTGCCGCATTGCAGGACGCGGTGCATGCGCTCGCGATGCGCCACGACACGCTGCGCACCGTCTTCAGCGCGGGCGCTCAGGGACTGCCCGAACAACGTGTAGAGCCCACGAGCAGCATCGCGATTCCTTTCGTCGACCTGAGCGTGCTGGACTCGCAGGCCCGGCAATTGCGATTCGGCGAGATCGTGCGCGAGGTCTGCCGCACGCCCTTCGACCTGACGACCGGGCCGCTGTTGCGCGGCACGTTGCTCAAGATGGCCGATGCAGACCATCAACTGCTGCTGACGATGCACCACATCGGCTCCGATGCATGGTCGGTCGAGTTGATCCTCGACGACCTGGCGCGCCTTTACGCGCAGCGCGTGGGTGCGGCGCAAACCGTCGCCGTGCCCGAGCCGGAGATCCGCTACATCGACTTCGCGCTGTGGCAGCGCAAGTGGCTCGAAGGCGCGGAGGGCGAGCGCCAACTGGCCTACTGGCAGCGCCGGTTGGGCGGCAGCCAGCCCGTGCTCGAACTCACGACCGACCGGCCGCGTTCGGCCGACGCGAAATACAGCGCGGCGCAGCACACACTCGATGTGCCGGCGCCACTGGTTCATGAACTGAAGCGGCACGCACGCGAGCAGGGCGGCACTCTTTTCCCGGTGCTGCTTGCTGCGTTTCATGCCTTGCTCTTTCGCTACACCGGGCAGGATGAAATCCGTATCGGCGTGCCCGTCGCGGGCCGCAATCGTCCCGAGACGGCCGGTGTGGTGGGCGCCTTCATCAACACCGTGGTGATGGACGCGCGCATGGATGCGCGCATGCGCCTTTCCGAGCTGCTGGCGCAGGTGCGCGACACCTCGCTCGAAGCGCAGGCGCATCAGGACCTGCCGTTCGAGCGGCTTGTACAGGCGCTGCGCCCGGACCGCGCACATGCCGCCTCGCCGCTGTTCCAGGTCATGTTCAACCATCTGGGCGAAGGCGACCGGCCATTGCGGGGATGGCCCGGGCTGCAGGTGTGCCGCATCGATCTCGCGGAGCGTAGCGCGCCCTTCGAGCTGATCCTCGAAACCATCGAATGCGAGGACGGCAGCATCCGGGCGGCGTTCCGCTATGCGGCGGAGCTGTTCGAGCCGGTAGCGATCGAGCGGCTGGCAAGCCACTATCGGCGCACGCTTCAGGCGCTGGTGGCCGAGCCGGCATGCACCTTGGGCGATCTGCAGTTGCTCGACGACGCGGAGCACGCGCAGCTCGCGCAGTGGGGCGCGCGCGTGCAAGACGGGGGCGAAGCCGCAACCGTGCACGGCCTGATCGAGTTGCAGGCGAAGGCGCACCCCGATGCCATCGCGGTGGTCTTCGAGAAGGAAGCACTCAGCTATCGCGAACTCAACCAGCGGGCCAACCGGCTGGCGCACCGCCTGATCGAGAGCGGTGTGCGGCCCGAAACCAAGGTCGGCGTGGCGCTGGAGCGCGGCATCGACCTGGTGGTTGCACTTGTGGCGGTCATGAAGGCCGGCGGCGCCTATGTGCCGCTGGACCCCGAATACCCGGCCGACCGCATTGCCTACATGGTGCAGGACAGCCGGCTCGCGCTGGTTCTCACGCAGGCCCGTCTGCAAGACCGCATGCAGTTGCCCGCCGGCATTCCCGCGCTGGCGGTCGATGCGGCGGACCTGGGCGAGTACCCGGCAACCAACCCCGGCGTTCCATTGAACGGCGACAACCTTGCCTACGTGATCTACACCTCGGGCTCCACCGGCAAGCCCAAGGGCGCGCAACTGTGCCATCGCAATGTGACGCGGTTGCTCGGTGCCACCGAGCCGTGGTTCCAGTTCGGGCCGCAGGACGTGTGGACGCTGTTCCATTCCTACGCCTTCGATTTCTCGGTCTGGGAAATTTTCGGCGCGCTGTGTACCGGCGGCAGGCTGGTCGTGGTGCCTTTCTGGGTAAGCCGTTCGCCGGCGGACTTTCTTCAACTGCTGCGCGAACAGCAGGTGACGGTGCTCAACCAGACGCCGTCCGCATTCGGCCAGTTGACTGCCTTGCCGCAGGCCCATGAAAAAGGCCTGTCGCTTCGCGCCGTGATCTTCGGCGGCGAGGCGCTGGAGCCGCAACGGTTGCGCACGTGGATCGAGCACCACGGCGACCAGCAGCCCCGGCTGATCAACATGTACGGCATCACCGAAACCACGGTTCACGTGACCTACCGCCGGATCACCGCGTCGGACCTCGGGCAGCAGCGCAGCCCGGTCGGCATCGCCATTCCCGACCTGGGCCTGCGGGTGCTCGATGCGCAGTTGAATCCGGTGCCGCCCGGCGTGGCCGGCGAGCTGCATGTGTCCGGCGCAGGCCTGGCCCGCGGCTACCTGAACCGTGCCGCACTCACGGCCGAGCGCTTCATCGCGGCGCAAGACGGCGCCCGGCTCTACCGCACCGGCGACCTTGTGCGCTGGAGCGCACAAGGCCAATTGGAATACCTGGGGCGCATCGACCACCAGGTGAAGGTGCGCGGCTTTCGCATCGAACTCGGAGAAATCGAAGCGCAGTTGCTTGCGCAGCCCGAGGTCCGCGAAGCGACCGTCCTGGCCAGGGAGCATGCGGGCGCGACGATGCTGGTGGCCTATCTGTCCGCGTCGGCGGGGCAGGCGATCGACACGGCGCAGGTGCGCGCGCGGCTGGGCCGCGCGCTGCCGGAGTACATGGTGCCCGGCGCCATCGTCGTGCTGGAGGCGCTGCCGCTGAATGCCAACGGCAAGGTCGACCGCAAGGCCCTGCCCATGCCCGGCTTCGACAGCGAACGCGTCTACGCGGCACCGCAGGGTGACACCGAGTGCGCGTTGGCGCTCATCTGGTCCGACGTGCTGGGCGTGGAGCGCATCGGCCGCAACGACCACTTCTTCGAGCTGGGCGGCCACTCGCTCATGTCGATGCAGGTGGTGGCCCGCGTGCAGGCCGCCATGCATGCCGACCTCGCGGTCAAGGACATTTTTCAACACCCCGTTCTGATGGACATGGCCCGGCTGATCCTGCAGGCGAGCGCGCGCAAGCCGCATGCCGAAGCCTTGTCCGATATCGACTCCTTCATTGACAGCCTCGAGACCACCTGATGGAAATCACGGCCACCCACGACCATATCGGCCGGCGCTTCCTGCGCCTGACCCCGGCGCAGCGCCGCGCGGTGTACCAGAAGATCCGCGCCGAGGGCCTCACGATCGGGCAGTTTCCGATCGTCGCGCGCGACGAAGCGGCGCGCACCGCATGCCCGCCTTCCTATGCGCAGATGCGGCAGTGGTTCCTGTGGCAACTGGAGCCGGGCAGCTCGGCTTATCACATCTCGGGTGGATTGCGGCTTGAAGGGCGGCTCGATGTCGAGGCGTTGAAGCAGAGTTTCGACGCACTGCTGGCGCGCCACGAATCGCTGCGCACCGTGTTCAGCGTGAACGCCGAAGGAGAGGTTGAGCAGCGCGTGCAGGCGCATGTGGCGCTGGACATTCCGGTCATCGACCTCACGCACCTGGTGCACCTGACGGACGCCGAGCGCGAGGCGCGTGCGCGCGAGGAAGCAAGACGCGTCGGCGGCGCGCCCTTCGACCTGACGACCGGCCCGCTGCTTCGCGTGGTGCTGGTTCGCCTGGGTGCCGAAGCGCACATGTTGGCGGTGGTGATGCACCACATCGTGTCCGACGGATGGTCGATGCGCATCGTCGTGGACGAGTTCGTGGACGGTTACCGGGCGCGGGTGCAGGGCCGGGCGGCGGTGCGCGATGCGCTGCCGGTCCAGTACGCCGACTATGCGATCTGGCAGCGGCACTGGCTGGAAGCCGGCGAGAAGGAGCGGCAGCTCGACTACTGGAAGACGCAACTGGGCACCGGGCATCCGGTGCTGCAGTTGCCGGCGGATCACATGCGCCGCGCCGACGGCAAGTACCGCGCGGCCCGGCATGGCACGGCGTTGTCGCCGTCGCTGGTCGAGTCGCTGCGCCGGCGCGCACAGGCGCAGGGCGCGACGCTGTTCATGATGCTGCTCACCGGCTTCCAGGTGCTGCTGAACCGCTACACCGCGCAGCAGGACGTGCGAGTCGGCGTGCCGATAGCCAACCGCCACCGCGTCGAGTCGGAGCGCGTCGTGGGATTTTTCGTCAACACGCAGGTGATGCGCAACGTGCTGGACAGCCGAACCAGCCTGCATGAAGCGCTGGCTGCTACCCGCGAGGCGGCGCTGGGCGCGCAGGCGCATCAGGACCTGCCGTTCGAGCAACTGGTGGAGGCCCTGCAACCCGAGCGCAGCCTGAGCACGGCGCCGCTGTTCCAGGTGATGTTCAACCACCTGCAGCAGGACCACAGCGCGCTGGACAACCTGCCGGGCCTGGCCTTGCAGACCTGGGAATTCGGCGAGCAGACGGCCCAGTTCGAACTGACGCTGGGCGTGGTCGAGGACGGACGGGGTCAGGTGCAGTTGAACTTTCACTACGCGCGCGAGCTGTTCGAGCCGGGGACCATCGAGCGGATGGCGGGTCACTACGTGGTGATCCTCGATGCGATGGCTGGCGATGCCAGCCGGTCGATCGGGGAGATCGATTTGCTGGGTGCGCCCGAGAAGGCGCAGCTCACGCAATGGAGCACGAACACGCAGCGTGAGCCGGATGCACAACCCGTGCACCACAGCATCGCGCGCCACGCACAACTGCAGCCCGATGCGACGGCCCTGCTGTTCGACGAAGTGTCGCTGAGCTACGGCGAACTCAACCGCCGGGCCAACCGCCTCGCGCATCGCCTGATGGCCCTTGGCGTTCGGCCCGACATGCGCGTGGGCATCGTGATGGAACGCTCCATCGAGATGGTGGTGGGCATCCTGGGCATCCTGAAGGCCGGCGGCGCCTACCTTCCGCTGGACCCGGAGTACCCGGCGCAGCGCCTGGCCTACATGGTGCAAGACAGCGGCATCGAGCTGCTGCTGACTCATAGCGCCACACGCGATCACATCGCGCAGCGCACAGGCTTGATGAGACTGGAAGTCGACAGCCTGGACTGCTCGGGCGAACCCGACACCGACCCGCAGGTTGCACTGCACGGCGAGAACCTGGCCTACGTCATCTACACCTCCGGCTCCACCGGCAAGCCCAAGGGCGCGGCCGTGCGCCACGAAGCACTGCACAGCTGCATGGCCTGGATGCAAAGGGTCTACGGCCTGGGCGGCAACGACACCGTGCTGCACAAGGCCCCCTTCGGCTTCGACGTGTCGGTCTGGGAGATGTTCTGGCCCATGACCACCGGCGCCAGGCTGGTGATTGCCAACCCCGGCGACCACCGCGACCCCGAGCGGCTGGTGCAACTGATCCAGCGCCACCAGATCACCACGCTGAACTTCGTGCCCTCGATGCTGCAGGCCTTCCTGGCGCATCCGGGCATCGAGGCCAGCACGCGCCTGAAGCACATCATCGTCGGCGGCGAGGCCATGCCCGCGGAGACGCAGAAGGAAGCCTTGCGGCGCCTGAGCGGCGCGACGCTGCAGAACCTGTACGGCCCGACAGAGACCACCATCCACGTCACGCGCTGGACCTGCAGGGACGACGGCCAGAGCCTGGTGCCCATCGGCCAGCCCATCAGCGACACGCAGACCTACATCCTGGATGCGGAGCTGAACCTGGTGCCGCGCGGCGTGGCGGGCGAGCTGTACCTGGGCGGCGTGAGCCTGGCGCGGGGCTACTTGAACAAGCCGGGCCTGAGCGCGGAGCGCTTCGTGGCCGATCCCTTCGGGCAGGGCGATCGGCTGTACCGCACGGGCGACCTCGTGCGCTGGAATGCCGAAGGCCAGATCGAGTACCTGGGGCGCATCGACCACCAGGTGAAGATCCGGGGCCTGCGCATCGAGCTGGGGGAGATCGAGGCCCAACTGCTGGCGCAACCTGAAGTGCGTGAAGCGGTGGTCGTGGCCCGGGAGATCGCGGGCGCGACAGCCTTGATCGGCTATGTGGCCGCGCACGCAGGGCAGGCCATCGACTCTGATGTGCTGCGCGAGCGCCTGGGCCAGGTGCTGCCCGACTACATGGTGCCGCGCGCGGTGATGGTGCTGCAGGCGCTGCCGCTGAACGCCAACGGCAAGGTCGAGCGCAAGGCGCTGCCCGAGCCGGAGTTGGCGCAAGGCCAGGGCTACGAGGCGCCGCAAGGCGAGCTGGAAGAGACCCTGGCCGCCATCTGGGCCGAGGTGCTGGGGCTGCAGCGGGTGGGGCGCAACGACAACTTCTTCGAGCTGGGCGGGCACTCGCTGCTGGCGCTGCGGCTGCTGGAGCGCATGCGTGCCAGAGGCCTGCAGGCACAGGTGCGCACGTTGTTCCAGCACCCGGGGTTCGCGGCCTTTGTGAAGGCGCAGGAGCAGGACACGGGGCGCGTGGAAGTGCAGGTGCCGCCCAATGGCATTCCCGAGGGATGCGAGGAGATCCGAGCGGAGATGGTGACGCTGGTCGCGCTCAACGAGCAGGAGATCCGGCGCATCGAGGCAGCGGTGCCGCGAGGGGCTGCCAACATCCAGGACATCTATCCGCTGGCACCGCTGCAGGAAGGCATCCTGTTCCATCACCTGATGCAGGCCGATGGCGACGTCTACGTGACGCCGCAACTCCTTGCCTTCGAATCGAAGGCGCGGCTGGAGGCGTTCATCGTCAGCCTGAACCAGGTGATTGCGCGCCACGACATCCTGCGCACGGCCGTGCTGTGGGAGGCGCTGTCGGAACCCGTGCAGGTGGTGTGGCGAGAGGCGCGGCTGCAACTCGAATGGCTGGACGTGGCGGCCGGTGACGACGTGCTTGCAAGCCTGAATGCCGATGCGAGCAGCCGTCGCATCGACGTGCGCCATGCGCCAATGATCCGCGCCATCGCGGCCGAAGATGCTGCCCACCAGCGCTGGCTGCTGCAACTGCCGAGCCACCACCTGGTGCTCGACCACGCCACGCTCGAATTGATCGTCGAGGAAATTGCCTTGCTGGCGAGCCATCGCCATGAGGCGCTGCCCGCGCCCGTGCCGTTCCGCCGCTTCGTGGCGCAGACCCGGCTGGGAGTGAGCAAGGCTGAACATGAGGCCTTCTTCACCCGGATGCTGGGCGACGTGGACGAGCCCACGACGCCCTTCAATCTGCTGGACGTGCGAAGCGACGGCGCGCGTGCCGAGAAGGCTGTCCTGCCTTTGGACGCGGACCTCGCGGCCTCGTTGCGGCACGAGGCCCGTCGGCACGGCGTGAGCGCCGCCTCGCTGTTTCACCTGGCCTGGGCGCTGGTGCTGGCCAGGGCCACGGGCAAAGACGATGTGGTGTTCGGCACGGTGCTCTTCGGCCGCATGCAGGGCGGCGCGGGTGCGGACCGGGCCCTGGGCCTGTTCATCAACACGTTGCCGCTGCGCATTCGTCTCGGGGCGCTCAGCGTCGAGCAGTGCGTGCGTGAAACCCACGCGGCACTGACGCAACTGCTGCATCACGAACATGCCAGCCTGTCGCTGGTGCAGCGCTGCAGTGCGCTGCCGGGCAGCACGCCGTTGTTTTCGGCGCTGCTGAACTATCGCTACAGCGCCGCGATCGAGAAAAAGGATGCCGCCGCCTGGCAGGGCATCGAATTCCTGGGCGGGCAGGAACACAGCAACTACCCCTTCGACATGTCGGTGGACGACCTGGGCGAAGGTTTCGAGCTGACCGCGCAGGTGCATGAGTCGGTCAATGCCCGGCGCGTGTGCGGCTTCATGCACGTGGCTGTTCGTGCCATCGTGGACGCGTTGGTCGCGCAATCGCAGCAGCGGGTGTGCGAGCTGGATCTGCTGTCGAATGAGGAACGGCACAAGCTCACGCAATGGAGCGTGAACACGCAGCGCGAGCCGGATGCACAGCCCGTGCACCACAGCATCGCGCGCCATGCGCGGCTGCAGCCCGATGCGACGGCGCTGCTGTTCGACGAAGCATCGCTGAGCTACGGCGAACTCAACCGCAGGGCCAACCGCCTTGCGCATCGCCTGATCACGCTGGGCGTCAAGCCCGACATGCGCGTGGGCATCGTGATGGAGCGCTCCATCGAGATGGTGGTGGGCATCCTGGGCATCCTGAAGGCCGGTGGTGCCTACCTTCCGCTGGACCCGGAGTACCCGGCACAGCGCCTGGCCTACATGGTGGAAGACAGCGGCATCGAGCTGCTGCTGACGCATGGCGCTACGCGCGCTCACGTCGCAGAGCAGGCCGGACTCGTGCGACTGGAAGTCGACAGCCTGGACGTCTCGGGTGAGCCCGACACCGACCCGCAGGTCGCGCTGCACGGCGAGAACCTGGCCTACGTCATCTACACCTCCGGCTCCACCGGCAAGCCCAAGGGCGCGGCCGTGCGCCACGAGGCACTGCACAGCTGCATGGCCTGGATGCAAAGGGTCTACGGCCTGGGCGGCAACGACACCGTGCTGCACAAGGCCCCCTTCGGCTTCGACGTGTCGGTCTGGGAGATGTTCTGGCCCATGACCACCGGCGCCAGGCTGGTGATTGCCAACCCCGGCGACCACCGCGACCCCGAGCGGCTGGTGCAACTGATCCAGCGCCACCAGATCACCACGCTGAACTTCGTGCCCTCGATGCTGCAGGCCTTCCTGGCGCATCCGGGCATCGAGGCCAGCACGCGCCTGAAGCACATCATCGTCGGCGGCGAGGCCATGCCCGCGGAGACGCAGAAGGAAGCCTTGCGGCGCCTGAGCGGCGCGACGCTGCAGAACCTGTACGGCCCGACAGAGACCACCATCCACGTCACGCGCTGGACCTGCAGGGACGACGGCCAGAGCCTGGTGCCCATCGGCCAGCCCATCAGCGACACGCAGACCTACATCCTGGATGCGGAGCTGAACCTGGTGCCGCGCGGCGTGGCGGGCGAGCTGTACCTGGGCGGCGTGAGCCTGGCGCGGGGCTACTTGAACAAGCCGGGCCTGAGCGCGGAGCGCTTCGTGGCCGATCCCTTCGGGCAGGGCGATCGGCTGTACCGCACGGGCGACCTCGTGCGCTGGAATGCCGAAGGCCAGATCGAGTACCTGGGGCGCATCGACCACCAGGTGAAGATCCGGGGCCTGCGCATCGAGCTGGGGGAGATCGAGGCCCAACTGCTGGCGCAACCTGAAGTGCGTGAAGCGGTGGTCGTGGCCCGGGAGATCGCGGGCGCGACGGCCTTGATCGGCTATGTGGCCGCGCACGCGGGGCAGGTCATCGACTCCGATGTGCTGCGCGAGCGGCTGGGCCAAGTGCTGCCCGACTACATGGTGCCGCGCGCGGTGATGGTGCTGGTGGCGCTGCCGCTGAACGCCAACGGCAAGGTCGAGCGCAAGGCGCTGCCCGAGCCGGAACTGGCGCAAAGCCAGGGCTACGAGGCACCGCAAGGTGAGCTGGAAGAAACCCTTGCCGTCATCTGGGCCGAGGTGCTGGGGCTGCAGCGGGTGGGGCGCAACGACAACTTCTTCGAGCTGGGCGGGCACTCGTTGTTGGCGCTGAGGCTGCTGGAGCGCATGCGTGCCAGAGGCTTGCAGGCGCAGGTGCGCACGTTGTTCCAGCACCCGGGGTTCGCGGCCTTTGCGAAGGCGCAGGAGCAGGACACGGGGCGCGCTGAAGTGCAGGTGCCGCCGAATGGCATTCCCGAGGGGTGCGAGGAGATCCGTGCGGAGATGGTGACGCTGGTTGCGCTCAGCGAGCAGGAGATCCGTCGCATCGAGGCGGCGGTACCGGGTGGGGCCGCCAACATCCAGGACATCTATCCGCTGGCGCCGTTGCAGGAAGGCATCCTGTTCCATCACCTCTTGCAGACGCAAGGCGACGTGTATGTCTATCCGCTGCTGATGAGCTTCGACAGCCGGGAGCGGTTGGCGCATTTCATCGAGAGTTTCAACCAGGTGATCGCACGGCACGACATCCTGCGCACCGCGATCGCGTGGGAAGGGCTCAGGGAGCCGGTGCAGGTGGTGTGGCGTGAGGCCCGGATGCAACTGCAATGGCTCGAAGAAGACGCGGCTTCGGCGGGCATGGACGTGGCCGAACGGCTGAATGCCCGTGTCGACCCCATCGGCTACCGCATCGATGTGCGGCACGCGCCGATGGTCGAGGCGGTGGCGGCGCACGACGCAGCGCACGAGCGCTGGCTCTTGCAGTTGCCCTGCCATCACCTGATCTCGGACCACACGACGCTGGAACTGCTGATGGACGAGATCACGTCGGTCCAGCAGAACCCGCAGGTCGCGCTGCCGCCGCCCGTGCCGTTCCGCGACTTCGTGGCCCGCGCGAGGCTGGGCCTGAGCACGGCCGAGCACGAGGCTTTCTTCAAGCAGATGCTGGGCGATGTGACGACGCCCACCACGCCCTTCGGCCTGGCAGACGTGCGGAGCGATGGCTCCGATGTCGACGACGCCAGGCTCGCGCTGGAGGCGCCGCTGGCATCGCAGCTTCGGCGCCAGGCGCAGCGCCACGGGGTGAGCCCGGCGACGCTGTTCCATCTTGCGTGGGCGCTGGTGCTGGCCAGGGCCACGGGAAGGGACGATCTGGTGTTCGGCACGGTCCTGTTCGGGCGCATGCAGGGCGGCGAGGGCGCCGAACGCGCGATGGGCCTGTGCATGAACATGCTGCCGTTGCGCATTCGTCTCGGGGCGCTCAGCGTCGAGCAGTGCGTGCGTGAAACCCATGCGGCGCTGACGCAACTCATGCACCACGAACACGCGAGCCTGTCGCTGGCCCAGCGTTGCAGCGGCCTGCCGAAGGGGGCGCCGTTGTTCTCCTCGCTGCTGAACTATCGCCACAGCCCCAAACGCGCATCCACGGGAGATTCAGACTGGAAGGGCATCGAGTTTCTTTCAGGGCAGGAGCGCAGCAACTACCCGCTCGGCCTGTCGGTGAGCGACCTGGGCGATGGCTTTGCGTTGACGGCGCAGGTCAGCAAGTCGGTGGGCGCCGCGCGCGTCTGCGCGTACATGCAGGCGGCCGTTGCCGAAGTGGTCGACGCTTTGGTCAATCGGCCTGGGCAACCGGCGCGCGAGATCGATGCGATGGCTGGGCTGCAGGTGCGGTCGGTTGCTGCACTGCCTGCGGTGGCGCTCGATGGCCGCAAGGCGAACGAGGCACCGAAAGACGAAGCGGAACGGACGCTGGCCGCCATCTGGGCGCAGTTGCTGGGCCTGCGGCGCATCGGCCGCCACGACAACTTCTTCCAGCTCGGGGGCGACTCGTTGCTGAGCCTCAAGATGATGCTCGAGCTGCGGGAGCAACTGCCGGGCAGCCGCCGGTTGAGCCTTGCCGAGGTGATGCAGGCCGGCACGCTGGAGGAACTTGCCGCGCGATGCTGACAGGGCCCGATCCGCTGCTGAAGAAATGAAAGAAAAAAGGCCCGGCGCAATGAATGCGCCGGGCCTTTTTGTTTCAGTGGTTCAACACGTTGGTTGAACCCGCGTCGAACCCGTGGCGCCTTGGCACCCCGTCTTCTTGCTACCAGCGGTAGGTTCCTGTCGCGATGATCGAGCGCGGCGCGCCGTAGTAGCACTTGCCGTACTGGTCGCAATTGGCGATGAAGTTCTTGTTGGTCAGGTTGCGCAGGTTGAGCGCGATGCTCCAGCGCTCGAAGTCGTAGCCGACCATGGCGTCGTACACCGTGGAGGCTGGCACCTTGTTCGGCGCGAGCTTTTCTCCGTCGCCGTAGTTCGAGCCGGTGTAACGCGCGCCCAGGCCGACCTTCACGCCGTTGCTGAAGCGGTAGTCCGCCCAGACCGACAGCCGGTTCCTCGGCACCGCATTGGCCTGCTTGCCGATTTCCGCCGGGTTGGCGCTGGCGGTGACGATGGCGCGTGGCGTGTAGCCGTAGGCGGCCGTGATGTTCAGGTGCGGAATGAGCTCGGCCGTGGCTTCCAGCTCCAGCCCGCGGACCTGGATTTCACCGGTCTGCTTGGGCATGAAGTTCGCGTCGTTCGAGATGTAGTTCTGGCGCCGCAGGTCGAAGATGGCCGCGCTGTAGCTCTGCTTGGTTCCCGGCGGCTGATAGCGGATGCCGGCCTCGTACTGGCGACCCGTTTCAGGCTTGAACGGCACGCGCGTGACCGGGTCGACCTGGCCCGTGGGCGCAAACGACTCCGAATAGCTCAGGTAGGGTGCCAGGCCGTTCGGGGCCAGGTAGACAAGGCCGGCGCGCTTGGTGAACTTGTTCTGCGAGATGCTGGTGCTCTTGCCCGTCAGCTTGTCGAACACGTCGCTGTCGGCGCTGTCGTAGCGGCCGCCCAGGGTCAGCGACCAGCGGTCGCCCCACTTGATCTGGTCCTGGACGTACAGGCCGGTCTGGGCCAGGCGAATGTTGGAGTTCATCCACGGCGCGCCTTCCACGATCGGGCCGCCGTAGACCGGTGCGTAGATGTTGATCGTCGGCGCGGTGCCGGTGGAGAAGCTGTACTGGTCGATGCGGTTGCGCTGGTAGTCCAGGCCGACCAGCAGCTTGTGCTGCCAGTCGCCCGCGCGCAGGTCGGCCTGGACCTGGTTGTCGATGCTGAAGGTCGAGACCCGTTCGCGGCTGCCGGTGGGGTAGCGGCCCAGGAACATGAAGTTGAGCGGGTTCAGCGGATTCTTGCTGTCCACCGTGGTGAGGCGGCGCAGGGGCCAGACACCAGCGTAGTCGACCTTCAGCTCGCCATAGCGGGCGTTCTGGCGCAGCGTGACGGTGTCGTTGAGGCGGTGCTCCAGCTCGTAGCCCAGCATCCACTGGTCGTTGTTGAAGTGGTCGTAGGTGGGGTCGCCGGTTCCCAGCGTGGCCGGAAGACGGGTGCCCAACAGGGTCGGGATGACGGAGCCGACCTGGGGCTGGATGCGGTTGTAGACGCCGGCACGCGTGCGGTCGATCTGCGCATACACCGTCAGCTTGGTGTCGCCAGACATGCGCCAGGTCAGCGAAGGCGCGAGGAAGAGGCGGCGATCGGGCATCTTGCCGGTGGGCAGGTCGCCGTCGCGCAACAGGCCGACCACGCGATAGAGCACCTTGCCGTCGGCGTCGAGCGGGCCCGAGAAATCGCCTGCGATCTGCTTGCGGTTGTGGTCGCCGATCTGCATCTGGAGTTCATGCAGCGGTTCGGCCGTGGGGCGCTTGCTCACGACGTTGACCACGCCGCCCGGGCCGGCCTGGCCATACAGCACCGAGGCGGGGCCGCGCAGCAGTTCGATGCGCTCGGCACCGTAGTTCTCGGTGCGCCAGACGCCCCAGTTGCCGTTGTTGCGCAGCGGCAGGCCGTCCAGGTAGAAGCCCGGCGCATAGGCATCGAAGCCGCGCAGCGTGAGCCAGTCATAGCGCGAGTCGGCGCCGAAGGTCGTGATTGCCACGCCGGGCGTGTAGCTCAGGGCATCCTTGAGCGTGACCGCGCCGGTGGCCTGCATGCGATCGGCGGTGATCACCGAGATCGACTGCGGCGTCTCGATGATCGGCGTGTCCGTCTTGGTGCCTGTCGCGCTGCGCTTGGCCACATAACCGGTCACATGGCCGGTACCGCTTTCCTCCGCATCGGCATTCACCGTCACCGCAGGCAGCGTGGTGCCCGTTGGCTGGCCCGTGGCGGTTGTCGTCGTCGTGCCCGGCGTTTGCGCGTAGCTGCCCAGGCTCCAGAGGACGGCGGTGGTTCCGAAGGCCGCCACGAGCGATGCATGCAGCAAGCGTTGGCGAGGAAGGGAGGGAGTGTGCATGGAAGGACTTTGAAAGTATTAGAAGCGGGCGGATCTTAATGAGAATTGCTCGCATTTCAAAGACAAACCACCCGACAGACCCGCCGCTACCTCGTTTGCGGGCCCAGGACGTGGGGCGCCAGCAACGTCATGCCTTTGTGCATGGCCGGAAAGAGGCTTCGGTTGAAGTTGTTCCAGCGCAGCTCGAGGATGGTGTCTTCCGGCCCGATGGGGGTGTCGAGCACGTCGAAGATGACTTCGCCCGAATCGATCCCGTTGTCCACGTAGTGCAGCGATGCGCCTGTCTTGTCGACCACGGGCACCTGCAGCTTGGTCATCGTCGTCCAGTCCACGACCTTGTGGCCCTGCGCGCCGTGCAGCGCATCGAGCGTGGCGTAGGCGCCTCGGCGCTGGTAGGGCGACTCCAGCCGGGTGATGCCGGGATGGATGTTGACGATCTTGCGGTAGTAGCGGCTTCCGGGCCGCACGAGTTCATCGAGGATGACGAGCAGCCCGTCGAGCAGCACGACGTCGGCGCCCAGTGTCAGCAGCTTGTCGAGCAGCGAACGCTCGAATGCGCTCTTGCCCGCGGGGCGTTCAGGCGCGTCCAGCGGCATGCGGCGGTAGGCTGAGGGCACCGGATGCAGCATGTCCCGCAGCAGCTTGCCCTGCGCGCGCAACTCCGCCGGAAAAATCCATTTGCGGTCGGGATGCCAGCCAAAACCGTAGGCCTGCAGGGCCGCCTGGTCGCGCGGCGACTGCGCGTCGTCGTCGTAGACGATGCCTTCGAGCGAGTAGGCGTCGCCGAGCGGCGTGGTGTCGAGCGCCTGCGCCAGGTATTCGAGCGGCGACTTCATGTAGCGCGGCGCCCCCTGGTAGTCGATGTCCTGGCCGGCCTTGTCGGCGGCGGCGTTTCTCAAGGACATGATGTAGACGAGCTTGGCCTTGGGCATGGTGGTGCTGTGTGTGTGGGTGGGTGAAGTGGAAGCGGGCGGGTCGGTGCCGCGCGGGCGCGCGCAATCCCGCGTCGCCTCTTGAGGAGACGCAGCGCGACGCGATCTGTTCATCGGGGGTGCTGCACCAGCGGGCAGGCGCCGCAGGCGGCCTCGCCGGGCAGCAGGTGATTGAGGCAGCACTGGCGGTGCAGCTTCGTCGGCACCGGGTGGCCGCCGCGCCATTGAACGACTTCGCGCTGGCGGCCGTGCAGCGGGTTGGTCGCTGCCTGCGACCAGTCGGCGCTTTGCAGCAGATGCGCGCGGTCTTGCGTGATCGATGCCGCGCCGCCGGTGAGCGCCACTGCCTGGTCCAGGATCGGCTCGAGCACCCGCGCGACATTGCCCCACAAAATTTTCGGCGCGAGCCGCGTCAGGCCGGCGAGCGCCGCGAACAGGGGCGCCAGGTGATGCCACAGCAGCGGCGCATAGCGTTGCGCGGTGTCGGTGCCGCGCAGCGGCGCGCCCAGTTCGCGAATATGAAAGTGCGAGGGCGCGCCGCGGCCGTCGAGCCGTACCCACATCTGCGGCCCCGCGACCGGAAAGCCGTGCTGCAGCACGCTGGCGGCCGCCACCACGGGTGGCAACAGCACCGAGAGGTAGGCCAGGCTCCATGCAGAGGCGACGGCCCGCAAGTCGTTGTCTTCGACGCGCCGAAACTTTGCATGCCGGTGCAGCACGCCGGCAAGCATGTCGCTCGAAGACGCCAGGTCCGCCACGCGCATGGCATCGGGCGGCACTTCCGGCGCGCACACCAGCCGTTCGCCGAGCGGCGCGAACTCGCCCCGGAAGATGGGCTCCAGCAAGGCGATCACGGACGGGCGCGGCAATGCTCGGGGTTCATTCCTGCAAGACGTTCTTGCGCCTGGCATGTTCATCGCGGCGAACGCCGATGAACATCGGCCGGGCCCGCCCGTCTATGCAGAAGGAGGCCTCGTGCCGCCGCGTCCTGTCCGCCGGGCAGGATCGCTCTCAGCCGTTTCGGGTCCCGCCGTGGGGCCACCGTCGCCCTCTGCGGGCGGAAAGAGTGTTTGCATGACATCGACCAGTGGCAGTAGTGGCAACGGCGCGGAAATCGCGCGGCTGCTCAAGCCTTTCCTTCCGTGGATCGTTCTGTCCCTGATCACCGGCGTGTGCGCGGGTGCCGCCACGGTCGCGTTGCTGCGCACCATCAATGTGGTACTGAACCAGCAGGGCGGCATGGCCGGCGGGCTGCTGCTGACCTTCATCGGGCTGTGCCTCGTCGCACTGTTCGGCCGCATGGCTTCGGACGTCTCGACCAACTTCGTCGGGCAGCGCCTGGTGGCCCAGGTGCGCAAGAGCCTCGCGCAGAAGATCCTGTCGGCCCCCATCGACGCACTGGAGCGCTACCGTACCCATCGCCTGATGCCCGTGCTGTCGCAGGACGTGGACATGATCAGCGACGTCGCCTTCGTGCTGTCGTCGACGCTGATCGCCGTGGCCGTCGCGCTGGGTTGCCTGGGCTATCTGGCCTGGCTGTCGCTGCCGCTCTTTTGCCTGCTGGTGGTCGCGCTCGTCGTCGGCGCAACGATCCAGATCATGGCGCAGGCCCGCGGCAGTGCTGGCTTCTGGAAAGCGCGGGCGCATGAAGACCAGCTGCACAAGGCCTATCGCTCCATCAGCGAGGGTGCGAAGGAGCTGCGCATGCACCGCGATCGCCGCACGCGCATGTTCGGTGACCAGGTCGAGCGCATCGTCGACGACATCCGCACCGTCAACAGCCGTGCGATCAACACCTATGTGATGGCGACGGCCTTCGGCTCGGCTCTGTTCTTCCTGCTGATTGCATTGATCCTGGGCTGGGCATCGTTTCGCAGCACCGAGCCCGTGGTGCTCAGCGGCTTCGTGCTGGTGCTGCTGTTCCTGAAGGGGCCGATCGACATGATCGCGGGCGCGCTGCCCGGCGTGGGCCGTGCCAAGGTCGCGTTCCAGCGCATCGCCGATCTGTCGGCGCGCTTTGCAACGCCCGAGCCGCACCTGCATCTGGAGCGGCCCACCAGCGGCGCGAAGATGGAAGAGGGCATCGGCATGCAGGGCGTGCGCTATGTCTTCGACGCGCCCGAAGGCAGCGAGCCCTTTGTGCTCGGGCCCATCGACATCCAGCTTCGCCGAGGTGAAATGGTGTTCGTGGTCGGCGACAACGGCTCCGGAAAAACCACGCTGATCAAGCTGCTGCTGGGCCTCTACGCGCCGCAGTCGGGTGACGTGCTGCTCGACGGCAATGCCGTCACGCCCGAGACGCGCGACGACTATCGCCAGCTCTTCACCACCGTTTTTTCCGACTTCTACCTCTTCGAGGACCTGGTCGCGAGCGAGAAGGGCGAGGCGGGCGTGCAGGCGCTGCCGCAGGCGGCGCTGCCCTATCTGCAGCGCCTGGAGATCGCCCACAAGGTGAGCATCAAGGACGGCTCGTTCAGCACCGTCGACCTGTCGACCGGCCAGCGCAAGCGGCTGGCGCTGGTGCACGCCTACCTCGAAGGCCGCCCGGTGCTGGTGTTCGACGAATGGGCCGCGGACCAGGACCCGGCTTTCCGCCATCTCTTCTACACCGAGCTGCTGCCCGAGCTGCGCGCCAAGGGCCACCTGCTGGTGGTCATCTCGCACGACGACCGCTACTTCCACCTGGCCGACCGCGTCATCACCATGAAGGCCGGACGCATCGCGGAAGACCGGGCCCGTGCCCCCGCGACCCTTGCCGCCTGAAGGCCCGCATCTTTTTTGCCCGTATCAACACACACAGGAGTTGAGATTCCATGCAACACATCCATGACCTGATCGGCGTCGGATTCGGTCCCTCGAATGTCGCGCTGGCCATTGCGCTCGAAGAAAAGCGCCACACCGGCAAGCCGCTGGACGCTCTTTTCATCGAACGGCAGCCCGGCTTTGCCTGGCATCCGCACATGCTGCTGGACCAGGCGCACATGCAGATTTCCTTCCTGAAGGACCTGGCGACGCTGCGCAATCCCACCAGCCGATTCACCTTCATCAATTACCTGCACGAGCAGGGCCGGCTGCCGGACTTCATCAATCTCAAGAGCTTCTTTCCGAGTCGCCATGAGTTCAACGACTACCTGGGCTGGGCCGCGAGCCAGTTCCGCGACAACTGCGCCTACGGCGAAGAGGTGTTCGAGGTGTTGCCGGAAAAGCAGGGCGGCGAAGTCTCGCTGCTGCGCGTGCGTTCGCGCGGGGCCGACGGCCGCGTGCAGGATCGGCTGGCGCGCAACCTCGTCGTGAGCATCGGCGGCACGCCCAACGTGCCCGAGGGCTTTCGCGCGTTGCGCGGCGATGGGCGGGTGTTCCATTCGAGCAGCTACCTCAAGGACATCGCGCGCCACCCTGACGCGCGGCGGATCGCGGTCATCGGCGCCGGCCAGAGCGCGGCAGAAATCTTCATGGACCTGCAGGGGCGGCCGAACCAGCCGCAGGTCGACCTCGTGATGCGCGCGCGCTCCATCCGCCCTTCGGACGACAGCCCGTTCGTGAACGAAGTCTTCAACGTCGACTTCACCGACTACATGTACAGCCGCGCAAGCGACGAGCGTGCGGCGCTGCTCGACGAGTTCTCGCAGACCAACTATGCGGTGGCCGACCTGGAACTGATCCAGCAGATATTCAAGGTTTTCTACCAGCAGAAAGTCGCGCGGGGGAACCGCCTGCGCATGCTGCGCCAGCACGATGTGCGCGCGGTGCGTGCAGCGTCCGACGGCATCCACCTCACGCTGCGGGACCAGGATGCCGAGCGCGAAAGCTCGGTGCGCTATGACGCGGTGGTGCTGGCCACGGGCTATGCGCGCGAGCAGCACAAGGACCTGCTGAGCCCGATCGCTCCCTACCTCGGCGATTTCTCGGTCGACCGCTACTACCGGCTTCACAGCACGCCCGATTTCCACCCGGGCATCTTTCTGCAAGGCGCTTGCGAAGACAGCCATGGACTGAGCGACACGCTGCTCTCCGTGACCTCCGTGCGCACCGGGGAGATCGGCAATGCGCTGTTCGCGGCCCAGCCGCGCGCGCGCAGCAGCGTCGTGCGCGAAGAGGCACCGGCCGTCCAGGTCTAGAGATCCCGCGAGGGCCGCCGACAGCAGGCTTCCTGTCTTGTTGCGCAAGCCAGGGCATTCAAGCCTTGCCGGCCCCGCGCTGCCGCATCGAAGGCAGGGCGCGACGTGGCACGCCTGCATCTTCCGATCCGATAAAAAATGAACATGTGCGAAGGCGCTGCGTCTGTGCAGTGAAGACGAGAACTTTCGCTTGCATCAAAGGCAGTCGACGATGGCCACCAGAACCCATGTTTCCCCAGAGACTGCCTTCGATACGGCCTGGGCGCTTTTCTGCCAGTTGCACGATGCGCCTTCGCGCGACCACGCCGACCAGCTCATCCATTGGCTCGGCCAGGACCCCCGCAACGTTCGTGCGCTCGATGAAGCCCTCACACTCTGGGCTCTTGCCGGCGTCGCCCTTGTCGAGCCGGTGATCGAAGAGGCGCGCCGCCACGGCACCGATCTGCAATAGCCACCGAGTCCGACGCCCCGTGCGCCGGACTGCCCGAGGATTTTCGTGACAACTTTTCCAAGACCCCATCGCCATGTGCTGAGCCGCTGCATTGCCGCCATCGCGTTGGCCGGCGCCTTCATCGGTGCCGCGCCCGCATCCGCCCGCAGCGAACCGCCAGCGGCCAGCATTGAAATACGCCGCACCGCCGACGGCATTCCGCATGTGCGGGCCACCACCTGGCGAGGGCTGGGCATCGGCTTCGGCCAGGCGCAGGCCGAGGACACCCTGTGCACGCTGGCCGACGCCTTCGTCACCTACAGCGGGCAGCGCTCGCTGTACTTCGGCGCCGAGCAGAAGCCGCACACACGGTCGACCTTCGGCAACGCCACCAACCTGGAACTCGATTTCTTCTTCAAGGCCTTCGCCGGTCCGAAGGCGGTCGAGGCGCTCAGGCGCGAGCAGCCGGCCGACCTGGACGAACTCATCACCGGATATGCGGAAGGCTACAACCGCCAGGTGCGGGCAGTGCAGCAGTCGCATGATGCCGCCGCACGGCACGCCTGCGCCAATGCGCCATGGGTGCGAACCATCGGGCCGGAGGACATCTATCGGCGGATGATCGCCGCCGCCCTGGCGGGCGGGTACACGCACTTCATTCCCGAGATCGTGAAGGCCCGGCCCGGGGCTGCCGCATCGCCCGCGCCCGCGGACAAGCTCTCGCTGTCTTCGAGGCTCGGCATTTCCGTGGGGGATATGCACGGCATCGGCAGCAACGTGCTGGCATTCGGCCAGGCCGCCACCGGCGAGCGCGGCAGCAGTGTGCTGCTCGGCAACCCGCACTGGTACTGGGGCGGGCCGGACCGCTTCTACCAGGTACACCTCACGCTGCCGGGAAAGATGGACGTGGCGGGCGCGTCCTTCCTCGGCATTCCGATGGTCATGCTCGGCTTCAACAACGACGTGGCCTGGAGCCATACCGTCTCCGCCGCGCGGCGCTTCGGCTTGTTCGAGCTGACGCTGGACCCCGCCGACCCCACGCGCTATCTTGTCGATGGCGCGGCCGAGCCCATGCAGGCCCAGCCGCTGACCGTGGCGGTGCGCCGACCCGACGGCACGGTGGATCTGGTTCGCCGCACGCTCTACCGCACGCGCTTCGGGCCCGTGGTCGATCTGGGCGCACGCAACGCCGCGCTCGGCTGGAGCGGCCGCAAGGCCATCGCCATCCGCGATATCAATGCGGACAACCCGCGTATCTTCCGCAACTTCTTCCGCTGGGACCAGGCGCGCTCGCTCGACGAGTTCATCGCGATCCAGCGGCAGGAGGCCGCGATGCCGTGGGTCAACACCGCCGCCATCGGCCGTGGCGACGGCCGGGTCTGGTATGCCGACATCGGCGCGGTGCCGGGTGTGTCCGACGAGTTGCGCGCGGCCTGCGCGACGCCGCTGTCGAAAGCCTTCGCGGCCATCGATCCGGGCACGCCGATGCTCGACGGCAGCCGCTCGGCTTGCGAGTGGCAGTCCGCGAAGACCTCGGTGCAGCCCGGCACCCTGCCTGCCGACCGCATGCCCAGCCTGCTGCGCGAGGACTACGTCGCCAACATGAACGACAGCTACTGGCTCACGAACCCGGCGCAGCCGTTGACGGGCTTCGCGTCGATCCTCGGCGGAGAAGGCCATGCGCTGTCGATGCGCGGAAGGGAAGGGCACCGCATCGCGGGCGAACTCGCACGAGCGGGTGAAACCTCCGCCAGGGGACTCGCGCAGCGGCTGATGCAAAAGACGCTGGAAGCGCGCTCCTACACCGCAGACCAGTTCAAACGGCCTTTGCTCGATGGCGCGTGTGCGGCTGGTGATGTGGCGCTGACCGGCGACGATGCATCACCACCCGGCAAGAACGGCGGCGCGACGGCAGCGACAGCGACGCGGACGGTCGACGTGCGCCAGGCCTGCCAGGTGCTGCGCAGTTGGCCGAACCGCGCCGATGTGCAAGACCGGGGCGCCTTGCTGTGGGATGCCTTCTGGGAAAGGCTGCGCAAGATTCCGGAGCGGGCGCTCTACACGCAGGCGTTCTCGGCCGATGCGCCGCTGCAGACGCCGGCCGGCATCAATGCCGCCGATCCGCGCGTGGCGCGCGCCCTTGCCGGTGCGGTCGAAGACATGGCGCGCAGAGGCTGGGCATTGGACACGCCGCTCGGGCAACACCGCTTCGCCCGCAGCGAAGGCCGCGAGGTGCCGCTGTACGGCGGCTGCGACCCAGAGGGCTACTTCACCTCGGCCTGTGTCACCGAAGGCGACTACACCATGGGCGAGCTGTCCAACAGCAACACCTACCTGCAGGTCGTGTACTTCGACAAGCGCGGCGTACAGGCACGCACGCTGCTCGCGCACGGCGAGCGCGAAACCGCGGTGACGAACGGCCCCGGCCTTGCCCCCGTCGCGCGCTACGCAAGAAAAGACTGGCTGCGCTTTCCGTTCCGCGAGGCAGACGTCGCACGCGATCCGCAGCTTCAGCGGGTGATCGTTCGTCCCTGAGACGGCCGCCGCGGCCGTTGCTTGACCCGCCCGCAAGGCGGGTGATAGCCTGCCGCGCCTCTTCCCCTCGGCCTTCACAGAACAGAACGGACAACATGAAGACTCACGACCAGCGCCTCACATCCTTCACCCGCGCACGCACGCCCCAGTGGAAACGCACCGCATGCCGCGGCGTTCTTCTCGCATGCACGCTGCTGACGGCCGGCACCGCCATGGCCCAGAAGCCGCACCAGGGCGTGCTCGATGCAGCCACGCAAAGCAAGGACGGCGCGCTGAAGATGCTGGAGCGCATGGTCAACATCGACTCGGGCTCGGCCAGCACCGAAGGGCTCGCCAAGGTGCGCGAGATCGCGGTGGAGGAACTGCGCAAGCTCGGCGCGCGCATCGAGACCTTTCCTGCGGACCCGCACCCCGGCACCAACGTGGTTGCGACGCTGACCGGGCAGGGCAAGAAGAAGATATTGATCCTGGCCCACATGGACACCGTGTTCAAGGAAGGCACGGCGGCGGCCAAGCCCTTCTACATCAAGGACGGCCGCGCCTACGGCCCTGGCGTGATGGACGACAAGGGCGGCGTGGTGGCCGGCCTCTATGCGCTGAAGATCCTGCAGCAGATCGGCTTCAAGGACTATGGGCAGATCACCTTCCTGCTCGACACGAATGAAGAAGTGGGCTCGGTCGGCACCAGCGCGCTGATCGAGCGCATCGCCAAGCAGAACGACGTGGCGCTCAACCTGGAGCCGGGGCGCCCGGCCGATGGCCTGGTGGTCGAGCGCAAAGGTTCGGCGACGGCGCTGCTGGAGGTCAAGGGTGTGGCCGCGCACGCGGGCGTGGCGCCCGAGGCCGGCCGCAATGCGGCGATGGAAGTGGCGCACCAGGTGCTGCAACTGTCGAAGACGGCGGACCCGGTGAAGAAGACCACGGTCAACTTCACGGTGCTCACCGCCAACGGCCCGACCAACGTGATTCCCGCCGTTGCGAGCGCCAAGGCCGACGTGCGCGCCGCCACGCCCGAAGAGTTCGACCGCGTCGAGAAGGACATGCTGCGCATCGCGCAGAACAAGCTCATTCCTGATTCAGAGGTGCGCGTGCGTCTGAGCCGCGGCCTGCCGCCCATGCCGCGCCTGCCTTCATCCGACAAGCTGGTGGCGATGGCCGAGGGCATCTACGCGGAGATCGGCAAGAAGCTCACCATCGAGAGCAGCGGCGGCGCGGCCGATGCCAGCCTGGTGGCGGGCGTCGGCGTGCCGGTGCTCGACGGCTTCGGCATCGTGGGTGGCGGCATCCACACGCCGGAGGAATACGCGGAGGTCGAGAGCGTGGTGCCGCGCCTCTACCTGCTGTCGCGCATGCTGATGGACCTGTCCGCGAACTGATCGAACGAACAGTTCGCGAAGCAGGGCAGGCTTGATCAGCCCCGCTTGGGGATGGTGAGGCCGGCAACCACCGCCGGCCGCGCGACGAAGGCTTCGAGCGCGCGGGCAACGTTCTTGAAGTCCTTGAAGCCGACCAGGTCGCCCGCTTCGTAGAAGCCGATGAGGTTGCGGATCCACGGGAACGATGCGATGTCGGCAATCGTGTAGCTGTCGCCCATGATCCATGCGCGATCGGCCAGTCGCTTGTCGAGCACGCCGAGCAGGCGCTTCGACTCGGCAACGTAGCGGTCGCGCGGGCGCTTGTCTTCGTACTCCTTGCCGGCGAACTTGTTGAAGAAGCCGAGCTGGCCGAACATCGGGCCGATGCCGCCCATCTGGAACATCACCCACTGGATGGTTTCGTAGCGGCCGGCGGCGTCTTGCGGAATGAGCTTGCCGGTCTTCTCGGCAAGGTACAGAAGAATCGCACCGGACTCGAACAGCGCCAGCGGCTTGCCGCCCGGGCCGTTGGGGTCGATGACGGCGGGGATCTTGTTGTTCGGATTGAGCGACAGGAACTCCGGCGACATCTGGTCGTTGGTCTCGAAGCTCACGAAGTGCGGCTCGTAGGGCAGGCCGGTTTCCTCCAGCATGATCGACACCTTCACGCCGTTGGGCGTGGGCAGCGAATAGAGCTGCAGGCGGTCGGGGTGCTGCGCGGGCCATTTTTTCGTGATGGGGAAGCTCGAGAGATCGGTCATGGGTAGGTTCCTTGAGAAAGATGGCGACACGAGCGCCGGATTCTGCCCGTGTCAGGCGGCTGGCGTGCGTGCGTGGCCTTGCAGGCGCGGCAGTACGTCACGCCCGAGTTCATCGATCACATCCATCGCCGGCCGCGGCCCGCGCACGAGGTTGAGCAGCACGTGGCTCACGCCCGCGTCTTCCATGCGATCGAGGTAGCCGATGAGCGCATGGCGGCCCGCGCGCAGGCCCAGCTCGATGGGCTCGGCCGGTGCGTCGGCGCGCTCCAGCAGATCGAGTTGCAGCGACTGCACGAAGGGCTTGCGCTCGCTGCCCGCGCGTTCGCGCAAGGCCGACTGCCACAGGCCGATGCGGCCCTGCTGACGCGCTTCGTCGCGGTGGTAGGTGGCCCAGCCGTCCGAATGGGTGGCGGTCCATTGGAGCGACTGGCGCGCCGAGCCCACCACCAACATGCCGATGCGCGTGGTGGGCGGTGTCATCAGGTCGTAGCCGCCCGTGGCTTCGTGCAGCGCGGCACGTCCGGCTGGTTCTGGTGACAGCGCGGAGCGCACGATGTTCCACCGCTCACGAAAGGTCTCGGCGCGCAGCGCGATGTCTTCCTTGAAGATCGCGAACTCCGCTTCACGGTCGCCCGAACCGAGGCCCAGGATGAAGCGGTCTTGCGACAGGCGGTTCAACGACAGCGCGGCCTTGGCCACGTGCAAGGGGTGGCGCAGCGGCAGCACGGCGGCGGCCGTGCCGAGTGCGATCTGCTGCGTCGATGCGGCCAGGGTGGCGAGCCAGATGAAGGGCTCGTCGAGCACGGAGATTTCTTCGCCCTGCGGCACCATGACCGGCACGTCGCGCGTCCACAGTGCCGCAAAGCCGAGCTGGTCGGCGCGCTGTGCGATGCGGCGTTCAATTTCGGGATCGGCCATGGCGCCGTTGGCGCGTGCGGCGGGCGTCATCAGGCCCAGTGTGAGACGGCCGGCAAGGAGTGTCTGCCGGTAGGCGCGGTTGAACTCTGTCATGGGGTGCTGCTGCGGGGAATCCGTGAGGCGTTGCTTGCTTGCGAAAGATGATCGCATCGTTCGCGTGCCACGTTTCGTTGTGGGGCGAAGCGTTCTGCATCAAAGCCTTCCAGACTCGGCCTTCATCCACAAGCCCATGAAGGCAGGCAGGCATGCACAACGACAACACCGAAGCGGACATCCGCCGCATCTACGAGCAATGGCACCAAACAGTGGTGGCGCGCGACATCGACGGTCTGATGGCGCTCTACGCTGAAGACGCGATTCTTGAAACCCCGCTGATCCTTGCGGCCTTGCCTTCGAGCACGGTGGGCATGCTGGAAGGCAAGGCCGCGATCCACGCGTTCTTCGATGCCGGCTTGCGCAAGCTGCCGGGCGAGTTGGGGCGCTGGTATCGCACCGGCACGTTCTTTTCCAACGGGCGGCAACTGGTCTGGGAATACCCACGCGCTACGCCGCAGGGCAATCAGATCGATCTGGTCGAGGTGATGGATGTTGACGATGGGCTCATCGCGCATCACCGTGTCTACTGGGGGTGGACCGGGTTTCAGTCGCTGATGGACATCAGGGAGCGTGCGATGCGATAGGGCGCTTGTTTGTTTTTTGGCGCTGCTGTTCTTCAGGGCGACGCTCACGCCGACACGGTGCTCTTTTTCGCGAATGTCCCCCGCTTCGCTCCTCCTTTATTTCGCGAAAAAGAGCCCCGTATCGGCGCGAGCGCTGGACAGAGCGGTCGTTGATCGCAGGATCACCAGCAGCGTGTCCTGTGCGAATGGCACCAGGTGCTCCCCGCAGCGAAATAAAGGAGGAGCGAAGCGGGGGACATTCGCGGAGGGGAGCACCTGGTGTCATTCGCACTCGCCCTGAATGAACAGCAGCGCCAAGAAAGCGCACCAGAGGAAGCCGAAACGACTCAGGCAGCCCGCTTGCGTGCCGCTACAGAGGCCTTCTTCGGCACCGGCGCGGTGAACAACCGGGTGATCGACAACCGCACATCCGCCTGCATGTCGCCAATCGCTTTCGCATCACCCGACAGGTGCTTGAGCAGCGCCTGCTGGAACAACCCATCGAACAGCGCGTAGGTGGCCGAAGGTGGCATGCCGGGCGACTCGCCGGAGAGTTCGGCGAAGCGGCTCATGATGCGCCAGATCATGTCTTCCAGGCTCTTGTCGATCTGGACCACGTCGGTGCGAAAGGCCTCCTCGAACAGCGCCTGCGAGCGCAGGTCGTACCAGAGGCGATGCACATGGCCTTCGTCGCGCATCGTGTCGGCCAGGTTCTGCAGAAAGCCTTCCAACAGTTCGTCGAAGGTGGTGGCGGTTTCCACCCCATGGTCGTAGCGTTTGACGCAGCGCGCCTTGTATTGCTTGACGCTGCAGATGATCAGGTCGACCTTGTCGCTGAAGTAGTAGTGCAGCACACCGTGTGAGAACTCCGAGTTCTGCGCAATCTCGCGCAGGCTGGTGCGCGCATAACCCAGTGCGGCCAGCGTGGTCAGCGCGGCTTCGCCCAACTCGGCGCGCCGCTCCGAGAACTTGTCGATCCGTGCCTTGGGCACCCGTTCGGCGTGTTTTTTTACCCGTTGATGTGTCGTCATTTCAAGCGGGGCCGCATGCTGCCGGCCGCCATTTTTCCTTGTGATTGCAAACCATAGCATGCAAGCGGGAGAACCCGCATCCGGCGTGCTACGCATGTCGTTCCTAGAAATTTTACAACTGTCAAATAAAAACTTGACACTCGTAAAGTCGATTTCTAGGATGACCGCTCCATCTCACAACATATCCACAGGAGACAAGCGATGGCCAAGTTCGACTTGAAAGGGCGCAAGGCCCTGGTGACGGGTGGTGCACGCGGCATTGGCGCGAGCATTGCCGAGGCGCTGGCGGCAGCCGGTGCGTCCGTGATGATTGGCGACGTGCTCGCCGATCTGGGCCGGGAGACTGCCACCCGGCTTTCTTCTTCTTCAGGTGCGAAGGTGGGCTTTGTCCCGCTCGACGTCACGAAAGACGGCGACTGGGCTTCGGCCACCGAAACCACCGTCAAGGAGCTGGGTGGTTTCGACATCCTGGTCAACAACGCCGGCATCGAGATCACCTCGCTGGTGATCGACGTCGACGGCGACGACCTGCGCCGCATGCTCGACGTCAACGTGGCCGGCACGCTGCTCGGCATGAAGCACGCGTTTCGCGCGATGCGCCCCGGCGGCAGCGCGGGCGGCGGCGGTGCCGTGGTCAACATCGCATCGGTCGCGGCAACCATCGCGTTCCCCGCCATCGCCGGCTACTCGGCCACCAAATCCGCCGTCGATCGCGCCACGCGCGTGGCGGCCATGGAGTCCGGCAAGCTGGGCTACGGCGTGCGCGTGAACTGCATCTACCCCGGGCTGGTGCCGACCGACATGGGCATGAAGCTCGCCAACGACATCGTGGCCGCCGGGCTCGCGCCGAGCGTCGAAGCGGCCGTGGGCGACGTGATCGGCCAGACACCGCTCGGCCGTCTCGGCGAGGTCGGCGACATGGCCGACGTCGTGGTCTTCCTCTGCTCCGATGCCGCGCGGTTCATCACCGGTGCCGGCCTCGCGGTGGACGGCGGCATGGGCATGTAAGCGAACAACATCAAGGAGACACAACATGAGCAGCAGCAAGAAGAAACCCGTCGTCGTCTACGGCGCCTCCGGCTACACCGGCCGGCTGGTGTGCGAATACCTGCGCGAGTACAACATCCCCTTCATCGCCGCGGGCCGCAGCAAGGAGAAACTGGACGCGGCGATGAAGTCCAACGTGCCCGGCATCGAGACCGCGAACTACGAGATCGTGGAAGTGGCGCATTCGGCGGCGGCGCTCACCGAACTCTTCACCGGCGCATCGGTGGTGCTCAACACGGTGGGGCCTTTCGCCAAGTTCGGCCCCGAGGTCGTCCAGGCCTGCCTGGCTGCGGGCTGCCACTACACCGACACCACCGGCGAGCAGGACTGGCTCATCACGCTCGAGAAGGAGTGGGGCGCCAAGTTCGCTGCCGCGGGCCTGCTGCTCTCGCCCGGCCTGGCGCAGATGTACACCACCGGCGAGATCGCGGCGCAGTTGTGCCTGGAAACGCCCGGGCTCGACACGCTGGACATCGCCGTGTTCTGGGGCGGCAGCCCGACCATCGCATCCACCCAGACCATCCTGGTCAATGCGGCCACATCCAAGGCCTTCTACCTGGAGCAGAACGAGTACGTGGAATGGCAACCCGACGCGGGCCTGTACCACCTGTCGATTCCCGGGCAGCACGAGGCTGCGCTGGCGCTGCCCTGGGGTGGCACCTCGCACCCGGTGTGGTTCAAGCGCGATCCGCGCGTGGCCAACGTGAAGGTGCTCGGCGGTGTCTTCAACAAGCCGCTGATGCTGGGCGTGCCGCAGATCGTGGCCGCCGCGCTCAAGGCCACCGAAGGCATGAACGACGAGGACCGCTATGCCGCGCTGGCCCAGACGGCGGCCAGCGTCATGAACACCATGCCTCCGCGCGAAAACCCACGCATCAACAAGTCCGTCGATTCGGTGCATGCGTCCGGACCGTTGGGCCGCGTGCACTGCGTGATCTTCGGCAACTGCAACTACAAGCAGACAGGTTTGCTGCAGGCCTATGCGGCGGCCTCGCTGCTGCAGCAGGCGCCGCGCCGCGCCGGCTTCGCCTCGGGCTGCCAGGCCTTCGGGCACCGCGAGTTGCTGGGCGCGCTGCGCAGCTTCGGGCTGGTGCAGGAACCCATGCTCACCCGCATGGGCTGACCGCGATGCGCCTCGTCGACTACCTGGACAAGGGTGCTTCGCTCGGCACCGACGCGCCTTGCCTGCGCATGGGCGACGTGCTGCTTTCGTACGGCGACGTGCAGCGGCTCAGCCACCGCGTGGCCCGCGCGCTGCAGCGCAGCGGCATCGCGCCGGGCGGCAAGGTGGCGGTGCTGTCGAGCAACGACCCGGTCGCCTTCGCCTGCGTGTTCGGGCTGTCGCGTGCCGCCGCCGTGTGGTGCCCGATCAATCCGCGCAACGAGGCGGCCGAAAACCGCTTCGTGCTCGACGCCTTCGACTGCAGTTGCCTGATCTTCCACAGCAACTACGCGCCGCTGGTCGAGCAGATGCGCGCCGACCTGCCCAAGGTGACGACGCTGGTGTGCATCGACAAGCCGATGCCCTTTGCCCTTTCGCTCGACCAGTGGCTTGCCGATGCAAGCGATGCGCCCATCGACATCCCGGTGATCGACGATGTGGCCATGATCGCCGGCACCGGCGGCACCACCGGCCAGCCCAAGGGCGTGATGCTCTCGGGCCGCAACCTCGAAGCCATGTCGGCGCTGACGCTGATGGGCTATCCCTTCGAGGGACGGCCGGCCTACCTCGCGCTCGCGCCGCTCACGCATGCCGCCGGCGTGCTGTGCCTGCCGGTGATGGCGCTGGGCGGGCAGGTCGTGATCATGCCCAAGCCCGACCTGGGCGAGTTCCTCGAACTGATCGAGCGGCACCGCATCACCCACACCTTCCTGCCGCCCACGCTGATCTACATGCTGCTGCAGCATCCGCAGCTCTCCACGACGAAGCTCGATTCGCTGCAATGCTTCTGGTATGGCGCCGCGCCCATGTCGGCCGCGCGGCTGGAAGAGGCGCTGCAGAAGATCGGCCCGGTCATGGCGCAACTGTTCGGCCAGACCGAGGCGCCGATGATGATCTCGATGATGTCGCCGCGCGAGCACTTCAATGCCGACGGCACCGTGGCGCGGCATCGCCTGGCCTCGGCGGGGCGGCCCGGGCCACTGGTGCAGGTCGGCGTGATGAACGGCGACGGCGCGCTGCTGTCCGCCGGCGACTCCGGCGAGATCGTGGTGCGCGGCTCGCTCGTGATGCTCGGCTACTACAAGGACCCGAAGGCCACGCAGGAGGCTTCGCGCCACGGCTGGCACCACACGGGCGACATCGGTTATCTCGATGCCGACGGCTTTCTCTACATCGTCGACCGCGCCAAGGACATGATCATTTCGGGTGGCTTCAACGTCTACTCCGCAGAGGTCGAGCAGGTGCTGATGCAGCACCCCGACGTGCAGGACAGCGCCGTCGTCGGCCTGCCCGACGAGAAGTGGGGCGAGCGCGTGGTGGCGGTGCTGCAACTGCATGCCGGCCGGCAGGTGAACGCGGAAGACATCAAGGCCTTCGTCAAGGCGCGCATCGGCAGCGTGAAGGCGCCCAAGCAGATCGAGGTGTGGGTCGACCTGCCGCGCTCGAAGGTGGGCAAGGTGCTGAAGAAGGAAGTGCGCGCCGCGCTGCTGCCGCCTTCGCCGCGCTGACGGCATGAGGGGCGCGCGGCGCTACAGTGCCGCATGCGCCAACACCTCTCCACCACCACCGGCCCCCAGCGTCTTCTCTATGGCGGCGTGGTCGGCATCGCCGTCGCGCTGATGCCCTGGCCCATCGGGTACACGGCGCGCGGCCTGGCCGGCTGGTGCGCGGGCGTGCTGGTCTACCAGGTGCTGACGTGGTGGCTGGTCGACACCTTCGATGCGAAGCGCACGCGGGAGCGGGCACAGATGCTGGACCAGCCCAACATCGTGATCCTGGTCTCGATGCTGGTGGCGGTTGGTGTGAGCGTGGTGGCCATCGCGATGATGCTGCAGCAGGTCAAGCAGATGGACGGCATCATGCGGGCCGTCCACATCGCGCTCGGGCTGGTGGCGCTGGTGGGGTCGTGGCTGATGATGCATTCGATCTACGCGTTCCACTACGCGCATCGCTACTACATCGACCAGAAGGGCGGCTCGCCCGATGGCGGCCTGGACTTTCCGGGCAAGGACGAGCCGGACTACTTCGACTTTCTCTACTACTCGTACGTGATCGGCATGACCTCGCAGGTGTCGGACGTGCAGGCCACCTCGCGCGAGATGCGCCGCATCACGCTGATTCACAGCGTGCTGTCGTTCGCTTTCAACATGCTGGTGCTGGCGCTGTCGGTCAACGTGGTGGCCGGCGCCGTGTAGGCGCGGTCATCCGACAGGGCGTCAGGCCGTGGCCTTGGGCGTGCGGCCGAGCTTGACGATGCCGGTCGACAGCGCCACGCCGCAGACGATCACCACCGCGCAGGTCAGCATCCATTGCGTGATGTCTTCACCCAGGAAGACCGCGCCGTAGAAGAGCGCGAACACCGGCACGAGGAAGGTGACGGTCAGCGCGCGTGCCGGGCCGGCGCGCTCGATCAGGCGAAAGAACAGGATGTACGCCACGCCGGTGCAGGCGATGCCCAGCGCCAGCAGCGCGAGCCAGGCGCGCAGGCTGGGCATCTGTGCGGGCCAGAGCCAGATGGCGGGCAAGGCGAGGAACACGGTGGCGCCGATCTGGCTGCCGGTGGCGGTGGTCAGCGCGGGCACGCCGCTCAGGTGGCGGCGCGTGGCGCTGGCCGAGATGCCGTAGCACAGGCAGGCGCCCAGGCAGGCGAGCACGGCCCACAGCGCCGCATGGCCGCTGGCGCCCGCATGCAGGCCGGCGCTGCGGCTGGCGAGCATGGCGACGCCGGCAAAACCGATCACGAGGCCGATGAGGCGCGAGCCGTTGGGCCGCTCCTTGAACCATGCCCATGCCACCAGCGCGCCGAACATCGGCGTCGTGGCGTTGAGCACGGCGGCAAGGCCGGTGTTGATGGTCAGCAGCGCGAAACAGAAGAGCGCGAACGGCATGCCCGAATTGAAGACGCCGACCACGAAGCTGGCCTTCCAGTGCTTCGCGAGGGACGGGCCCTGGCCGCGCAGCAGCGCGATCGGCAGCAGGAACAGTGCGGCAATGGCCACCCGCACGGCGGCCGTCGGCAGCGCGCCGAACTCGGCGGCACCGATGCGCATGAAGAGGAAAGACGCACCCCAGAGCGCAGCCAGGAGCACCAGGTCGATGACCCAGGCGGAGGAGTTCGTGGGTGCGGCGACGGTGCTGTTGTTCGTTGTGGTCATGCGTCTTTCAATCTTCTTCGGGGTGGTGTTACAGCGCGCCCTCTAGCTCCAACAGCGCTGTCTTGCGATCGAGCCCGCCAGCGTAACCGGTCAGCGAGCCATCGGCGCCCAGCACGCGGTGGCAGGGCACGATCACGCTGATCGGATTGCGCCCCACGGCCGCGCCCACCGCGCGCACGGCGGCCGGGTTGCCCACGTTGACGCTGAGCGCGCCGTAGCTCGTGGTGGCACCGGCCGGAATGGCCAGCAACTGCTGCCACACGCTCTGCTGGAACGCGGTGCCGTGCGACAGGTCGAGCTTCATGTCGAAGTTGTCGCGCTTGCCGGCGAAGTAGTCGTGCAGTTGCGCGGCGGCCTCGACCAGCGCGGGGTGGTCGTCCTTCGGAATCCAGCCCGTGGTGTCGGGCCAGTGGCGTTGCTGGTCGAACCAGACGCCCGCCAGGCCCTGGTCGGTGGCCGCCATCGTGATGCCGCCCAGCGGCGTGTCGATGTGCGAGGTGTAGATGACTTTGCTCTTGAACTTCATGACATTTCAGGCGGTGAGGCCTGCCGTGGTGATGAGGGGAGATTCGGTGGCAGCCACCGGTTCGGTGGCAACCGTCGAAGGCGAGGGCGCATGCCAGGCGCGCAGCACCGCATAGCTGCGCCAGGGCCGCCAGGCCTGCGAGGCTTCGCTGGCCGCGCGTGCGGTGGTGACGCCCAGCGCCTTCTGCAGCGCGACGTCGCCAGCCGGGAAGGCGTCGGGCCAGCGCAGGGCCCGCATCGCGATGTATTGCGCGGTCCAGGCACCGATGCCGGGCAGCTCCTGCAGCGCCGCGATGGTCGATGGCACGTCGGCCCCCGCATGCAGGGCCAGCTTGCCGGCGGCGACTTCGCGGGCGATGGCCTGCAGGGCGGTCTGCCGCTGGCGCACGATGCCGAGCTGGCCCAGCGCATCGCCGCTTGCTGCCGCAATGGTGGCGGGCGTGGGAAACAACCGGTTCAGGCCTTCGACGGGCGTGGCGATGGTTTCTCCGAAGGCCTCGACTAGCCGCGAGCCCAGCGTGCGCGCCGCAGCCACCGTGATCTGCTGGCCCAGCACCGCGCGCACCGCCAACTCGAAGCCGTCGACCGTGCCCGGCACGCGCAGCCCGTCACCGTGCGGAAAGGCCGCATGCAGCGCGGCGTTGATCGCCATCGGCTCGGCATCGAGGTCGAACATGGCGCGTGCGCGGCTGATCACGATGGGCAGCACCGCCGCGAGCGAATCGCTCACCGACAGCAGCATCTGCTCGCGCTCGATGTCGAAGCGCAGTTGCAGCCAGCCGGCGTGCGTCTGTCCGCCTTGCTGCACGCGCAGGGTGCGGGCGAGCTTTACATAGGTGGGCGTGCTGCCCTTGGCGGGCTCCTTGCCGTCCGCTGTCGAGGCGACTTCGACACCGCGCAGCGCCCGGCGCGCGAAGAAGGCGAGCATGGCGTGGGTGTCGTAGGGCGGACGAAAGCCCAGCCGCACCTCGATTGCCTTGCCTTCGCCACCCTCGGCGGTGGTGCCGCCGGCGCGACGCAGCGCGCTCGGGTTGAGCCCGTAGTGCTCGACAAAGGCCGCATTGAAACGGCGCACGCTGGCGAAGCCGCTGGCCAGGGCCACCTGGGTCATCGGCAGCCGTGTGTCGGCGATGAGCTGCTTGGCGGCCAGCAGGCGGCGCGTCTGCAGGTACTGCAATGGGGACACGCCGAACTGGGCCTCGAAGATGCGCCGCAGATGGCGGTCGCTCACGCCCAGCCGCGCCGCGATCTGCGCAGCGCCGGGGCCGTCTTCGGACCACGCATCGGGTTCGTCGATCAGCCGGGCCGCCTGCAGCGCCAGGATGCGCGAGGCGTCTTCGGTCGACCAACTGGCCGCGCGCGGCGCCAGTTCGGGCCGGCAGCGCAGGCAGGGACGAAAGCCCGCTGCCTCGGCCTGGGCCGCGTGGCGGAAGAACCGGCAGTTCTCGCGCCGCGGCAGCTTCACGCGGCAGACCGGCCGGCAATAGATGCCGGTGGAAGTCACGGCGGTGAAGAACGACCCGTCGAAGCGCGCATCGTGCGTCTTCATCGCCAGGTAGCAGGCGTCGCTCTCGAGCGCTTCAGTGGGGGCGTGGGTGGTAGGCATGGGCAAATGATACGGTTTCGACTCGTTTCAACTGGCCGTTTTCGGACATGTGGGCCCGTAGAGCGTTGCCTACAATGCCCCGTTCCAAATACAACAGGGAAACGCCCTTCATGCAGCTCAGCGCGTCGATCTTCAAGGCCTATGACATTCGTGGCGTCGTGCCCGTCACCCTCGACGCCGAGGTTGCTGAAGCACTCGGGCGGGCGTTCGGCAGCGCTGCACGCGCCGCCGGCGAAAAGTCCGTGGCCGTGGGGCGCGATGGCCGCCTGTCGGGCCCCGCGCTGGTCGAAGCACTGATCAAGGGCCTGGTGGCCACCGGCATCGAAGTGATCGACGTGGGCGCGGTCACCACCCCGCTGCTGTACTTCGCGGCCCACACGCTGGCCTCCAGCGGTATCCAGGTCACGGGCAGCCACAACCCCAAGGACTACAACGGCTTCAAGATGGTGCTGGCCGGCCGCGCGATCTACGGCGACGAGATCCAGGGCCTGCGCAGGACCATGGAAGACGGCAGCGCCAAGCTCGCCCCCGGCGGCAGCGTGCGCAAGGTCGACGTGACCGATGCCTATGTCAAGCGCATTGCCGGCGACATCAAGCTGGCCCGACCCATGAAGATCGTGGTCGATTCCGGCAACGGCATCGCGGGCGCCACGGCCCCAGCCATCTTCCGCGCCATCGGCTGCGAGGTGACCGAGCTGTTCAGCGAAGTCGACGGCGACTTCCCCAACCACCATCCCGATCCGAGCAAGCCCGAGAACCTCAAGGACCTGATGGCCGCGCTGGCATCGGGCGACGCCGAGCTGGGCCTGGCCTTCGACGGCGACGGCGACCGCCTGGGCATCGTCACCAAGGACGGCCAGAACATCTTCCCCGATCGCCAGATGCAACTCTTTGCACAGGATGTGCTGTCGCGCGTGCCGGGCGGCACCATCATCTTCGACGTGAAGTGCTCGCAGCGCCTGGCACCGGCCATCGAGGCCGCGGGCGGCGTGCCGATGATCTTCAAGACCGGCCATTCGCTCATCAAGGCGAAGATGAAGGAAATCGATTCGCCGCTGGGCGGCGAGATGAGCGGCCACATCTTCTTCAAGGAGCGCTGGTTCGGCTTCGACGACGGCACCTATGCGGGCTGCCGCCTGCTCGAAATCCTGAGCAAGAGCCCGGATGCGAGCGCCGTGCTCAACGCGCTGCCCACCAGCTTCTCGACGCCCGAACTCAACGTGGCCTGCGCCGAAGGCGAGCCGCATGCGGTCGTCGACAAGCTCGTCAAGGGCGCGAGCTTCGCGGCCCCCGCCAAGGTCTCGACCATCGACGGCCTGCGCGTGGATTGGCCCGATGGTTTCGGCCTGATCCGCGCTTCCAACACCACACCCGTGCTGGTGCTGCGCTTCGAAGGCCAGACCGACGCGGCGCTCAAGCGCATCGAAACCGAGATGCTGGCGCTGCTGCGAACGGTCAAGCCCGACGCCAAGCTGGCCGAAGCTTCACACTGAACAGGATGACCCCCAGTCTTCGCGCACTTCGTGTCGCTACGCCAACCCCCTTCCAGGGGGCGATACCAGTGGCCCGGCAAAGCCGGTTCCACGGTATCCCTGGCGCAGAGGGCCGCTCCGGTTTCACGCGTTGCGAGCTTCGCCATCGCGTGATGGAGCGTTAAGCCCGTGCGTTCTATCTTGTTGCGCCTGTACGGCGCCTTCACCACCGTTGTGCAACCCCTGGTGCGCCGCAAGTTGCGGCGCAGGGCGCAGGCCGAGCCCGGCTATGGCGTCGCCGTCGAGGAGCGCTTCGGCCATTACGACGAGAGCATCACGGGCAATGCCCAATGCTGGGTGCACGCCGTCTCGCTCGGCGAAACGCGCGCCGCCGCCATCCTGATCGCCGAGTTGCGTCGGCAGTACCCGGGCGTGCCGATCCTGCTCACGCATGGCACCGCGACCGGCCGGGAAGAGGGCGCCAAGCTGCTCGAGCCGGGCGACACGCAGGTCTGGCAGCCGTGGGACACGCCCGGTGCCGTGGCGCGTTTTCTCGACAAGTTCCAGCCGCAGATCGGCGTGCTGATGGAAACCGAGGTCTGGCCCGAGATGGCCGCGGCCTGTGCCGAACGCCGCATCCCGCTGGTGCTGGCCAACGCGCGGCTCAACGAAAAATCGCTGGCTGCGGCCGAGCGGCTTGCATGGTTGGCGCGGCCCGCGTATTCGGCGCTCACCGCCGTGTGGGCGCAGACCGAAGCCGACGCGCACCGTCTGGTGTCGCTCGGTGCCAAGGTGGCCGGCATCTACGGCAACCTGAAGTTCGACGCCACGCCCGACACGCGGCAACTGGCCACGGCGGTGTCGCTGCGCGAGCACCTGCCCCGGCCGATGGTCGTTCTTGCCAGCTCGCGCGACGGTGAAGAGCGGATGCTGCTCGAAGTGCTCAAGCGCTTCGGTGCGACCTCGCCCGTGCCGCCCGAGCAGGGCGCGATCCGCTCGATCGCCAAGCGGGTGCACGACGTGCAATGGATGATCGTGCCGCGCCATCCGCAACGTTTCGATGAAGTGGCGGCGCTGATCGAGGCCGAAGGCTTCGCGGTCGCGCGCCGCAGCGCGGCGGGCCAGCCGAACGATGCCGAGATCTGGCTGGGCGACTCGCTCGGTGAAATGGCGCTGTACTACGGCCTGGCCGACGTGGCGCTGCTGGGTGGCAGCTTCGAGCCGCTGGGTGGCCAGAACCTGATCGAGCCGGCGGCCTGCGGCTGTCCCGTGATCATGGGGCCGTCGACCTTCAACTTCGCGGAGGCGGCGCAACTGTCGCTCGCTGCGGGCGCATCGCTGCGTGTCGAAGGCATGGAGCAGGCGGTGACGGCGGCGCTGAAGCTGGTCGAGAACCCCGAGCGGCGCGCTGTGATGGCGCAGGCCGCGCTGGCGTTTTCGTCGTCGAACCGCGGGGCGGCGGAACGTACCGCTGCTGCGGTGCTGGCGATTGCGCAGGCCGCCGAGCCGGTGGCAACTGCCAGCGCACCGCTTGAAAACGAGCCACCCAGAGCAGAACCCACGCTGGACTGATCGGCCCTTGTCTTTGCTCCTTCCCCTTCCGGGGGAAGGTTGGGATGGGGGCTCGACGGCGCTGGCGATGGAAACACCGCTGGCCCCCACCCCGGCCCTCCCCCGGAAGGGGAGGGAGAAAACCGAGCCTCAGCGCACCGGCGGATTCAGGATCACCGGCGGCACAGGCGCCGAAGGCATCACAGGCGCAGGCGGATTGAACGGCTGCACCGGCACCGGCGGAATCACCGGAATGCTCGGTGGCGTGACCGGCACGTAAGGCGCAGGCACGCGGTCCGGCGTCGACGTGATCGCCGCAGGCACAGCCGGCGTGCTGCCATTGCTTGCCAGTGTCGCGTTGATTGCATTCATGTCGTCGGTCGTCAGCGTGCCGTTGGCCTGGCGCAGCTTCAGGTTGCCCAGCAGCACGTTGTAGCGCGCCTGCGCAAGGTCGCGCTTGGTCTGGAACAACTGGCTCTGCGAATTCAGCACGTCGATGTTGATGCGCACGCCCACCTGGTAGCCCAGCTTGTTGGCATCGAGCGCGCTCTGGCTCGAAGCCTCGGCCGCTTCCAGCGCCTTGACCTGCCCCGCGCCCGACACCAGCCCGAGGTAGGCCGCGCGCGTGGCCTGCGCCACGCTGCGCTGGGTGCCGTCGAGCACGCTGCGCGACTGGTCTTCGAGTGCCAGCGTTTCCTTGATGCGGTTCTCGGTGGCGAAGCCGGCGAACAGCGGCAGGTTGAAGGTCACGCCCACGGTGGCCGCGTTGACGCGCGTGCCGACCGCGCTGGTGCTGGTGCCCGTGGGATTGCGCGTGACGTTGTAGCCCAGGTTCGCGTCGAGCGTGGGCTTGTGCCCGGCCTGGGCCTTCTGCACTTCGAGCCCGGCCACATCGAGGCCAAGGCGGGCTTGCCGGATCGCCGGATGCACGTCGTTGGCCTGCGCGACCCAGGCGTTGATGTCCGCCGGCAGCGCGGTCGGCAGCACGACCGGCACCGCCAGCGGCACCGGCACGCTGCCGGGGCGGCCGACCAGTTGGTCGAGCACGATCTTCTTGACCTGCAGGTCGTTCTCGGCCGCGATCTCTTGGGCGATCACGAGGTCGTAGCGGGCCTGGGCCTCGCGCGAATCGGTGATGGTCGAGGTGCCGACCTCGAAGTTGCGCTTGGCCGACGCAAGCTGCTCCGCCACGGCAACTTTTTGCGCGCGCACCAGCGCCAGGCTGTCCTGGCTCGCGAGCACGTCGAAGTAGGCCTGGCTCACGCGCACGATCAGGTCCTGCTCGGCGATGGTGAGCACTGCCTGCGCAATATCGGCCTGTCGCTTGCCCTGCTCGTAGGTGGCCCAGTTGGCAGGGCGATACAGCGGCTGCGTGGCGTTGATGCCCACGTTCTGCGTGTTGAAGTCGCGCGGCGTGGTGCCCCGGTTGTTGCCCGTGAGGGTGTCGATTTCGAGGTCGGTGCGCGTCACGCCGGCGGTGAGCCCCACGGCGGGCAGGATGCCGGCCTTGGCCTGCGCGGCGCGCGCCACGTTCGCTTCGTACTGGGCCCGCGCGCCCTGGTAGGTGGCGTCGTAGCCGCGGGCGGCTTCATAGAGTGCGTTCAGTGTCTGGCCCTGGGCCGGCAGTGCGAGCAGTGAAGCGATGGCGCTTGCGAGTGCTGCGGAAAGGGGCAGAAGCCGGAGCCTTGGAGGCATTGAACGTCCTTGAAGAGAGAAGCTAGTAGCGCGGCACGGAAGGGTCGTGCTGCGAAGACCAGGCGTCGATGCCGCCCGCCACGTTGGCGAGCTGGTCAAAGCCGTTCTGGTTCAGGAAGGCGGCCACGCGCTGGCTGCGCGCGCCGTGGTGGCACAGGCAGGCGATGCGATGGCCCTCGCCCAGTTCGGCCAGCCGCCCGGGAATCTCGTTCATCGGGATCGCGACCAGCGTGAAGCCCTGGGGCACGACGCTCGCCGTCTGCAGTTCCCAGGGCTCGCGCACGTCGAGCAGCACGGGGGCGGCGTCGGCGTCCTGGGCGAACCAGGCGGCAAGGTCGGCGGGGCGGACTTGGTCGATCATTCGGTGGACCGCCCGCTCAGAACGAGAAGCGCGAAGGCTCGGGGAAGTTCAGCAGGCGCGGTGCCACGATGTCCCAGGGCTGGATGGTTTCCCACTTGCTTTCGCTCACGCGGGTGACGAAGTGGGCGCGCATCATCGGCTCTTCGCCGACGATGGCCGACAGGCGGCCGCCGACCTTGAGCGAACCCAGCAGGTTCTGCGGAATGCGGGCAACCGAGCCGCTCAGCACGATCACGTCGAAGCTGGGGCCGCTGGCCAGGGGCACGGCGCCGTCGGCATGGCGCACTTCGACGTTGGTCACGCCGTTCTCGCGCAGCGTCTGCGCGGCGCGGGCGGCCAGCACGGGGTTGATTTCAAGCGACAGCACCTGGGCGGCGCGGGCGCCGAGCAGGGCGGCCATGAAGCCGGAACCGGTGCCGATTTCAAGCACCGACTCGTGCTTTTGAATATGCAGGTCTTGCAGCGTGCGGGCTTCGACCTTGGGCGAGAGCATGAACTCGCCGGGCACGGAGCCGTCGAGCAGGGGCAGTTCCATGTCGAAGAACGACAGCGTGCGGTGTTCTTCCGGCACGTAGTCCTCGCGGTGGATTTCGGCCAGCAGTTCGAGGATGTCCGTCTCCAGCACATCCCAGGGGCGGATCTGCTGTTCGATCATGTTGAAGCGCAAGCGCTCGAGGGTAGGGGTGGGGTTCATGGCGTGGCTTTCCTTGTGGGCTCAGGACAAACCTTCAATTTTAGGTTGCGCCGATGACACCCGCCGCCCGGTCGGCCATCCACGGCCTTTCATGCCTTGTCCCCGGCGCGCACGCTGAGCCCGTAAAGCACCGTTTCCGCCTGCGTGGCGAGGTACTTTTCAGGGTCGAGGGCGCTGTCGCCGTCGACGCAGACCATGGCCGAATGCTTCCAGAGCATGAGAAAGACCATGGGTGCCACCACCGAGTAGATGGCGTGGTCGACGTCGACCGGAGCGAATTCGCCGCGGTCGATGCCGCGCTGCAGGATGCGCCGCAGCAGCACGTGGCCGGGGCGCACCACCTGCTGCCGGTAGAACTCCGCCAGCTCGGGGAAATTGGCGCCTTCGCACACCATCAGCTTGGTCAGGCCCGAAGCCTTGGTCATGCCGACGCGTTCCCACCAGACTTTCATGCAGTAGCGCAGCATTTCGGCCGATGTGCCCTCGAAGGCCTCGAATTCGGCGTTCCACTCGGTGAAACGGCCGCCGAGGCTTTCCATCACCACCGCCTTGAACAGCTCTTCCTTGCTCGGAAAGTACAGAAAGAGGGTGCCCTTGGACACGCCGGCGCGGGCCGCTACTTCCTCGGAGCGGGTGGCGGCAAAGCCTTTTTCCACGAACAGGTCGAGCGCGGCCGCGAGCAATTCGCCGGGGCGCGCCTCTTTGCGGCGCTCGCGCTTGGCGCGGACCGGGCAGATCTTGTCGACGAAGGAGCGGGGCGTGGGCATGTTTTTAATGACTGGCGGGTTAGTAATGTAGTGACCGGCATCCGGCACGTCAAGCCGCGACAATATCGGGTTCGCTTTTTTCCAACCTCCGGAGCCGTGCCATGACCCCCTCATCGTCGCCCAACGAAACCATCGTGATCGGTGGTGGCTGCTTCTGGTGCACCGAAGCGGTGTTCGACCGGGTGCAGGGCGTGGTCGACGTCGAATCGGGCTATTGCAACGGCCAAGTCGTCAACCCGACCTACGAACAGGTCTGCACCGGCCGCACCGGACATGCCGAGGTGGTGAAGCTCGAATTCGATCCCGCGCAGATCAGCCTGCGCGAGATTCTCGAAATCTTCTTCGTCGTGCACGACCCCACAACGCTCAACCGCCAGGGCAACGACGCCGGCACCCAGTACCGCAGCGGCATCTACTACACGAGCGATGCGCAAAAGCAGGTGGCGCAAGACGTCATCCGCGAGATCGAGGCCAGCAAGACCTACCACTCGCCCGTGGTGACCGAGGTGGCGCCGCTCGCCAACTACTCCACCGCCGAGGCCTACCACCAGGACTACTTCCTGAACAACCCGAACCAGGGCTACTGCGCATTCGTCGTGGGCCCCAAGGTCGAGAAGTTCCAGAAGACCTTCGCCTCGCGCGTCAAGAAGAGCTGAGCCTTCGGCCCTGCATCCCGTGCACATCGCCCGTCCAGCCTCCACCCGTTCGTCGCGCGCGTTCATCATCGCGCTGGCGCTCGCGCTGTGGATCGCCGGCACGCTGGGGGTGATGCACCGGTCGCTGCACGTTCCCGGCCTTGCCAAGGCTGCGGCGGCTGTGCAGGCGACGTCGCCAGGCGGCGTGCACAAGCATGCGGACCACGGCCTGGGCAGCCTGTTCGGCGAACACACCGACGCCGAATGCCGCCTGTACGACCAACTCGAGCACGGCTCCACCGCACCCGGCGTGCCGCTGGTGGTGCTGCCGATCCTGCTGCCGTCGGCCACCTTCGCCTATCTGCAGGGCGAGGCCATCGCCCGCTGGATCGCGCTGTTCGACGCGCGCGGTCCGCCTTCCACTCGCTGAATCCCCCCGTGTTCCGGCTGCCACGTCCGCTTTGCGCGGGCGGAGGCAGATCGTTCATCGATTCAACGAGTGCCCATCATGATTCCCAATTTCCGTCGCAATGCCGTTGGCATTGCCGTTCTTTCGCTACTGTCCTGGCCGGCCTTCGCCCAGGATGCAAGCCCCCCGGTTTCCGCGCCCACCGCCGACACCACCACCACGGTCGAGCCGGCCACCGCGCTCGGCACGCTGTCGACGGTGGAAATCCAGTCCGAGCGCCTGAAGAAAGCGCGCATGGAGCTTTCGCCCGAGGTCGGCGCCACCGTCTACCGCATCGACCGCGCAGCCATCGACGCACTCGGCAAGGGTGACGCCACCCCGCTCGACGACGTGCTGCTCACGCTGCCCGGCGTGGCCAAGGACTCCAAGGCCTCCGGCTCGCTGCATGTGCGCGACGACCACGGCAACGTGCAGTACCGCGTCAACGGCGTGCAACTGCCCGAGGGCATCTCGGGCTTCGGCCAGTCGCTGGACACGCGCTACATCGACTCGGTCAACTTCCTCACCGGCGCCTTGCCCGCGCAGTACGGCCTGCGCACCGCGGGCGTGGTCGACATCCAGACCAAGCAGGGCTTCGGCAAACCCGGCGGCTCGCTCGGCTTCACCTTCGGCAGCCACAACACGCTGGAAGAAAACGGATCGATCTACGGCACCAAGGGCAACCTCAGTTATTACCTGTCGGGCAGCCTGGTCTCCAACACCAACGGCATCGAGAACCCGCAGCCGACGCTGAATGCGCAGAACGACCGCACGCGGCAGGGCAAGACCTTCGGCAACCTGTCCTATTACCTCGATGCGGACACGCGCGTGGGCCTGATGTTCGGCACCTACAACGGCAAGTTCCAGATCCCGACGAATCCGAACCAGGCGCCGGCTTTCTCGCTGGCCGGCTACAGCGACCTGGGCACGGGCTTCAATGCGCTGCCTTCGTCCAACGTGCGCGAGCGCCAGACCGAGGCCACCCGCTTCGTGGCGCTGTCGTTCCAGAAGACGGTGGGCGCACTGGACTACCAGGTCTCGGCCTTCCACCAGTACTCGAACCTGCACTACATCCCCGACGGAGCGGGCGACCTGATCTACAACGGCGTGGCCTCCGACACCCTGCGCTCCAACTCGTCGAACGGCCTGCAGGCCGATGCGTCGTACAAGGCCAGCGACAGCCACACGCTGCGCTTCGGCGGCGCCTACACGCGGCAGACCACGCGCAGCATCAATGCGGTGAACGTGTTCCCGGTCGACGACAGCGGCGCGCAGGTCGGCAACACGCCGATGCTGATCAACGACAACTCCAGCAAGGTCGGCCAGCTTGCCAGCCTGTATGTGCAGGACGAATGGCGCATCGATCCGAAGCTGACCTTCAACTACGGCCTGCGCTACGACAGCGTCGATGCGTTCACCAAGGAGCACCAGTGGAGCCCGCGCCTGAACCTCGCGTACAAGCTGTCGGACGACACCGCGCTGCACGCGGGCTATGCGCGCTACTTCACGCCGCCGCCGCAGGAGCTGGCGTCGCAGCAGAGCATCAACCTGTACGCGGGCACCACCAACCAGCCCGCGGTGCCGACTTCTGACCCGGTAAAGGCGGAGCGCACCCACTACTTCGACCTGGGCGTGGACCACAAGGTGAACGCCAACCTGTCGCTGTCGGCCGATGTCTACTACAAGAACATCACCAACCTGCTCGACGAAGGCCAGTTCGGCCAGGCGCTGATCCTGTCGCCCTTCAACTACGACAAGGGCTTCGCGCGCGGGCTGGAGCTGTCGGCGCGCTACAACGACGAGCACTGGTCGGCCTACGCCAACTTCGCCTACCAGAAGGCGATGGGCAAGGACATCGTGTCGAGCCAGTCGCTGTTCGGCACCGACGAGCTGGCCTACATCGCCAACCACTATGTGTACCTGGACCACGACCAGACCTACACGCTGTCGGGCGGCGCCAGCTACCGCTTCGGCGACAACCAGGTCAGCGGCGACCTGATCTTCGGCAGCGGCCTGCGCCGCACGCCCGACGGCGGCGCGCCCAACAGCGCCGCGCTGCCGCACTACGCGGTGGTCAATGCCGCCTATTCGCACACCTGGAAGGATGCGTCGGGCGGTGACATCGTCGGGCGCATCGCCGTGTTGAACCTGTTCGACAAGAGCTACCTGCTGCGCGACGGCACGGGCGTCGGCGTGGGCGCGCCGCAGTACGGCACGCGGCGCAGCCTGTACGTGAGCATGACCACGCACTTCTGACCCACCGCATGATGATGAACCCGAGGCTGTCGCGCACCGTCGCCTTCGCACTGCTTGTCGCGGTGTGGATGGCGTCGACGCTCGGCCTCGTGCATGCCACGCTGCACATGCCGGGCGACCGCGGCTGGGCCGTGGCGGCCGGGCGCACGGCCGTGGCCGCCAAGGCCACGGCCTCCCTGCAACGGCATGACGGGTTGTATGCGCTGTTCGGCGACAAGACCGATGCCGAATGCCGGCTGTACGACCAGTTGGCGCACGGCTTCAGCGCGCCGGGCGTGCCGCTGGTGGTGTTGCCGATGCTGCTGCCGTCGGCCACCTTCGCCTACCTGCAGGGCGAAGCCGTTTCTCGTTGGATCGTGCTGTTCGACGCACGCGGTCCGCCTGCCGCTCGCTGAATTTCTTCCTTTGTGTTCCGACTGCCGAACCCGTCTTGCACGGGGGCGGTGGATCGCCCATCGATTCAACGAGTGTCCATTCATGATTCCCAATTTCCGTCGCAACGCCATCGGCGTTGCCGTTCTTTCGCTCGCTGCTTTCGCGAGCGTTTCCCATGCGCAGACCCAGGGCGCTGCCCAGGCCCAGGCCCAGCCCGCTGACGCTTCGTCGAGCCTGCGCGAGGTCACCGTCACCGGCAACCCGCTCGGCGCCAGCGAACTGATCGCGCCGACCACCACGCTGTCGGGCGACAAGCTGCTGCTGCGCTCCGAATCGACGCTCGGCGAAACGCTCAACAACCTGCCCGGCGTGAGCAGCAGCTACTTCGGCCCCAACGCGAGCCGCCCGATCATTCGCGGACAGGACGGCGACCGCATCCGCATCCTGCAGAACGGCGGCGGCGCACCCGACGCCTCGGCGCTGAGCTACGACCATGCGGTGCCGGTCGATGCACTGGTCACCGAGCGCATCGAAGTGCTGCGCGGCCCCTCGGCGCTGCAGTACGGCGGCAGCGCGGTCGGCGGCGTGGTCAACGTGATCGACAACCGCATTCCGACCGAACCGATCAACGGCTTCGGCGGCCGCGCCGACCTGGGCTATGCCACCGGCAACAAGGAGAAGAACGGCGGCGTGGTGCTCGAAGGCGGCAACGACCGCTTCGCAGTGCACGTCGACGCCTTCAAGCGCGACTCGAAAGACGCGTCGGTGCCCATCGACCTGAACTGCGAGAAGCCCGGCTCGCCCTGGCGCGCACGCAAGATCTGCAACTCGGCCAACGAGGCGCACGGCGGCGCGATCGGCGGCACGCTGTTCTTCGACCAGGGCTACATCGGCGCATCGGTCGCCACCTACCGCAGCACCTACGGCACCGTGGCCGAGGACGACGTGACCATCGGCATGAAGTCCGACCGCTACGCGCTGGAAGGTGAGTGGCGCCCGGGCGGCATCATCCGCAGCGTCCACGCCAAGCTCAGCCACACCAACTACCGCCACACCGAGTTCGAGGGCAGCCAGCCCGGCACGAAGTTCTCGAACATGAGCAACGACCTGCGCATCGAGGCGCGCCACGAGAAGATCGGCAACTTCGAAGGCCTGGTCGGCTTCAGCAGCGAGACCAACCGCTTCGCCGCCGACGGCGAGGAGGCCTTTGCGCCGCACAGCCGCACGCGCTCGAACGCGCTGTTCCTGTACGAGGAGTACGGCACCTCGTGGGGTCGGCTGAGCTTCGGTGCGCGCACCGAGAAGGTCCGCATCCGCTCGCTGGGCTACCCGGACGATCCGACCGTCACGCGCTTCGCGATTGGCGAGCGCACCTTCAATCCGCACAGCGCGGCTTTTGGTGCGTTGGTCAACCTTGCGCCGCAGTGGCAACTGACCTCGAACCTTGCCTACACCGAGCGCGCACCCAAGGACTACGAACTGCTCGCCAACGGCCCGCACGTGGCCACGGCCGCATGGGAAGTGGGCGACCCGAACCTGAAGAAGGAAAAGTCCACAGGCTTCGACCTCGGGGCGCAGTGGAAGTCGGGCGCCAACACGGCCCGCGTCAACGCGTACGTCACGCGCTTCAGCAACTACATCGGCCTGACCGCATCGGGCCGCACGCTTGACAAGGAAGGCCAGGTGGTGAACGACCCCGAGGTGACCGACACGCTGGCCGAGTACCTCTACAGCGGCGTGCGTGCGCGCTTCACCGGCATCGAGGCCAGCGGCAATCTGCGGCTGCTGGGCACCGAAGGTTTCGCGCGGATGGGCGACGCGTCCACGCTCGATCTGGAATGGCGCGGCGACATCGTGCGCGCGAAGAACCTCGACACCGGCGAGCCACTGCCGCGCATCGCGCCGCTGCGTGTGGGTGCGACGCTGGTTTATGGCAACGGCCCGTGGGGCGCGCGCTTCGGCTTCGACTACAACGCGGCGCAGCATCGCGTGCCGTCTGTCGGCGCACGGGAGACGGATGCGTACACGCTGTGGAATGCGGCGATCACCTACCGCATGAAGGTGCAGCGCGCCAACCTGACCTGGTATGCGCGCATGGACAACATCACGAACAAGCTGGCGTACAGCCCGACGTCGATTCTGACGACGACTGTGTATCCGAATGCGCCGTTGCAGGGGCGGTCGCTGAAGGTCGGGTTGCGCGTGACGTTCTGATCTGTGTTTTGTGAGCGCTGCCGTTCAGGGCGTCGCTCACGCCGACACGGTGCTCTTTTTCGCGAATGTCCCCCGCTTCGCTCCTCCTTTATTTCGCGAAAAAGAGCCCCGTATCGGCGCGAGCGCTCAGAGCACTGGTTGATCAGCGATCACCAGCAGCATGCCCTGTGCGAGTGACGCCGGGTGCTCCCCGCAGCGAAATAAAGGAGGAGGGGCGCGCAGCGCCCCGGGGGACATTCGCGGAGGGGAGCACCCGGTGTCATTCGCACACACCCTGAACAGCAGCCGCAAATCGAACAAGAGCGCCGAACAGGCGCCCCGAACGCACCCAGGAGCAAGACACCCCTCGACTATCCTCGCCGGGTGAATTCCTTCGTCATCTCCTCGCTCCTGCCCGTCGTCCTTCTCATCGCAGCGGGCTACCTCGCAGGCAGGCGCCGTTGGATCAGCGGCAATGCGGTCAAGGACCTGTCGAACCTCATCTTCCTGCTGCTCGCACCCGCATTGCTGTTCCGTGCCATGAGCACGGTGCACGTCGAGCAACTGAGCCTCAAGCCGGTCGCGGCGTACTTCATCGCCTCGGGCCTGCTGTTCGCGGGCACGCTCGCGTTGCGCGGCTTCAACCGCACGGCGGCCGTGATCGCGCTGGCCAATACCTACAGCAACACCGTGATGATCGGCATTGCCCTCATCGGCCTGGCCTATGGTGAAGAAGGCATGGTGGTGCTGCTCACATTGATCTCGCTGCACTCGCTGGTGCTGCTGACCAGCGCCACCGTCGTGCTCGAATTGGCCGTCGCGCGCGAACATGCAGTGGTCAGCGGCGCGGAAAAGCGCTCGATGGCCCACACCGTGCTGCGCGCCTTGCGCAACGCCATCATCCATCCCGTGCCGCTGCCGATCATCGCGGGCCTGCTGTTCGCACAGACCGGGCTCACGATGCCCGAAGTCATCGACAAGCCGATCCAGCTCCTCGGCCAGGCCTTCGGACCGGTGGCGCTGGTGATGGTGGGCATCACGCTTGCGCTCACGCCCATCGGGCGGCACTGGCGTGGCGCGCTGGTGCAGGCGCTGGTCAAGAACCTGCTGCATCCGCTGCTGGTGGCCGGCATCGGCTGGCTGCTCGGCGTGCGCGGCATGCCGCTCACCGTGATGGTGGTGGCGGCAGCACTGCCGATCGGCGCCAACGTGTTCCTGTTCTCGCAGCGCTACCGCACCGCCGAAGACCTGGTGACGGCCAGCGTCGCGGTGTCGACCGTGCTGGCGCTGGGCACGCTCACGCTGGTCATGGTCTGGGTGCAGTGGCTGCCCTGAGCCCTTCGGTTCTCTCTTCGTAGCGCGTCGCGAACTTTCGCCCTAGCGTGGTCCTTCGCGCGCCCTATGCCGTTCGGCAGGGTGGCCGTTTGGTGGGATGGCGCGCGGCGCTCGCGGCCCTACATTTGCCGGCTGATGATTTACCCGGCGCGCTCTTCGGCCCCTCCTGTGATGGCGTTGGTCGCGATGGTGATCGCGCTGCAATGCGCGCCCGCGCGGGCCGCTGCCGCCGATGCGAAGCCCTGCAGGACGCCGTGCCTGTCCGTCAACGTGCCACGCGAGCCGGCGGACAAGCCGGTCGAGAAAGCACCGGAGCCGGAGCCCAAGGCCCCGCCTGCGGCTGCAGCAGCACGGCCGGCCCCGAAGCCTCGGCCGCAAACCACGGCACAGGCCTCGACGGCATCGCAGGACGCGCAGAGGGAGCCCATCGCGAGAAGGCCCGCGCCCTCGAAGCGCTGCAGCGAGATCAACATGCGCGCCGCCGTCGGCGAGCCGCTGTCGGACCAGGACATGAAGACATTGAGGAACCAATGCTGATGACGAACACCTCCCACCGCATCCGCGCGTCGCTGCGCATGCTGGCGCTGTGCGCCACCGTCGTGCTGGCCACTGCCTGCGCGCACCGCCCCGTGCCCGGCAACGCCATGCCTTTCGACCAGGCCGTCAACCAGGCGGTGGACGACCTGATGGTTCAGACGCAGAAACTGCCGGCCTTCCTGGCGAAAGTGGAGTCGTCGCTCAAGCAGAGCCGCATCGTGATCGACCCGCTGCTCGAAGGCGCGAGCGGCCAGCAGACCGAAGTGACCCGCGTGGCCGAGCAGCACATCGTGCAGCGCATGCAGGCCCAGTTCAAGCAGTTCACCGTGACGCCGTTCAACGCCACCGAGATCGGCAATGCGCAGTACGTGCTCAACGGCACGCTGGTGCGGGACAAGGACGCGTCGGGTGGCCCATACCGCTTGAACCTCGCGCTGACAGAGATCAAGAGCGGCGTGGTGATCGCGCAGTCGGTGGCGCGCATCAGCGACGCATCGCTGGACACGCGGCCCACCGCCTTCTTTCGCGACAGCCCGGTGAACGGCAAGGACCGTGGCGTCGAGGGCTACATCCGCACCGCGGAAACCCAGCCGGGCCAGGCGGCCGATGCGCTGTACCTCGAACGCCTGCCGACCTCGACCGTGCTGCAGGAAGCCACCGCCGCCTACGAGGCCGGCCGCATGAGCGAGGCGCTGAGCCGCTACGAGGCGGCATCGAAGCGGCCCGACGGGCAGCAGTTGCGCATCTACAGCGGCCTGTACCTGGCGCAGTCGCAACTGGGGCGCACGGCGGATGCGGAAAAAACCTTCGGCACCATCGCGCGCCTGGGGCTCGAAACCAACAACCTGAGCGTCAAGTTCCTGTTCAAGCCGGGCTCGACGGACTTTCTTTCGGACCCGAAGATCAGCGCGGCCTACCCGATGTGGCTGCGCCAGATCGCGCGGCAGGCGGCGCAGATCGATTCATGCGTGGTGGTGACGGGGCACACCAGCCGCACGGGTTCGGAGGCGGCCAACGAGCGGCTGTCGCTGCAGCGCGCGGTCAGCGTCAAGTCGCGGCTGGTGACCGAGGCGCCGCCGCTGTCGAAGAAGCTGCGCGAATCGGGCAAGGGCTATCGCGAGAACATCGTCGGCACCGGGGCCGACGATGCGAGCGACGCGCTGGACAGGCGCGTCGAATTTAAGGTGATCGGTTGCGAGGCTTGACGCCGAGCAAGGTTCAGGGCGCGAGCCGCTCGCGCACCCAGTCCGCGCCTTCGAGCCGGTAGCGCAGCCGGTCGTGCAGCCGGCTCTTGCGGCCCTGCCAGAACTCCCAGCGGTCGGGCACCAGCCTAAAGCCGCCCCAATGCGGCGGGCGCGGCGGCGACAGCAGGTGCTTGGCGGCGGCCACGGCGGCGTTCTTCACCAGCACGTCGCGTCCGCTGATGACCTCGCTCTGCGGGCTGGCCCAGGCGCCGATGCGTGAATCGAGCGGACGGCTGGCGAAGTAGGCGTCGCTTTCGTCGGCGCCGGCTTTCTCGACACGGCCTTCGATGCGCACCACGCGCTCAAGCTCGACCCAGTGGAACTGCAGCGCGGCATACGGGTTGCCCGACAGTTCCTGGCCCTTGCGGCTTTCGTAGTTGGTGTACCAGACGATGCCGCGCGCGTCGTAACCCTTGATCAGCACGATGCGGCTCGACGGCCGCAGGTCGCTGCCCACGGTGCACAGCGTCATGGCGTTGGGCTCGGGCACTTGCGAATCGATGGCCTCGGTGAGCCAGCGCTCGAACTGCTTGAGCGGATCGCCGGCGCTGTGGGCCTCGCCGAGTTCGGCGCGCTCATAGCTCTTGCGCAGCGCGGCCAGCGTTTCGTTGGGGGGAGAGGAAGTCATGACCGAATTGTTGCGCACATACTCGGCCCATGACGACCAAGGCGAATTCCCCGGTGGTGATCGTGCTGGCTTCGGGCCGGGGCGAACGCTTCATTGCGGCCGGCGGCACGGGCTCCAAGCTGAAGGCGATGCTCGCGGGCAAGCCGGTGCTGGAGCGCACGCTCGATGCGGTGCGCGCGAGCGGGCTGCCCTGGCATCTGGAAGACATCGGCCATCCCGGCATGGGCGACTCCATCGCCGCTGCCGTGCGGGCCACGCCTGACGCCGTGGGCTGGCTGATCCTGCCGGGCGACCTGCCGCTGGTGCAGCCCGAGACGCTGCAGGCGGTGGCCGCCGCGCTCAGCGGGCGGGTGAACGCGGTGCAGCCGCAGTACCAGGGCGAACGCGGCCATCCGGTCGGCTTTGCGGCCGGCTGCCGTGCGCAGCTTGCGACGCTGGAGGGGAATCTGGGCGCATCGTCCATCCTGCGGTCGATGCGCGCTATCGATTCGGTAGCGGACCTGGTGGTGGACGATGTCGGTGTGGTGACCGACATCGACACGCCCGAGGCCCTGGCGCGCGCCGAAGCGCTCTGGCTGGCGCGCGCTGGCCGTTAGCCAGCCAGCCAGTCAATCAACTCATCAGGCCTTCGGAATCACCGCGCAGGCGATGCGCGGGCCGGAGTTGCCGGCCGGCTGCGTCGTGAAGTCGTCGCGGTCGCGGTGCACCACCAGCGCGCGGCCCACCACGCTGTTGGCGGCGCCGTCGGTCAGCGAGATCGAGTGGTCTTCCACGCTGAAGCGCGCCACGCCACCGGCATCGGCCACGAGGCTCGGCAGTTCGCCGGCATGGCTGCCCGGCGCGGCGAACTTGCCGTGCGTGCCGCCGGTGGGGTTGAAGTGGCCGCCCGAGGCATTGCCGTTGTCGCCGCAGTCGCCCTTTTCGTGGATGTGGAAACCGTGCTCGCTGCCCGGCACGAGGCCGCGCACTTCGCCCGACACGCGCACGCCGTGCTCCAGCGCGGTGAAGGTCACCGTGCCGCGCGTCGGGTTGGGCGTGATCGCGGCGGTCGGCACCAGCTCGACGGCCGTGCTCGGCTTGCCGCCCATGCTGCCGCAGGCGGCCAGGACGGCGGTGGCGAGGAGGGCGGCGCCGGTGGCGATGAGACGACGATGGTTCATGTGTTTTCCTTGGACGGTCCGGGAGGTTGGGAAGAAGTGTCGGTAGAAGTATCGGCAGACCCCGGAACATATACCGGAGCCGGCGGCGCACCGCAATCGGCGGCGGCCTCGGATGGCTGCGTCTTTGACTGCGCAGGCGTGGGCGCCAGCGCCACCAGCCGGGCCAGCGCGGCATCGTGGATCGAATGCCGCTGCAGCTCCAGCAGTGTCTGCTGCGCATAGTCGAGCGAGCTGCCGTAGCGGCCGACCGCGTGGGTGAAGATGTGGCGGTAGCGCTCTTCGCTCAGCTCGCCCGTGTAGTTGGGGCTGCGGCGCGACAGCGTGAAGGCCAGCGCATGCACATTGCCTTCGGCCGTGCCGCAGCGCAACCACTTGGGGTCGTACACGCCGGTCGGCATCTCGCGCAGCCAGAGCCGCTTCAGCGTTTCCAGCCCTTCGGCCTTCGGCACGCGGAACACCATGCCCCGGCAACTGCCGCCCGAGAGCAGCCCGAACACGAGGCCCGGCGTCTGGACGCTGCCGCGGTTGACGCGGCTCCACATCTTCAGCGCCCGGTGCCAGCCGTGCACCCAGGCCGGTCGCCGTTCGACAAAACCGAAGTCCGGCCGCCAGATCAGCGAGCCGTAGCCGAACAGCCAGAGATCGTCGTGCCCGCCCCAGTCGGCGATGGCACGCTCCAGCATCGGCTGCGGATCGCGCAGGGGCTTGGGCATCGGGTCCAGTCCCGGCGGGCCGGGATCCGGCGCGGGGTCCGACACGGGGGTGTCAGGGACGGCGCCTACAATTTCGTGATCATGGTTCACCGCACCATTATTTACCGACCCCTTTCCTACGGAGCAAGACCTGCAATGAGCGACGACGACAGCCAGCAAAATTTCATCCTCGGATTCCTGATGGCATTGATCGCTCTGGTGATCTTTTTCGTGATCGGCATCGTGCTCTGGCACAAGGGTCACAGCGTGGCGGCCGTTCCGGCCAAGCCCGCAGTGGTGATCTCATCGCCGGCTCCCGGCCAGGAGGTCAAGCTGGCCGAAGTGACCGAGACGGTCACGGTCACCATCCCCGATGGCGCCAGCATCCGCGTGGTCGACGGCGTGGTGAACTTCTACTTTGCGACCGGCAGCGCCGACCTCGCACCGGGCGCCGCCGAAGCGCTGGCTGCGGTCATCAAGGGCGTGGAGAGCGGCCACAAGGCGGTGGTCTCGGGCTTCCACGATGCCACCGGCGACGCCGCCATCAACGAAGAACTCGCCAAGAAGCGCGCCCAGATGGTGCGCGACGTGCTCGCCGGCCTGGGCGTGCCGGCCGACAAGATCGACCTGCAGAAGCCGGCCGTGACCGCCGGCACGGGCAACAACGCCGAGGCGCGCCGCGTCGAAGTCAAGCTGGTGGACTGAGCGCCATCCGCCTTTGCCTGCAGAACAAGCCCGGCGATGCCGGGCTTTTTTGTGCCTGCCGTACAAGGGGGCCACGCCTGAGTAAATTCGTATTGTTCGGCGCCCGGATTTCATCAGCTCTTTTCCGTCAGCTTGGTACGATGGGCCTCCAGGCCTCCAGTCGCACCGGCGACACACAGCAAGAGCCACAGACCCCCATGAGCAGCACACACCCCACCGTTCGCGACGTCACCGATCGCATTCGCGAGCGCAGCCATGCGCAGCGCAGCGCGTACCTCTCCAGGCTGGCCGAAATCCGCGGACGCGACCGCGGCTCCGACCGCATGGGCTGCGCCAACGTGGCGCATGCGGTGGCCGGCATTCCGGCCAACGACAAGTTCAGGGTGGTGACCGAGCGCGCGCCCAACATCGGCATCGTCACCGCCTACAACGACATGCTGTCGGCCCACGCGCCGTACCAAGGCTACCCGGACATCATCAAGAACGAAGCCCGCCGCCTCGGCGCCACCGCGCAGGTGGCCGGCGGCGTGCCTGCCATGTGCGACGGCGTCACGCAGGGCACGCCCGGCATGGAGCTGAGCCTGTTCAGCCGCGACGTGATCGCGATGAGCACCGCCATCGCGCTCACGCACGACATGTTCGACGGCGCGCTGTTGCTCGGCGTGTGCGACAAGATCGTGCCCGGCCTCCTGATCGGCGCGCTGCACTTCGGGCATCTGCCGACCGTGTTCGTGCCGGCCGGCCCGATGCCCTCGGGCCTGTCGAACAACGCCAAGTCGAAGGTGCGAGAGCAGGCTGCGCAAGGCCTCGTGGGTCGGCAGGGCCTGCTCGACGCCGAGATGGCGGCCTATCACACGGTGGGCACCTGCACTTTCTATGGCACTGCCAACAGCAACCAGATGCTGCTCGAAGCCATGGGCCTGCATGTGCCCGGCACGGCCTTCATCCAGCCCGGCGATGCGATGCGCGAGACGCTCACGCGCGAGGCAGTGCGTACGGTGCTGGGCCGCGCGAACGAAGCCGCATTCAGTTGCCCGCCCATCGGCGAGATGGTCGACGAGCGCTGCATCGTCAACGCCATGGTCGCGCTGCTGGCCACGGGCGGCTCCACCAACCACCTGATCCACTGGGTTGCAGTGGCCCGCGCGGCCGGCATCGTGATCGACTGGGACGACTTCTCGAAGCTCTCCGACATCATTCCGCTGCTGACCCGCGTGTACCCCAACGGCAGCGCCGACGTGAACGAGTTCCAGGCCGCGGGCGGCCCAGGTTTCGTGATCGGCGAACTGGTCGATGCGGGCCTGATGCACGGCGATGTGCTCACGGTGCGCGCCGGCGGCATCCGCGAATTCGCCAATATCCCCACGCTGGTGGAAGGCGGCGAACAACGCCTGGCATGGCACGCCGCCGCGCCCTCGAAGAACGATGCGGTCGCGCGCACGGTGGCCGAGCCGTTCAGCGCCACCGGCGGCCTCAAGCTGCTCAGCGGCAACCTGGGCCGCAGCGTGATCAAGGTGTCGTCGGTGCCCGACGACCGCCATGTGATCGAAGCGCCCGCACGCGTGTTCGATTCGCAGGCCGCATTGCAGAAGGCCTTCACCGCCGGCGAGCTGGAGCGCGACGTGGTCTGCGTCGTGCGCTGGCAGGGCCCGCAGGCCAACGGCATGCCCGAGCTGCACAAGCTCACGCCGCCGTTGTCGGTGCTCCAAGGCAAGGGTTTCCGCGTGGCGCTGGTCACCGACGGCCGCATGAGCGGCGCGTCGGGCAAGATACCGGCCGCGATCCACGTTTCGCCCGAAGCAGCTGCGGGCGGCCCGCTCGCCAAGGTGCGCGACGGCGACCTGATCCGTCTCGATGCCGTCGCGGGTACGCTCGCGGTATTGCTGCCCGAAGACGAATGGGCCGCGCGCGAAACCGCGACGCTGCCCGAAGCGCAGCGCATTGCCGACGGACACGGCCTGGGTCGCGAGCTGTTCGCCGGCATGCGCCGCAATGCACTGACCGCCGAAGAGGGCGCCTGCTCCTGGCTGTGAAAATGCATCGCCCCCGAGGCCATGCGCAACGTATTGGAGAAATGAAATGACAGACAAACTCACTGCGCTCGAAGTGATGCGCGACGCCCCCGTCATCCCGGTCATCGTGCTGAATGACGTGAAAGATGCCATTCCCCTGGCGCGCGCACTGGTCGCCGGCGGCATCCGCATGCTCGAAGTGACGTTGCGCACGCCGCAGGCGCTGCAATGCATCGAGGCCATCGCCAAGGAAGTGCCCGAAGCCGTGGCCGGCGCCGGCACCATCCGCAGCGCTGCGGATGCGCAAGCATCGGCACTGGCGGGCGCAAAGTTCGGCGTGAGCCCGGGCTACACGCGCTCGGTCGGCAAGGCCTGCCACGACCTCGGCCTGCCGCTGCTGCCCGGCGTGGCCACCGGCAGCGAGATCATGACGGCGCAGGAAGACGGCTACACCCAGCTCAAGTTCTTTCCCGCGCTGCAGGCCGGAGGCCTACCGATGCTCAAGGCCTGGCAAGGTCCGTTCGGCGACGTCACCTTCTGCCCGACGGGCGGCATCCATGCGGGCAACGCGGCCGAGTTTCTCGCGCTGTCGAACGTGGCCTGCGTGGGTGGTTCGTGGATCGTGCCGGCCGATGCCATCCGCGAAGGCAACTGGGCGCTGATCGAGCAGCTGGCGCGCGTCGCGAGCCAGCTGCCGCGCTGATGACCGCCATGCGCGCCGACTTCGATGCGAGCGACCTGAAGGTCATAGCCTTCGACGTCTTCGGCACCGTGGTCGACTGGCACAGCGGCATTGCCGCAGAAGCCGAAAGCGCGCTGCCGGGTGTCGATGGCGCCGCCTTCGCGCTGGCGTGGCGTGCGGGCTACCAGCCCGCGATGAAGGCCGTGATGGAACGCATTGCAGCGGGCGAGGGCGGCTTCACGCTGCTCGACGAACTGCACCTGAGCATGCTGGAGCAGGTGCTGCGCGATTTCGGCCTGAGCGATCGGCTCGACACCGCTGCCCGGCGCGACCTGAGCCGCGCGTGGCATCGCCTGCCCGCGTGGCCCGATTCGGTTGAGGGTCTCACGCGGCTCAAGAAGAAGTTCACGATCTGCACGCTCTCCAACGGCAACATCGGCCTGCTCACCGAAATGGCCAAGCGCGCCAGCCTGCCCTGGGACTGCGTGCTGTCGGCCGAGGTGTTCAAGGCCTACAAGCCCGATCCGCGCACCTACCTGGGTGTGGCGGGCGTGTTCGACGCCACGCCCGGCCAGGTGATGCTGGCCGCGGCCCATCACGACGACCTGGCGGCCGCGCGCGGGTGCGGCCTGAAGACAGGCTACATCGAGCGGCCCCATGAGTTCGGTCGGGCCAAGCCGAAAGACGTGTCGCCGCAGCCGGACAACAACCTGCATGCGCGCGACATCAACGAACTGGCCGATCTGCTCGGCTGCTGATCGGATGGATCAGTCCGTGAGCAGCTTCTCGACCGTGCGCAGGTTGCGCGCGGTCGTGCTCGACTTGTAGCGGGTCTTCGCCAGCAGCTTGGCGACCGGCGTGTCGGTGCTCTCGCCGCGCGGGCATTCCCAATAGAGCACGCCCTTGCCGCGTTTCAGGCGCTCGAGCTTTGCATCGACCGCGCCGGCCTTCTCGATGATTTCATCGAGCATCGCGGCGTCGGAGCCGAACACGAGATAGGGATGCCGTTCTTCGTCGATGCGCTCGAAGGGATAGGCCGCAGCCATGTCGGCCACGGTCTTCTGCGTGAGCAGCACGATCCACGCGTCATAGCCGAAGCGCTTGCGCAGCGCCTGCTCGATGCGCGTTCGCAGCGCGGCGGCGTCGCTTTCGTCGCTGTCGAACAGCACGTTGCCGCTGGCCAGCACGGTACGCACCGCGCCGAAGCCAAGCTCCACAAACAGCGCCTTCAGGTCGACGCTCTTGATCGTGATGCCGTTGACGTTCACGCCGCGCAGCAGCGCGACATGGCGTGTGGCCGTCTGCTTCTTGGGGCTCGCCATGGACGCTGCTGCCGGTCGTGGCTCAGCGAAGGCCGCCGCCAGCGGCACTTTCGTCGCGCTGGATGAGTTCGATCTTGTAGCTGATTGATGTGCTCGTGGCCATTTTAGAAATCCTTATAAATCAATAGTTTAGGTAATCTCCGACACGCGAGAAACGCCTCAGAACCGCCCGAAGACGCCACAAAATGGCGGCTGAAACTCGATCAGATCATGCGATGATCCATCTTGTTGACACGATGGAGATTGTGGCATGGCAAAACCTCGACTCAAGCCTTCCGGGAAGTGGGAGATAGGGCTTAGGCACCCATCGCTCCCGAAAGGGCGCAAATACTTCACCTTCGACACGGAAGCCGAAGCCATTGCCTACGGGCAGCAGTGGAAGCTGATGAAGCACGCGGACATCCCGCCGCCGGCGGAACTGACCGTTCCTACGTCCCCTGGCGAGGGCGTGCGCTTGTCGCGCATTCTTGGCGCGTGGTCGGACAGCGGCTTCGCGGCGCCTTCGCAGATCCTCACCCTCAAGACGGTGACGCGCGAAGTAGGGTCGGTACGGTTCTCGGATGCCAACTACAAGTGGCTGACCGGCTATCTGCGCATCCTGAAGGTGGACAAGAACCTGTCGCCTGCGTCCATCAAGCATCGCATCCAGGCACTCGGCCGCGCCATCGACGAGTACCTGCGTCATAACGTGGACGTGAAGATTAGCAATCCGGTGAAGTTGCTCCCCAAGGGCTACTCGACCTATTCCGATGTGGATGCCCAGATAGTGCAGGCCAAGGGTGGCAAGGTGAAGGTGAATGTCGCGCGCGACAGGCGCCTCCTGCCAGGGGAACACGAAAAGATCGTGGCGGTGCTGTCGGGCTATGAGCGGCCGGACCGTGCGCGCGGCCTGGAACTCAAGGGCGGCGATGCGCTGCTGACCTTGTATCTGTTGATCCTGAACACCGGACTGCGGCTGAGGGAAGCGTACACGCTGACCAGGGGGCAGGTGGACATGGCGAACAAGGTCATTCACGTCCAGGAGACGAAGCAGTGGCGGGGCAAGATTTCTTTTCGGGATGTGCCCATGCGCCCAGAAGTGCACCACCCGCTTTCCTCATACTTTGCAACGCGGCCGCTCGTTGAGCCTCGCGCGCACATCTTCCCGTTCCTCCATGAGGAAGGAATTGAGGATGGGAAAAAGGGCTTGGCGCGGACCAGCCAGCGGCTGTCGTTCCGCTTCAGGATCGCCTTCGAATACATGGACATCGTTGGCCTCCACGAACACGATCTGAGACACGAAGCGACCTGCCGGTGGCTGGAGCTGAAGGACGCGGACGGGCGCGATCTGTTCCGTCTGGAGGAACTGAACAAGATCATGGGATGGAAGCCGGGCTCGGTGATGGCCCAGCGCTATGCCAGCTTCAGGGGCGTGGACCTTGCACAACGGCTTTGGCCAGCAACGGCACCGGCAACGGTGGAGGCGTCTGCCGTCGAGGCTTGAGCGGGATGTCCAAGCGCGGGACCGACCTTCTTGCATTGAGATCCTGGCGCCGCTCTTCCGCCTCTTTCCGCGCGCGCTCGGCGATGTAGGCCAGCAGGTCGGCCTTCACGTAGATCCAGCCGCGACCGAATTTCATCCCCGGCAACTCGCCGGTGCGCGTGAGTTCCTCGATGCGCTGCTCGGTGCAGTGCAGCAGTTCGGCGCACTGTTCGGCGTTGATCGTTTCATCGGTCATGCCGCACCGCCTCGCCGATCGTCAAACACCGTAACGCCGCCGCCCGGGCCGTTCTCGACTTGGTGGTGCACAGCGTTTTCGTTGTAGCCCGTGACCTCAGAAAAACACTTTACGAGCACCCACTTGCTGGCGCTGCCCATGATGACCTCCGTTCAACGCAGGCCATCGGCGCAGGGGGGACGGCCTTGTCTGAATCGAATTGTCCGATCGACAGGATGAGCGCGAAACCCGCGTGAGCGTGCATGAGCGCAGATGAGCATAGAAGGGGAGCGGCGTCAGCGACCGGTGCCGGGGCGCTCGTCAGACCCCAATGGTCGCTTCGACGATGTCGAATCGCTGCCCGTCGTGCACTGCCGTCATGGTGCAAGTCAGTCCGCTCTGAAGAAGGAGTTCCCATTCATCGAGGCCGCCGCCGTTTCCCCACATGGCCGGCAGCGCGTCTCGAAGCGTCAGCAAATAGATCACCGCCTTAGCGTTCGTGCCGTTGTGTAGCTTGCGCTTTGTCGCGTGGTAGCTGCAAACGGTGGGATCGAGCGAGGCCGATACGAATGAAGGGTAGGGCTGTTGCTCGTGCAGATGCATGTCCCCGCGCCCATGGAACAGAACCTGGCCGGCCGGGACGACGATCTTGCTCGCGCCGATCTCGCCGCCGAGCCCGCTCGCCATTCCCTGCTGATCGCTCGTGGCGTTCCCGGCGGCGACGGCGCGCGCCGCGACGTGGTACTGCTCATAGTGCGGATTCTGTCGATAGGCCTTGAAGTGGGCTGTCGCGCCGATCCTGGTGCGCTGCGCATGCCACTCCCTGGCCGTGGGATCGTTCTTCAGGCGCTGTTGGATCTGGCGTTGAATCGCCGTTTCGTGCGTCGCGTCGTTGGACAGTCGTTTCAGCAGGTCGATTGGCATACCGATCTCGACGGTGTCCGGCGCCCGGTAGTGCTCGGTTCCGGCAAGCTGAGCAGGACCACCTCCGAGCGAAAAACGCCAATTGCAGAGGTCAATGGTCGACATGGTTGTTCTTGAAGAGCGTTGATCTACGCGCAGCATGCCAGTGTGGCGGCAACCTGCAGGCATGCGCGTCCCGGCGTGCCGCCGTCGGGCTCGCGGGCTGCGCCCCGCGCTTCGTGCCGAATCGCGGCCATCCGGCTTTGATCCCTGACGCCTCCGGCCCTTGAGGGCCTGCGCGCTGCGCTTGCCCGTCCTTACCTTCGTTGGAGGGCGGTGGGCGGTCTTGCTGTCCCCTTCACCGTACCACGGCGTTCTCGCCGTCAAGGGCTGCGCGCCGATGGCGCTTGCGGCCCATGGCCGTCTGCGACCCCTGACTGCTTGCGCTGCGCCGTGCTGGCGACGGTTCCGGGCAATTCCGCCCGAGCAACCGGAGATCGTCATGAACGACAAATCGCATGTTTCGATGGAGCAACACGTCTGCCTGATCTGCGGCGTGGCTTTCGACACTGGCGCCATCCTGCTGGACAAGCGCCTGCGCGCGAGCATGGAGCGCCACACGACGACGGGCTGGGGCCTGTGCGCCGAACACCAGAAGCTGGCCGACGAGGGCTTCGTCGCGTTGGTCGAGTGCGATCCGCAGCGCAGCGGCTCGCCCAGTGGCCGCCTGAAGCCCGAGCAGGCCTATCGCACGGGCCGGTTGGCGCACATCAAGCGCCACGTGTTCACCCAGGTGTTCAACGTGCCGATCGAGGCCAGCCAGCCTTGCGTCTTCGTCGAGCCGGGGGTCATCGAGCAACTGCAGGCGATGGTGCCGCCGGCGACGAGTTGATCGCGCACTGAGGCGTCGCGCGCCGCTCCCGCTCGCTGCGGGTGCGGCGCTTGTTCTTTGCTGCGCCTCTTGTCGAAGTCTTCGGCCCTGGCGGGCCTGCGCGCTGCGCTTGCCTCCAGGGGATCGGCCATGCGGCCCATCCCCGCCGCGCTGCGCTTGGCGCCCCTGCGAGACCGCCGAACAGGCTGCGCCTGATCGGCCTTCGCGCCTGGCGGCGCTGCGCGCTTCGCTTGCGTGGTGCCGGCGCCGACAGCGGCCGTTGCCGCGGTCACCGTCTTTCCTGAGCCCATCACCTTGTCCGCGACTGTAGCCCGCGGCCGGGGGCCGTCAAGGCGCGCCGGGCCGTGTCTTCGGCTAGCGCCTGCGGGCCGCCCCACACCCGGCGCTTGTTTCCTTGACGGCCCCCGTCCACGGGCTCCCTTTCGTCGCGGGCGATGAACTCAGGAAAGACGGTGGCAACGAGGCCGACCTGGTTCTTCGCGCCGACCCCACCGGAGTCCGAAGAGGGCTCTGAATCTAGGAATCCGGTGGGGGTTCTTCAACAGCCAACTTCATTGGAGAAAGACATGCAACTCGCATCCTGTTTCGCACCGCGTTCGCCGGTGCTGCGCTCCGAACATCCCCTGTCGGACGACCAGATCAGGGCCGTGGCCCCATCCATCTTCGTGGACGCGCCTCACGAAAGCCGCTCCGAGCGCTACAGCTACATCCCCACCGCCACGGTATTGCACAAGCTGCGCGGAGACGGGTTCCAGCCTTTCATGGTGTGCCAGACCCGCGTGCGGCAGGAGGGAAGGCGCGACTTCACCAAGCACATGCTGCGGCTGCGCCACGCCAGCCAGATCACCGCCCGAGGCGTCGCCAACGAAATCATCCTGCTCAATTCGCACGATGGCACCAGCAGCTATCAGATGCTGGCAGGCGCCTTCAGATTCGTTTGCCAGAACGGGCTGGTGTGCGGCGACACCGTGGCCGATGTGCGCGTGCCCCACAAGGGCGACGTGGCCGGGCACGTCATCGAGGGCGCTTATGAAGTCCTGGACGGCTTCGACCGCGCGCTGGAGTCCCGCGAAGCCATGCAGGCCGTAATGCTGGACGATGGCGAATCCCAGGTGTTCGCCCGCGCCGCGCTGGCCCTGAAGTACGACGACGAGAGCAAGCCCGCGCCCATCACCGAAACACAGGTGCTGACGCCGCGCCGCTTCGACGACCGCCACCCCGACCTGTGGAGCGTGTTCAACCGCACGCAGGAAAACCTCATCAAGGGCGGATTGCAGGGCCGCGCCACCAATGGCCGCCGCCAGAGCACCCGCCCCGTGCAGGGCATCGACCAGAACCTGCGCCTGAATCGCGCGCTGTGGCTGCTCGCCGATGGCATGCGGCGCCTCAAGGCCTGACCCCCGACCCCACGCGGAGGGGCTTCACGCCAACAAGGCCCTTCCGTTTCTTCCTCCCGTTGGCTTGTCCTTTTCTTCACTTGATAGGAGTTTCATCATGAATACCGTAACCCTTCACGAAACCACCGCCATCGCTGCCGCCGGGCAGACCGTGGCCGCCATCGGCGCGGGCCAGGACCTGCTGCTGATTCCGCTGTCGCGGCTGCGCCCGTCCTCGCGCAACGTGCGCAAGAGCGGCGGCACGTCGATCCCCGAACTGGCCGCGAGCATCGCGCGCGTGGGCCTGCTGCAAAACCTCACCGTGGTGCTGTCGCCCGATGGCGAGCATTACGAAGTGGTCGCCGGCCGGCGGCGCCTCGCCGCGCTCAAGCTGCTGGTGAAGCGCCGCAAGCTCGCCAAGGACCATGAGGTGCCGTGCCTGCTGGTGCCCGATGCGACGGCGCGCACCGTGAGTCTGACCGAGAACGTGCAGCGTGAGGCCATGCACCCGGCCGACCAGTTCGATGCGTTCGCCGCGCTCATCAAGGAAGGCCGTCCCCTCGAGGACGTGGCTGCCGATTTCGGCGTGACGCCGCTGGTGGTGCAGCGCCGCCTCAAGCTCGGCAACGTCTCGCCCCGACTGCTGGCCGACTACCGCGCCGACGCCGTGACGCTCGACCAGTTGATGGCGCTGGCGATCACGGACGATCACGCGGCGCAGGAAAGCGCCTTCTACGACGCGCCGCAGTGGCAGCGCAGCCCCGATGCGCTGCGCGATGACCTGACGCAGGAGGAAATCGACGCGGGCCGCGACCCGGTGGCGCGCTTCGTCGGGTTGGACGCTTACGAGCAGGCGGGCGGGGAGACGCGCCGCGACCTGTTCGCCGACGAGCACAGTGGCGTGTTCCTGGCCGATGCCACGCTGCTGGACGCGCTGGCCCGCGACAAAATCGCTGCCGTGGCGGAAGAAGTGCGCGCCGAAGGCTGGGGCTGGGTGGAGGCCGTGCCGCGCGCCACCTACGCCGACCTCCATGGCTTCCAGCGCGTGCGCGCTTCGCGCCGCGAACCGCGCAAGGCCGAGGCCAAGCGCATCGCCAAGCTCGAAGCCGAGCAAGCCAAGCTGCAGGAGCGGCTGGACGACGAGAACGAGGCCATCGGCGACGACGAGGCGCAGGCGCTGCAGGACGCGATGGACGCGATCGGCAACGACCTGGACGCCATCGAGCGCAAGCTGCTCGTCTATCCCGTGGGCGTGGTGCCGATGGCCGGGGCCGTGGTCTCGCTCGATTCCGAAGGTGCGGTGGTGGTGCATCGCGGCCTGCTGCGCGAAGACGAGGCCAAGGCGCTGCGCGCGCAGCAGCGCGGCGCAGAACCCGCGGACGATGCGCGCGAGGCTGGCACGCAGGAGCAGGCCGAGGGCGAGCCGCCGGCGCTGACGATCTCCGAAAAGCTGGCGCGGCGCCTGTCGGCGCACCGCACCGCCGCCTAGCAGGCCGAAGTGGCCCGGCATCCGCACGTCGCGCTGGTGGCCGTCGTGCACCGGCTCGCGCAACGCATCGTGCTGGACGGCTACCAGGGCTCGCCGCTGAACCTCAGCGCCGACCCGCAGGACCGGCTGGAGCAGCACGCGCCGGACGTGGCCGAGGCCCCGGCCGCCGTGGGCATGCGCAAGGTGCGGGAGGCCTGAGGCCAACGGTTGCCCGAAGACCCGGAGGCGCTGTTCGCCGAGTTGCTGGCGATGCCGCAGGCCGAACTGCTGTCTCTGCTGGCGGTGTGCGTCGGCTACACGGTGAGCGCCATCACGTCGCGCGAAGGCGACCGGCCCGCCGCGCTGCTGGCGCAGGCCGTGGGCCTGGACATGGGGCAGTGGTGGACGCCGACCGCTGCGGGCTACTTCGAGCACGTGTCCAAGGCCAAGGCACTGGAAGCCGTGCAGGTGTTCGCCCCGGGTGAAGTGCACCGGCTCGCCAAGCTTAAGAAGGTGCAGATCGCCGCCGAGGCCGAGCGGCTGGCGGCAGGCAGCGGGTGGCTGCCCGCGATATTCCACCCGGCGGAGGCCGTGACTCAGGAGCCGGGGCCGCAGGGCGAGGCCCAGTAGACGGCGGCAGCGGTTGACGACGACGAAGGCGCCGAAGAAGCGCAGGCATTGGCCGAGGCCGCCTGACACGACATGCCCCGGCCTGCGGGCCGGGGCTTTTTCGAAAGCGCGACGCGCGCGGCAGGTCTGCCGAGCGTTTTCACATCCAAGACTGCCGCAAACCCGCCGCAGCGCGCCAGGGCACGCTGCGGCGGGTTTGCGGCGGGGCCGCTGCACGGGAGCATCGGTGGGTCGGAGGCATTCGCTCCTCCGGTCATCACCGCACCCACAACCATGAACCATGAAGCAGTCAGCGCGGTCTTCTTCGAGGAGTCCTACATCGTCCCGGCCGACCAGACGGCGCGCTCGCTTTTCTCGCGCCTGCCGCACGGCCGCGACTACGCGGAGCAGCTGATCGAATGCCTGGCCACCGGCTACCTGGTCGCGGTCATCGAATCGGTGTGCATCCGCGAGGTGCAGCGGCTGACGGACGCCGAGTTGGAAGTGGTGGTCGGGCGGTCCATCCGCATCGACCACCTGGGGCCGATCCCGCCGGGCTCGCCGCTGCGGCTGCGTGGATGGGTGGAACGCCTGAGCGACCGCAGCGTCACCTTCCGCGTGCGCGCCCACGACGCGCATGAAGTCGTCTGCGAAGCCGTCGTGACCCTGGTGGCGACGTCGCGCCAGACCCTCGAGTCGCGCATCACGGCCAAGGTCAGCGCGCTGCGCGAACCGGAGTCCTGAGCCCATGCCGGGTGGCGCGCGCCGGGGTGTGCCGCCGTGCCGGGGGCCGCCCGTCCAGATCAGGTTGCGGCGTTCCCGGTCCCCGTACCAGCAGCGTCCGATGACGCCGAGGCCGGGTTCTCGCGCCGGGCCGGTCCGCCATGCCCTTCCACGCCGCGCCGGCGTTGCCGGCGCCGATCCCCGGGAGCGGCTCGCTCGCGCTGGGGACCGACCGTGACGGCGGCAGGGCACGGACGGTGCCGGTGGTGTTCGTGGGGGCGGTGCGTTGGCCATGACCCCTTGCGGTGGCAGTCGCGCCCAGGGCGGCCTTGGCTTGTCGTGAATCCTGGCGAGGCAGCGGCTAAAGCCTCGGGCTTCATGGCAGCAACCGTCCGGCCCGAACAAGTTTCCCCGCCTTTGTCACTGCGTTCGGCGGCTTCCTCGCGAGACAAATTTCTTCGGGCACTCCCGGCCCTCCACGCTGTTGCGGCCCCTTCGCTCCGCGGTGCTTCGCTACGTGGTGCAGCCCGCCCGTGCCTCGCCCTTCGGATCACCGACAAGGCCGCGATGGGCGCGACCAGTCAACCACTGCAAGGAGTTTCATCATGGCCAACATCGGCACCTTCACCGCACAGAACAACGGCTTCACCGGCACCGTCCGCACCCTGACGCTCAACGTCAAGGTCAAGTTCGTCCCCAACGACAAGGAGAGCGAGAACGCTCCCGACTACCGCATCGTCGCCGGCAACTTCGAGATCGGCGCGGCGTGGAAGAAGATCAGCAAGGCGGACCGGCCCTACCTGTCGGTGACGCTCGATGACCCGTCGTTCCCGGCGACCATCTACGCCCGCCTGGTCGAGGCCGAGGACGGCACGCACAACCTGATCTGGTCGCGCAGCAAGGGCGACTGACCGGCGTCCACCCCCGGCGCCCCGCCCACCGGCGGGGCGCTGGCATGTCTGCCAGCGCGGTGTCTTCAGCGTCGTCGCTGCATCGCCGCCGTATCGGCGGCATTCCGTAAAAGCGGCTTCGTGGCTTCGATGCTGTACGGGAAGCCGCTTCTGTTCCTTTCCGCTTCTCAGCATGTCCGTGGAATCGCCAAGGCGTCTTCGTGCTTGCGTGGATTTGGGAGAAAGCGGATTCGCTTCTCCGTGTCTTTCAGCGGATACGGCTTCGAGCGTTCGAGTTTCTGCACGGAGTCGTGAAGCCGGGCGTCCCCCGGCGGGGCCGGGTCGCGCTGTCGTGCTGCGCATCGAGCCGTCCTCGCTGCGCTGCGGGCGTCTCGCCCCTTCGGCTTCCATCGCTGACGCGCTCGCGCGGCGCGCGTGCCAAGGCAGGGTGCAGGCGAGTATTGGTAACAGGGCTGGGCTTGTGGGTCCGCCCACCGTATCACGCCGGTCTCGCCGTCAAGGTCTGCGCATGCTGCGCACGCTGGCGGCCTGCGGCCGTCTGCCGAACCCTGACGGCTGCGCTGCGCCGTGCTTCTCCGCGGTACCGGGCAATCCCGCCCGGCATTCCTTCCAAGGAGAAGACCATGACCGCACTCATCACCGACGATCAACGCACCGCGCTGCTGGCCAACGGCCGGCAAGCCCTGAAAGAGGCGGGATTCGACCCCGCTCCGGTGGTCAAGCTGTTCACACCCGACGCAGGCGCGACCTGGCTGCTGACGCACATCGATCCAGACGAGCCGGACCATGCGTTCGGTCTTTGCGACCTTGGCCTGGCCAGCCCCGAGATGGGCTGGCTGAGCCTGGCCGAGCTGGCGGCAGTGCGCGGCCAGCTGGGCCTGCCGGTCGAGCGTGACTTGTACTTCCGTGCCGAGAAGCGGCTGAGCGCCTACGCGCGCGAAGCGCGGCTGGCCGGGCGGATCGTGACGTAGAAGGCGCTTCGGGCGTCGCCGCTCGGCGGCGCCCCGCTGCTGTTCCCCGGATCAGGCGTCCTGGCCGTCCTGCAGGGCGGCCAGTTCGCGCTGCACGCGGGCGAGCAGCTTGTCCGCGCCCTTGGCGTCGAGCCCATAGGCCAAGGCCAGCAAGGTCAGCGGATGCACCTGCATGACCTCGCACAGCTCGTCCACCTTGCTGAGCGTCGGGTTCTTCAAGCCCCGTTCGAGCGAACTCATGTACGTACGGCTCGATACCTCCGAAAATGCTTCCTGGCTCAGGCCGTGGGATTTTCGGAGGGTACGCAGAGCAGTTGGAAATGAGTTCTTCGGAATCATCAATGGACTTGGGACAAGTCCAAGATGACATCGCATGGACACCTATAGGGCTACAATCTATAGGGCTCATTTTCGAGGGTTGGTCCGCTTGAAATCCCGTCGGCCCGCTTTATGCTGCCCTTTGAATCCAGCACATGATGGTCCGCACACTGCCTTGTCCGGCGGCCGCCGCGCGCACGCGGCGGCCAGCCTTCCCACCGATTCCGCGCGGTTGTTCAGCCTGGAGAGGGTGTTGGTGACTGAGCTGATCACCGAAGAGCAGCGCCGTGCGCTGCTCCACAACGGCAATGCCGCGGCCAGCGGCGCTCAAGCCGATCCCTGGCCGGTGGTCAAGCTATTCACGCCCGATGCCCACGCCACCTGGCTGCTGGTGCAGCTCGATCCGGGCGACGAGGACACGGCCTACGGCCTGTGCGACCTTGGGATGGGCTCGCCCCGGCTGGACCACGTGCGCCTGTCGGACCTGCAGAGCATCCGCGGTCCGCGCAACCTACGGGTGCTGCGCGACACGCACTTCGTGCCTAAACGTCCGCTGTCGGAATACGTGCGCCGCGCCGAGGCCGACGGGTCGATCAACGACTGAAGCGGGCATCGGCGGGATCCCCGCGCGCCCGATATCATGGCGGTAGCGGCGCAAGGGCGGCCGCACGCGGCTTCGCCTGCCATTCCAATTCCGACTCCAACCCCGAGACAAGCACGCTTCCGCACTGACCGGCCCGCTGCCCATGGCATCACCTGCAAGAAGGAGGTTTCGTCATGGAAGCACGTGCGAACGACTGGCATCCTGCCGCCGCGTACCTCTACGCCCTGACGCTCGACGGGCCGGCGCTGGCCTGGGAGTACCTGCGGCGCAACCCGCACTACCGAGCCGCTTACGGCCGGCACGCGGGCGGCAGCGCCGACGAAGCCGCGCATGCGGCCCCCTGGTGCCTGCGCTTGCTGGAAGACCCCGCGCGCGATGCGCGTGACGCGCAGCCGGCCTGGCTGCCCGATCCCGACGGTCTGTCACAGCTCCATCCGGACGCGGCCGCTGCGGCCGATGCGCCGGTCTTCGCGCTGTGGCGCATGCCCGGCCGCAAGCAACTTGCGCACGATGGCCAGCGACTGTTGCTGACGGCCTACCGGCCCGAAGGCACGCTGCGCGCCGCGTTCTCACCCACACTGGAGCACGGCATGGCCTACGCCCATGGCTTGGCCAGCGGCGCGCGGCTGCGCGAGCGCTGGGGCGCCGCGGCAGCCACGATGGAACGCTTGGACGCCTTCTACGGGCGCAACGCCGCGCGTCCGGATGTCCACGCCCACGCCCATGCGCATGGGCGGCCCAACCGCATCGCGCTGCTGCACATGCGCAGCCTGCAGACGCTGGACGGTTTGGCCGCGGGCGCCACGCAGCGGGAGATCGCCCAGGCGATGTTCGGTGCGGCTGTAGTCGCCGAGCGCTGGCACGACCTGGGCGAACTGCGCGCTCAGGTGCGCCGGCTCGCGCGCCGCGGCCAGGCGCTGGTGGACGGCGGCTACCGGCGCTTACTCCAGATCGAAGCGGGCAGGGACGGACGTTTGGCCTGACGCCTGAACGTCCGTCCCGAGGACGCCGGACTTTCCTGAGACTGCCTCCATCCGGCGGCGCTTCGCCCGTCGGCGACCAGCACCGACGGAGGCCCATTCCATGAGACCCGCTGCGCTGCGGCCGCAGGCCACACCTTCTTCAACGCCCCAGCCAGGGCCGACAGACACGACCAGCGCCATCGCCTCGGCGCAGCCGCGCTATCTCACCAACGACGAGGCGGCGGCCTTCCTGCGGCTGTCGCCGCGCACGCTGGAGAAGCTGCGCGTGATCGGCGGGGGGCCGCGCTTTCGCAAGTTCGGTCGGCGCGTGATGTATGCGCTGTCCGATCTCGAAGCCTGGGCAGACGCCCGCAGCTTCGAGGCCACCTGCGACCCTGAGTACGTCGAGCTGCGCACAGAACGCCGTCCTGTCCGCCGCGACGGCGGGCGCTGACGATCATGGACACCGCAGCCAATGGCCGCCCCGCGCGACCCGCAGCGCGAGCAGCTCGAACTGTTCCATGCCATGCCGGGCGAGATGCCCGCGCGCGACGTGCAGGACCTGATGGCCTACCCGTTCCTCTCGCTGGCCAAGAGCCGGCGCACGGTGCCGATCGACTTCCGCGCGGGGCCGGTGACGGTGCGCGTGGAGGGAACGGCCGAGCACGGCATCGCGACGATCTGGGATGCCGACATCCTGATCTGGGCCGCCAGCCAGATCATCGAGGCACGCGACGCCGGCCTGCGCAGCTCGCGGCTGATGGCCGCGACGCCGCACGAGATCTTGCGCTTCGTGGGCCGTGGCACATCGCTACGCGACTACCAGCGCCTGAAAGCCGCGCTCGACCGCCTGCAGTCCACCAGCGTGGCCACCTCCATCCGCCAGCCCAATGCGCGGCGCCTGCACCGCTTCTCGTGGATCAACGAATGGAAGGAGCGCGCGGATGGGCAGGGGCGGCCGCTGGGCGTGGAGCTGATCCTGCCCGACTGGTTCTACGCCAGCGTGATGGACGACAGCCTGGTGCTGACCATCGACGCGAACTACTTTCGCCTCTCGGGCGGCATCGAGCGCTGGCTGTACCGCCTGGTGCGCAAGCACGCGGGCTGGCAGCCGGAGGGTTGGCGATTCGACTTCGTCCACCTGCACCGCAAGTCCGGCAGCCTGGCCCGCTTCGCGGACTTCGCCTGCGACCTGCGGCGCATCGTGGCGCGCCAACCCCTGCCGGGCTATGCGCTCGCCATCCTGCGCTCGTGGCGCGGCCCGGAAGTGCTGGCCTTCCGTCCCGTGCCGTCCACGGCACCGCTTCGCCCCGGCGGCAGCTTCCGCGACGGTGCGTGGCCTGTGGACAGCCGGTGAACGGGCTCGTGCTATCAGGCGTGCCCCGACTCGTGCTATCGGGCGCAGCGGACTCGTGCTATCAGGCGTGCCGATGGTCGAAAAATCCTTGCACCGCGCGGACTTGCGCGCCGCCTAACGTATCTAACGTATTCAATAAAAACCTAACGATAAGAGGCGGCCGCGCGCTGTGGAAAAGCCGCAGCGGCGCACAGCACGCATCCGGCACGCACCGCGCGAAGGATGCCGCAAGGCTCATGAGCACGAAGGCAGAAGACAGATCTGCAAACATGCTTGCGAGGAGCGCGCCATGATCATCGCGCTGCTCAACCAGAAAGGCGGGGTCGGGAAGACGACGCTCGCCACGCATCTGGCCGGCGAGCTGGCCCTGCTTGGCAAGAACGTCCTGCTGCTCGATGCAGATCCGCAGGGTTCGGCATTGGACTGGACGCAGCGGCGCAGCCAGAGCGGCCTGCCGCGCCTGTTCGGCGCCGTCGGACTGGCGCGCGAGACGCTGCACCAGGAAGCGCCAGAATTCGCCCGGCGCGCCGATCACGTCGTCATCGACGGGCCGCCGCGCATCGCGGCGCTCGCGCGCTCGGCGTTGCTTGCGGCCGACCTCGTGCTGATCCCGGTGCAACTCAGCCCTTACGACGTGTGGGCCAGCGCGGAGATGGTGGCGCTGATCCGCGAAGCGTGGGTGTTCCGGCCGGCGCTGCGCGCGGCCTTCGTCATCAACCGGCGCGTAAGCACCACGGTGATCGGCCGCGAGGCACGCGGCGCGCTGGCCGACCAGCCGCTGCCCGCGCTGTCGTCCGAGGTGCGCCAGCGCATCGCTTTCGCCGACAGCGTGGCGGCCGGCCGGCTGGTGCGTGAACTCAACGACGACGGCCCGGCTGCGCGCGAGATCGCCGCGCTGGCCGTCGAAGTGCTGCGGAGCGGCCGGCCATGAAGAACGGCAAGCGCGTGCAGCGCGTACCCATTGGCGCACGGCCGCCGGCCAACCCGCAGGCCGAAGCCTGGGTGCGTGTCGGTGAAGCCAACGATCTCGACGCGCTCGCGCGTGGCGAGGTCTACACCGCGCGGCTCGCCTCGTGGCTGATGCGCATCGAAGTGTCCTTGGGGAAGTCGATTGGTAGCCTATTGGAGATCTGTTGAGGGCTCCACGCGCGCGACCATCGGCGCGCTTGTCGGCGCCCCTGCCTTCGACCGTTCCATTGCACCTGCGGCCCGGCAATCGGGCGCCCTCCTGGCGTCGTGATGTTCCCGGCAAGACGATCTTGAACGTACTTGCGCAGCGCTTGGTTTCTCACCAGCTTGACCACCTTGGGCCTTCTCGCTGCACGGTCAGCATGCCATTGCGCCGTATGTGAACGGTACTCCAGATTGCCGCCACGCGTCGCCGCATTGCGCCGCAGCTCACGGGAGATCGTTGAGGCGGCACGCCCGAGCTGACGGGCGATCTCTCGCACGCCCTCGCCGCGGGCGCGCGCCAACGCGATCTCCTCACGCTCGGCAAACGACAAATAGCGGCCGGAGGGCTGCGGGGCGGACGATGCTAGATGCGAAGGCGGCATACCGCCGCATTGTCGGAACCACCGGGCTCCAACAGCCATGGACACGCCGGCAACAGTCGCCGCGTCCTCACTGCTGAGCCCACGTGCGATCGCCCGCCAGAACGGCCATCGCGCCGCTCGATGCACAACCGGTGGTCGTCCTGGCGAGCGCAGCTTTGCGCGCAGCGGCGCGTTCGCCTTTGTCTTCTTCACATTCATCAACACCTCCGAATAGGACGTGTTGCAACGATGGGTTGAATTCACCCAGTACGCCAGCCACGACTTCAGGAATGTGCTCGGCGAGTACGGCATCACGAGTTCGATGAGCCGCAAAGGCAACTGCTGGGACACGCCTGCAGCGAGACGCTGTTCGGGTCATTGAAAGTGGAGCGGCTGCATGGGCAACGCTTCAAAACCAGACGCGAGGCCAAGGACGAAACGGTTGCATGGCTGCTCTGGTACAACCGCACTCGACTTCACTCGACGCTGGCCTACGTCAGCCCGATGCAGTTCGAGCAGGACTGGCTTGCCAATCAACCAAGACAGCCAACTCATGAACTCGGCTATGGGGTACGGATTCCAGGGGCAAGGTCAATCGCCCAGCCAAAGTTGTCCGAATGCCTGAACCGCTGGCGTCTGGTTGCACCCGAGGTTCCTCTTGAGATCGCGGAGATACGGGCTCGCGAGCTGGCCAACGCACTCAGGGACGAGGAAGTAGGGCCGCGGGCAGGCAGTTCGCTGGCGAACAGGTCAAAGAGAGCGCTGGTCCTCTTGCCGGCTGTGCACAGCAGCCTGATCCGCGATCGACAGGACGATGGCGGCTTTATGGGACTGTCATGTCATTTAAATGTGCGGACAAAATAATCAGAATAACTGCGATTTCTGGGGCCACAAACATCGAAATTGTTCGAGAGTCGATGGAGTGACTTCTCCTGCGGGTAAATGCCACTGTCGCCGTCTTCCTGTGAAGTTGACACTAGTTGTACGTACCACTTAAGGAGATGAAATGTATCACTTCACTTTCGCCGCGGTCTGCATTGGCGCCGCATCCTGGGTCTTGCCCGCGCACGCTGCATCCTACGATCCCGGTGCATCCGACAAGGAGGTGCGAATCGGTCAGACCGCACCGATGAGTGGACCTATCGCGTTCGTTGGAATCACGATTAGCAAGATCGGCCAGGGCTACTGGAAGGAGGTCAATGAGCGCGGGGGCATCAATGGGCGTAAGGTGACCATGCTGACGAGGGACGATGGCTACAGTCCACCCAAGGCGATCGAAGCCACGCGCAAGCTCGTTGAAGAGGATATGGTGTTGGCTGACTTCGGATCAGTGGGAACGCCAACCAATGTTGCCAAGCTTCGCTACTTGAATAGCAAGAAGGTCCCGCATCTATTGGTTTTGTCGGGGTCGACGCGTTTTCAGGACGCGAACGCTGCGCCTTGGACGGTCGGGCTCTTCCCCAGCTACGTGCTTGAAGGCACCGTGTATGCGCGCCACGTTTTGCAGACGAAGCCGAATGCCAAGATCGCAGTCCTGTATCAGAACGATGATGTGGGCAAAGACTATCTGGAAGGGCTGCGTCGCGGACTTGGTGCTCGGGCTGCAACCATGATGGTGAAGGTGGCCAGCTATGAGCCCACGGACCCGTCGATCGACGCCCAGATCGTCGCGCTTGCTGGATCAGGCGCAGACGTGTTCGTGAACATCGCCTCTGGAAAATTCGCGTCGCAGGCCATTCGCAAGTCCGCTGAGATCAACTGGAAGCCGACCCAGTACATGCTGAACTCGTTCAGCTCGGTCAAGAGTGTGCTGGAATCGGCAGGTCTCGAAAACGCCAAGGGCGTCATGACTGCGTTTGCTTTCAAGGAGCCGTCTGATCCGACATGGGCCAATGATCCGGGCGTGAAAGACTACCTGGCCAACATGAAGAGGTGGGCGCCCGATGTGAATCCCTATGACTTTACAGCGGTCTCCACGGTGGCGATGCTTCAGCTTACGGAAGCGGTCCTGCGCAGGACCGGCGATGTTGTGACGCGGGAGAACTTACGCAAGCAGACCTTGTCCCTGAAGGATCACACACTTCCGCTGCTGCTTCCTGGCATCTCGTTGTCCCTGTCCGAGCAGAACTACTCTGGCTTTACGCGACTGCAGTTGGGTCGCTTCAACGGCGAGCGTTGGGAGCTCTTTGGCAACCCTGTCAGTGGCGACTAGCGTCGGCGCATCCTTCTGGGCATGACTGCAGTGAGCATGAGTATCGGTGGCGCGATCGCGCAGGCATGCGCGCACCACGACGCCGCGCTGACAATTTCTCCAGAAGGAGGGCGCGCGCTATGACCGCAAGTGCGAGCGGTCGATTAGTGGCCGTGTCCTGCGCGTCGACTGTTGCGGAGGCACGACTTCGCGTAGGCACCTGAAGGCGGCGCAGGCTGCACAGCGCTCTCGAAGGCGCGAGGCAGCCCGTCGCGCCTGGCTAGGTCTGCTGGCGCTCGAGCTGATGGCGGAAGATGGTCGACGCCCTGTCGTGGGCCATCGGCATCATCGAAATCTCTGGGCTCAGCCGGATCATGTGGTGCTGCGCTTCCAGCATGTGCTTGTCTTCGTCGAACGCTTTCAAGGTCGCCCGGTGGCGATTCTCCACCACCTCCTTGGTCGCGTCTCGTTCTGGGGTGATGGAAGAAAAGCGGTACTCGGTGTTTTCGGAGTCAATGGGCGTGACGGCCTGGCAGGTCGCGCCCATCGAGAGCATCAGGTATTCCGGCGGCAGCTTGTAGTCGTGGGCCGCTGCGCTGCCCGTGGGGAAGTTCTTTCCAGCCAATACGAGGATGCCTGGCCAGAGGTAGTCATAGGTATTGTGGACATCGATCCGCCCGGAGTCAGGCAAGAACGGCCAAGGCGGTTGGTCGATCAGCCAGCGCTCGACTCGTACACCACGCGGCAACTCGGTCACCGTTGCGCGCACCTTGCCCCAATCTTCCCCGGCGCCAAACGAGTTTGAATGGACGTAGGCGAGATGGGAGAAGTCGAGCAGGTTGTCGCTCACCAGGAGATGGTTCGCCGCGTGCGTCATGTGGCCTTTGCTGATCACCATGTCCGAACGGTCGTGATAGTGCGCCAACGGAATCAGCGATGGATCAGCAAGGTCTGGATCGCCGATCCATACCCAGATCCAGCGATGACGCTCTACGACCGGGTACGCCGAAACGCGGAACTTCTCGGACACGCGCTCGACGCCGGGGAATTCGGTGCAGCGTCCACTGCCTTCGAACACGGCGCCGTGATAGCCGCAACGCACCGCATTGCCTTCAATGCGGCCGCAGGAGAGAGGCGCAAGTCTGTGGCAGCAGCGATCCGCCAGCGCGTTGAGTCCGCCGGACTCCGTGCGCCAGATCACGATCGGCTCGCCGGCAATCGTGCGCGCGGCCAAGGCACCAGGTTTGAGGTCTTCAGCCCACTCGGCGACATACCAGCAGCTGTTGAAGTACCGTCCCGTCGACAGTTTGATGTCGTTTGACCTGTGGGAGCTCACGTCACGCATCGCGAGGTTCGGAGTGCTAAGACTCATGGTTCTTGGTCCTTGTGCTATCAGTCGTGTGGAGACGGGCGAATCGCCGCATTGCTATGGCGCGTAGGTCGAATGGGTGTTGGACGCTCAATCCGCGCGACCGACCGTGTAGCCGCCGTCGATAACGATCTGCTGACCCGTGATGAAGCTGCCCGCATCTGAAGCGAGAAGAAGCGCGAGTCCCTTGATCTCTTCAGTGCTGGCGACCCGCTTGAGGGGGATGTGCTCAGCCAAGGCCTTTTGAATCGACGGATCGGACATATGCCCGCCCGCAATGTTGGTGACGAACGGGCCGGGGGCAATCGCATTGATTAGGATGCCGTAGCGGGCAAGTTCGAGCGCGGCAGTCCGCACCAGGTGGGTCGCGCCGCACTTGGCGGCCATGTACGCGGCTCCTACGCCAGGTGAAACACGCACTGCCGCTGTGGATGTCGTGACGATGACGCGCCCTTTGCCCTTGGGCTTCATGAGGCGCGCAGACGCCTGAATGCTGTAGAGAACCGCGTTCAGGCTGATGTCCACCACCCTGTCCCAGCGCGCTTGTTCATAGTTCTCGATCGCGTGTGCGGGCAGACGCTGTGAGCGATCGGAGAAGCTGACGAACCCCGGGCCCGGATCAATTCCTGCGTTCGCGAAGACGATGTCCAGTCCGCCTTGCAGTGCAGCGGCCTCGTCGAAGGCCGCATTGAGGTTGACCTTGTCCGTGACGTCCAAGGTTCGTCCACGCACCTGATGGCCCGCCGACCGTAGCCGCTCGACTTGCTGAACCAGACGTCGTTCGTCCATGTCGAGCATGGTCACACGGGCGCCGCCTTCGGCGAGTGTCTCGGCGACGGCAAGGCCGATTCCGCTGGCGGCGCCGGTAACGATCGCTGAGCGGCTTGCGACCGAGAACATCTGATTGGGTTCCATTTTTTGTCCAATAGGTTGAGTTCGCCACTAGCTGCCGTGCGGGCGTTCGTATCGGCTCGCGGTCATGGTCAGTAGGTGGTTGATGTGGCTTTGATTATCCGTACAACTCTAAGAAGAAGGTCAAGAACAATCGACTAGGGAAAATACCATCTACTATGCATGAAGTTGCTTGATATTGTACGTACAACATAAGCTTTCTATGACCAAGCCGTGCTCGATCGGTTTAACGGCCAAGGTGTCGTTTGATGACGAGTCTTCCGCAATCGCTACTCAAATTTCTGAAATGACTACTGACATAACACACGATTCGGTGAAGGTCGCTGTCCGATTTGCGAACCCGGAGAACCCGCCGGGTATGTTCTACGCACTGGAGCATGCAAGCTCGACGTGCACGTTCGTGCAGCATGAGATCCTCATTCGGAACGCGCGCAAGCTCACCCATCCCCTGAAGTTGGATGTGAACGGCGTTGAACTGATTCAGCACTCGACTGCGGTGAAGGACTTACATGACGAACAGCAGGTCGATGATGTCTACAAAGCCGAGATCATCGAACTGGTGCGAGAGCGGACCGGCGCTGACAAGGTGCTGATCTATCACGCAACGCTGCGTGATGAAGGGCCTGATCAGCGCGCTGGACGCCGTCCGGCTCGCAATGCCCACTTGGATTACACTCCGGACTCGTTTCGCGCATGGGCGCGCGAGGCGTTGGGCGATGAGGCCGACTATTGGTTGCAGCGGCCCTTCGAGGCGCTGAATGTCTGGCGCGGACTGCGCACTGTGGAGTCCGCGCCGCTTGCGGTGATTGATGGCCGGACGGTTCGCGACGCCGACTTCATCAATGTCCCGATCTGGCTGCGCCCCTCCGAACCTCACGTGCCGCAAGTTGTCGGTCGAAACCTCACGTACCAACTGGAACACCGGTGGTACTACTACCCGTACATGAAGCCGGATGAGGCACTGCTGTTTCGTCTGTACGACAGTCGCCAGGCCAAGCCGGATCTGGCCGCGCACAGCGCCTTCGACGACCCCACGAGTCTCCCGGACGCGAAGCCGAGAGCCAGCTTTGAGATTCGGGCCTTTGCGTTCTTTGATCGGTAGTTGAGACGGGCGAGCACCTCGCTGCTTCACGATCGCAAGCCCTTCGGCTCGAGTCATCCGTTCTGCGGATGGCTTTCTCGCTACCGCCCGGCAGGCTCCGGCAAGCAAGGGCTGGACCGTGTCAACTCCGCGCAGTCCATTGCGCCAGTCTGCTCAACCGATGTGCGCAATGAACAGACTGGCAACTCGCGCGGACCCGCGTTGCGAACGCCGATTCCTCGTGAGGGGCGCTTGTGCCCAACAGTTCTTTCACGCGAGAACGCTTTTTCGATTCATCGACAGGATCACTTTGAGTGGGTCGCGTCGTGCCTCGCCATCGCCGCGAGTCGATCATTTCACTGCGCGATTAAGTCGATTTAAACAAAAGTCAATTCCTGCATTGTGCTGTTGCGATCCTTTTGAAGTGTCTATCATGAATCAAAAATCTCAAGCCAGCCCTACGGGGCCTACGTAATATCATGTCCTCGAAATCAATAAAGCAAAAATGCATCGTTGCGCGAATTGAATCCGAGACGACTGATATCAAACGGTTTGAGCTCATCCCCTGTGATGGGGAAGTCAAAAAGATCGAGCCAGGAGCGCACATTGATCTTTTTCTAGCAAATGGATTGATTCGTCAGTACTCCTTTTGTAATAAGCCAACGACGTTGGATAGATACATCATCGCAGTCAAAAGAGAAAATAACTCTCGCGGAGGATCTGCTTACATGTTTGAGCAGGTCTGGGTAAATGATGTACTGGAAGTGAGTGAACCGAGAAACAATTTCAGGCTCGCTTCCAATAACGAACCGGTTTTTCTGATCGCTGGTGGTATTGGCGTGACGCCATTGTTTTCAATGGCGACTGCACTTAAGGATCAAAAGAAGGATTTTCTTTTACATTATTTTGCCCGCACTTCGCATGACGTGGCTTTCCGTGAAACCCTCATGTCGCCAGAGTGGGGGGATAATGTAGTCTTCCATTTCGGAGTTCAGCCTGAAGATATTTCTCAAAAATTGAAGGGAATATTTTCTGAAATGAATGAATTGGGGCATTTTTACGTTTGTGGGCCACCAGGTCTTTTGCAGGCTGTGCAGACTCACAGCGCACCTGAGCTGCCTTCGGAGCGCATCCACTATGAGCATTTTTCGGGAATGCTCGTCAACGAAGCAACTGCGAATAGTTTCGAGGTCTACTGTTCGCGCTCAGATAGAAAGATACTGATACCGGCAGATATCAGTATTGGCGCTGCGCTGATGCAAGCCGGTATTGATGTGGAGATGATGTGTGAACAGGGCGTCTGTGGGACCTGTCGGACCACTGTTATTGATGGCATCCCAGATCATCAGGATTTTTTCCTCCCACCAGCGGAAAAGGAAAAAAATGATGCCATCATGATCTGCTGCTCGCGTTCAAGATCATCAACGTTGGTTCTCGACATCTGATTGCTAGGAGCCGCTGTGAGCGAAATTGACGAGGCATTGGTGGATCCAACTGTCTACTCGAGTAGATTGGGTCTGCGTGGTATTTTGAAGAAACTGCGTCAAGAAAATCCGGTGCATTGGACCAAGTCGCAGGAATATCCTCCGTTCTGGGCAATAACAAAGCATGCCGATATCTTTGAAACCAGTCGGCGAAATGATGTTTTTCTTAATTCGCCGCTGACAACGCTGATAAAGAGCGCAGAATTGCAAGAAATTCGCCAGTCAAGCGGGAGAGGCGCCCATTTGCGGACCATAACGCATATGGGTAAACCCGATCATACAAACTACAGAAAAATCGCTCAACCATATTTTACTCCAGGTGCACTCCAGTTAATTGAGTCGCGCATTCAAAAGGAAACGAAGCGATTGGTTGATAGAATGGAAGAGCTTGGGGGGCGATGTGATTTCACAAATGACATTGGGGCTTGACTGCCAATACGTGTCATCATGTCGATTCTTGGTGTTCCAGAGTCGAATCATGAGCATCTTCTTGGGTTGACTCAGGCCTTTTTCGCATTTCAAGATCCAACCTTGAATCCACTGGGTCTGACGCGCAATCAAGTGTTTCAGAGCTTTGCGGAGTTTTATTCCGATCTAATCAGTGATCGACGCCAACATGGTCAAAACTATTTGGCTACTGTATTGGCGAATGCAAAAATATCAGATGAATACTTTCCGCAATTGGAGTTGAACTCGTTTTTCGTTCAATTGTCAACCGCAGGCCACGATACGACAAGTTATGCTTTGTCAGGCGCTGTGCTTGCGCTGGTTGATTTTCCAGATCAATTTTCTACCATTTTGCGCGATAAGAGCATGGTCGCACCTGCCGTTGAGGAGGTGTTTCGTTGGGTTTCTCCTGTAAAGCATTTTGTTCGAACTGCGAAGGAGGAAATGCACGTACGCGGAAAGAAAATCTCTGCCGGCGATCACTTGACGTTATTTTATCAATCCGCCAACTTCGACGAGGATGTATTTGAGAGTCCGGAGCGCTTCGAAATTGGCCGGAAACCGAATAATCACCTCGCATTCGGGGTGGGTGGACACGTCTGCATCGGGCAAGCGTTGGCTCGAATGCAGCTAAAGGCATTCATTGACGAGCTTGTGACGAGATTGGATGGCATTGAGTTGGGTGGCGAGCCGGAGTTCGCACAATCGACTCAGGCGTCCGGACTGAAGCGGTTACCTATCCGCTACCACTTCAAGCGCTGAACTTGATACGACTCATAAACACCGCGATGCGCAACCTGAACCAAGACAACATCACCCAGGCCGTGATTGCCCGCTTCGCGGACACGCCCGACCCGCGGCTCAAGCAGATCATGAACAGCCTAGTGCAGCATTTGCACGCCTTCGCGCGCGACGTGCGGCTGACCGAGGCCGAGTGGGAGCAGGGCATCGCCTTTCTCACGCACACGGGGCACATCACCGACGACAAGCGCCAGGAGTTCATCCTGTGGTCCGATGCGTTGGGCCTGTCGATGCTGACGGTGGCGATGAACAACGACAAGCCCGCAGGCTGCACCGAATCCACTGTGTTCGGCCCCTTCCATGTGCCCAACGCGCCGCACTACGAACTGGGCGAGGACATCGCCAATGGCGCCAAGGGCACACCCTGCCTGGTGTGCGGCAGCATTCGCGGCCTGAACGGCGAGCCGGTGCCGGGCGCGGTGCTGGAGGTCTGGCAGTCTGACGACGAAGGCGTGTACGACGTGCAGCGCCCCGATCTGGTGGAGGCCCAGGGGCGCGGCGTGTTGCGTGCCGATGACGAGGGGCGCTTTCACTTCCGCTCCGTCGTGCCGGTGCCCTATCCCATCCCCTACGACGGTCCGGTGGGCGCGATGCTGACGGCCACTGGGCGCCACCCCTGGCGCCCGGCCCATCTGCACTTCATGATCACGGCGCCGGGCTACGAGCGACTGGTGACCCACGTCTTCAATCGCGACAGCGACTACCTGGATTCCGATGCCGTGTTCGGCGTGCGTGAATCGTTGGTGGCCGGCTGGCAGCAGCAGCCCGATGGCAGCTATGTGCTGGACTACGACTTCGTGCTGAATCCGGTGAAGTGACATGATCCGGCACATCGTCATGTGGCGGGTGCGCGGCGACAGCGTCGCGCAGAAGGCCGCCAACCTTGCGCTGTTGAAGCGCCGCTTTGAAAGTCTGCGCGGGCGCATTCCGGGCATGACGGCACTGGAGATCGGCGTGGACCACAGCCGGGTGGACTACGCTTGCGATGTGGTGCTGCTCAGCAGCTTTGAATCGCAGGCGGCGCTGGATGCCTATGCCGTGCATCCCGAACACCTGCGGGTGAAGCAGGAACTGGGCGAGATGCGTATCGCACGGCACCAGGTGGACTACGCTGTGGCTGAACGGGAGCCGGCTCAAAGGGTTGAACATGCTTGATTTCGTCTACAACGGCCAGCCCTCGCGCGTGGTCTTCGGTGCTGATGCGCTGCAGCACCTGGAGCGCGAGATCGATCTGCTGGGGGCGCGACGCGCGCTGGTGCTGTCCACGCCCGAGCAGCGCGGCCAAGCCGAGCGTGTGGCCGATCGCTTGGGCGCACGCGCCGCCGGCATCTTCGACCGCGCGGTGATGCATGTGCCCATCGAGACGGCCCGGGAGGCGCGCGAGGTGGCGCGGCAACTGGGCGCCGATTGCGCCATCGCCATCGGCGGCGGTTCGACCACGGGCCTAGGCAAGGCCATCGCGCTGGATTCGGGGATGCCCATCCTTGCCATCCCTACAACCTACGCGGGAAGCGAGATGACGCCCATCTACGGCATCACCGAAGGCGGCCTGAAGAAGACGGGCAAGGACCCACGCGTGCTGCCGTGCACGGTGATCTACGACCCTGAACTCAGCCGCACCCTGCCGCTGGGCCTGAGCGTGACCAGCGGCCTCAATGCCATCGCGCATGCGGCCGAGGGCCTGTATGCGCAGGACAGCAACCCAGTGATGAACCTCATGGCCGAGGAAGGCATCCGCGCCCTGGCGCAGGCCCTGCCTCTGCTGTACCGCGACAGCCAGGACATCGAGGGGCGCTCGCAGGCGCTGTACGGCGCCTGGCTGTGCGGCAGCGTGCTGGGCAATGTGGGCATGGCCCTGCACCACAAGCTGTGTCACACGCTGGGCGGTAGCTTCAACTTACCGCATGCCGAGGTGCACACCGTGGTGCTGCCGCAGGCCATCGCCTTCAATGCGTCGGCTGCACCGCAGGCCATGCAGCGCATCCAGCGCGCCTTGGGCAAGGCATCGGCCAGCGCGGCTGCTGGCCTCTTTGACCTGGCACGCCGGCACGGTGCACCCGTGGCCCTGCGCGACATTGGCATGAAGGTCGAAGACCTGGATCGCGCGGCGGACATCGCGGTGAGCAATCCCTATTGGAATCCGCGGCCCATTGGTGTGGCGCAGCGTGGTGAGGTCCGCGAGCTGCTGCAGCGGGCGTTTGAGGGGGTGCGGCCGGATTGAAGCAGGACGGGGCGCCTCCGCGCCCGGTGGTGCGGGAGGGGCGGCTTGAGATGGCTAGGTGGCGTGGCGCCCGCTGCTCAGCCGAGTCTTCAACATGGCAGCGAGTCCTGCAGCGCTGCACGACGCACCAGGGCTTGCGGCCAGTCACGAGGGGCACCATGGAGTGTCGCAGGGCTGCTGTGCATGTGGATCTTCCTCTTTTGGCCTTCAGGGGAGCGCGCGCAGGAATTGCGCGAGGTCTGTGTCGAACCGCGTCGCATCTTCCCAGAATGGAAGATGCCCCACACCTGCGTAAACGCGTTGGGTGTGCTGCGGTGCAAGAGAGCAGGTGTGCTCGCTCATCGTCGGCAGATTGACGCGGTCTGCATCGCCGTGAATGGTCAACACGGGTACGGAGAGCCGGCGCAAGACCTCGTCATAGTCGGCGGGTCGTCCAACGAGCGCAGCGCGCACGCTGGGCGGCGTCATGGCGTTGTATCCCATCATCACAGCGAACTCGTCTGCCGGTAGTGGAGATGTCACGCATGACTGCAGCAGTTCGCATGTTGCTTCCAGACTTGTTGCGAGGTCGTCGGAGCCCATGCGACGCAGCGCACCGGCGCTGAGGCCAAGTGTCGCAGGGTCACTGGTGCTTGTGGCGGCGACCATCACCAGGCCGGAAATTCCCTTGTCGCCATACTTTCGCAGATAGTCCATGACGATGCGTCCTGCGTAGGACCAGGCGACCAGCACGGGCCGTTGGAGTCCCGCTTTCTCAATGACCGTGTGGACTTCGTCGGCCCACAGCTCGCTGTCGCGATAGGCCTCCGGCGCCTGGGGCTTCGCCGAGAGGCCGTGGCCGCGATTGTCATAGGTGACGAAGCGGAACTCCTCTGCCAAGGGCCCCGTCACCTGCTTGAGCCATGCCAGATGGGCCTGGGAGAAGCCATGTAGGAACAACACGTCCTGACCCTGGCCACCCTTGTTCCAGTCCTGAACCGCGATGGTCAATCCATCCGGGGTTGTCGCTTGCAAGGCGCGATAACGCAACGGTCGCCCGAGGCAACTGGATTCGATGAACGTGGTCATAACAGATGAGTTCGCAGCGGCTGCGCAATGCTCCAGTCGGCATCGTGCTACAGGGGCGTACAGCCCCGTTTGTGCCGTCATCTCGACGCCGCCACTGAGAGAAGGGAAGGGAATAGGTGCGACGACGTGATGACCGGCCGTGCGGCAAGTCATCGCTTTTGCCTCTCGTGTGAAATCACTATCACTACTGAGCTTCGTCACTCATTGCTCTGGCGCGCCAGCGGCCGTGGCGTCTTGTTGTCACGCCTCGGCAGCACACCCAAGCTTAGTAGATTTCATACGGATCGTTGAGGCGCTTGACGAGTTCGTCGCGCTGTTGTCGGAATTGCGGCGACACCTGCAGTTCTTGTCCGATGCTGTTCGTTGGCTCATCCGCGTCGAAGCCGATGCTGTGGGTCGCCTCGAAGAGCGCACCACCGGGTGTGCGGATGTAGACGGATTCGAAGTAGCCTCGGTGTTTGCGATCGGAGCAATCCGTGAAGCCCAAGCCTTCGACCTCTGCCTTGACCTGCGTTTGAATGTCGAGGCTGTTCACGGCGAAGGCGCCGTGGTGCACCATGCCCTCGCCATATGACCAATTGCCTTGGGCAAGGTCCGGCTGGTGATGCAGGTCGATGATGTGCGCGGCACTACCGCCGTCCACTTGGTAGCGTGAGAAGGCGCCATCGCGGCCGAGCAGCGAGTAGTTCCAGCCCTCATTCATGAAGAAGTGCATGTCTTCGGCGTCGCGCAGGGCAACGGTCCACGAATGGAAGCCTCGGATCGCGAACTGGGCCGGCACGTGCTTGGAGCGGAACGCAGGGCGCGTATCGGTCGGGTCTTCGATCAGTTCAAAGGTGAGCGAGCATTCGGGGTGGCTGAACTGCAGGACCTTCTGGCCGAAGCGCTCGTAGACTTGTTGCACAGGGACCTGGAATTTCACCAGGCGCTCGTGCCACCAGTCGAGAGAGTCCTTGGGCACGGAGTAGCTGGTCAGTGAAATCTGACCCGTCCCCGTCCGGGCTTTGCGCCCGGTACGGCGCCAGGGAAAGACCGTGGTGATCGTCCCCGGCGTGCCCGTCTCATTTGCGAAGTACAGGTGGTAGATGGGCTCCATGCCGTCATATAGCAAGGTCTGCTTGACGAGCGTCATTCCCAACACCTTCAGGAACAAGTGCGTATCCGCCTGGGCCGTGGCGGTACAGAGGGTGATGTGATGAAGTCCGTGGATTCGATCGGACATGGGGGGTCTCCTCGTGAAAAGTTGATCGTACAAGTTTATGCGTGTAAGCAATGTAAAGTCAATATTCACATGACACTCATTCTCTCAAGAGATTTAATGTACGGACAAGTGGCGCAAGAGGTCGCTTGATCTCCCTTGCCCGTCGTAGAGAGTGAACCCTCATGCCCGCGAGGGACCTGGGCGATCGGCAGGGGCGGAGAGCCGGGCGCGCAGTGTTCATCTTCACGCGGCTGGGGCATTCGTCGGGCTGGCAGGACGTGACTGATCTGGGTGAAAACAGAGGTGTCTGCGCATAGCCCGCTGGCCCGCGGATGCATCGGAGCGGGTCGCGTCCCATTCCGTGGCGTAGGTCCATGCATGGACGCCCCCGGTCTACCAAGCTCTCGCTTCATGACGGCTCGAAGGCGAAGATTGCAGGCATGCATCCGGACCTTGATGTCAGGCGATGTGCCTGCTTATCCGCTTGTCCCTGATGGAATGCGAGGTCAGAAACCGAGAGTCGCCAGGCTTCCGGCTTCGATCAGGGCGCGTTGGATGAAGCAGCGACGCAAGTTTTTGCCGTGGGTGCGTTCGAGGAATCGAAGAAGCGGGTGGGTCCGTGGTCGAGGAGTTCTTCCCCGACGATTTCGACAATGGGCTGACCAGCGAGCCGGTTCGCGCCGAAGTGAAGCCCGGTTTAGCGGATAAGCTGAACCGCAAAGCTACATCAGCGAAACGCGCGGGCGTGACCTCTGGTAGCGAGTGACATGCTGACCTTCAGGAGCATCTGGCGCCTTTGTGGGAATCTTGCCTCGGGTTTGTGGGGCCGTAGCGACTGTCGGCACCAGGCGCTTGGGCATCATCAACCGGCGCCCGATTTTGGCGAGTTCACCGATGACGAGTTGTTTGCACGCGCGCTCGAGTGGCGTCGGACGGGCGTTGCACGGCGGCAAGGACGCACGTGGCATGGCGCACGTGTCCGCGCCGAAGTAGAAGTGAGCAAAGTCTCAGGCGGTGTGCGCGCGGCAACACTTTGTCACGGAGTTGGGTGCCCGAGACCAGTCGAAAGCGCTTCACCTTTTGCCGCCCGAGAAGGATCAAGGGGGTCGGCAGAGCGTCGCAGGCGACGTCCTGTGCAATGCGCTGCACCCCACAAAACGTGCAGGATGGAAGAAGAGTGCCGGCCGGCCATGAAGTGTCCGCGACCCCATTGCCCCTCAACTCGGAAAAGTGATTTCTCGTTTGGCGATCAATGAGTCGATCTTCTGCGATTAGCCTTGCCGTCAAGGCATTCCAGTCCCAGGAAAGCGATCTAGCTGGGCAAACGCGAACGAGCAAAAGCGAGTTGCCACAGTGGATGTGAGCTCAACCGCAATCGCGCGTCAGCGGGCTTCCGGATGGCAGCGATCTCCGATGACGCAGCAGCTTCGTTTTGATGCAAATGACCTGTCTGCCGCGAAGCCTGCGGATCGCCTGGTCAGCTGGACAGCCCCCTTTTTGCAAATCCTCTGGAAATCATTGCGGCATCGAACTCATGAAGTACATCCTCACGTTATCCTGTCCCGACCGCCCGGGCATTGTCCACGCCGTGACGGCGTTCCTGCTTGACGAGCGGGCAACCATATTGGAGGCCGCGCAGTTTGACGATGCGTCGACAGGGCTCTTCTTCTCGCGCATCAAGTTCGAGCTTTTGGATACCGATCATCGCGATCCCAATAAGATTTCCAAGCGTTTTGAGGCCGTAGGCAAAGAGTTTTCGATGACGGCAAACTTCGCACCGGAAACGGATCGAATGCCGGCAATCATCATGGTCTCCCAGTTGGGGCACTGCCTGAACGATCTGTTGTTCCGGTATCGGTCAGGCCTGCTCCCGATCAACATTCGCGCGATCGTTTCGAACCATCGAGCTTTCGAGGACCTGGCTTCGAACTACGGGATTCCATTCCACTACATTCCCGTCAGGCCTGAAACAAAGGAGTCTGCCGAATCGGAGCTGATGCGCATCTTCGAGCAGGAAGAGGCCCAGCTTCTGATCCTTGCCCGTTACATGCAAATCCTGTCGGATGAACTGTGCCGAAGAATGTCGGGGCGCGCGATCAACATCCACCACTCCTTCCTGCCCAGCTTCAAGGGTGCCCGCCCATATCAGCAGGCACGTGATCGCGGGGTCAAGCTGATCGGCGCCACCGCGCACTACGTGACCGGCGATCTGGATGAGGGCCCGATCATTGAGCAGGACGTCGAGCGCGCCGATCACGCCATGACGGTGGAGGATCTGACGAACATCGGTAGGGATGTCGAGAGCGTCGTGCTTGCCCGTGCAGTGCGCTGGCATGCTGAACGCCGGATCTTGCTCAACGGCAGCAAGACGGTCGTATTTCGTTGAAGGAGATAAAGATGTTTGCCCCACCCGATTCCCATCGCCTGCCTCACGCAACTGCGGTTCCCGTTCGGAACGAGACCGTCAACTACACGCGCTTCGGCGCTTCATTCGAACCTTCTGAATACACGAACTGGGTCGACGAAAGTATGTCGTGGAAGACGACATGCTACATCGGCGACTGGTCTCCGCTTGGGAAGCTGATTGTCAAAGGGCCGGACGCTCTGCGCTTCTTCTCGGACATTGCCATCAACAGCTTTGCGAAATTTGAAGTCGGGCAAGCGAAGCATGCGGTCTTCTGCAATGAAGACGGCAAAGTCATGGGCGAAGGCGTGCTCATGAAGCTGGCAGAGCAGGAGTACATGTTCACGAGCGGCCCAGGTGTTTTGTGGGCTCAGTACATGTTCGAGAAGGGGGCATATGACGCTTCCTTTGGCTCCGAAGGCCCGGATCGCTTCATCCTGCAGGTGCAGGGGCCGAATGCGATCGCCGTGATGGAGGCAGTGACGGGAGAAAGTCTGCGGGACATTGGCTTCATGCGATTTCGCCCTACTTCCATTGAGGGAATGAGTCTGCTTGCGCTGCGTCAGGGCATGTCGGGCGAGGTCGGGTATGAACTTCATGGGCGAATGGAAGATGCCGTTCAGATCTATCAGGCAATCCTTGATGTTGGCGCGGCCTACGGAATCAAGCGCCTGGGCGGGCGGGTCAAGATGGTCAACCATGTCGAAGCATGTTTTCCGACGCCGACGGTTGACTACATTCCCGCCCTGTTTGGCGAGCGCGAGAAGGGGTTCCACGATTTCCTGTGTGCGAAGGCGCCGAGCATCTTCAACATCATTCGGCCATTGGGCAGTTGTTGGACTGGCGACATCAGCGCCTACTACCGCAGTCCCGCAGAGCTTGGGTGGGGGAAGAGCATCAAGTTCGACCATGGGTTCGTTGGCCGAGAAGCGCTCGCTCGGGAGTTGGAGCTTGGGCATCGCAGGATGGTGACGCTGGTCTGGAACGACGATGACGTGGTCGATGTGTACGCATCCCTGTTCCGACAAGGCACGCCGCATGACTACATGGAGCTGCCGCGTGGTCTTCTGGGCGGCATGGAGTCTGATCGAGTCGAGCACCAAGGTCGACTGGTCGGCGCAACCACGTCGCGCTGCTACAGCTATCACTTCCGAAAAATGATCTCGCTGTGCACGGTGGATCCTGAGCTGTCAGATCCTGGGACCGAGGTAAGCATCATCTATGGTGGTGCGGGCGGCGCCCCCAAGACCATTCGCGCAACCGTTGCGCCTGCGCCATTCAAGACCGACAAGCGAAAGGTTGACCTGACATCGTTGGCCGGTACTGTGCCTGCCGCCCGATGATGGCAAGGATCATCGATGGCCTCGCCCACGCGGCGAGGTTGCGCGCAGACATCAAAAGCGTTGTCGGTCGGCTTGTTGAGCAGGAGGGCCTGACGCCAGGTCTTGCTGTCGTGCTCGTCGGAAATGATCCGGCCAGTGAAATCTATGTTCGGAACAAGGCCCGAAAGGCCCACGAAGTGGGTCTGGCTTCTTTCGAAATACGCCTGCCGGCCAACACGAGTCAGGAAGAGATTCTTCGCACAGTGGCCGAGCTCAATGCCGACGCGGTGGTGCACGGAATTCTGGTGCAACTCCCGCTGCCGCCCCATGTCGATTCACGCGTCGTCCTCGAGGCGGTGGCTCCATTCAAGGACGTGGATGGATTTCATCCCACGAACATCGGCCACCTCTCGCATGGATGTGCCTCGCATGATTCCATGCACCCCGGGGGCCGTGATCAGGCTCCTGCGCGAGGCGCTGGGCTCAATGGCTGGGCTTCACGCCATAGTCGTCGGTCGTTCAAATATCGTCGGCAAGCCGTTGGCTCAGCTTCTGCTGGCGGAAGACTGCACGGTGACGATCGCACATTCGCGCAGCAAGAACCTCCCGGAACTGGTTTCGCAGGCGGACATCGTCGTTGCCGCGGTCGGCTATCCGGAACTGGTTCGCGGCTCATGGCTGAAGCCGGGCGCATGTGTTGTTGATGTCGGGATCAATCGCGTCACGCGGGCGGACGGGTCTTCGACCTTGACCGGCGACGTGGCATTCGATGAAGCGGTAGAGCTTGCGGGTGCGATCACCCCCGTGCCAGGCGGCGTTGGGCCGATGACCATCGCATGCCTGCTTCGCAACACGGTCATGGCGGCCTGTGGCCTACACGGTCTTCCGCTGCCGCCGGAGTTGTAAGCAAAGTTTCGGTGTCGAAGCCGTCGCCGATGTGCTCGTCTGGGGCGATGCGGCGCAGTGCCTGGCTTGCGGCCTGTTCATCAATGCACAAGGCTGCTGCTTCCGCGTAGGGCAAAGCGATACCAGGGCGCCCTGCCATGGTCGTTACGTACAGGGCTGTTGCGGGCGTGACTTCTGATGCCACGCGTTGATTCGGCATCGGGTCCATTTCTTGTCCGTCTCATCGACGAGGCCGACGCACCCAGCTTGATGTTTTGCTTGACCGGGTCGGAGAAGGGTATCGGTCGCTAGGCGCGGGCGCTTGGTCGACGCCGAGACCTGCTGGGTGTCGCCAGCTTGCGGCAGGCGGCCTGTTCACCTGGCTTCTGGTTTGACTGCGCGTTTGTCGGGCTCGGGGCAGGCACGCCGGCTACGGATCGCGATGGGTTGAGAGCGACGGTGCACGCCCTGACGGCGCATCTTTTCCATCGCCAACGATGCTGGTGTCGAACTAAACATACGGACAACATCAGATGGGTCATAGAGTAAACACCTATGAGTGGTTTATTGTTGTACGTACAAAATTGGCGAACTCAGATAACGGTGGTGTGATGAAGAAGATTCTTTGCGTGACAGTCGTGGGCTTGCTGATCGGTTCTGCATGGGCGCAGATGCGCTATGACACCGGAGCAAGCGATACGGAGATCAAGATCGGGCAGACCTCTCCCTACAGCGGACCAGCGTCGGCGGTGAGTGGGCTAGGGCGAGGACAGGTGGCCTTCTGGAAGGCGCTGAACGACAAGGGTGGAATCAACGGGCGAAAGATCAATTTTGTATCGTTGGATGACGGATACAGCCCGCCGAAAGCGGCAGAAACCACTCGTCAACTGGTTGAGCAACAGGGCGTGCTGGCCATGATGGGATCGGTGGGTACGGCATCGCAGTCTGCGGTGCAACGCTATCTGAATCAGAAACGCGTGCCCCAACTTCTCGTGGGCTCTGGAGCGGCCAAGTGGAACAACCCGAAGGAATTTCCGTGGACCACGTCCTTCTATCCGCAATTCGACGTCGAGGCATCGGTCTACGCAAGGTACATCCTCGAAACGAAGCCAGGGGCCCGGATTGCCGTGCTGTATCAGAACGACGATTTCGGCAAGGACTTTCTGCGCGGCCTCAAGCTTGGTCTCGGAGATCTTGCTGACAAGATGATCGTGAAGGAGGCCAGCTACGAGGTGACCGATCCGTCGGTCGACTCCCAGGTGCTGGCGCTTGCCGGTTCGGGTGCTGATACCTTCGTGAATGTGACCACGGCCAAGTTCGCCGCGCAAGCCATTCGGAAAGCAAGAGAAGTTGGTTGGAAGCCCACTCAGTTCCTCGCCAGCACCACGACATCGATCGCGACGGTGCTCGAGCCGGCGGGGCTGGAAAACTCGACCGGTCTACTCTCGATTGCGACGTTCAAGTCGTTGGGCGATCCCGCTTGGGACACCGACCCTGGAATGATGGAGTACGTTTCGGTAATCAAGAGGTGGTCAGACCAAAATCCGAATGACTACTACACGCTGTCTGGATACGCCACCGCGCAGTTGGCTGCAGTCATCCTGAAGAATGCCGGAGATGACCTCACGCGGGCGAACATTCTTAAACAAGCGACCTCGCTCAAGGATGTCCAGCTCCCCGTAATGCTGCCTGGCGTGACCCTCAACTACACAGCGGAAAACTACGCTGGGTTCAGCAAACTTCGGCTGGCGCGATTTGATGGCAAGAAATGGGCTGTCTTTTCCGACGTGATCGAGGTCGCACCGTCAATGGCAGCCTCGCGCAAGTGAAGCCATGGCCATGACTGGAGCTTCAATGACTTCCTCCGCGCTCGTCCAGGTACGAGGCATATCTGTGCGTTTCGGTGGGATCCACGCCCTTCGGAATGTCAGCTTTGATATCGAGAGGGGAAAGGTCGTCGGCTTGATTGGCCCCAATGGCGCGGGCAAGACAACGCTGTTCAACTGCCTATCGCGGCTGTACTCCCCGACCGAGGGCAGCATCCTCTACGAGGGCCGTGAGCTGACGCGGATTCCGCCGCACGAGGTGGCGAAGCTGGGCATCGGGCGCACCTTTCAGAACCTGGCTCTGTTCGAAACGTTGACGGTTGTCGAGAACGTCATGTTGGGAAGTCACTGCCGCACGCATGCTGGTTTCCTCGCCAGTGCGATTCGTCTGCCGGGCGCGAGAAAGGAAGAACAGCTCACTCGACAGCAGGCGCTTGAGTTCTGTGACTTCGTAGGTCTTCGCGCCTATGCCGACCGTGTGGTCGCTGATCTGCCATTCGGGCTCAAGAAGCGCGTGGAGTTCGCGCGGGCGCTGGCCAGCAAGCCCCAGTTGCTCCTGCTCGATGAACCCGCCGTGGGTCTCAACCACGAAGAACTCCAGGCGCTGGGGGACAGCATTCGCGATGTGTCCGAGCGCATGGGCATCACCGTGCTTCTCGTTGAGCACCACATGAGCCTACTGATGCGCGTTTCGGATCACATCGTCGTACTCAACTTTGGCGAAAAGATCGCGGAGGGCGCACCGGCCCAGGTGCGCGAAGACCGCGCCGTCATTGAAGCGTATCTTGGAGTGGAAAGTCATGTCACACCTGCTTAAAGTGAGTGCACTTTCGGCTTGGTACGGTCAGTCGAAGGTCCTGCATGACCTGAGCCTGCGCGTTGATCAGGGCACGGTCACCGTCCTACTTGGCGCCAATGGTGCGGGCAAGACGACGACCCTCCGCGCGATCTGCTCGATGGTTCGCCGACAGGGAACGGTCGTGCTGGATGGCGTCGACCTGACGGGGCGCTCGACGGAGGATGTCGCCCGCAGAGGCGTCGCTCATGTGCCCGATGGCCGAGGAACCTTCAAGGAACTCTCCGTTCTGGAGAACCTTCGCCTCGGCAGCATAACGAGGCGCGACAAGGCGATGGCGGAACGCGATATGGAGGACGTGCTCCAGTACTTTCCCAGGCTCAAGGAGCGGCTCGGACAACAAGCCGGGACGCTGTCCGGCGGCGAGCAACAGATGCTGGCGATCGGCCGTGCACTGATGCTGCGCCCCACGCTCATGCTGCTTGACGAGCCGTCATTCGGGCTGGCGCCGCTCGTCGTGAACGAGATCTACGAGATCATCCGCCGCATTTGCAAAGAGCGCGGGGTGAGCGTGCTGCTGGTGGAGCAGAACGCAAAGATCGCTCTTGAGGTTGGCCAATACGGCTACCTCCTCGAGTCGGGCGAAATTGCCGCGCATGGACCCAGTGACGTGCTTCGTTCGGATGAAGCCATCCAACGTTCGTACCTTGGACATTGAGAAGAATAAATGGAAAGTTCAATCAATTCATTCGACGTTTTCTGGCTCCAGATCGTCTCTGGAATCGCAAACGGGTGCATCTACGCCAGCGTGGCGCTGGCCCTGGTCATGATCTACCAGGCCACACGTCTCATCAACTTTGCTCAGGGCGAAATGGCGACGTTCAGCACTTACGTTGCGTGGTCGCTGATGGCCGCAGGTGTCCCGTACTGGGCGGCGTTCGTGATCACGGTAGCGGGCTCCTTCGTTCTTGGCGCGACTATCGAGCGGGTTGTCATTCGGCCCATGGGCGACAAGTCCATGCTGGCGGTCGTTGTGGTTTTCATCGGCATCATGGTGATCTTCAACAGCTCGATCGGGTTGATCTGGGGGCATGACGTCAAGCAGTTCGCTTCGCCCTTTGAAGGACTGATCCCGGCGAACCGCTTCATCTCGAGCCATCAACTTGGCGCGGCATTGGTCTCTATGACCATCCTTCTCGCGCTCTATGCATTCCTGCGATTCACGCCTCTTGGGCTATCTCTGCGTGCCGCCGCGCTAAATCCTGCATCGAGTCGCCTGGTTGGCATTCGCGTGGGCTGGATGCTAACGCTTGGTTGGGGATTGGCCGCCGCAATCGGCGCAGTTGCCGGAATGATGATGGCGCCGGCGGTCTATCTTGAGCCCAACATGATGGCGGGCGTGCTGCTCTACGCGTTCGCGGGCGCACTGCTTGGCGGCATCGAGAACCCCTGGGGTGCTGTCTGCGGTGGCTTGCTAGTTGGCATCGTGGAGGTTCTTGCCGGCGCGTATGTGATCGGCACGGAACTGCGACTGACGATTGCGCTGGTGCTGATCATCGGAGTGCTCATGATCAAACCCGCAGGGATCTTCGGCCGCCGCTCGGTCGCGCGCGTCTGAGAGAGAGAGGCACCTATGACCAATTCTTCATACGCATCCAAAGTCCCCATGCTGAACAGCGCAGAGCAAGCCGTATCTCGAACCCGCAAGTGGCTGACCCTGACCGCATGCGTACTGGCGGTACTGGCAGTAGGCCTGTACACGCTTCCGAACTACAGGCTGTTTCAGCTGACGATGGTTCTGGCATACGCCAACGCGCTTTTCGGCCTCAACTTGCTGACGGGATACAACGGCCAGATCTCGCTGGGCCACGGCGCGTTCTACGCTGTTGGCGCCTATGCGGTCGCGATCATGATCAACGAATGGCAAACGCCCTACTGGCTGGCAGTTGTTCTGGCGGGCGTCGTGTGTCTCGTCGTGGGCTTTCTGTTTGGCCTCCCCGCACTTCGATTGGAAGGGCTCTACCTGGCACTCGCCACGTTCGCGCTGGCCGTGAGCACGCCGCAGATCCTCAAGCACCGAGTCTTTGAGCCGTGGACCGGTGGCGTTCAGGGTCTCGCACTCGACAAGCCTCACGTGCCGTTCGGACTGCCCCTGAACGAGGATCAATGGTTGTTCGTCTTCGCACTGGCCGTGACAGTCGTGATGTTCTGGCTGGGCATCAACCTGCTGAACGGGCGAGTTGGACGAGCGCTGATTGCCATTCGCGACCAGCCTGTGGCTGCTACTGCGATGGGCGTTAATGTCGCCATGTACAAGTCTGTGGCTTTCGGCATCAGCGCCGCGTTCGCCGGCATTGGCGGAGCCTTGGGGGCGATCGCCACTCAGTTCCTGGCGCCCGACACCTTTACCGTCTATCTGTCGATCAGCTTTCTCGTGGGCAGCGTGGTGGGCGGCATCGCAACCGTGCCTGGCGCAATCCTCGGGGCCATCTTCATTCAGTTCATCCCGAACATTTCGGAGCAGATCTCGAAGTCTGCGCCGTGGGCGGTGTACGGCGTGATGCTCATCGTTGCGATGCACCTCTTTCCCCAAGGGCTTGCGAACCTGCTGCGAGGCTGCGGGCGCTTCTGGACGCGTTTGGGCAAAAAGAAGGCGACCGAGGTCATCCATTAGTGACAGGGCTCCTCAGGCGTTCGCGGTGAGAGGGATTGCGTTCCATGGATAGGTGGTTTCAGTTCGAGTTGTTTGCGGAGATTGCCGCTTTGGGCAGCTTGTCAAAAGCGGCAGAACGACTCGGCGTGTCCAATGGCGCAGCAAGCCGAAGTCTCGTGGACCTGGAGGAGAGACTCGGCGTACGACTTGTGGAGCGGACGACGCGACGACTTTGGTTGACGGAGGCCGGAAATTCCTTTCTCCAGCGCTGCACCCACGTTCTTGAGGAAGTACGCGACGCGGAGGAATCGATTCGATCGTCGGCCCGTGAACCGATCGGTCTGCTGCGCATCACAAGTGCCCTGTCCTTCGCCGTCAATCACATCGCGCCTGTTCTTCCGATGCTTCGCCAGAAGTATCCGAAGCTTCAGGTGGAAATCGTGGCGGCGAATCGCTATGCCGACTTCATAGAGAGCGGCATCGATGTGGCGGTGAGAACCCGGGAGGTCGAGCCCGACTCCAGTATCACTGTGCGCCCGATAGCAGACACACCACGTGTGCTGGCGGCTTCTCCTGGTTATCTTTCAAGACGTGGTGTGCCCCGACATCCGGAGGAGTTGAAGAAGCATGATCTTCTGATATATACGCTGTCCAGGGACCCACGCGCACTGCACTTCTCCAAGGGGGAGGAGAAGGTCTGCGTAAACGTTGAAAGCGTGCTGGACGCGAACGATGGGCAGATTCTGCTTACCGCTGCAAGGCTGGGGCATGGAATACTGGTTCAGCCGCTGTACATCATTCTTGAGGATATCGTCGCGGGCCGGCTTGTACCTGTTCTGCCGGCCTGGAACCTGCCGATGCTGACCATCAATCTCGCCTATCAGAGCCGACGGCATCAGCCGGCGAAAGTTCAGGTTTTCGCGCAAGCTCTGATCGAGCGCTTTGAGCGCATCGCGCTGAATCAGGCCTGGTCACGGCTTCAGGCCTAGTCGGTAGATCGCAGCTTCTGGCAAAGGCCCTTGCGATTGAGACGCACAGTCGCCAGAACCCATTTATTTCTATGCTACAGGCTGATTGCAAGCCGCCTTCTTCCACCATGACTCGATCGCTCAAACCTCAAGACCTGCTGGCTGCTGCCACGCGGCCCATTGAAATTGCTGCAGAGGGGGGCATCTGGGTAGGCGCCTACCGCACCGAGACGCCGCAAGGCACGATGGTCAACGGGCAGATCTATGTGGAGTACCGCATCCCCGCTCGTCTGACGCAGCCATGGCCGATCGTCATGATCCACGGCGGCGGTGGGCAAGGTCTGGACTATCTGATGACGCCCGATGGCCGACCGGGCTGGGTGTGGTGGTTTCTCTCGCAAGGCTATGCGGTGTACCTCGTTGATCGGCACGGCCACGGACGCGCACCGTATCACCCAGACCTGCTTGGGCCGATGACGCACCCGATGCCGTACGAGTTCATCGAGAGCCACTTCAGCGCGCCCAAGGATTCAAACGGGTGGCCACGCGCGAATCTGCATACGCAGTGGCCCGGCACCGGCCGCATCGGCGATCCATCGCTGGATCAGTTCATGTGCAGCGGCGGGCCCGCGATGATGGACGCTGAACGCAGCCATCGCGAGATGGGGCGAAGCGGTGCTGAACTGCTGGATGCCATTGGGCCCGCGATTCTCATGACGCACTCTGCCGGCGGCCCATCGGGATGGATGATCGCGGATGCGCGGCCATTGCTCATTCGGGGCATCGTGGCCATCGAGCCCATTGGCCCGCCATTCGTGAAGCGTGGATTCACCGATCTGAAATGGGGGCTGACGGCCGCACCGGTGACCTATGACCCGCCGGCACAGAGCGCGTCTGAGCTGAAGCGCGTGCTTCGCGAGCAGGGGGACTCAGACCTGCGCGCATGTGAGGTGCAGGCCGATCCTCCACGCCGCCTGCCGAATCTGGGCGGCTTTCCTATCGTGGTGGTTACGGGCGAAGCGTCGTGGATGGCCCACGACAACCACGGCGCCGTCGACTTTCTGTTGCAGGCAGGCGCGCAGGCCGAGCATCTCCGGTTGGAGTGGGTTGGCCTGCGTGGAAACGGGCATGCAATGATGCTGGAGAAGAACAGCGATGAGGTCGCCGCGGCATTGCACGGCTGGCTGGTTCAAAAGAGTCTAGCCAACAGCTAGTTGGCTGGAGGCAAGCCCACTGCGGCAACTGTCCAAAGCCCCGCGCTGCAGCGCGGCGGGGCCTTGGACAGGGCTGCAGTTTTTGCGCGCTACGCGGCCGCTTGCCGAGCGCGAAGCAGCAGACGGTGGGCCAAAGCGATCACCGGTGCGTCGATCATGGTCCCGTCAAGAGACAGCGCTCCGCCATCGGACTTCGCGGCCGCCTGAACAATGCGGGACGCGCGCTCCACTTGCTCGGCCGTCGGCGTGAATGCTGCCTGGATAACACTCACCTGAGCGGGATGGATGGCGGCCTTGCAACTGAATCCGAGAGCGGCTGCGCGGCGGGATTCGCGCGACAGGCCGTCCGAGTCGTTGATGTCGAGGTAAGGCACGTCAATGGCCGGGCACTGTGAAGTTGCCGCCGCCTGAACAAGCTGCTGACGTGCCAACAACAGCGGTTCCCACTCGAAGGACGCGCCGACGTCCGCGCTGTAGTCGGCTCCGCCGAACATGAGGGCGCCGACGCCTGGTGCGGCTTGCGCGATTGCACCGGCTTGAGCCATGCCGATTGCGCTTTCAAACAGCGGAATCCACGAAGCGGAGCGACCCGCGCGCACTTCATTGACGACTTCGTTTGCAAGCCGGATCTCGTCGACCCCTTGAGTCTTAGGCAGGAGCACGGCATCGGGAAGCCTGCTGCAGGTGGCCAGCGTCAGCAGATCGCGCAGGCCTGCGGCAGTGCGAAGTCCGTTGATGCGCAGATACACAAAGGGGCTCGTGGCAGAGCGGTTCGCTATGAACTCAAGCGCTGAGTTGCGAGCCTCGTCCTTGAGTGCGGGCGCAACGGCGTCCTCCAAGTCGATACAGATCGCATCGGCGCCTGAGGCCACGGCCTTTGGATAGCGATCGGGGCGATGGCCCGGAACGAAAAGAAGACAGCGGACGGCGGAGAGCGAGGCGGGTTGGGAGAGGGGCATGAGACGACAGCTTGGAATGACAAGGAGTAGGGAGGGGGGTATGGCGCTACAACTGAGCTTCCTGCGCCAGGCGTTCGCGGTCATCGGGATGGGCGATATCGATCATGCGTTGCATCCGCGCGCGAATCGGCTGACCGCGCAACTGCGCCGCGCCCCATTCGGTGACGATGACATCGGCATCGCTTCTCGGTGTCGTGACGGCCGAGTCGGTCAGTCGAACAACGATCCGGCTGCGCCCGGTTCGCGTGCGCGACCCCAGCGCGATGATAGATCGCCCGCCCGCTGATGCCAGCGCGGCTCGCGCGAAGTCGACCTGACCTCCAACAGCTCCTACGTAGGAGGACGCCGCCACTTCGGCGTTGATCTGGCCGGTGAGATCGACTTCCACGGCCGAGTTGACGGCATGCAGTCGCGAGAGGCGGGCAAGGGCGCAGTGCTTGTGTGTGTGAGACGGGTCGCGCAGCACGAACCGGTCGTTCATGTGAATCTGCCTGTAAAGCTCAGCGCTTCCTGCTGCGAGGCCCGTTGTGGTCCGCCCGATGTCGATCTCCTTGAACGCATTGGTGACGGCGCCGGCCTGCATCAGCTCGAGAACGGCATCGCCAATCAAGCCGGCGTGTATGCCGAGGTCCTTGCGATCACGGAGCCTCTCAAGAATGGCGTTGGGGACGTTGCCGACGCCGGGCTGGACAACCGCACGATCGCCGATGAAACCTGCGGCATGCCTGGCGATCTCTCTTTCGATGTGGCCAACAGGCGCGCTGCTCACCGTCGGGAGGCCGCGTGACGTTCTGACGATGGCCGTGAGCGGAATGCGGGACATCGCAGCTTCACTCCCGAACGTCCAGGGCATCTGGTCGTTGATTTCGGCAATGACGACTCTCGCGCGACTGGCCAGCAGCGCCAGGTGATCGTGTGCCACCCCAAGGCTGTATGCCCCATTTGGGCCTGCTGGCGAGAGCTGCAGGAGCACCACATCGCAGCGCAGGATGCCGGCGTCGACCAGGGGTGCAAGTTGCGAGTAGTGAGCTGGAATGACGTCCAGTCGGCCGCGATCCACCAGGCCTCTCGCGTTTCCGATTCCTCCGTAGCCCTGCAGGCGCAGGAATTGCGGGTCAGCATCCTCAAAGGTTGTGCTGTTGAGCATGCCCAGAACTGCGCTCGAGGGGCCGATGCGCCAGGCCTGGCTCACCAGAGCGCGGGTCAGCGTCAAAGGCTCAGCGACGCCTTGCCCGCACCACACGGTGTCGCCGGCTCGTATCCATCGAGTCAGGTCCAGGTCTTCGGCGGTAACGACTGTTGGCGCGCTCATCTTGGCAGCGCCATATGTCGCGGGAAAAGTCCAACGGTCGGCGCATCCCAGTCAACACATGGGCCGGTGACGACTTGTGGGTTGCATCCGCCGGCGTGAGCGGCGCGGCGGCGCCAGGCGCGATCCCAAGTCAATTCTGATGCCGTGGATTCAGTCATACGGCGTGAATAGTACTACGTACAACTTGTCGACGGCTTGATGGACCAGTCTCTTTCAAAAATAGGGTAATTCCGTGGTTGTTTAGGTGGACATTGAGAAGATGTACGTACAAAATATCGACAAAGGCAGGTAGAGACCGAGAGATGGTTCTCGATGCTGCTGCCTTCTTTGACATCTTTGAACCCATGACCCACCCGACTCCCACGGAAGAAGCTGAACTGCTGGATGCAATCGATCGCTGGATCGAGCGTTCGGTGGCGCCTGCTGCGAAGGAGTTCGACCACGCAGATGTCTGGCCGGAAAGGATCGTCGAGGAGATGAAGGAGCTGGGCCTCTTCGGGGCCACGGTGAGCCAGGAGTACGGTGGGCTCGGTCTGCCCGCAAGCACTTACGCGAAGATCGTGATGCGGATCTCGTCGTACTGGATGGCGATCACCGGCATCTTCAACTCGCATCTGATGCTGGCATTGGCGATCGAGAAGTTCGGCACCGAAGCGCAGAAGCAGCACTGGCTGCCCAAGCTCGCTTCGGGCGAAATTCGTGGCGGTCTGGCTCTCACCGAACCGGATGCCGGCACGGACCTGCAGGGCATCCGCATGACGGCCCGTCGTGAAGGCGACGAGTTCGTCATCAATGACACGAAAACTTGGATCACGAACTCCGTGCACGGCTCGTGCTTTGCGCTGCTGGTCAAGACCAATCCTCGGGCCGATCCCCGCCACAAGGGCATGAGCCTGTTCATCGCGCCCAAGGGTGAAGGCTTCAAGTCCACCCGTAAGCTGGAAAAGCTGGGCTACAAGGCCATAGACTTCGGCGAGCTCGTGGCGGAGGACTACCGTCTTGGCGTCGAGCATCTGATCGGCGGCATCGAGGGGCAGGGCTTCTATCAGGCAACGGGTGGTCTCGAGCTTGGTCGCATCAACGTTGCCTCGCGCGGTGTTGGCATCGCGGAAGGCGCGCTTCGCTTGGCAACGGAATATGCGCAGCAGTGGAAGACCTTTGGCAAGGCGATTCACGAGCACCAGGCGATCGCACTGAAGCTGGGTGAGATGGCAACCCGAGCGCGGGCAGTGCGGCTGCTGACGCTGGATGCTGCGGCCTCCTTCGACCGCGGCGAGCGATGCGACATGGAAGCAGGCATGGCCAAGTACTTCTCCTCCGAAGCGGCGCTTGAGAACAGCATCGAGTCGATGCAAGTCCATGGTGCCTATGGCTATGAGTGTCAGCGATGTCAGTCAGAAGGCGATTGGCAACCTGGGCTGGAACGATATCAAGCTCGTCGCATCTGTCTTCGTCGGAGACACTCTCCACGCGGAGTCGACCGTGCTTTCGAAACGGGAATCAGCATCTCGCCCAACCCAGGGCATCGTGACGGTAAAGACCGTCGGCATGAAGGCAGATGGCACGCCTGTCATCAGTTTTGAACGAACGGTTCTGGTGCCCAAGCGCGGTTTCGCGATTGAGGGCTGAGAGAAGGGCTCCGATGCACCGGAGTTTCTGGATCGCATTGGGGCTTGGTAGCGTTGATGGTGTGGCAAGGGCCGAGAGTCGATCGGCCATATTCTTCTGGAGATGACAGTGGACAGAGATCGAGTACTAGTCGTGGGCGCAGGGCCTGTTGGCCTGCTGAATGCGCTGGGCCTGGCAAAGCAGGGAATTCAGGTTGAGCTCCTGGAGGCTGGGCCGGCGATCGCGGCTTCGCCGAGGGCGATGGTTTATCACTGGTCTGTGCTGAACGGCCTCGAGCGCCTGGGTGTGCTCGAGGAGGCCGAGCAGATCGGCTTCAGGAAGCAGGACTACTGTTACCTCGTGCACAAGACGCGCGAACGAATCGAGTGGAGTCTGGAGCCCCTCGCGGACTACACCGCGCATCCTTACAACCTGCACCTTGGACAGAACAAGCTGGCCGAAATTGTGTTGGCTAGGTTGCAGGCCATGCCGAACTTCAAGATCCATTGGAACACGACAGTTTCGGGACTGGAGCAGGACGACGCAGGCGTCACGGTCCATGCCGAGACGGCCGGCTCTGCCGTCAGTTTTCGGGGTGCGTGGTTGATTGGTGCCGACGGCGCCCGGAGTGCGGTGCGAACGCTTCTGGATCTGCCTTTTGAGGGCACCACATGGCCGGAGCGCTTTGTGGCGACGAACATTCGCTACGACTTCGAGCAGCATGGCTATGCGCGATCCACGCTGCTGATCGACGACGTCTATGGCGCCATCATCGCGAAGATCGATGACACGGGCCTGTGGCGATGCACCTACTGTGAAGGCGCCGACCTGCCGGAAGAATCGGTGTTGGAGCGCATGCCGGAGGTGATGCGTGTGCTGCTTCCTGGGGCGAAGGACTACGAACTTGTCCAGCACTCGCCCTATCGGATGCATCAACGCTCGGCGCCACGCTATCGCGTCGGCCGTGTGTTGCTGGCAGGAGATGCAGCGCACGCAACCAACCCGACAGGCGGCTTGGGCTTGACCTCCGGGCTGTTCGACACCTTCGTCTTGTATGAGGCCTTGGGTGCCGTGATGAGCGGCGCAGTCGGGGCGGACGTTCTGGACAAGTACTCCGAGGCCCGTCGCAAGGTCTTCGTCGAGATCGCATCCCCGCAGGCGAGTGAGAACAAGCGGCTGATCTATCACTCGTCTGATCCGGCACGGCTGGAGCAGGATCTGCAGAAGCTTCGCCAGATGCAGTCGCACAAGGACACGCTGCTGGAGCGGCTCCTGTTTACGCGTCGGTTGATCACGCCGTCGCTGCTGTCTGCCGACGAATCGATTGTCTAGCCGCAACCGCTCGCGGGCGGCGTGGGTGCGCCGCCGAGCAGATAAAAGGCGCGGATGGGATCGGCAAAGTGAGCGCCGACGCCTAGCCGCGCTTTCTCAGCTTCATGGAAAGCTTGAAGCGTTCGGGGCGGTAGAGGTTCACTGCGACCTCGGCGATCTTGCCGGACTGAAGGCGGTAGATGCGAACGACTTCAATGACCGTGCTATCCGGGTCGACCTCAAGTGCTGCCGCGAACGCCTGGGGAATGGTGCGCGCACGAACGGTTTGCTCGACCTCGACGATGCGAACGCCAAACAACCCCTCGATCAACTCATAGATGGCCGTGGTGGTGCGGCCCACCAGCCGGTTCACCGTCGCATATTCCATTGGAACGTAGACTGTCGTGGCACACACCAGATGCTCATCCAGGGTGGCGTGCCGTACGCCCTCGATGCGCAGCCACTTTGTTCCAGGAGGCGTTTGCAGGCTTGCGGCGAGTTCGCCCTCGGCTTCAACGACTTCAGTGCCATCGACGCGAAAGGTCATTGAGGCCGCGTACTGGATGAGGTCGGAAATCGCGTCAACCTCATGCACGAAGGCTTCGGGAGATGCGCTGCTTGCGACAGTGGACCCCGAGCCCTGCCGTGAGGTGACAAGACCGTCCGCACGCAGTTGGCGCAGGGCTTCCCGGATCGTGTGTCGGCTGACCCCGAACGTCGTGCTGAGCTCTGCTTCGGTGGGCAAGGTGCCGCCCACTTCGAAAACGCCGTCGAGGATGTTGCGTCTCAAGGTCTCCAGGACTTGCATGTACAACGGACTACCGGATGCCCTCTTCGGCATCGTTTCGTCCTGGCTTGCTGTTTCGAGATTTTTGCTTGTTGTCATGGTTCTCACGAAGGATTCATCCCGTCGGAACGGGTGTTGTCTCAGTTTACTCTTCTGATCCGTACAAGTGGTTGTGCGCCCGTCGAGAGAATTCGACGCAGTGGGTGCTCGGAGATTGATCGATGCGGGTGAGCAACTAGACGACCGACAGTCCCTGCGGGAGTTGCACAGCGATGGCTCGGACGCTGACATCGACGGCGCTTGCTTGTCAGCGCTTCGACAGCTCCGAGGACGACGCCACCTTGATGCGAATGAACAGAGCGCAGGTGATCAGTAGCGGAACGCCCAGGAGCGCATAGGCCGTTCTCAATCCGCCGAAGTACTGCGCGATCAGGCTTATCCCGATCGGCGCCAGCACATTGGCCAGGAACGTGAAACCTAGCGTGTCGCTCGTGGCCACACCTGCTGCGCCGGGCGGTGCCGCCCTGGCCACCTCGGCCAGATAGACACCGTTCCAGCCGATCGCGGCCGTGCCAAATGCCAGCATGACCAGGGCGACGAACCAGAAGGGGGGCGTCGTTTGCAGTGCGGCCATGGTGAACGCGCCCAGCGCCATCAACGCTGCCAGCGTGATGATGGTGTTGCGCGCGCCCAGCCAGATGTCGCAGACGTATCCCCACGCGATGCGGCCGGCGACCCCGCCGGCCTGGGCCGCGGAAAGAATGGCGCCTGCTACGACCAGGTCCATGCCCAGTGTCTCGTGCAGGTAAGTGACGGAGTACGCCGCGACCAGCAACTGGGCGACCGTGAACAACTGCGAGCACAAGGCCAGCCGCCGGAGTGTGGTGTGCCGGATGACTATCGCGATCGGGTCGAGGACCGCGCGCCACTGAATGCGCGAGCCCACAGCTTTGTCGCCAGCCAGCCGGCGGTGCAGCGGCTGCGAGATGGCGGCAAGCAGGACGCAAGGTCCCGCCGGCGCGACAGGCGCCCCCCCCCAGTCGGTTGCAAGGTTGCAAGCCCCAGGCTGGGTGCGATCGCGCCGGCCAGCAGCCCACCCAATGGCACGCCCGTCTGCTTGATTGAGAAGACGAGCGACATCCGTGCCGGCGGGGCCGACCGAACGCGCAGGTGCGAACTCGCGGGCGTGATCGGGCCGTACCCGAGCCCGATGATGAAGGCCCCGGCTAGCATACCCGGCAGGATTCCCACGGCACCCAGCGCCAAGCCGGCCGCACACAGGCCCAGGCCGACCTGGTTGACACGGATCGCGCCCCAGCGAGCGATCAGTGGACCCGCCACGAGCGTGGCGATGGTGGCCCCCAGGTACATCGCTGCGGCGAACACTCCGGCCAGGATGCTGGGCATGCCGCCCACGGACAATCCGACCAGCGCTGCGAGAACTGGCATGGCCAGGGCTGCCATGCTGACCAGCGCCTGGATCGCCGTAGTCACGCACAGGGTCACCCACGGGTGCGCGTCAGGCTGGCGCTGAGGCTCCGCGGCGGGTGGGGCCGCCGCAACAGAGGCTCTGGGTCCGCTCTCGCGAGTTCCCGGACTTGGCGCCAGCCCTTCACCGCAGGGCGAGGCGCTGAAGGAGTCCTGGTGGCTGTGCTTCGGCAGGCAGGAACGGCGCCGCTTCCATGCTGCGCCACTGGCTGCCGGCATCAATGGAACGTGAGCCCGCCGGTCGGGCTGACTGTCGACCCGGTGATGAAATTTGCGCCGTCGGAGCCCAGGAAGACGGCGACGGCGCCGATGTCCTGCGGATTCGCGATGCCCAGCGGTGCCCGGGCGCCGATGCGCTCGTACTGGGCGCGATGGAGATCCGTCAGCGGGGTCTTGCCCTCGAACGCGTCCCACGAGGGCGAGTCGCCGACGAGCGTGACGGCGATGCAGTTCACCCGGATCTTGTATCTCCCCATCTCCTTGCCGAGCACCTTGGTGGCCATGACGAGACCACCGCTGTGCAGGGCCACGGCGGTTTGCCCAGCCGTCGGCGAGCGGCCGCCCTCGGAGGTGATGAAGATGCAACTGCCGGTCTGGTGCTCGATCATGTGGGGCAGGGCAGCGTGGAGCGGGTTGAGCTTCGCGGCGATCGACTTGGACACCACGTCGATCACGCCATCGACCTGCAGCTCGTTGAAGATGCCGCGCACGTGAGGAGCCGCGGTCTCTCGTGGCGGAATGCCTGCCGCGCTGGCCACCATGATGTCCAGCTTGCCGTGCGTATTCACGGCATGCTCCGCGAGCGCGACCATGTCGTCGCGCGAGAGCACGTTTCCCCTAAAGAAGCTAGCCGTGCCGCCCAGAGCGCGCAGCTCCTCGGCGACCTGCGCGCACTTGGCTTCGTCCCGTCCGCTCACGACCACCGTCGCTCCCTCGGCGACGTACTGGCGCGCCACACCGAGTCCGATGCCCCCGGTCGCGCCGGTGATCACTGCGACTTTTCCTTCGAGATGCTGCATTGATATTCTCCTTGAATGTCGAGCTGGGGCATGGCCGCACCATGCCCCAGGTTGTGATCTGGGCGCCTGCGCCTGCGCCTGGCAGGGCCGGCGCCGCTGCGAAGCTGCTCACCCAACAGCGGTCTTGCGAAGCAGGCGCACCCGCATCGGTCGTACGAAGCGGGCGCCGTCGGGGGTCATGTGGGCCTCGAAGCGCTGGCGTACCAGGGCGAGCAGGTCAGGAGCCAGCCGGTGGTCCTGGTAGGTCGCCGCGATGATCCTGCGCTCGAAGCTCTCGAAGTCGAGGAAGAACAGAGGCGTCATGAACCGGTGGTCCACGACTTGCTCCCATTCGGGTGCTGCAGCCGCGCGGTCGAGCGCGGCCTGCGCCTGCGCGCGCACTACCTGCTCGTCGTGAAAAAGACGCACGATCTCGTTGAACGGGCCTTCGAACACAGGTTCGGAAACGTACAGGACGCCATGCGGCTCCAGGACGCGGGCCATCTCCTGCAGGGCGCGGTCCATGGAGTCGTGCGGCACATGGTGCAGTGACTTGAGCATCAACCCCACACCGAACTTTTCCGACGGCAGCGGCAACTGCTGGCCACCGCCCAGAACGAAACGCAGGTGCGGTGTTTCCTGCGCAAGGTTCTTTGCATGCTGACGTTCGTCGATCTCGACGCCCGTGACATGCGCGTGTGCATAGCTCGCGACGAGCTTGCGCGCGAAGTCCGCGGCCCCGCAGCCCACCTCCACCACGTTGGCACCTTCCAGCGGGACAAGGCTGGCAAGGAAGGCGAGCTCGTCATCTACTTGGGTCGGCAGTGCTTTCATCGGAAAGTCGTCTCCTAGATATGCGTACAAGTATAGCAACGGCTTACACTGATCTCTACGGATAACTACTTATGGAGAAGCTCTGGACATGAAAAGTTGTACGGACAATAATCGCGGCTGTTTTAGTTTTTATAGGTGAAGCATGAGCTCGATCGATACCGCTGACGAAGCGCAACTCCTGGACGCCATCGACCGCTGGGTCAAGAAGTCCGTGATCCCCAACGTGAAAAAGTTCGACCACGCAGACGAATGGCCCGCGGAGATCGTCGAGGAGATGAAGGCGCTCGGACTGTTCGGAGCGACGGTCAGCCAGGGATACGGTGGTCTGGGCCTGTCGGCCAGCACCTACGCCAAGATCGTGATGCACATCTCGTCGTACTGGATGTCGATCACGGGCATCTTCAACTCGCATCTGATGCTGGCGCTGGCGATCGAGAAGTTCGGCACCGAAGACCAGAAACAGGAGTGGCTGCCGAAGCTGGCGAGCGGCGAGGTGCGCGGTGGTTTGGCGCTGACCGAGCCCGATGCCGGAACGGACCTACAAGGCATTCGCATGACGGCGCGCCGCGACGGTGACCACTACGTGATCAACGGCACAAAGACCTGGATCAGCAACGGCATCGAGGGCTCGTGCTTCGCGCTGCTGGTCAAGACCGATTCCGAGGCGCAGCCGCGCTACAAGGGCATGAGCCTGTTCATCGCGCCCAAGCGCGACGGCTTCACGGTGGGCCGCAAGCTGGAGAAGCTCGGATACAAGGCCATCGATTCGGCCGAGCTGGTCTTCGACAACTACCGCATCTCCGCCGACCACCTGATCGGCGGTGTCGAGGGGCAGGGCTTTTTTCAAGCCACCGGCGGGCTGGAGTTGGGCCGCATCAACGTCGCCTCGCGCGGCGTCGGAATCGCCGAGGGGGCGCTGCGCCTGGGGGGCGAGTACGCGCAGGTGCGCAAGACCTTTGGCAAGCCGATCCACGAGCACCAGGCGATCGCATTGAAGCTCGGCGAGATGGCGACCCGCGCCCGAGCGGCCCGTCTGCTGACGCTGGACGCGGCGGCGGCGTTCGACCGCGGCGAGCGCTGCGAGATGGAAGCGGGCATGGCCAAGTACTTCGCCTCGGAGGCCGCACTGGAGAACAGCATCGAGTCGATGCGCATCCACGGCGCCTACGGCTACTCCAAGGAATACGACATCGAGCGCCTGTACCGCGATGCGCCGCTGACGTGCATCGGCGAAGGCACGAACGAGATGCAGCGCATCATCATCGCCAAGCAGTGGATCAAGCGCAATCTGGTTGCATGAGCATGAAGCCACTTGCAGGTATCCGCGTCCTCGCGGTCGAGCAGTTCGGCGCCGGTCCCTACGGGACCATGTTCCTGGCGGACATGGGGGCCGACGTCATCAAGGTGGAGAACGCCACCATCGGGGGCGACCCCGCGCGCCACACGGGGCCCTACCATCTTGGCAGCGGCGACAGCCAGTACTTCGAGACCTGGAACCTCAACAAGCGAAGCATCGCGCTGGACCTGAAGTCCGAAGCGGGCCGCCGCGCCTTCGAGTCCCTCGTCGCCACCACTGACGTGGTGGTCAACAACCTGCGTGGCGACCTGCCGGCCGCCCTGGGGTTGGACTACGCCTCGCTGGGCAAGATCAAGCCGACTCTCGTCTGCGCGCACATCTCGGCCTATGGCCGCGACAGCGACCGTGCCGCGTGGCCTGGCTACGACTACCTGATGCAGGCGGAAACCGGCCTGATGCACCTGACCGGCGAGCCGGATGGTCCGCCATCGCGCTTCGGTGCGCCATCGATGGTCGACCACGTGACGGGTCTCACGATGACGGTGGGCTTGCTGGGCGCTCTGGTGCATGCGAAGCAGACGGGCAAGGGCTGCGATGTCGATACGTGCCTGTTCGACGTTGCGCTCCACCAGCTGGGCTACGCGGCCACGTGGTACCTCAACGAGGGTGCCGTGTCCCAGCGCCAGCCGCGCAGCGCGCACTACTCGGTGGCGCCCGTGCAGACGTTTCCCACGACGGACGGCTGGGTGTTCGTGATGTGCATGACGCAGAAGTTCTGGCTTGCCCTGCTCGACGAGATGGGTCGCCGGGATTTGGCTGAGCGCGACGAGTTCGCCACGCCCGGCAGGCGCTTCGAACACCGGGAGCAGCTCACGGCTGAGTTGGATGTGGAGTTCCGTAAGGCCACGACCGCGAGCTGGCTCCAGCGCTTGGGCGGCGTGCTGCCGGTGGCCGCGGTGCGAACGCTGAATGAAGCGCTGGACAGCCCCGAGGTGCGCGCCTCGGGCATGGTGCGCGCCGTGCCACACCCCGAGCGACCCGACCTGCGAATGTTGGCTAATCCGCTGCGGTTCAATGGCGAGCGTCTTGATCAGCGGGTGTGTTCCCCGCTCGGTGCGGACAACGCCGACCTCGTGCCGTCAGTCTCGGTGGAGCGCAAGGACCATGAAGCTTGAAGGCCTTCGCGTCCTGGACCTCTCGTCCTTTCTGCCGGGGCCGTACCTGACGCTGGCCCTGGCCGACCACGGCGCCGAGGTCATCAAGGTCGAAGCGCCGGGCGGCGATCCGGGTCGTGGCATCGGCTTGCAACAGGATGGCCACACGGTTTTCTTCCGCAACCTGAACCGCGGTAAGCGCAGCGTTTGCCTCGATCTCAAGACGGATCGGGGCAGGGATGAGCTGCTGGCGCTGTGCGATACGGCCGACGTCTTCGTCGAGTCGTTTCGGCCTGGCGTGATGCAGCGCCTGGGCTTTGATGCGGCGACGCTGCGGGCGCGCAATCCGCGGCTGGTCTACTGCTCCATCAGTGCCTTCGGCCAGACGGGCGAGTACGCCACACGACCAGCGCACGACCTGGCTGTGGAGGCCATGAGCGGCGCTCTGAGCCTTTCCACGGATGCTCAAGGCCGCCCGGCAATGCCGGCGATTCCGGTCGCCGATGTGCTCGCCGGATTGCATGGGCTGAGCGGCGTTCTGATGGCGTTGCTGCGGCGCGAGCAGACGGGCCGCGGCGACTACCTGGACATCGCCATGCTCGATTCCATGATGGGCGCTTGTCTGAACGTTCTCGGCCCGACCTTCGCCGAAGCCCGGCAACCGGTCCCGGCGCACGAGCGCACGACCGGCGGCTCGGCGTTCTACCGGGTCTATGGAACCCGGGATGGCCGGTACATCTCGCTGGCCGGTCAGGAAGACAAGTTCGTGCACGCGCTGCTGCGCGACCTGGGCCGCGACGACCTGGCGGCCACGGCCCTCGGCGGACCTGGGCCGCACCAGGCGCCGGTCGTCGAGTTCCTGCAGGCCGCCTTCGCGAGCCGCACGCTGGCTGACTGGGAAGCGCACCTGGCGACGCTGGACGTGTGCTTCGGCGCCGTGCGAACCCTGCCGGAGGCCTACGCGGACCCCGGCGCGCGCGAACGCGGCATGTTGCTGCACGACGAGCGCGGGCTGTTGCACGTGGGCTCACCCATCCACTTCGCCGACGAGCCCAGTCGTCCTGTCTTGCAGCCGCCGGACCTTGGCGAGCACCAGGACCTGCTTGTCCGAGGCGACACCCTCTCTTCATCTTCGAAAGGAAACCCATGAGCAAGACCGCTCAACAGATCGCGCCCAACCGCTTCCGCGAGAGCTTCGGCCGCTACTACGAGGACTTCGAGGTTGGCCACGTCTACGAGCACCGGCCGGGACGGACGCTGACCGAGAACGACAACATCTGGTTCACCCTGCTGACGATGAACACCCATCCGCTGCATTTTGACAACGCCTATGCGGCGAAATCCGAATTCGGCAAGGCGCTCGTCAACAGCTGCCTGACGCTGTCGGTGGTGGTAGGCATGAGCGTGAGCGACGTCAGTCAGAAGGCCATCGGCAACCTGGGCTGGAACGACATCAAGCTCACCGCTCCGGTGTTCGTCGGCGACACGCTGTATGCGGAGTCCACGGTTCTCGGCAAGCGCGAGTCGGCCTCGCGACCCACGCAGGGCATTGTGACCGTGCGCACGGTGGGACTGAAGAGCGACGGAACCGAAGTCATCAGTTTCGAGCGAACGGTGCTCGTGCCCAAGTGGGGTCACGCCATCGACGACTGATACCCAAGATTGAAAAGGAGACAAGAACATGGATTTCTTCAAACGCGCTTCCCGGCTCATGGGAATGCTAGGCGGCATTGCGATCGCCGCCTGCGCTTTGGTGCCTCAGGCTGCGATGTCGGCTGGATACCCAACTAAGCCGATCCGTCTGGTCGTGGGCTTTCCGCCGGGACAGGCGACCGACGTCATCGCCCGCATCGTCGCAAAGCAATTGCAGGACTCGCTGGGGCAAGCCGTCATCGTGGACAACAAGCCCGGGGCGGGCGGTATCAACGGCACGCAGGAGGTGGCACGGTCGCCGGCCGACGGCTACACGCTGTTAGTGAGCTCCAGTGGGCCCCTGGCCGTCAACCCGAGTCTGTATCCCAAGCTGCCCTACAGCGTGGAGCGCGACTTCGACCCGGTCACGCTGCTGGCGTCGCTGCCGCTGTACCTGGCCGTCAATCCGTCGTTCGAAGCTCAGGACTTCAACGGGCTCATGCAGATCGTGAAAAGGTCGCCGGGCAAGTACGAATACGCCTCTGCGGGCAACGGTGTCACAAGCCATCTCACGATGGAGCTGATCAAGAACCAGTTCGGCTTGTTTCTCGTCCATGTGCCGTACCGGGGCAGCAGTCCTGCAATCAACGACGTCATGGCCGGTCAGGTTCCTATGACCATCGACACGGGACCTGCCGTGCTGCCGATGGCCCAGGCGGGCAAGCTGCGCGTACTGGGCGTGACGACCGGTGAGCGTTCGGCACTCACCCCACAGATTCCCACGATCGCCGAGCAGACCAAGACCAGCTTCGATGTCCGGGCCTGGGTCGGCATCGTGGCTCCCAAGGGGACGCCAGCGGACGTCATCGCGATCCTTCACAAGGCCATCGACAACGCGTGGCACAAGCCTGAGATTCGCAGCCAGCTCGCGACGCTGGGTGGCGAAGCCAAGACGATGCAGCCCGCAGCCTTTGGTCGGCTCATCCAGGAAGAGACCGTGAAGTTCGCGCGCGCCGTCAAGTTGTCCGGTGCGAAGGTGGACTAAGCAGGCTGAGAGAGGCCTGTGATCGAAGAAGACTTCCTGGATCGGCGCACTGTGTCCGCGTACCTCCGCGCAAGAGTGCAAGCGCGATCTGGCACTTCGCTGCGGCCTGCGGCTGCGTGGCAACGCCGGCCCGAGCGGCAATGCATGGGATTGCGGCCGCGGCCCGCGCGGGCATTCGCCTGTCCAGCTGATGTTGGGAGCGCGCATACCGTGACGCGCGAAATAGTTTTGGTCCGTATTGCGCCTCGCCGTTGTGTCCCGCGCTGCGATGCAACGCTGGGTGATCAGCGCAAGGGCCTAAGGAGGCTTTGATGCCAGTCATAGAGTTGTTGGTCGGCGGCATTCTGCTGGGCGGGATCTACGCCCTCATCGCATGCGGCCTGAATCTGATCTTCGGCGTGATGCGGGTGATCAACTTCGCCCACGGTGAGCTGGTGGCGATCTCCGCGCTGGCGGCCGTGAGCATGGTCACGACACTGAAGCTGCCTTTCTGGGCTGCTGTGGTGACCTTGCCCTTTGCGATGGCGATGCTGGGATGGCTGATGCAGAACATGGTTTTGCGCAAGCTCGAGGGCATGCCGCCGATCATGTCACTGCTGGCCACCTACGCAATCTCGACCATTCTGGTGAATGCCGCCATCCTGGTGTGGGGCGGTGGCTACATAGGCATGCCTGGCGTCTTGAGTGGCTCCATCACGCTACTTGGGCACAACGTTTCGTTGTCGCGCCTGGTGTCGTTCGTCGTTGCCCTGGGCGTCAGCCTCGCGATCTGGTGGTTTCTCTCAGCCACGCGGTTCGGGCGGGCGGTTCGAACGGTCTCGCAGGCGCCTGAACTGGCGGAGATCTCAGGCATCGACGTGAAGAAGGTGCGGCTTGCGACCTTCGCGCTTGGCGCGGGCATGGCAGGTCTGGCTGGCGTGCTGATCGCTCCGACGTTCGCTGTCGATGCGCAACTGGGTACGCGCTTTCTCATCAAGGGCTTTGCCGTGGTGATCGTCGGCGGCATGGGCAGTTATCCCGGCGCGCTGTTGGCCGCGCTACTGCTCGGCCTGGTCGAGGTCTTCGGCGGCTATTTCTCGGGGGCGGTGATCGGCTCCGCGCTGTTGTTCCTCATCATGCTGGGCATGCTGCTGTTCAGGCCGCGGGGACTCTTCGGTGCGGGGGTGCGCGTATGAAAAGGCATCTTCTGCCCGCCGTTCTCGTCGCGATCGCTGCGGCAGCCCTGGCGATCCCTTTCCTGGGCTCGAGCTACGCCGTCTCGTTCACGATCCAGCTATTGGTCTTCATGGTGCTGGCGTATTCGTGGAACCTCATCGGCGGCTATGCGGGCTATACGCATTTCGGGCAGGTCAGCTTCTTCGGCGTGGGCGCCTACGTGGGAAGCCTGCTCATGACGAAGTGGGGTATGCCTTGGTATGCGGCTGCGGGCATAGCGGGAATATCTGGCGTGCTGCTCGCTCTGCCGCTGGGCGGCGCGATGCTGCGTCTCAAGGGACCGTACTTCGCGATCGGCATGTTCGGCCTGGCGCGCGTGCTGGAAGCGTTTGCCCTCGGCTTCGATTCCATCACCGGAGGTGGTACCGGAATCTATCTGGCACCGATGGACGACCAGCGGCCGCTGTATTTTGTGCTGCTGGCGCTCGGAGCGGCCATGATTCTGGCGACGTGGCGCTTGGACAACTCCAGGCTCGGCCTCAAGCTGCTGTCGATCCGGGAGGATGAGGACGCGGCGCAGGCGCTGGGCATCCGGACGACCCAGCTGAAGGTCGGCGCATTCGTGGCGTCCGCATTCGCGCCGACCCTCGTCGGCAGCCTGTATGCCACATACCTGGGCCTGATCGACCCGCCAACGGCCTTCTCGCCCAACATCGAGCTCACGACCATCGCGATCGTGCTGCTGGGCGGCATGGGCACGGTTCTCGGGCCTTTGTTCGGCGCGATCGTGCTGTCGGTTGTCAGCGAGCTGCTATGGGCCAGCTACCCGCAGATCTACCTGGCGGCCATCGGCGTGGTGATCCTCGCGTCGGTGCTGTACTCGCCGCGCGGGTTCGTGAGCTTGGGCATGAAGCGCGGCTGGCTGGCACCCGGTCGTTCGCTGTTCCGCCGGCTGGCCCAGTCCCAGGCCAAGATTCAGGTGGAATCGAGAGCAGAGGCCCAGGCACAGAGGCCGGCGCAGGCCAAGGGAGAGGCAGCATGAGCACCGAGCCGATTCTTCGTGTCGAGGGCGTCAGCAAGCGCTTCGCCGGGCGCATCGCGCTCAGCGACGTCAGCCTGAGCGTCCAGCGTGGTTCCATCACCGGCGTCATCGGGCCCAACGGGTCCGGCAAGTCGACGCTATTCAACATCATCGCCGGGGTGTTGCGGCCCGATGAGGGCAGGGTTTTCGTGGACGGTCGGGATATCGCGGGCCTGTCCGCGGCCGCCATCTGTGGCATTGGCGTGGCGCGCACGTTCCAGATCAGCCGGCTGTTCTCGGAAATGACCGTGCTGGAGAACCTGGTGGCGGTTGCCCGCGGCATCGACGACCGTGCGGCGATCGCGCTAGCACAGGAGCTGATGGAATTCCTGGAGATCACGCCGATCGCGGGCAAGTGGGGCTCCGAGTTGTCCTATGGCCAGCGCAAGCTCGTGGAGATCGCGCGCGCGCTGATGCTCGATCCGAAGATCCTGCTGCTGGACGAACCCTTCGCGGGCATCAACCCGCGGCTGCAGAACCGTATCGTGGACCATCTGAAGTCCCTGTGCGCGCAGGGTATCACCGTCTTTTTCATCGACCACGAGATGCGGATCGTGATGTCCGAGTGCCAGCACGTGTTCGTCCTCGCGGAAGGCGCGTTGATCGCAGGGGGCGACCCCCAAGCCGTGCGCAACGAGCCGAAGGTGCTCGAGGCGTATTTCTAGTTTTCAACAAGCCTGAGCAGGCAAAGGAGACGAAAGATGAAGCGCTTTGTGATTGCGGCCGCCGCCGCCATGGCGGCCTCTCTATGTACTTCCGCATGGTCGCAGGGAGTGGTCAAGATCGGCGTCGCCCTGTCCCAAACGGGCAACCTCGCGGAATCCGCCGACCCGTACTTCAAGGCCCTGGAGGTTTGGCGCGAGCAGGCCAATGCTCGCGGCGGACTGCAGGGCAAGAAGATCGAATTCGTGGTGTACGACGACCGCTCCGACCCGGCCACGTCGGCGCGCCTGTACGAGCGCCTGATCACCAACGACAAGGTCGACTTCGTGATGTCCTCGCTCGGCTCCGCGCAGGCGGCCGCGGGCTCGGCAGTGGCGGAGAAGCACAAGATCGTCATGATCAATGGAGGCGGCGCCGCCGAAGCCATCCAGTCGCGCGGCTTCCAGTATGTGTTCCAGACCGCGGCGCGCATCTCCTCCTACGCCGACGGCGTGACGCCGCTGCTTAAGAAGTACAACATCAAGACCATGGCGCTGGTCTCGCGCGACTACGCGGCCGCGCGCGACATCGACAAGGTCCTGCGCGCGGAGGCCGAGCGCAGCGGCGTGAAGGTCGTGCTGTCCGAATACTTCCCCGCAGGCACCACGGACTTCTCCAGCCAGATCGCCAAAGGGAGGCAAGTGCAGCCTGACCTGTGGGTCGGCCTGCTGTATCCCAATGAGGCCATCGAGACGGTCAAGCAGTTCCACGCCGCGAACTACAGCCCGAAGTTCTTCGTCGCCAACGGAGTGTCCCAGGACGACTTCATCAAATCCGCCGGCAAGGACGCCGAGTACGCGCTGGGCCTGTCGCTATACGAGTCGTCGCTGCGCACCGCAGGCAACGCCGAGTTCGTCAAAGCCTACCTGGCCAAGTACGGCGCGCAGCCGGGCTACTACTCGGCCTTCGGCTTCGTCGCCGGCACGGTGTTGGAGGCGGCGGTCAAGGCCGCCGGCTCCACCGCAACGGAGAAGGTGCGCGAGAAGCTCACGACGCTGGAGCTGGACACCGTCATGGGGCACCACAAGGTCGATCCGAAAACCTATATGCAGGTCGGCGTGCGGGGTCTGCTGGTGCAAGTCCAGAACGGCAAGCGCGAGATCATCTGGCCCGAGGAGCTGAAGACGGCCGAGTCCAAACTGCCCGCCCCGGCGTGGGACAAGCGCTGAGGTCCGCGACGTGACTGCAACCTCCGCATCACCCCTTGAGTTGCGCAGTGTCGTCACCGGCTACGGGGACATCCCCGTGCTCAAGTCGGCGACGATGGCATTCAGCCCCGGCGCTCTGACAACCATCATCGGCTCCAACGGCGCTGGCAAGTCCACGGCCATCAAGGCGGCCACCGGGCTGCTGCGGTGCTGGGAGGGCAGCATCTGGGCCGGCGGCGTGGATATCACGGCCGAGCCCGCCTACACGCGGATCAGCCGCGGTATTGCCTACGTACCTCAGGGGCGCATCGTCGTGCCGGAGATGACGGTGGCCGACAACCTGGCGGTCGGCGCCCACACGCTGCATGGCAAGCGCGCCGTGATTGAGGAGGCGCTGGACCGCGTGACCACGCTCTTCCCGGTGCTGGCGCAGCGCATGAAGCAGGCGGCCGGGACGATGAGCGGCGGGGAGCAGCAGATGCTGGCCATCGGGCGCGCGCTGATGACCTCGCCCAAAGTGATCCTGCTGGACGAGCCTTCGCTGGGCCTGTCGCCCAAGTACGTCGAGATCGTGTTCGAGCGCCTGCTGACGCTGCGCAGCCAGGGCATGACCACCGTCATGGTCGAGCAGAAGGCCTCGCGGGCGCTGAACGTGTCCGACTTCGGCTACGTCATGCACCTGGGCCGTGTGGCGTACATGGGCAGGGCATCGGACTTGCTGGACAACGAGAACGTCAAGCGCATCTTCTTGGGCGAACTGCCCGAAGGTGAGGAATTCGCGCTGGAGGAGCAAGGCAATGCCTGATCCTGCCCCTCGCAATCTCGCCACCGACCTCAGCGGACCTCACACCCATGCTTGATCTGCCGAAGAACATTCGCATTGCGGAGGTCGGCCCCCGTGACGGCCTGCAGGGATTCGCGCGCTGGGTCGATACCGCTGACAAGGTGCGCATCATCGACCGGCTGAGCGAGACCGGGCTGCCGATCATCGAGGTGTCGAGCTTCACCAGCCCCAGGGTCGTGCCGTTCCTGCAAGACGCGGAGGAAGTCTTCAGCCGCATCCGGCGCAAGCCCGGCGTGGTCTACCGTGGGCTGGTGCCCAATGCGCGCGGCGCAGAGCGCGCTGCCAAGGCCGGTGTAGGCGAGATGCTGGGGTTGCTCACGGTTAGCGCCACCTACACGCGCAAGAACCAGAACATGGACATGCAGCAGGTGGTCGAGCAGGCGCTGCTGAGCTTTCGGGTGGCCGAGCGAGCGGGCATCCCGTTCCTCATGGCCCTGGGCATGGCTTTCTGGTGCGCCTACGAGGGGCTGATTGCCGAGGACGAAGTGATGGCCATCGTCGCCCGGCTGCATGCCGGGGGCATCCGTCGGTACTACCTGGCAGGTTCCCTGGGCATGGAGGACCCAGTCCATGTGAACCGGTTGTTCCGGCGCCTGATCGAGCGCTTCCCCGATGCGCAGTTCGGCTATCACGTGCACAACCTCTCGGGCATGGCGACGGCCAACGTCCTGGCCGCACTCGACGCCGGCGTGACCTGGCTGGAAAGCGCCATCTGCGGCATCGGTGGGGGTATTGCCATGCCGGCCGCGCTCGGCGCGATCGGCAACTACCCGACCGAGGACCTGATCGGCATGCTGGCCGAGATGCAGGTCGAAACCGGCGTCGATTCCGACGACATCATCGCCGCGTCCATCGAGATCGCCGGCATCCTGGGCATCGAACCGCGCAGCCACCGCGCCAGCGGCGCCACACGGCCGCAGGTAATGCAGTCCTCACGACATGGAGCAAACGTCTACTCATGAAGCTGGATCAACCACACAAACGCGAGCGTACGCTGCTCGCCGCGCCCGCCACCACCGCGCGCTATCTGGAAAAGGCAGCGCAATCGTCGGCAGATGCGGTCTTTCTCGACCTGGAGGACGCGGTGGCGCCGGAGTTCAAGCAGCAGGCGCGTGCGCTGGCAATCCAGGCCCTGAACGGGCTCGACTGGGGAGCCCGGAAGGTGGCCGTCCGTGTCAACGGGCTGGACACCTCATGGGGCTGTCGCGAGATTCTGGACCTCGTCGAGTCCTGTCCGCGGCTAGACAGCATCCTCGTGCCGAAATGCTCATCGGCCGACGACGTGCGCGCCGCGGAGGTGCTCCTTCGCGCCGCCGAGAAGGCCAGCGGACGCGAGCGCCCGGTGCGCATCGATGCACTCATCGAGACCGCCCGCGGTTTGGCCCATGTCGAGGACATCGCAGGCGCGAGCGAGCGCCTGTGCTCGCTGGTGTTCGGCGCGGGGGACTACCAGCGCGACCTGGGCAAGTTCCAGCGGGTCGTGGGCGCACCTTCGGCCGACTACGCCGTGCTGACGGACGCCGGTGCCGACGGCCACAGGCAGGTGCATTGGAATGATCAGTGGCATTTCGCGATGGCGCGCATCGCCAATGCCAGCCGGGCCTATGGCCTGACGCCGGTGGATGGGCCGTTCACCGCCATCAAGGACAGTGAAGGCCTGCGAGCCGCCGCGCGGCGGGCGCTCGCCCTCGGGTTCGCCGGGAAGATGGCCATTCATCCGGACCAGCTCGCGGCGATCACCGAGGTGTTCTCTCCATCTGCGGAGCAGGTGACATGGGCGCGCGAGGTTCTGCAACTGACGGCGAATGCCGCAAGTGCGGGCAAGGGCGCAGTGAAGGACGCGCGCGGCGACATGATCGACATCATGCATGTGAACCTCGCCAACGAAATCCTGGCGCGTGTCGCAGCTTGAACCTTGGGGCACCCATGAAAGCACTTGAAGGCATCCGCGTCCTCGATCTGGGAACCTTCGTTGCAGGTCCACACTGCGCAACGATCCTCGGTGAGTTCGGTGCGGAGGTGATCAAGGTGGAGCCGCCAGGCGCCGGGGATTCCCTGCGGCGGCTAGGCACCCGCACGGACTGCGGCGATACGCTCGTCTGGCTCTCCGAGAGCCGCAACAAGAAGTGCGTCACGCTGGACCTGCGCCAGCAGGCTGGCCGCGACCTGCTACGCGCGCTGGCTGCGAAGTGCGACGTGGTGGTCGAGAACTTCCGTCCGGGCACCCTGGAGAAGTGGGGGTTGGGCTACGAGGAACTGCACAAGCTCAAACCTGGGATCGTACTGGTTCGCATCTCGGCCTATGGCCAGGACGGTCCCATGCGCAACCACCCGGGCTTCGCCCGCATCGCGCACGCATTCTCCGGACTGGCCTATCTTGCCGGCGAGCCGGGGCGTGTCCCGGTCGTTCCCGGTTCGACCTCGTTAGCCGACTATATGTCCGGCATGCAGGCGGCCATCGGAGCGCTGATCGCTCTGCACGCTCGCGAGCGCACGGGCGAGGGGCAGGTGGTCGACCTTGCGCTGTTCGAATCCGTCTTTCGCGCGCTGGACGAGATCGTCCCAGCATACGAGCAGTTCGGTACCGTGCGCGAGCGCAACGGTGCGGATACCGTCTACATCTGTCCGCACAGCCATTACCGGTCCAGGGATGGGCAGTGGGTCGCCATTGCCTGCTCGAACGACGCCATGTTCGAGCGTCTGGCCAGCGCGATGGAGCAGACGGAACTCATGGCGCCGGATCGGCTCGCCACGATGGCGCAGCGTGTGGCGGCGCGCGACGACGTCAACGGAATCGTCGCGGCCTGGACTGGTGGCTTGGATGCACGCCAAGTGGTCGAGCGCTGCACCGCCGCAGGCGTGCCAGCTGGTCTCATCTACAGCATCGAGGACATCTTCGGCGATCCGCAGTACCAGGCACGGGAGGCGATCCGCAAGCTGCCGTCCAGGATCGGGCCGCTGTCGGTGCCAGGCGTTTTTCCCAAGCTGTCCGAAACACCCGGCGACATCCAGTGGCTGGGGGCGGCACTGGGCGAGCACAACGATGAAGTCTTCGGCGGGTTGCTCGGCCTCGGTGACGCTGAGCGAACAGCACTGGCGAGCAAGAGAGTTATCTAGACGCCCGCGAGGGCAGAGAGCAAGGAGGCAGACATGGTAGATCGGAGAGCTTTTATAGCGTCTTCAGCGGCGTTGGCTGCAGGGTGCGCAACCACGGACCAGTCAGGTGGTGCCAAGGCGAAGACCTATGTGCTGGTACACGGTGGGTTCCACGGCGGCTGGTGTTGGCGCGAAGTGGCTCGCCGCCTGCGCGCCGAGGGCCACGCGGTGTTCACTCCAACGCAAACCGGCATGGGTGAGCGCGAGCACCTCCTCACACCCGAGACCGGTATTGCCACATTCGTCGACGACATCGTGCGTGTGATCGAATGTGAAGAGCTGTCTGACATCATCCTGGTCGGCCACAGCTTCGGCGGCCTCACGACATCGGGTGCGGCCGATCGGATGTCCGATCGCATTCGTCACGCTGTTTACCTAGATGCGCTTGTTCCGGAGCCGGGCGAAAGTGTCTTCGGTCAATTCCCCAAAGAGCTGGTCGCCGAACGGATGAAACTCACCTTTGAGCATCGCGGCGTACGTTGCTTTCGCCCCTTCGCGCCAGAGGCCTTCGGGGTAACAAATCCAGTCGATGCGGCATGGCTGCGCCGACGCCTGACGCCTCATCCTGTTAAGACCTACATAGATGCACTAGTCAACGTAAGCGGGCCAGCTTCAGCAGCGGCGGACGGCCGTTCTGCACCAGACTTGGGCTGCCTTCAAGTGCAGGACGAACAGTGCTTGTCCTACGCAATCAGGGCATGATCGGGGTGCGGGGCAGGAAGCCGTCGACGAAGATCCGATCCGCATTCACGGGCCCGCCCGGTACGTCGATGTTCTGATTGATGAAGTCGACCGAACGCTTGAGCTTTTCAGGCGAGATCGTGCCGAAGCCACGTTGATGGACCTCTGGGGAGATCGCGATCGATCGGAGGATCTTCAACTCCCCGACGATGACGGTCGGATCCAGCGCCTTGAGGTATTGCGTTTGAATGCGCGCTGCCTCTTCGGGATTGGCCAGGGCGTCCTTCCACCCGCGCAACGCCGCGCGAACGAAACCACGCACTGCTTCAGGGTTGCTCTTGAGGAACTCCGCCTTCACCCCGATGCTGTTCGCGTAGATGTCAAGCCCGTGATCGGCCAGCAGCAAGCATTTGGGAGTCGCACCGTTCGCAGCTCGCCGGATCGAAGGCTCACCCATCGCAAACTGATCGATCGCCTGAACCTTGCGTGATACGAGCATTGGGACGCGTGCCGCGCCATCGATGTTGACGATCTTCAGCGTCGTTGGGTCAAGATTGTTCAGCTTCATGAATGCTGAAAACAGGCGCGGCATGAACGAAGCGCTGCTGGAGCCGATCTCCAACCCGACCATTCCCTTCGGCGAAGTCACATTGGCGCCCGGATCAAGCGTGAAGACACAGTAAGGTGCCTTCTGATAGACGCCCGCAACGATCCTGACCGAGGATGCACCGCTGCCAGCGGCCACCAAGCTGGGTATGTCGATGAAGCCGAGTTCCGCCAAGCCTGACTCAACGTAGCGAACCGCATCCGCGGTGCCTTTAGTGGGAAGGATGGTGACGTTGAGTTTCTCCTCCTTGAAGTAGCCTTTCGACAGCGCGACGTACCAGGGAGCATGTCGGCCCAACGGAATGAAGTCGAGCGCGAACTTGACCTCTTTGTCCGCGGCGGCTGCGAGAGTTTGGGCATGAACCGGCGCGGCATACAAGAGCGCTGCGGTCAGGATGGCTGCATAGATCTTCATGATTTTCCTTCGTCGTGAATGCGGCTGTTGAGAGAACTCCTGCGGTCCGAGCGCTGCTCGACAACTGGCTGAAGGCGAGAAAGATCTCTCACCCAAGTGCTGTCGCCATGCGCTTCACCAGAAACGACAGGGCAGATGGTGGCTTCAGTGCCGCGCCTGTCGCGAGCTCAAGAAAAAGCGCTCTCAGCCCTTAGTTGGAACGAGTTTTGCTTGCCATCTGTTTGATAGTTGTTAATATATCACTAGGTATCGCAGTAGGTCTACCGGGGTAACCCGGGCGTTCACGGACGTACTCGGGCTGATCAACATTGGAGGTGTTTGTGACATTCGGAGTGATCGAAAGGGCACGGAAAGTCTTTCCTGCCAAGGAGTTGGGCCCGTCGGCCCGCGAGGACCTTGTCGCGCTAGACGAGGCCAGTTTTACCTTTGACGAGGGTGAGTTCGTATCTCTCCTGGGCCCAAGCGGTTGCGGTAAGACGACGTTGCTGCGCATCGTCGCCGGCCTGATTCCTAAGACTTCGGGACGCATCTGCGTGGCTGGGCGGGAGGTGGACGGCCCTTACGGAGACTACGGCTTCGTTTTTCAGGCGCCAGGCCTCATGCCCTGGCGCAACGTGATGGATAACGTTCTGTTCCCGATGGAAATCCTGCACGCCAACGATGCGCAAGCCAAGAGGCGCGCCGGTGAATTGTTGAGCCTCGTTGGTTTGTCCGGCTTTGAGAACGCACGTCCTCATCAACTGTCCGGAGGCATGCAGCAGCGCGTTTCGCTCTGCCGCGCGCTCATCCATCAGCCGAAGCTGCTTTTGATGGACGAGCCGTTTGGCGCGCTCGACGAACTGACGCGTCTTGACATGAACGATCTCCTGCTCGATGTGCGAAAGGAGACTGGAGCCGCCGTGCTTTTCGTGACGCACTCGATCTCAGAAGCCGTCTATCTAGCAGACAAAGTCCTTGTCTTTAGTCGACGTCCGGCGCGCGTGGCATGTCAGATCAGGCCAGCGCTGGGCAGGAGTCGAAAGCGTAGTATGCGCTTCGACGAGCCCTTTCTGCGGGCGGAGCGCGAGGCAGGTCTCGCACTTGGGGTGATCGAGGATGAAGAAGCGCCGACGTTGGCACTGGTGACGGGGGGCATGTGATGTCGCTGAATACGCTGTCGATCCAGCGCATGGTGTACCCGCTCATCGGCATTCTCGCGGTAATTCTGATTTGGCACGGCATATGCGTCACTTGGTCACTGCCTGTTGCCGTTCTACCTACTCCGCTGCAAGTCGCCGCCTCGGTCGCACAACATTGGAGCACGCTGGCCGAGGAAGGTTGGGTGACCTTGAAGGCGACGCTCTACGGCTTTGGCCTTGCACTGCTGTTCGGTATACCTCTGGCAGTGGCTGTATCGACTTTCCGCTGGGTGAACCTGATGTTCTATCCGTTGCTGGTGGCTCTGCAGTCGGTGCCGAAGGTTGCGCTAGCGCCCGTGCTGCTGGTGTGGCTCGGCACCGGAATGGAATCGAAACTGGCTATCGCTTGGCTTGTGGCGTTCTTTCCCATTCTTGTCGATACGGCCGCCGGCCTTCAGTCCACACCCAAGGAATTGCTCGAATTGGCGCGTAGCCTGCGTGCGTCGCGTTGGCAGGTCTTCGCGAAGGTCCGCTTCCCCGCCTCGCTGCCCTTCGTGATGACCGGTGCAAAGGTGGCGGTCACGCTGGCGGTAATCGGAGCGGTGATAGGAGAGTTCGTTGGATCGAGCGAGGGGCTCGGATTCCTGTTGCTAAGCGCAACGTCACAGATCAATACACCGCTCGCGTTCGCGGCGCTGTTCGCCTTGTCGGTGCTTGGCATGGCGACATACCTTATGGTCGTGCTCGCCGAAAAAGCCATAGCATCCTGGTTGCCGCCTCCTTCACCGGCACACTAGTCAGAGTGTTGTGACATCGGGCGACGGCTTGTCTGAATGAGCCTCTACGCTCTTTGTAGCGACACGGACTACGTGACCCCCATGAACCATTTGCCGCGCCGCTGCTGCACGAAATAAAAGCCGGTGCATTCGCTCAGACCCGCTGGATTCGCATCGGGTCCGGGCGACCCAGGGAAAGGCGACACGCCGTGGCCATGGCCTTGGGCAGGGGCGCTAGGAAGTGATTTTTCGTTGCTGCAGGCTCCAAGATGAGATGCCCGCCGCAAGATGTTCATCCCCCTCGCTTCGAGGAAGTGATGGTTGGTTGTCCGCCGCGTCGTCGCCTCCTGGGCTCTATGTGAAAGGCGAGCCGGGCGCAGGGTAATGGATGGAGTTTGCCGCCGTCGCGTGACGCGGGATCTGTGTGGCAGGGGGCGTCTCGAAGCACTGCGGTCGTCAACCGCTTCGACGCACCCTCGCCTGGATGCTGCAGGGCCGGGTCCGTGCGCAAAGTGGAGTAGATCGATCTGTATGCCAACGCTGGCTGATCGCTAAAACATGCAGTCCGCCGCGTCGGAAGCTTGCGCGACGGTGTGACTGCCTTGATATTGACGGTGATATAGTACAAGATATATAAAGGCTCGAAGTACTTGGTCGCTTCATCTGGGGGCGTTGCCCTGATGCATCCAGCTCAATTGGTGGGACTCCCGGCGTGCGGGCGCAGTCTGATTTTTCAAGAGAGCAACGTGGGGGATCGATCCAAGGTGCGGCCCGCCCCACATCATTGAAGGAAGGAAAGCTCATGCACAAAACTGCGCCCCGCGCACCCTCCGTTGCGTCGGCCACGCGCCGAGCCGTTCTCTTCGCGCTGTCAGGGGCCTGTGGCGTGTTGGAGACGTCTTTGGCATACGGACAATCACCGACATTCCCGACGCGGCCTATCCGCCTGATCGTCAGCTACCCTGCAGGTGGCACGGCCGACCAATTGGCCCGGGCAGTAGCCGAGAGCGCGCAGCAGGCACTTGCCCAGCCCATCGTCGTGGAGAATCGCCCTGGCGCCAATGGCAACTTTGCAGCCGATCTCGTTGCGAAGACCGTTCCCGATGGCTACACGCTGCTGGTAACGGCGCCGGGGCCCGTGGCGGTGAATGGCGCGTTGTATGCCTCATTGCCATTCGATCCGAAGACGGCCTTCGCGCCGGTCACGCGCCTTGCGGCGGCACCGCTGCTGTTGGTCGTTCATCCCAGTCTGCCGGTGAAGAACTTGCAGGATTTGCTGGCCTACCTCAAGGCCAATCCGAGCAAGGCGAGCTTCGGATCGCAAGGCAACGCGTCGAGCGGGCACTTGGCGATGGAACTGCTCAAGCAACGAACTGGTCTGCAAGCGACTCACGCGCCTTACAAAGGCAGTGCGCCGGCATTGAACGATTTATTGGCTGGGCACATTGCTTTCATGTTTGACAACACCACGACCAGTCTGCCGCACGTGCGCTCGGGCGCCTTGCGCGCAATCGCTGTCGCGGAGATGCAACGCATCAATGCGGTACCGGATGTGCCGACGGTAGCGGAGTCCGGCGTTCCCGGATTCGCAGCCACACCCTGGTTCGGAGTCGTGGCTCCCGCTGGCACGCCGAAGCCTGTCATCGACAAACTGAATACCGTGATGCGGGCTGCCATCCAGGAGCAAGCTGTCAAGTCACGCCTCGCTCAGGTCGGAGTGACGGTGCTTACTGACACACCAGCAGAGTTCGCCGCCTACATTGCCGCTGAAACCCAAAAATGGGCGGAGGTGGTACGCGTTTCAGGTGCGAAGGCCGATTGACGACCATGTACCGCAACTGCTCTTGAACCGCCAGTCGATTTGCCGATGGGCTCGGTAAGAACGTTCTGATCGAGCAAGGTGCGAACGCGGTCGCTGCGGTCCTGCAGGCCGACCCGTCCGCCACAGTGCCTGCAGAGCGTCGCACCCCACAGAGCTGAGCCGCCGTCGATGGCGCGATCAGGGCGAAGGTTGACTCATGCGTACTCGTCGCACTGAACTGCGCATTTTTCGCTCGCAGCTGCCTTAGAAAGACTCAATGCGCACGTGCTGAACGTGGGCGTTACCTCCGAAAACAAGCCACTGAGGGGAATGATATGAAAGAGCAAATCACCTCCACGCTGCTGGACAAGCCCAAAGGTCACCTCTCCCAGGCCACGACGATCGAGGCGCGTGGACGACCTGCTGGCATGCGCGATTTTCAAGGGGCAGTTGCGCAACCGTATGTGTGAGACCGACATGAGCGGCCATCGATCCTTCTAGTGCCAGCCGTAGCGACGCGCGTGCTTCGCGGCGGACGTCTCTGTGAACCGATCACTTCGAGGTTTGAGCGATGAACAAAGGAAATGGACCAATGGACATGATGAAATTCACGCGCCGACGAGTGTTGCTCTCTGCCGCGTCGCTTGCCGGCGTTGGGGAATCAGCGCTGGCGCAGACACCGCCTCTGCGCATCATCGTCCCTTGCAGCGCCGGGGGAGCCAGCGACCTGATCGCGCGCAAAGTCGGTGAGCGGCTCGACACCAGTCTGGGCCGGCGGGTCATCGTCGACAACAAGCCGGGAGGTGGCACCGTCATTGGCAGTCAGGCCGCACTCGCTGCACCGGCGGATGGCAATACCCTGTTGCTGGTGGCGGCGAGCTTCGTCATCATGCCACAGTTGCTTGCCAAGCCAGGGTACGACCCAGTGCGCGATTTCGTCCCGGTCACGTTGGCCGCGGCGAATCCTCACCTTCTGGTCGCGTCGCCCAAGGTCCCCGCCTCTAACCTCAAGGAGTACGTCGCCTGGGCCAAGTTGCGCAAAGGTGACGCCAGCTTCGCCTCGTTCGGCAATGGCTCCTCGGGCCATCTGGGGTTCGAACTTTTGCGGCGCCAACTCGGCATCGATCTGATGCATATCCCCTACAAGGGGGGCGCACCTGCGATGCAGGATTTGCTCGGGGGTCAGGTCGACACAATGCTCACCGATCTGCCGCAGGCCGTGCCGCACGTGAAGGCCGGGAAGATCAAGGCGATTGCGGTGGCGAGTACCACGCGCTCCGCCTCCCTGCCGCACGTGCCAACGCTGGCTGAAAGCGGATTGGCGGGCTTCACGTCCGCGTCTTGGCACGCGGTTCTGGCTCGGGCGGGCACGGGGCCTCCAGTTGTGCAGGCGCTCAACGAAGCAATCAACGCAGCGCTGCGCGACCCCGAGGTTGTCGCGGCGTTGCAGGGCGCGGGTCTGGACGTGATCGGAGGCAGTTCCGCCGAGCTCGCTGAGCATTTGGAGCGCGAGGCCAAGCGCTACGGTGAGGCGATCCGGGTTTCGGGCGCGAAACTGGACTAGGGCCTGTTAACACAAACCGCGAAGACCGTCGGCGACCAGCACGAAGCTGAGGAAGCCGAGGAACATCGCGTCGAGCTTCTCGAAGCGAGAGAAGATGCGCCTGAAGCCCTTC
>NZ_JBPJZR010000017.1:0-135411 GCF_051216615.1 Variovorax raffinosi
TGACGCACGCGCCGTTGGCGGCCATGACCTCGGCATAGCCCAGGCCAATCCCGCTCGCGGCTCCGGTGATCGCGACGACGCTGCCGCTCACATCGAAAAGTCTCTCTGTTTTCATGCTGTGACAAAGCCTTTGTTTCTTGACACTTTATTTGATTTCATATTTATTGTGATGTCTATATATGATTAACCCTAACTTCCTTTCACTGGCTTCGCTCGGCCTCGTGGCGCACACAGATGAGGCAGGTGAATGACCGCGGAGCAACTGGAGCAGTAGTCCGACGGCCAACGTTCCAACACCGATGTTGATCAAGGTGTCTAAGCATCCAGGCATCTAGATACTTGTGCTCACCCTATGATTGCCGATGTGGAGGCAGTAGCGCGTTGACATGGCCTGCTTCGCAGGCGTCGCGAAGGCAGATGACCTCGCGCCCCGAGTCCTTCACTCGCTGTGACTCGCTGGTCGTCACGCCTTCGCGCACGCCCGTATCACCTCCACGTGTTTGACCCACTCATGCACGTCTGCGGCACGCATCCAACCGCGACAGCGTGCCCGCGTCCTATGCGGACCGATCGGTGAGTTTGCGGATCTACGCTAATCGCCTGGTCGTTGCGGCTGAGGGGCAGCCCCCGTGCGAAGACATACGGATCATCGACCGCCGTCACGACACGGCCGGCCAGACCGTCTACGACTGGCGTCACTATCTGGCGGTGCTGAAACGCAAGCCGGGGCTTTGAGAAATGGAGCACTCTTCAGTGAACTGCCGCAGGGATTCCGACGGTTGAATCGCCCCGGGCGGTTCACCCGGTAGCTCTGTTCACCGCCGACGCGCGGGGTGACCCGCCGCTCGCGGCACCCTGCAATAACTCACGGGTATCGTAAGCCTTGTCCGCTGCGATCGTTCTTGGGTGCCCGCTAAGCAAGGTCTCCAGCTTCGCCAACGCCGCAGCCCGCACGCGATAGCCATCGGCGTGTGTGACACCGTTCCCACGACCCGAGCTGAGCGTGTTCCATCAACATATGCCCTTGGTAGGCCAGGATGCCCGCTGTGCTCTTGCTCCCTGTTTCGGAAGACAATAAGGAAATGAAAAATTCTGAAGCGCCGGCCGGCCTGTTGTCAAGTGGGCGCCAGGGCATCTCTAAAGCAGCTAAGGCGACGGGCCCCCAGTCCCCACAAACGGCGCTTCACGGCAATACGCAGGACTCCGACCTGATCTCCCAGACTGTGTCGGAATCCAGCCTTTCACGCATGCTTGGCGTCCTGTCCTTGTTCTCCACGGATGTCCCCTCACTGACAGTCGAACAGATAGCATTGCAGCTGAATGTTCCCAAGAGCACGGCCTACCGCTACATACAGGAACTGTGCAAGGTCGGCTTGCTGGTTCGGCTGGACCGCAGCATCACCTTAGGGCCCCGTATCATCGAACTCGACCGCTGCATTCGCGAGTCCGACCCGGTGATCCGCGCCGCAGCGCCGCCCATGCGCGCCCTGGCCGAGCAGACCGGTCTAGACGTGTTCATATCCAAACTCTATGGACACTCCATCATCACAGTGCATACGGAGTTCAACGATCCGCAGCAACCTTTGCGGTACGGGCGAGGGAGACCCGTGCCAATCCCCCGTGGCGCAAGCTCTAAGGCACTGGTAGCCTTCCTGCCCGCCGCGCGCCTGCGACGGCTGCATCAGGAGTTAGCCGAGGAATCTCACCACACACCACCTTGGGAGGCGTTCTACGATGAAGCGCAGCGCATCCGCAAGCAGGGCTACTGCCGCACTTCCGGCGAACTGAACGACAGCAAGACGGGTATCTCGGCACCAATTCTCGGCCGCGGGCGAATCGTAGTGGCCAGCGTGACGGCCCTGGGCAACGACGCGCGCCTGGCGCTGTTCAACGAAGAGGCGCTCGCAGAGCTAGTGATTCGGACCGCACAGTCCATCGGCGCGCGACTGTCCGCCGATGGCCACTTGTGAGCCTCCCTTCAGTCCACACGGATCTGGCGCTCCTTGACGATGCCGGCGTACCTAGCCTTGCCTTGTGCGATGCGCTGCGCCATCTGCTCTGGGGTGCTGTAGGCGATCCCGAATCCGAGGTTCGAGAAAACCGCCTTCACTGACGGCGCCTCAAGCGACGCGCGCATAGCCTCATTCAGGTGCGCCACGATTTGCGGCGGCGTGCCCGACGGGGCTAGCAGGCCAAAGAAGCCCTGAATGGCGAGGTCGGGAAGACCCACCTCGGCCGCAGTGGGAATCTCGGGGAACATCGCATCGCGGGCCGTCCCTGTCATAAACAGCGGCACCAACTGGCCCGCGCGCAACGCGCCGATCAGCGGTGAGGTGACCTCGTCCATCAACTGCGCCTCACCCTTGATGACAGCGTCCTTTGCCATGGCGGCCCCTTTATAGGCCACGTGCATTAGCTGTGTCCCGGTGATGGCCATGAAGATCTCGCCCATCAGGTGGTTGCTGGACCCGGCGCCCGCCGAGGCGAAATTCAGGGTGCCCGGGTTGCGCTTCGCCAATGCGATGAATTCGGCCGTCGTTTTCACGCCCGCCGAAGGGCTCGTCGCGAACACGAATGGCTGCGTCGCTCCGAGGCTCACCGGCACCAGCGTCGCGACATGCTCCTGGTCCGCGTACAGCACGGGCGCCGCTGTCAGGCTGCTGCCGCTACCCCACAGCAAGGTGTAGCCGTCGGGCTTGGCAAACGCGGCCAGCTTGGTACCGATGCGCCCGCCGGCCCCGCCTTTGTTTTCCACGACCACGGCCTGCTTGAGCTTGAGGCTCAGCTGCTGGGCGACGGCTCGCGCCGAGATGTCGGTGGAACCTCCAGGCTCGAACGAAACGATAAGCGTGATTGGGCGCGAGGGGTAGGGCTCGGCCATTGCCATGGGGGCAGCAATGGCCGCGACACTGGCGATCAGCGCCGTCATGGCGGCATGGCATGTGAATGCGAAAGTGAGGTTATTCATCGAAAGCTCCACGGTAGGTCAACCGGTTCGACAGGGATTCCGCATGCGGCAGTCTCTCAATCGAGCGACAGGCTGGCCTCCTTCGCAACGCGCCTCCACTTTTCGCTCTCTCGCGCGAGCTTGCGGCGAAACAGTTCCGCGCCGCCGGCAGTGACGAGCACGCCGCGCGTGCTCAGGCGGTTCTCGACGTCGGGCGTGCGGATCACCTTGCCCAGAGCCGCCTCCAGCTTCTTCACCACCTCTGCCGGCGTGCCCGCCGGCGCGAACACGCCCATCCAACCCTCTGCCTCCAGGCCCCTGTAGCCGGCTTCCTGCAGCGTTGGCACGTCGAGCAGATCCTTGAGACGGTGTGGCGACGGTGTGGCGAGCGCCTTGAGCTTGCCGGCCCTGATCTGCGGCAGCACGACGGCCGTGGTCTCAAACGCGAAGTCGACCTCGCCCGCCAATAGCGCGGTCATGGCCTGCTGGCTGCCCTGGTAGGGTACGTGGGCCGCTCGGGCGCCCGTGGCTGACAGGAAAAGCTCGCCCATCAGGTGATTGGTGGACCCCATACCGAAAGACGAGAAGTTCAGCTTGCCGGGTTGCGCCTTCGCCCGCGCCACCAGTTCCTGCACCGTGCTCTCTTCGGCTTTTGCGGGCGCCACCAGCACAAAGGTTACGCCGCCGACCTCAGCGATCGGCTCGAAGTCTTTCAACAACTCGTAGGGCGCCGTCTTGCGGGTGATGGGGTTGATCAGCAACTCCGCTCCCGTGCCGAAGAACAGGGTGTAACCATCGGGCTTGGCACGCGCTACCGACAGCGCGCCGATTGTCCCGCCTGCGCCTGCACGGTTGTCCACCACGATAGGCTGGGCCAATTCAAGCGCCAGCCTTTCGGCCACTATGCGTGCTGCCCCATCAGTGCCGCCTCCGGGCGGAAAGCCCACCACCAATCGCACGGCGGTGGCTGGGTAGCCATCGGCCGCGGCCAGCGCCGGCAGGCAGCCGGCTGCGCAAAGCAGGATGAGATATTTCAGGAGCTGCATGGACATTCCTCTGTCGGACATGGGTGGGACGAACGGAAGCGAAATCAGTGCGAGGCGGCCGGGGCTAGCCCGCGTCTTGCGCGCTCTAACTCTCCCTGTGCGGCGGCGGCTTCCTCGGCCGCGCGAACACTGGAGCGCCCACCGACGCGGGCGAGGTAGGCCTCCAAGTGCCGCCAGCCCGAGGTGTCGATGGCATGGGCGCGCGTCCACATCGCGATCGTGTAGCAGTGGGCATCCGCGATAGTGAACGTCGCCCCGGTCAGGAAATCGTGCCCAGCCAGTTGCGCGTCCAGCCATTGCAGGCGCAGCTGCAAGTACTGGCGCGCCAGCAGCCGGTACTCGGGGGGCGTGGTAGCCTTGAACAAGGGCATGAAGCCGCCCTTGTGCAGGTCCGCCGCGACGAAACTCATCCACTCCAGCACGCGGTAGCGTGCCAGCCCCTGGGACGGGAGCAGCGTAGTGCCGGGGCACTGGTCGGCCAGGTACTGCATGATGATGCAGCCTTCGCTCAGGTGTTGTCCGTCGGCCATCTCCAGCGTCGGCACCGTTCCCTTGGTGTTAACGAGGTGGTAGTCGGTGCCGTCCTCCAGCAGCTTGGTCTTCATGTCGACCCACGCCAGGGTCAATGGCAGCTGCAGTTCACGTGCAACGATATCAACCGCGAGCGAGCAGCCGCGAACTTCATGGTAAAGCTTCATGGGGGTGTTCCTTCGGGACGTCATTCAAAGAGGCAAAGGGATTGGCAGGAATCTCAAACGGTAGCGATCGGCGACACAGGCGAACCCGCCGCACCGGGCAGGTTCAAGGGCGGCGCTGTCAGCAGGAAGCGGCTGCGTCCGTGCGCGCCAAGCCAGCGGGCGAGGTCGCCCAAGCGCCAAAGCTCGCCCAGATGAATGCCGTTTTTGAATAGGCAGTGCTCGTGAAGCGGCAGCATCGCGTGGCGACCCTCCAGGCGCATGCCTGCGGGCATGAGCTCCACCGCAAAGTTGTCCGAGATCAGCGCAGGAACGCCGATATCGGTGATCCAGTTCAGCAGCCGCTGGTCGCCGCCGTTCAGGCCGGGGCAAGCGCAGAGCAGTTGCCGTGCATCGGGCTGCTTGCCCATTGCGAGGATCATGTCGCCCAGGCCGCTGTGTAGGCACAGAAAGTCGCCCCGCTCCACTGTCACCCGGTCGCGATCACAAATGCGCATCAGATCGTCGTAGCCGACTGCGTGGTGCTGCGTCCCGTAGTGCCGATGCAGGTCGACCATGACAGCGCGTCCCTGCACGCCATGTTCGGCCAAGTGCTCAATGCCCAGTGCTTCGGCGCGGGGGCCTTCCCAGGTGTCCCAGCGAGCAGGGCCGTCGGCGCGCGCTCGAGTGCCGGGCCGCACGTCGGTGCCCGCGCGGTAACCGTTGTAGAACACCATTTCCTCGACACCGTCGCCGTCCGCATCGAACTCTGCGCCAGCATGCGCCAGCCCGTCCCACTGCGTGGAATACTGCGTGTGCAGCACCACCACGTCATCGTTGAAGACGTCGGTGTAGAACGGGTTGACGCGCGACATGGCAAAGCAGAAGCACTGCTCGCCCTCGTGCGGCGCGCCGCGCAAAGTCGCGAAGTGTTGTGGTGGATGCCGACGCGGGTGCAGTGCGTTGCCGCCCGGATAGTCGAGAGGCAGCGAGAGGTTGAAGGTGCGGCCTTCATTGACCTCCGCCAGGCCCCTGCGAACTTGTGCAGGGCCGACCAGGTTCATAGAGCCGCACTGGTCATTGGGGCCAAAGTCGCCCCAGTTCGAACCATCAGGCCGGCGGGTCCATCGTTGCTGGGTCATGCGCATTACCCCGTTCGCTCAGGCCGAGGCCGCGCTATCGATCTCGATCTTCTCGGCCGCGAGTGCGGCTCGAACGCTCGGACGTTCGGCGATGCGCTGCAGGTACGCCGTCAGATGCGTCCACTGCGACAAGTCGATTTGGTGCAGGGCGCTCCACATCACGATCGTGTAGAGATAGGCATCAGCCGCAGTGAAGCGTTCGGCATGGAGGAACTGGCGGTCGCTCAAGAGCGTGTCGAGCCAGGCCAGGCGCTTGTTCAAGTTCTCGATCGCGATTGCGCGGTAGGCGGCCGGCGTGGTGGGACGAAACAGCGGCGTGAAACCCTTGTGCAGCTCCGAACTGGTAAAGCTCAGCCACTCAAGCACCCGATAGCGCGCCATGCCGAGTTTGGTCGGCAAAAGGTCCTCGGCTGCGTGGCCGTCGCACAGGTACTGGATGATCACGCTGCCCTCAGTCAGGAACTGGCCATCGTCGGTCTGCAGTGCAGGCACTTGGCCCTTGGGGTTGATCAGGAAGTAGTCGCCGCCGTCCTTGAGCTTCTTGGTGCGAACGTCGACCCAGACGCGTTCAAGCGGGATGGCGGCTTCGCGCGCGACGATGTCGACGGCCAGGGAACAGGCATGCGGCGTTAGATAAAGCTTCATGGAGAACTCCGGTTTGCGGAAATGTCAGAGGTGCAACGCAAGCAGCCGCTACTGCACTGACTGGGGGTGGGCCACCAGTGCGGCCTTCACCGGGGTCCACGCGATTGCCGTGATCTCACTGAACACGCGCCACTCCTTGTGCCAGCGTCGGCCACCGTCGTCGGAACGGTAGAGGTCGCCGTATTTGGTGCCGGCGAACACCAGTTCCGGCCTGGCGGCATGCACGCCGAAGGCCCAGACTGTGGAGTTTGGCGCCACGTCGATGCGTGATTCGGTCCAGCTCTGCGCGCGGTCCGTAGAACGGTAAATGCGGGTGCGGCGCCCCGGAGTGCCGTCGCCCATGGCGAGCAATAGCGTTTCCGATCCCGGCAGTACCTGCACAGTACGGGTGTAGTAGAGGCCGTCAAAACAGTCGCGGGAAAGCTCGCCCCGCCAACTCTTGCCGTCGTCGATGCTGCGGTGTACGCAATTCACCGTCAGCACCAGTGCCGTCTTGGGCGCGTCGGCCGTGGCCGGCAGCACGGTGATTGCATGGATGTCCTGGTTGCGAATGCTGCCGGGCACGCCTTCGGCCAGCCGCTCCCAGCTTTCGCCGCCATCGCGGCTACGCCAGGTGCCGCCCTCCTCCACTCCGAACCAAACGGTGGCGCTGTCTTCGGGATCGATACAGATGGTCAGCAACCGCGGCCGGTGCACGCCCGCACAGAACTCGGGGATCTCCGGTGCGAGCCGGGTCCAGGTCTCGCCGGCATCGAGCGAGCGATGGATGGCGGCGCGCGAAGGTGAGCCGGTACCCGCGAACAGCACACGCGGGTCGCGGGAGTCGACTGCGATTGACCAGACGGTCTGGCCGGTCAGCAAGCCTTCGGCGCGGCGCCAGTGCACGCCACCATCGGTGCTAATGCTCAGCCCGCTGTCGGCGCCTGCATAAATTCGCTGTGGCTGCGTTGGGTCCACGGCCAGAGCGCGCACTGTGCCGTCGAACTCGATGGACTCCTTCAAGCCCAGCCTGTGCCAAGTAGCTCCCTCGTCGTTACTGCGCAGGATGCCCTGGCCGGCCGTGGCCACCAAGACGGTGCATGTGAATGGCGTCATTTCTTTCTTTCGAATGGTTCGTGGTGCAGGTCGCCGCGCGTCACGCCTCGTTTCGAGGCATTTCCTCTTGGCACACATTCCGTTTTTACCTAAATGCGAGAAATATGCCATCTATCGAAACTACCTATGCGGCTGTTTTCGATGCAGGACAGTGAGTCGGCAGTCAGTGACAGTGAAACCTCTCCTATGGACAGGATGATAAAAATGCAAGTACGATTAGAACTTCTTTCCTGTATTTTGATAATTTCTTCAATCACACACAGGAAAAGCGTTGCATTTTTTCCCTGATAGGACCCCATGAAGACCCCTAACCTGAACGTGTTCCACATCCGCAAGTGGTATCTGCAGGTCGACGACACCCTGGCCGGCGAGAGCGGTATGCCGGCCGACGGCGAGCCTCTGCGCAAGATCGTGATTGCCGCTTGTATCCACAATCCTTTTGCGGGCCGCTACGAAGCCGATCTTTCCTCTTGGATCGAGCCTTCCCCGGTGCTGGGGCGCGAGTTCGGCCGGCGCATCTGCGAAGCCGCCCAGGGCCGCTCCATCCAGAGCTATGGCAAGGCCTGCCTGGTCGGCATCGACGGTGAATACGAGCACGGCAATGCACTGCTAACCAACCCTGCGGCCAATCCGGTTCGCGATGGCGTGGGCGGCGGCAAGTCTTGGGTGCCATCAACGGGCAAGCGCGGCGGCCCGGGAACGACGATCGACATCCCACTGGCCCACAAGGACGCGCTCTATGTGCGCTCGCACTACGACACCATCAGCGCCATGTTTGGCGACGGGCCCAACGCCGACGAGGTGCTGGTGATCTGGGCCTTTGCCACGCGCGGGCGACTCAACGCACGCCTGGGCGGCTTGCAGGCCTCCGAGATCCAAGGCCAGGACGGCCTGGTGTGAACGTGCCTCCCCTCCCACACATCGGCAGAAAGCAACTCCCCATGAAGCGATCACTCGTCACATGCATCGCCACCCTGGCCACTTGGTGCGTGGCCAACGTGGCGCAGGCGCAGACAACCTGGCCTAGTGAACGGCCCATCGGGCTCGTAGTGCCCTTTGCCCCTGGCGGCGGCACCGACATCCTGGCGCGGCTGGTGGCCCAGAAGCTAGGCGAACAAATGGGTCAGACCATCGTGGTCGACAACAAGCCCGGAGCCAACGGCGCCCTTGCACTGCAGGCCGTCGAGCGTGCCAAGTCGGACGGCTACACGCTGATGTTCGGCAGCAGTTCAACGCACGTGCTAGCGCCGCTGATGTCGGACGACAAGAAAGCGATGGAAGGGGTGCGCAAAAAATCCGTGATGGTCAGCATAGTCGCGGAGACGCCGCTGGTATTAGCCGTGAGTGCACGTTCGGAGATAAGCACCCTCAGCCAGCTGCGGCAGGTAGCGCGCACCAAGTCCCTAACCTATGGCACTTTCGGCACGGGCTCGTCGCCGCATGTGCTCGGCGAATTGCTCGCCGCACGCACCGGCACCCAGCTGCTGCACGTGGCCTACAAAGGCTCGTCCCCAGCGATCACTGATCTGCGCGGCGGCCATATCGACAGCGTTTTCCTGACCGTCGCGGCCCTCAGCGCGCAGGTGGAATCCAAAGAGATCAGGCCGCTGGCAGTAACCGGCGCGCGCCGCGTTCAATCTCTGCCCGACGTGCCGACGTTCACCGAGGCTGGCATCACCGGTTTAGGGGATTCGGGCTGGTTCGCCGTCTTCGCGCCAGCGGGCACGCCGGTCGCGGTGCTGGAGCGGCTGCATGCCGGAGTGACGAAGGTGATGACGCTGCCGCAGGTGCAAGCCAAGCTGGTGGAGCTGGGCCTGCAGCGCGCGCCCGGCAATCGCGAGGAAGATGCCGCGGCGTGGGACCGCTCCATCATACAGACCCACAAGATCCTGCGGCAGATAAAGATTACCAGCAAATGACAACCATCTCCATGAACCCAGGGGACGCAGCGCCGCACGTCGCCAGTTCGCACTTCGTCCAGCTGGGGGAGCTGCGTTTCCACTATGTTGCATGGGGACCTCAAGGCGCGCCCGTCGTGCTGTGCCTGCACGGCCTGCGTAGTTACGCTAGGACCTTTGCGCCACTGGCATCGGTCCTGGCCGACGAATTCCGTGTCGTCGCGCTAGACCAGCGTGGCCGCGGCCGGACCGACTGGGACCCGGCGCGCAACTACCATGCGGCCCGCTACGCGGGCGACATCGCAGAGTTCATCGACGCACTCGGTCTTGACACCGTACATCTGCTGGGGCATTCGATGGGCGGCATCAATAGCTTGGTCTACGCGCTGACCCATGGACAGCGGCTGCGCAGCCTTGTCCTCGAAGACAGCGGCCCCGGCGCCTCTCGCTGCAGCGATGGCGCCCATCGCATCAATACCGAACTCGCCCGGACGCCCGCTTCGTTTCCAGATTGGGAGACGGCGCGGCGGTTCTGGCGCTCCATCCGACCCACCATCACGGAGGCGGCGATCGATTCGCGGGTTGCGAATTCCATGCGCGAGGCCGACGGTGTCGTCACATGGGCGCACGATCAAGCTGGCATCACGCACTGCCGCATGCACCCCACGCAGCCGGATCCCGACCTCTGGCCCTGTGTGGCTGCGATCGCCTGCCCGACGTTGCTGCTGCGCGGTGCCGAATCGGACTATCTTTCACGTGACACCTTCGCGCAAATGCTTGCAGCAAACGACCTGATTACGGGCCTCGAAGTCGCCGGCGCCGGACACTACGTGCACGACGACCAGCCCGCGGCGTTCGCCAAAGCCGTTCATGCCTTTCTGAGCTCGCAGCGCAGCTGAGGCGCGTCGCGCGCGGGGCACTGCGAGCACCACAAAGAAAAGGACCGCTCTGCAGGAGTTGAGCCTCGCGGTTCTGGCCTACAGCTTCAAGCGAGTGATCAACATGAATGGCTCAGCATGGATTGCTTGCGCTGCAGCAGCTGCCCCGCAGGACACACGAAGTGGTCATGCGCGGCGTCGTAAGTGAAGGCTGCACGGTCATAGAGCGCGCCAGCCGCCTGGTTGTTCACCGCACCACGGGCCGCCACATAGCAGTCCATGCCATGGGTTTGCAGTGCCGCGACCTGAGTGCCGTTGGCATAACCCGCATTGGCCACCACTGTGCATGGCGCCTGCAGCACATCTCAGGCGGCCTCGGCCATGGGCTGGAGTTACCTCTGATCGTTGGCCTCGGCGCAGACCTCGTGGGCCACGATCAGGTGGCTGCCTGCTTCTACCGCCGTCTGCAGGTTGTAGCCCGGGGCACCGTTCAGGCTGCGCATGACTTGGGCTTCGGGCTCGGTCGTGATCTGCAGGGTCTTGCCACTGGCAGCCAGGGCCCTGGCCTGCTCGGCGATGGAGTCGCGCTCGGCTTGGAGCCGAGCCAGAGCCTTGCGCACACGAACGGCCTGCCCGGATGTTGATGCGTGCTGGCGGTCGGCCTCCTTGAGCAAGGAGAGGTAGCGCTCGATCTCTTGGGCATTGCGCAGGGCTTGCTCGCCCAGACTGCGCGGGCCGACGATGGCCTTGCGTGATGCCACCGCCTGCACCTTGGTGCTGTCGATGGCCACGGTGCTGGAGACGATAAGGCGTTGGCTGCGGGCGAATTGCATGAAGGCCGCGCAGATCGCGACCAACGCGTACAGGTTGGTGCGGCGGAACTCGGCGATGGGTTTGTGGTGGGGCGCCACGCATGCGAGCAGCCACATGCACTCGACGTTGCGATGGCATTCGCGCTCGAGTGCGCGAGATGAACGCACAGCATTGAGGTACCCCAGAGGTACAACCGCAACAGCTCAGCAGGGTCGTAAGGCGGTGCCCCCAAGCGCTGAGGCATGGGCATGGACTTGGCCAAGCCCAGTTCGGCCAACGGCAATGCCGCGATCCACGCGTCGATCACTCAGGCCAAGGCGTCGGGCCCAACGAGCTCATCGAGCATCACAGGAAACAACGCCGCCTGCTCGCGGCTCTCCCCACTGCGGTGGACCATCGGGATGCTCCACAAACAACGATGCCCTCCAGACTAGCGCCTACAGGGCATCGTGGCTAGAACCGCATCGGACTATTTACACAGCCTGTTTGCGGGCCTTTTCTTTGCCCCTCTCGCGTTTCTCAAGTCGTCCGCGTGATGCACAAGTTGCCGATTCGGGCTACCGACTTCCCGAGCGCCGCTCCTAGCATGCGATGCACCGGGCAAGCCCCTTCGGCAGCGCGGTCAGAAGCCGGCGTCCCTCTCCTCAGGGCCCGTTGTTGCCCCCATCGTCAACCTAGGAAAGCCATGAGCGCCATCCTGCCTCCGCACGCCGCCAACACGCTCAGACGTGACGCGCTCGGCGTCTACTTCATCGTCTTCTTCGTCGTCTCGGCCGCCAGCCCACTCAGCGTGATCGCTGGCGGCTTTCCCATCGGCATCATGCTCGGCAACGGCGCCGGCACGCCGGCACTGCTGCTGGCCGCCCTGGCGGTGCTGCTGGCGTTTTCGGCAGGCTATACCACTATGGCCCGGCATGTCACCAACGCCGGGGGCTTCTATGCGTTCTCGTCGACCGGTCTGGGTGGGCTGGCCGGCGGCGCCGCCGGCGTGCTCGCACTGTTCGCGTACAACGTCCTGCAGATCGGCCTGTATGGCATGTTCGGCGGGGTCGTCGCGGCCACGATGGCGACAACGTTCGGTTTCGTGGTGCCCTGGTGGGTCTGGTCGCTGCTCGCCCTGACAAGCATCGCCATCCTGGGCTACCGCAATGTCGACTTGTCGGCGCGCGTTCTGGCGCTGGTGGTGATAGCGGAGTACGCGGCCATCCTAACGCTGGACATCGCCATCCTGCATGCGGGCGGCGACAGCGGCATCCACCTCGACTCGTTCAAGCCATCCCATGTGTTCAGCGGCACGCCCTCCATCGGATTGCTGTTCTGCTTCGCGGCCTTCATTGGCTTCGAAGCCACGACGATCTATGGAGAGGAGGCCAAGGACCCGCAGCGCACCATCCCACGCGCCACCTATGCGTCGGTGCTGCTGATCGGGGCCTTCTACGGGGTGTCGATCTGGGCCCTGATCGTGGGCGTGGGCACCGACAAGATCGTGCCGCTGCTCCAGTCGTTGCAGGATCCCACGACCTTCCTTTACGGGGTATCCGACCACTATGCCGGCCCGGGCCTCACGGCCGTGATCCGGGGGCTCTTCATGGTCAGCATCTACGCGGGCCTGCTGGCATTCCACAACGCGGCTGCGCGCTACTTCTATGCCATTGGAAGAGACGGCCTGCTGCCGGCCTGGCTGGGTACGACCCATCGCATCCATCAGAGCCCGCACTTGGGTTCTGCGCTGCAAAGTGCCGTAGCCGCAGCGGTGGTGCTGGCCTTTGCAGCCTTCGGCGCCGACCCTATCCTCCAGCTCTTTGCCTGGCTGTCCAGCTTAGCCACACTGTGCGTCATTGGCCTGATGGCGCTGACCTCCGCGGCCGTGCTGGCTTACTTCCGCCGCCGACCCGAGCTGCAACTGGGCATATGGCGCGCGCGCCTGCTGCCTGCACTGGCATGCGCGGCGCTGCTGTGCGTTTTGGTCGTCGCTGTGCTGCATTTCGATGTGCTCACAGGCGCCAGCAAGCCCCTCTCGTACGCCCTGTGCTCGTCGATCCTCATCGCCCTCGCCGTTGGCATAGCGCTGGCTGCGCGGCTGCGCCGCCGAGCACCTGAACGCTTCTGTCGCCTGGGCAGCCACAAACTGTGATGCCCTCTTCCCTCCTGTCCATTCCAACTCCCGCCATGACTCCCGACTACACCCACTACAAAACAGCCCAGAAAAAGTTTTGGCACCCCATGCGCTCGGCCACCCCTGACAGCCTGCAGCACACGGTGATCATCGCCAGCGGCGACGGTAACTACGTCACGGATGTGGACGGACACCGCATGCTCGACGGCGTCGGTGGCCTGTGGAACGTCAACGTGGGCCACAAGCGCCCCGAGGTGGCCGAGGCCATCACGCGCCAGCTGGGCGAAATCGCTTATTACCAGACCTTCGACGGAATCGCGCACCCACGCGTCTACGACCTGTCGGAGCGACTGACCGCGATGTTCGCCGCGGAGGACATGCAGCGTGTGCTGTTCAGCAGCGGCGGCTCGGACGCGGTGGAGACCGCGCTAAAGATGGCACGCCAGTACTGGATCACCGAAGGCCACCCGGGTCGCACCCGCTTCCTGTCACTGCGCAATGGCTATCACGGCGTGCACATGGGGGGCACCTCGGTCGGCGGAAATCACGTCTACCACCACAACCACGGTCCGCTACTGGACGGCTGCCATCTGCTGGACACGCCCTGGCTCTACCGCAACCCCTGGAACTGCCGCGACCCCGAGCAGCTCGTCAACCTGTGCATCGGTCAGATGGAAGAACAGATCGCGCAGCTGGGTGCGCACACCATCGCTGCCATGATCGCCGAGCCGGTGCAGGGCGCCGGCGGTGTAATCGTGCCGCCGGCCAGCTACTGGAAGCGGCTGCGTGAAGTGTGCGACCGGCACGGCATCCTGCTGATCGCCGACGAGGTCGTCACCGGCTTCGGCCGCACGGGCGCCATGCTCGGCAGCCGTGGCTGGGGCGTGGCGCCTGACATGCTGTGCCTGGCCAAGGGCATCTCGGCCGGCTACATCCCGCTGGGCGCAACGATGTTCAACGGGCGCATTGCACGGGCCATCGAGGGCGCGCCGGGCTTCGCAAGCGTGATCATGCACGGTTACACCTACAGCGGCCATCCACTGGCCTGTGCGGCGTCGCTCGCGGTGCTGGACATCGTGGAGAAGGAAGACCTGCCCGCCAACGCGGCGCGCGTCGGTGCCGCGCTGATCGAACAGCTGCAGCCGCTCGCCGAACGATTCGATGTGGTCGGCGACGTGCGCGGCAAGGGCCTGATGATCGCGCTCGACCTGGTCGCTGACAAGCAGACGCGCGAGCCGATCGATCCCATGCAGGGCCACGCCGCACGGGTGGCCGAGGTTGCGCGTCGCGCGGGCGTACTCGTACGTCCCGTGGGAACCAAGATCATCCTCTCGCCGCCGCTGACTCTGACGTTGCCCGAAGCGGGCGTGATTGGGACCACGCTGCACGACGCATTCGCCCGCTGCGCCTGACGGCATTGACGGCGCCTTCCGACCACCCAACGAGAACACCCCATGTCGCACTCCCTCCGCCAGCGTGCCCGTCAAACCATGGCCGGGGCCATGCTGATCGCTGCCAGTTTGTCGCCATCTGCGCATGAACTATTCAATGCAGACGGCTCGACATTGAACGCCGACCTGAGCGCCGTCTACGCGCTGATCAATAGCCAACGTAACTACGACGGCCGCGAAGGCGGATCGCACTGGCGAGAGGGCTTTCTCAAGTACGGCCTGAGCGGCAGCACTGCGCGCATCCGTGCCGGCACACTCTATGGCGGCTTCAACCTGGTGAGCTCGGCCACCTGGGGTGACGGCGATGCCGGCGGCCTGTCGGACGGCACGGAGCGCCGCACGAGCATCGAGGATGCCTTCGTCGGCTGGCGGTCCAGCGATCTCTTCCCCACGCTGGGCACGAACGGCTTTGACCTCTCGGTGGGCCGCCAGGCAGTCAAGATCGGCAACGGCTTCCTGGTGATGGACGACGGCCTGAACCCCGGTCGGCGCGTGGCCGGCAGCACGTTCGACCGGGGCGGTGCCTACTACCTGGCGGCACGCCACGCGTTCTCCGGCACCACGGTCCTGCGGCTGGGTGGGGACCAGGGCCTTCATGGCAGTGCCATGTGGCTCAAGTCAAGCAACCGGGCGCAGGCCAACACCGAACTCGCGGCCGGAACGCTGGAGCACACCAGCGCGGCCGGGACCCTGGGCTTGACCTACATCCGCGGCCTGGACGTGGACCCGCGCTACGCCAGCGATGCGCAAAGACTGCGCAAGGGCATGGACGTCTACAGCCTGCGTGGCGAAGGCAGCGCCGGCTTGCCCAACACCAGCCTGGCGTTCGAAGTCGCGCGCCAAGACACGCGCCAAGGCAGCGCCACCGCATGGTATGGGCAGGCCGGCTACACCTTTGCTGACTGGCCCTGGAGCCCCACACTGACCTACCGTTACGCCCGATATGGCCAGACCTGGGATTCGCTGTTCACCGGCGGCTTCCGCGGGTGGCTGCAGGGCGAAGTCGCCGGAAACTATGCAGGTCCGTTCAACACCAATGCCGGCGTGCACCACGTGTCGCTGGGCGCCAAGCCCACCGAGATCCTGACGCTGGGTGTGCTGTTCTTCGACTTTCGCACCTTGCGCGAGCGGCAGACGCTGGCACTGGACGCGCGCGAGCTGAACCTGTTCGCCGAATGGGCCGTGCACGAGCACCTGATCGTGATGCCGATGGTCGGCCTGTACAAGCCACGGCGCTACGCAGGCCATGGCGGCAACCAGAGCGGCAACGCTGCCACCAACGTCTACGCGCAACTACTGCTGATCGCGCCGTTCTGACGACGCTCGCGCCGCAGCTCAATACGCCAGTAGCGCACCGGCCGGCCGGGCGCTGCGTGAGCGCCGCGTGCGTGACGGCAACTCGCCGAACAGTTCTTCGTACTCCGCAGCGAAATGACTCAGATGCGTGAACCCCCAATCGGAAGCCACCTGCGCGATGGTCGCCGCCTCCGGGGCCGTCGCCATCAGCTGGCGGCGCACGCCGTTCAGGCGGATACAGCGAATGTAGTGCACCGGCGTGGTCTGCGCGACGCTGCGAAAGCTGTTCTGCAACGTACGGCGGCTAATGCGCAGGCGTTGGCACAGTTCCACCACTTCGGGCCGACGGCCGGTGTCGGTCAGCGTGATGCCGTGGCACTTCTCCACGATGAAGCTGGCGGGCGAACTGCCCAGGCGGTGGCCGGCATCGCAGGCCGGGTCTGCTGCCAGGCCCAGCAACGCATCGAGCAAGCTGCGTTCGAGCTCCTCCTGCATGGCCTGAGGCACGAGCAGATGAGGATCGGTGATGGCCTGGCAGAACACCTGCAGCAGTGTGGCGCGGATCTGCGCCAGGCGCTGCGGCTGCACTCGCAGCACGGGCTGGCGCGACAGCGCCGCCAGCGTCTGCCGCCCGTCCCGCGCAAGGGCCTGCTCGACGCTGCCAGCCTCAAAGGTCAATGCCAGCAGGTCCGCGCCCTGCGGCATGTGGAACACAAATTCCTCGCCGCCGCGCAGCACGAACAGACTGTGCAGGTCAGCCTCGCGGCCCTGCATGCGCACCGCGCCGGGAAGGGCGAGCGGCACTGCGAAGCAAACCTTGCCCATCGGGGCCTGGCCGTGCTGCACCACGCGCTGGTTGATGCACTCGCGGAACACATGAAATGCGCCCTTGGACAGCTGCATCAGCGAACTGCGCAAGGGCCCGGGCGTGAGCTGGCTGTAAGTCTGGCGCCAGTCGCGCACCGAGGCAGCGTGCTGATGGATATCGCGAAACCGGTCGATGGAGGCCACCATGCCGCCGCATGAAGGCGGTTGGAACACCCTGTTCAAATCGTTATTCTCCAATGAAGGGATTTTCACTTTGTATATCTAATTATTTTCCCGTCATAGTTAATCATTTCCCACATAAAAAGAATTCACGCAATCCCTATGCCAGGCATTCGCGCCTTTCGCTGCCGGCCCGGGCACGACCGATCCCCAGGAGTACCTCTTTTGTCTCACTCAACTTTCACCCCGCAGCGGATTCAGAACTTCATCGACGGCAGCCTGCAGAACGCAGCCGGCGATGCCCGCTTCGACAAACTCGCGCCCGCCACCGGCACGCTGCTCGCGCAGGTGGCGGATGCGTCCGCCGAAGACGTGGACCTCGCCGTGCAGGCGGCGGCTCGCGCTTTTGAGCAGCGCTGGAAGAGCGTGGCCGGGGCCCAGCGCGCGCGGATGCTGAACCGCCTTGCCGACGTGCTTGAGCGCGACGCTTCGCTATTCGTGCAGACCCTGGCCGCCGAGCAGGGCCGACCGCCCATGGAAATGACGCTCATGGATCTGCCCATGTGCGTCGACACGCTGCGCTACTTCGCAGGCTGGGCCGACAAGCTAGAAGGCCGCACCATCCCGACCGCCGGCTTCATGGGCGGCACCACCTTCAACTACACACGCCGCGTGCCGCTGGGCGTCGCCGCCCTGGTGATCCCCTGGAACGCGCCACTCATGATTTGCATTTGGAAGCTCGCGCCCGCCCTGGCGGCGGGCTGCACCGTGGTCATCAAGGCCCCCGAGGACGCGCCGCTGGCCATCGCGCAATTGGCAGACGCACTGGTCGAAGCAGGGTTCCCGCCGGGCGTGGTCAACATAGTGCACGGGCGGGCAGCGACCGGTGCTGCGCTGGTTGGCCATGCGCTGGTGCGCAAGATCAGCTTTACGGGCAGCACCAACGTGGGGCGCCTCATCGCACGCGATGCCGCAGCCTCGTTCAAGCACCTCACGCTGGAACTCGGAGGCAAGGCAGCGCAGATTGTGTTTCCCGATGCCGACATAGCGCAGGCGGTGCAAGGCGTCGCGATGGGGCTATTTGCGAACCAGGGCCAGACATGCGCGGCCGGTTCGCGGGTGCTCGTGCATCGCTCGCTGATAGGCGCTTTCGAGCAGGCCCTGGGCGCGGCCGCCCGCTCTATGCGGGTGGGACGCCCCGACGAGGCGGGCGTGCAGATGGGGGCACTGATCAATGCGCGCCACCAGCAGCGTGTGCGCGACTGCATCGCGGCAGGCCTGGACGAAGGTGCGCGCATGGTCGCAGGCGAAGAAGCCGTACCAGCCGAGGGCTTCTTCGTGCGCCCCACCCTCTTTGCCGACGTGCGCAACGACATGCGCATCGCGCAGCAGGAGATCTTCGGCCCGGTCGGCATGCTGATCCCCTTCGATAGCGAGGACGAGGCCGTGCAGATGGCCAATCACAGCGAATTCGGATTGTCCGCATCGCTGTGGACGCGCGATCTCGCCACCGCGCACCGCGTGGCGGCATGGCTCGAGGTCGGCGCGGTGGCCGTCAACTGTTGGAGCCCGCTTGATGCGCGGCTGCCATGGGGTGGGGGCAAGGACAGCGGCCTGGGCCGCGACCTGTCGGCCAAGGCGCTGGACACATACCTGGAAGAGCGGATCGTCACCGTGATGCTCTAGCAGCCATTCTTCCCGGATGCCGGGCTGGGCAGCTGGGCACCCCCGGCCGCAACTGCCGGGGCCGGGTGTTTCACTCCACCTTGATGCCGGCTTGGCGAATGATTCTCTCGAACTTGGCGGAGTCCCGCCTCATGGCCGCCAGGGTGTTAGCAGGACTGCTCGGCGCGGCCTCCATGCCCCGGTTGGAGTACGACTCCCTCAGTTCCGGCCGAGCGAGCGAGATCGCGACGGCCGCACTGATCTTCGAGACCACGGCGTCGGGCACCTTAGCGGGGGCCAGCAGCGCAAACGCAGTCGAAGGAATGCTGTCGGCTTTGCCTCCGGCCTCGATGACCGTCGGTACCTCGGGATGGGCCGGCGAGCGCTGGAGGCCACCATAGGCGAGCGCCCGGATCTTCTTCGTCTGCACGTAGGGCCCCATCGTGACCGATCCGGCCATCATGGCGTCGACCTCGCCCGCGGCCAGGCCCAGCATGGCCGGCGCACCGCCCTTGTAGGGCACGTAGGTGAAGGCGAGATCATGGGCCTGGGCCACCATGGCCATGCCGATGTGCATGACATGTCCGTTGCCGCCCGTTCCCACGTTCACCTTGCCCGGGTTCGCCTTGGCGTAGGTGATGAACTCCGCATAGGTCTTCGCGGGGAATGCCGAATTCACGGCGACGAAGAGATCGACCTTGGCGAGATCGGACACCGGCTTGAGCGTGTCCTCCCATCGGTAAGGCACAGTCGCGAACAGAAACGGGTTGGTGACCACGGCCAGTCGGTCCACCATGAGAAGCACGCCGCCCTCGGCGTCCCCCTTGACCACCTCCTGCGTGCCCACCATCGAATTCGCCCCAGGACGGTTGTCGACCACGAAGGTCTTTCCGGTCTGCCTGGAAAGGCTGTTGCCAAGATCGCGTGCAAGGATGTCCGGCTCGGTGCCGGGCGGGTACGGAACGACGATGCGCACCGTAGCGGGTGGCCAGGCCTGAGCGAGGCCGCTGCCGGCCCACCCGACCAGCGCCAGGATGGCCAGCACTCTCATTTTCCGAAGCGACATACGGGACCTCTTTCTTGAAAAACCGGTTGAACAGAACAAACGAAAAAAAAGTCGCTGGACGGGCTCAGCGGGTCTCGTGCAGGTGCATGGCCGCCACATAGCCGAAGGTCATGGCGGGGCCGAGGCTCGAACCGCCCCCTGGGTAGTGGCCGCGCATAACGGAGTTCATGTCGGCGCCCACGGCATAGAGCCCCGCGATCGGGTGTCTATCGCGTCGCAACACCTGGGCGTTCCCGTCGACTTCGAGACCACCCATGGTGCTAAGGCTCCCCGGATGCAGCGCGACGGCAAAATAGGGCCCGGGCCCCAGGGGGCCCACGCCAGGGTTCGGCAGATGGTCCCGGTCACCTCGGAAATTCGAATGCGCATCGACGCCCTTGCCAAACGCCGGATCTCGTCCATGGGCGGCGTCCGCATCGAACCGGCGCACGGTATCGGCCAGCGCCGCTGCATCGACGCCGATCTTCGGTGCCAGACCCTCCAGGGTCGGCGAGCTGATGAGATAGCCAGCCGCGATCAGCCTCGCCGGACTGAACGGGAAGGGATGCGCCAGCCCCAGGCCATAGCGGCGAAGGAAGCGCTGAGTGCAGACGAGGTGCACCTTCGACAGCTTGAGTTGATGCATTGCCTCCACGAAGGTCTGGTACGAAGTTCCCTCATTCACGAAACGCTTCCCATCGGGGGCGACCGCGATGCAGCCCGGCATGGAGCGGTCGAGGAAGGTATGCGGGTAGGCCAGTACGTCGCCATTGGCCGCGCGCAACGCGGACATGGGCGTCCAGAGGCAGTCGCCGGCGTGTGCGCGGTCTCGCCAGCCGCCTGCCGCGATTCCCAGGCGGATGCCGTCGCCCACGTTGCCTTCTGGCTGGAGCGAGAGATGGTGGTCCGCAAGCGGCAGGCACTCGGCACGCATGGCGGCGTTAGCGCCGAATCCGCCCGTAGCCAGCACCACGCCGCGCCGCGCAAGGACGTGCGTCCGCACGCCGTCCTTCAGCACCAGCACCGTGCGGATGCGGCCATGGCCATCGCCGGCCAACTCAAGCGCCACGGCATTCCGCCAGAGCGAGACGCCCGATTCGATCGCGCAATGCAGAAGCCGTGCCGCCAGTGCATTCCCGTTGGTCAGACGCAGACCGCGCCCGTATCGGGCCCGCTCGATCAGGAAGCGCGAAATGATCTTCGCGCTGTGCCGGAAACCATCCCAGGTGCGCAGCGCATTGCGAAGCGGCCTGACGTCGGCGCCATCTACCTGCATGCTCCCAAAGAGCATCATCTGGGCCAGTGGCAGACGGAGCGCCGACAACCACTCACCCAGCAGGCGCCCGTCGAATGCCGGCGTGAGCAAAGAGCGGTAGCGTTTGGCGCCCGGAAGCTCCGACTCGTAATCGGGCAAGGCATAAGGCGTGAATGCCAGGCGCATTCGATCCTCCATGAAGCGCAGCATGTGCGGCGCCTGGGCGATGAAGGTTTCCGCCAGGGCATCCGGATAAGTCGCTCCCAGTACGGCCTTCAAGTAGGTTCTTGCATCGTCGGCCGAGTCCTGCACGCCGAAGGCCGTCGTGGAGGGATTGCACGGCACCCACAGTGCGCCACCCGACAAGGCAGTAGTGCCACCGAAAACCGGGGTCTTTTCCAGCACGGTCACATGCATGCCGAGCGCGCGTGCCTTGATCGCGGCGGTCAGGCCGGCGGCCCCGCTGCCAACGACGACAACATCTGTCTCGATCATTCTTTGCTTTCGATGAAGGTGGTGAACGGTGCTTCGCGGTCTTGTATCCGCCGGCTGTTCGAAACCATCTTGCGGGCAAGCGCGCGCCGACCCGCGCCGTGAACGGCGCGATCTCGCTCGCCTGACGGCACGTACGAGGACTGGCGCGTGCCGCGCTCAGTCCAGATGGATGTTGTTCTCGCGAATGGTGGCCCTAAGCTTCGGTCGAAGCTCGCCCAAGGCCGCCGAGATCTCCGGGGGCGTCGACCCCTTGGGCACCAGGCCGGTAGGTGCCAGCCGGGCCGACGTGTCCGGATCCGCTGCGACCTCCCTGACGGCTTTTCCGAACGCGGCGGTCGCGGCCTCCGGCGTGTTGGGAGGCGCAAAGAGAGTGAAGGTCGTGGGCAGCAGGACGATGGACGTCACACCGAGTTCTTCGAGCGTCGGAACCTGGGGCAGCAGCGGCAGGCGCTGCCTGGCCCCGGTAGCCAGCACCCGGAGCCGGCCACCGGCCATGTGCGGCTGGATCACCTCGGGGCCGGAGATCACTGCGAAGAGCTGGCTCGAAAGCACATCTTGAACGGCCGGCGCGATGCCCTTGTACGGCACGTGCGTGAAACTCGCGCCGAGGCTCTTGGCGAGCAGTTGCTGGCTGAGGTGGTGCACGCTGCCCGCACCGCCGCTGCCCATAGTGACCTCGCCGGGATGCGCCTTCGCGTAGGCGACGAACGACTTCCAGTCCGTCACGGGCGCATCCCCCTTGACGCTGAGCAGCAGGTCGACCGAGCCAACGTCGCTGACGCCCTTCAGGCCGGCGGGGTCGTAGGGAAGCTTAGTGTACAGAAGAGGGTTCGTCACGATTGTCATGCGATCGACGAGCAGCAGCACGGAGCCATCGTTCTTCGACTTGGCCACGTACTCCGTGCCGATGATCGCGTTGGCGCCCGGCCGGTTGTCCACAATCACGCTGCGGCCCAACTTCTGCCCCACCTTCTGCGCCACGATGCGCGCCAGCACGTCGGGTGCACTGCCAGGGGGATAGGGCACCACGATGGTGGTGCGGTCGGACTGGGCCACCGCGGGAAGCGAGGCAGCAGCCGCGAGAAGGGAGAGGGCCAGCGCCCGGCGAGCAAGCTTGAACAAGGTGAGATCCATGCAATCAGTTTGATATTTAGGGATTTACTTTATTTTGGCGCCACTAATGCACTAAAACAACCAACGAAATCCCTTAGTATGACATTAAGCAATTTTCATGCCAAAAAACTCAGCCGAGGCCACCCATACAGACGTACTTCAGTTCGAGGTAATCGTCCATGCCGTGGCGGGAACCTTCACGCCCCAGGCCCGATTGCTTGATGCCACCAAACGGCGCTTCCGCCGTTGAGATCAAGCCTGTGTTCACGCCCACGATGCCGGCCTCCAGGCCTTCCGCGACGCGCCAAACCCGACCGATATCGCGCGAGTAGAAATACGCCGCCAATCCGAACTCGGTGTCGTTGGCGAGCGCGATCGCCTCGGCCTCGGTGTCGAAAGCAAAGAGCGGCGCCAGGGGACCGAAGGTTTCTTCCCTGGCCACCAGCATGTCTGGCGTGGCGCCTGCGATCACGGTCGGTTCGAAGAAGAGGCCGCCCAGCGCATGGCGCTTGCCGCCGGTGAGCAACCGAGCGCCCTTGCCCACGGCATCGGCGACGTGTTCTTCGATCTTTGCCACCGCCCTGGCATCGATCAGCGGTCCCTGGGTCACGCCCTCCTCCACGCCGGAGCCGACCTTCAGGGCGCGGACTTTCGCGATCAGCTTCTGAGTGAACGCTTCCAGCACGCCCCGCTGCACATAAATGCGGTTGGCGCAGACGCAGGTCTGTCCCGTGTTGCGGTATTTTGAGACCATCGCACCTTCGACCGCCGCGTCGATGTCGGCGTCGTCGAACACGATGAACGGTGCATTCCCGCCCAGTTCCAGCGAGAGCTTCTTGAGAGTCTGCGCTGACTGGCGCATCAGCGTCCGGCCGACTTCGGTCGAACCCGTGAAGCTGAGCTTTCGCACCACGGGGCTCGCGGTCAGCGTGCCGCCGATCTGGCTGGAAGACCCCGTCAACACCGACATGAGTCCGGCGGGCAGGCCGGCGCGCTCGGCCAGCACGCCGAACGCCAGGGCCGAGAACGGCGTCTGGCTCGCGGGCTTCACCACCATCGCGCAACCGGAGGCCAACGCCGGGCCGGCCTTCCGCGTGAGCATGGCGGCCGGAAAGTTCCAGGGCGTGATGGCGGCCGTGACGCCGATGGGCTGCTTCAACGCGATCAGGCGGCGGTCGTTGCCGGTCGATGGAATGGTCTCGCCATAGACGCGTCGCGCTTCCTCGGCGAACCATTCGATGAACGATGCCGCGTAGGCGATTTCTCCACGCGCCTCGGCCAACGGCTTTCCTTGCTCGCTGGTCAGGATCAGGGCCAGGTCCTCGGTATTGGCAAGCATCAGATCGTTCAGGCGGCGAAGGACCGCGCTTCGCTCCTTGGCGCTGCGGCCCGCCCATGCCTGCTGCGCCGATGCGGCCGCGGCGATGGCGCGCTCGGTTTCTGCGCTGCCGCACAGCGGCACCGAACCCAGCAACTCGCCGTTTGCAGGGTTGAGCACCTGCAGGGTCTTGCCGTCGTCGGCGTCGATCCATTGGCCGGCCACCCAGGCCTGGTAGCGCAGCAGAGAAGGGTCTTTGAGTTGCAGCATTTTTTAAGAGTTCAGGATTGAGAGAGTCAGACGAGACCTGGCAGGACGCGATGCGTCACCATCTTGGTGTTGAGATAGCCGTCGAAGGTCTCGGTGCCGCCTTCACTTCCGTAGCCGCTGTCCTTGATACCGCCGAACGGGACTTCGGGCGGGCCCATGCCGAAATGGTTGATGTTGACCATACCGGCCTGCAAACCGCGGGCCAGCACATGGGCGCTGTGGCTCGAGCGCGTGAACACGTACGACGCCAGGCCGAACGGCAGGCGATTCGCCTCGCTCAGCACTTCATCGAGTTCGGTGAAAGGCAGCACGCCAACCACGGGACCAAACGGCTCCTCGTTCATCAGCCGCGACCTCACGCCGGGATGGAGCACCACGGTCGGCGCATAGAAACTTCCTTCGTTGCCGATCCGATGGCCGCCGAAGGCGATCTCGGCTCCCTGCTCGCGCGCGTCTTCGACGAAAGCGGAGACTTCCGTCATCCGTCGTCCGTGTGCCAGAGGTCCCATGCGGCTTTGCGGCAGCAGCCCCGGCGCGACGACGATCTCCGCCGTGCGGCGCACGAAGCGTTCGACGAAGCGGTGATGGACCTTCTCGTGCACGAAGAAGCGCGTGGGCGACACGCATACCTGGCCGGCGTTGCGAAACTTGTAGGGCACCAGCAGGTCAACGGCGGCATCGACGTCGGCGTCCTCGCACACCACGACCGGTGCGTGGCCACCGAGCTCCATGGTGGCGCGCTTCATGTGGCGTCCGGCCAGCGCCGCCAGGTGCTTGCCGACCGGTATTGAGCCGGTGAACGAGATCTTGCGCACCAACGGCGAAGCGAGCAGCGCCTCCGACACCTCAGACGGCACGCCCCAGACAATGTTGAGGCAGCCCGCCGGCAGACCCGAGTCATGGAATACACGCGCCAGGGCCACGATGGCGCTCGGCGAATCCTCGGGCCCCTTGAGCACCAGAGTGCAGCCGGCAGCCAGCGCCGCGGCCACCTTCTTCACCGCCTGGTTGAATGGGAAGTTCCATGGCGTGAAAGCCACGCAAACGCCGATGGGTTCACGCACGACAGTCTGCGATACATCAGGGGAACGCGCGGGCACGACGCGACCGTAGATGCGCCGACCTTCTTCAGCGTGCCAATCGGCCACCTCCGCGCTGGCTGCGACTTCCCCGACGGCTTCGGCCAACGGCTTGCCCTGGTCTTGCGTGATGCCGCAGCCTATGTCTTGGGCGCGCTCGCGCATCAGGGTTCCGGCGCGCCGCAAGATCTCGGCACGTCTCACCGGAGATTCATCGCGCCAGGACGCAAAGGCACGGTGTGCAGCGTCGACGGCGCGATCGATGTCCCCCGGCAGCGCATGCGGCAGTTCGCCGATGACCCGGTCATCCGCGGGATCGACGACGGGTTGGCTGGGACGCGATCCGCAGCCGATGAATTCGCCGTCAATGTACAGATAGAGTTTCTTGTATTCCATGGGGGCTTGCACGATGGGCCGTAGAGCGGCCGGAAAAAGACCTGAGGCGCGGTCTAGAGCGCCTTGACCAAAACGGTGTTCTCCTGGCGCACGACCAGGTGGCGGATGCGTTTTCTAAAGGCCGAGAAGTCGGCGTCCTCCATGAGCGCCTTGCGGCGCCGGATGCGTTCATCCATGGACTCGAACGGCCACAGATAGACCAACTGGTTGAGCTCGCCTACCTCGCGAGTGAAGCATCCGAGCATCGGCCCGAGGTGACCTTCCTGGACGGATTGACCCATCTCCTTGTAGGCTTGCAGGTACTCGGCCGCTCCGCCGGGTACGAGTGTGTAGGTGCGTTGTTCGATGTACATGCCGGTCCAGTGAGAATCAGGCTGCCTGTTTCAAGGCCGCGGGTTTGTGCGAGAAAAGTGCAAGGAACTCGCGGCTGACGGCTTCGATGTCGGCTGCGTCGGCCACTGCGCCGACATAGCGGTCGGGACGTACCATGACGATGGTCCTGGCTTGTGTCTGAAACCAGTCGGCGAGTGCGTTGTCGATGTCTTCGACGCACACCGTTCCGTTGTCGTGCACGATACGGTGGTGTCTGGAACTACCGCTGCGGGAGCGCTCCACGCGTACGAACCTCACCCCTAATGCGCGCCATGCGGTGATCGTCCGGCCATCCAGCGTCTGCTGGGGATCCACGCCCCATCCGAGCAGCGCGAAGCCGGGGCCCAGCACCGTGTCGAGCTTCTCGCGCCGTGCGGGTGAGACCTCCACGTCGGGCTGGATCAGCATGCGACCCACGGCGCAATTGGCAGCCATGCGAGCGGGCAAGACGACCAGGCCGCGCGAGTAACGGGGCATCGGTTTGAAGCGCATCTGGAGCACATAGTTGCGCACGCTGGGCAGGCGCGCCACCGAACCAAAGAAGGCATCGCGCGCGACAGCCAGCCAGCGCTTGGTAGGCATCAGGAGCCGGCCGAAGGTGTCGGCCAGATCGATCATCTCCTTGGCATGGTCTCTGCGCTCCGACTCGTAGCTCGCCAGGACCCGGTGGATCTCGCCGCCGTGGCGCACCAGCATGGCAAGCTTCCAGGCGAGGTTGCCCGCATCGCGCAAGCCGATGTTGAGGCCTTGTCCGATCCACGGCGGCGACAGGTGCGCGGCGTCGCCTGCCAGCATGGCCCGGCCCACGACGAAACGGTCGGCGACACGGGAGTGATGCGTGTAGATGCGCGCCCTGACGATGTCCAACACCGACGGGTCTTCCACGTAGGGCGCGAGCAGCTGCCTCACCGACGCATCCGAGGACAGCTCGTTCTCGTCTTCGTGGGCGAACACCATGAACTCCCAGCGCCGGTAGTTGAACGGCAGGTGGATGCAGACATGCGGACGGCGCGGATCGCAGTGAAGCGATGTGTAGGGCGCGTCCACGCCGGCGTTCAACACATCGACCACCAACCATTTGATAGCGTGCGTCTTGCCCTGCAGCGTCACGCCTAGCAGTTCACGCATGGTGCTGCGTCCGCCGTCGCATCCAATGCAGAAGGCCGCGCGCAAGGTGCCGGCCACGCCCGTTGCGTCACGGACATCGAGCTCCACTCCATGGTCGTCCTGTCGCAGTGCGGTGACCTCCTGACCGAGGCGCATCTGCACGTGCTCGAATCGATCCAGACCTTCGCGCAGCACTTCCTCGGCAAGCTGCTGCATGAAGATGTTCCTGCGCCACCAACCGAACTCGCGTGTCGCGGGCCGCATGTTGGCGAACATCCGACCTTTGCGATCGAACATGCACATGGCCACGTTCTGCACGACGTCGTCTAGCAACTTCTCGGCCAGGCCGGCAGTCTGGAACACACGCAGCGCTTCGTCGTCCATGCCCACGGCGCGTGGATAGGGAAGGATGTCTGGGCTGCGCTCCACCACGATCGTGCAGATCCCGTAAGTGCCAAGCAGGTTCGCAATGGTGACGCCCACCGGCCCGGCGCCAACGATCAGCACATCGCAATCGTGGCCCGGTTTCATGGCCGCACTCCTTCGGCAGCCTCGACGCGCATGAGGAAGGCCTCGAGCTGCGACAGGAAGTCGGCAGGATTGTCATCATGCACATAGTGACTCGCACCCGCAATGTCGAACCACTCGATGCAGGGGGCTGCCTCGACCATGCGCCGCGCGGTGTCGGCCGGCAGAAAATCGGATTCGGCGCCGCGAAGCAGCAAGGTCGGGCATCGCAGGCTCTTCACACTGGGCCAGAGATCGACTATACGGGCCGGATCGGGATCTAGCCGGGCCTGTGCAATGCCGACCGCGTCGTATTTCCAACCGATGCGGCCGTCCGGCAATTCACGCATCGAATGGTGCACACGGGAGTCGAGCGCGCCTTCGGTCACCAGCGGGCGGCGGGCACGCCAGAAGGCGCGGCCGTCCTCCCACGAGGCAAAGGTCGAGGGCGTACTGGCCACCTCGCGCCGGATACGTTCGGCCCCCTCCCCCGAAGCCGATGAGCCGGGCCCGATGTCCTCGATGACAAGAGCGCGCACTGTCCGGGGATGCCGCTGTGTGTAGACGAGGGCGTTCGTTCCGCCCATCGAATGGCCGACCAGGATGAAGCGCTCCAATCCGAGGTGCTGCACGAGAGCCTCCACGTCCGCGACGTAGGTCGGGGTGAAGTACCCGTGCGACGGATCCCATTCGCTGTCGCCACGCCCTCGCTGATCCAGCGCGATCAGGCGGTAGCGGCTATCCAGCCGTTCGGCCACCAGTTCCCAGGTGGCACCGTAGCTTCGCAGGCCGTGCAGCAGCACGATGGCCGGCGCTTTCACTGCGCCCCATTCGAGCGCATGGAGATGCAGGCCTTGCGACTCAAAATACACGTGATGGGCACTCATCGGTTTCACTCTGGCTCCGGAATCAGTACAGGCCGTCCTGGCCCTTGACTTCCTCAGCCTTCAATCCGCCGAGGCGCGCATTGAGGCGGCCCCGCGTCGCAAAGGCCCAGCACACGATCACCTCGTCACGGTTCGGTCCGTCGTTGAAGGTGGCGGTCACTGTGTCGTAGTGCGAGCGCACGTAGAGCGCGTCCTTGTGGGCCAGCGGAATGTCCAGCGTGGTGCCCGGGACGCCTCGCTTGCCGGTGGAGGGAACCCAGGACTTGCCGCCGCCCAGCGCGATGCGGATCGGGTCCGCGGCCGGGTTGGTCAGCAGCGCGTTGCCGTGCTCATACTCGCCATCCGTCCCCACCAGGCACGCCTTGCCGTAGCTAACGATGTTCAGACCGGCGGCAGCTTCGTTGATGCGCCGGCCGAACTCACGCCCCAGATCAGGCGACGCATTGATCCAGGCCGAGAGATCGGCCTCGAAGCGGCCCGAGAACGGGTTATGAAGGCAGGCCGCGATGACGATCTTGCGCAATGGCTCGCCGTCGGCGAGTTGGCCGGTCTCGCCCGCCAGGCTGTCCTCGACCTGCAGATACCACTTGCGGATGTGGAAGGCGCTGAAGTTGTGTTGCTTGCTCATGGGAATCTAGCGAGGATTAGTCGTACAGGGGCTGGAGGTCGATCGGGTCGCTGGGCGCGTTGTGAAGATGAAGCACTTGCTTTCCTTCCTCGTCGTCCGTGATCAGTTCGTGGAAGAACTCGAAGCGATGCCCGTCGGGATCGGTGAAATAGATGCCGTAGCCGATCTTGTGATCCGTTGTCTTGAGCACCTCGATGCCGGCCCGCAGCAGTTGGCCGTAGAGGCGGCGGAACTCGTCGAGATCGCCTGCAACCTCCAGGCCGTAGTGTTGAAGCGCGAAGCCGCCAACCTTCTGGCCTGGGGGCACACGGATGAGCGCAATGTCATGGTGCTTCTTTCCGAAGGTCAGGAACACCCATTGCGCTCCGCGCGCCGTTTCCGTCATGCCGAGCACACGCTCGTACCAGGCAGCCGACGCGAAGGGATCATTCACGAAGAGCGACAGATGGGTCCGACGGACCTGCGGGCCGACCCGTTTGTCAGACATGCACGGCTCCCAGCGTTGATTTGGGATGGGCCTTGACCTCGGCGACCACCGGGGTCCAGGCGACGGAGGTGATCTCGCTGAAGTCGCGCCAGTCCTTGGACCACGACCGGCCGCCGTCGACCGACCGGAAGAGGTGGCCGTACTTGGTGCCGGCAAACACCAGTTGCGGATCCGCCGGGTGGGTGCCGAGCGCCCAGAAGGTCGAGTTCGGACGGGCATGCAGCAGGGTGTCAGCCCAAGAGATGCCGCGGTCTTCCGAGCGCCAGATGTGGGTCTGCGTGCCGGGCGTGCCATCGCCGACCGCGACGAGCAGGACATCCTGATCGCCTTCCAGCCGGACCACGGTGCGCGTGTAGTACATGCCGAATCGCTCGGCCGAACTCGCGCCTTCCCAGCGCCCATAACCACCGTCCAGATTGGTGTAGACCGAGTTCACCGTGGTCGCCAGATGCATCTTCGGCCGGCCTTCCAGCACGGGCAGAATGGTGATGGCATGGATGTCTCCGTTCACGATGGAGCTGGCCTCGTCGTCTGCGCGGCGCCAGCTCTCGCCCTGGTCGAGGCTGTGCCAGGCACCGCCCTCCTCGACACCGAACCAGACGGAGCTGTCGTCCGGGTCGACCACCACCGTTAGGATGCGCGGGCGGTTCACGCCGGCGCAGAACTCCGGCAACTCGATCGGCAGCCGGACCCAGCTCGCGCCCGCGTCCAGTGACCGGAACATGCAGGCACGCGAGGGTGCGCCGGTTCCCGCGTAGATCACGGCGGGATTGCGTGGGTCGATCGCCATGGCCCACACATGCATGCCGTTGGCGGGCGACTCGAGGCGCCGGAAATGCGCGCCGGCATCGTCGGATAGGCAAATCCCAGCATCGGCACCCGCGAAGATGCGACGCGGATCACTTGGATCGACGAGCAGACAACGCACCACACCGTCGAATTCGATGGCCTCTTTCAGCCCAAGCCGGTGCCACGACGCGCCGTCGTCGGCGCTGCGCAGGATGCCCTGGCCGGCCGTGCCCACAAGAATGGTTCCCTTCATGTTTTGGTCCTCGAATCAAAGAAAGATGCCGCGAGAGATACCGCCATCGATGCCGATCGACTCACCCGTGATGGCGCTGGCGCGCGGCGAGGCCAGGAAAGCCACCAGATCAGCAACCTCCGCAACCTGCAGGACCCGGCGGATCGGCGTGACCTTGGCGTAGTTGGCTTCCACCTCCGCCGCGGTCAGGCCCTGTTTCCTAGCCTCTTTTTCGTAGAGCTCGTGGATGTGCGGGGTCTCGACGACACCCGGGTGGATCACGTTGACGGTGATGCCGTCGGGGCCCAGTTGGTCAGACAAGGTCTTGCTCATGTGGGCGATGGCCACATTGCGCATGCCGGAGAGCTGCTTGCTCCCGCGCCCCGTGAGGCCGCCGATGTTGATGATGCGACCGAAGCGGTTCTTCTTCATATGCGGTGCAGCGGCCTTTGCACAGCGGAAGTAGCCCACGACCTTGATGTCGATGTCCTGGAGCAGCCCCATGTCGTCGGCGCTTTCCAGCTCGGCGCGCACCAGGCCACCGGGCGCAGCCGCCCCGTTGACCAAGATGTCGAGCCGGCCGAACTGCTGCGCTGCGGAATCGATGGCGCTCTGCACCGCTTCCATGCTGGTGGTGTCGGTGCGGATGGCGACCACGTTGCCACCGGTCTCCGCTCGCAGTTCGGCGGCCGCCCGCTCCAGCGCCTCGATGCCGCGCGCGGCGATGGCTACCGAGACGCCTTCGAGAGCTAGCACGCGCGCCACTTCGCGGCCGATGCCCATGCTGCCGCCGGTAATGAAGGCGGCCTTGCCCTTAAGTTGCAGATCCATGTTGAGTCCTGTGTGATGGGAAGAAATAGCAAACGGGTTCAGAGCACCATTTCGATCAAGCGAGGGCCCGGCGCCTGCAATGCGGCCGCCAAGTGCTCGGCCAGCGACTCGGCCGTAGTGGCCTGGACGGCAGGCACGCCGTAGGCCGTCGCCAGGGCCAACCAGTCGATGGCAGGACGCTCCAACTCAGTCAGCGCCAACGCCTGCGGGCCGTACTGGGAGACGCCCGCGCGCGTGAGTTCGTTCTGCAGGATGGCGTAGCGCCGGTTCGAGGTGATCAGAATCGTCACAGGCGTCTGTTCGCGCGCCATGGTCCACAGCGCCTGGATGGTGTACTGCGCGCTGCCGTCAGACTGCAGCGCGATCACGCGGCGGTCCGGGCAGGCGATGGACGCGCCCAGTGCGACAGGCAGGCCCTGGCCGATGGCACCGCCGGTGTTGGTCAGGATCGTGTGGCGCGCCGCCTGAGCCGAAGCCGTCACGAAGGGGTAGCCACAAGTCCCCCCCTCGACCGACACGATAGCCCGATCCGGCAGCAGGTTGGCCACCACGCGTCCCACGGCGGTCGGCGTCAGCGCTCCCTGCGGCATGTCATGCGCACGGGCCGGCAGTGGCGCGACGGCCGGCGCGGCCAACGCGTCCGCAAGGGCCTCCAGCGCAGCGGCACCGTCTTCGCCCGGCTCACTCAGCACCTGCGTCTGCTCTGGCGGCGCCAGCATGCTGGGCAGTCCGGGGTAGCCGAAATAGGCCACTGGTGCGATGGCGCCTGCCAGCACCACGCGGCGCCCCTCGATGACCTTGACCGCGGCCTCTGGGAAATACGGCAGGCGATCGATGTCGGGCAGGCCACCTCCGCGTTCGGTGCGAGCTGGGAAGGTTTCGCTGAACAGCCCGGCGCCGGTGGCTGCCGCGATACGTGCGGCCGCGCGCTGGCCGCGCTCAGCGAGCGCTTCGCCGCCGATCAGGAACATGCAGCGTTCGCCCTCGCGCAGCGCGCGCACCAACGCATCGATGCGCTCGGCCGGAACCTGCTTCAGCGGCGGCACGCTGGCAGGCGCGACGGACTCCATCGGCGGACAGGCGGCCTGCTGGAAATCCACGGGCACCACCAGCGTCGCCACGCCGCCTGGGCCGGCCTGCGCTGCCGCGATAGCCGCGCGCACATCCGTTGCCATGGCGTTGGGGCCCGCGACGGTGCGCAGCCAGACTGACACGGGCCGCGCCAGCGAATCGATGTCGGAGGTCAGCGGTGCATCGAAGGCGAGGTGCCAGCTCGCGTGGTCGCCGATCAGGTTGACGATGGGGGTACGAGCGCGTCGCGCGTTGTGCAGGTTGGCGATGCCGTTGGCGAAACCGGGACCCAGGTGCAGCAATGTCATGGCCGGCGTGCGCAGCATGCGGCCGTAGCCGTCCGCCGCGCCGGTGCACACGCCCTCGAACAGGCCGAGGACTGCGCGCACGCCCGTCACTTGGTCGAAGGCCTCGACGAAGGGCATCTCGGTGGTGCCAGGGTTGGCGAAACACACGGTGCTGCCAGCGTCGCGGGCCGCTTCGAGCATCCACGCGGCACCGGAACAACCTGCGACATCAACTTGATTCATAAATTCCCACAATAAAGGATTTGATGATTTCAAGTCTAATTCATGAATCACAAAAAGTGAAGCCCATCCGACGGCAACAGATGCGATCCACACGAATGCTCCTCCTAGGACTTCCCTTGCTTTCCTCCCCACCCTCAGGCACAGAGAACGTCCGCTGTTGTTTTTATGTATACCGAATAGTGAGATTTCACCAAAAGAATCGGGATGTGCGCGATCTCGAATACCTCACGCCGTCGGGATCGACCCGCCGCACGTCGTAGACAATGGCGCGGCCCCGCTGCCGTCCGGGTGCCACGCGTCGTGGCGCCATAGATCCTGTTGAAGAACCATGTCCAGCCTGACCCGCATGCTTTCCATCCTCGACCTGTTCTCTAGGGAACACGAAGCCATGAGCGCAGATGAGATCGCGGATGCAATGACACTGACCCGCACGACCTGTTATCGCTACGCGCGAGAGCTGACGAGCGCAGGCTTGCTGGTCAGCAACGGCGGCAAGTTCACACTGGGGCCTCGCATCATCCAGTTAGACCACCGAATCCGCGAGTCCGATCCGCTGCTCAATGCGGGCAAGAACGTGCTGTCAGAACTGGCGGGCGGCCTCGGTGCTACCGGCCTGCTGGCAACGATCTACAACGGGGAGATCATCAACATCTTTCAGTGCGGGGGGCAAGAAGCCATGGACCAGGTCACATATGGGCGCGGTACCTCCGTGCCCACGTTCCGCAGCTCCAGCTCCAAGGTCATCCTTGCCTCTCTAAGCCGCGCGCGCCTACGACGGATTTGGAGCGACCACGAGAACGAACCGGACTGCCTGGCCATCGGAGCCGACTGGCTTGCGTTCTGGCAGGCGCTGCAGGCCATCAAGAGAAATGGTTTTTGGATCAGTCGAAGCGAACTGGACAGCAGCTTGGTCGGTATTGCTGCACCGGTGTTTCACAAAGATGGAGACGTCGCTGGAAGCATGACACTCATCTTCCAGGCCGAAGCATTTGGACTGTTCGATACGGAAGCACTGGGCGCACGCTTGCTGCGCGCAGCCGAACATGTATCAACGTCTTTGTCTACAAGATAGTCCTGCCCTTGGTCGCGCGAACGGCTAGGAGTCTTGGCGGCAGAAGCTCTGATGCCAGGTTGATGGAGGCAACGTGGACGCTTGGTGCGTTTGCGCGCTATCGGCGCCCCCTGGGTCGCGATCACCGCGCAGGGCGAGGTCTGCGAAGTCCCCGTTCTTGCTTGGTGTGACCGTCATGCTGCCTGCATCGTCGCCATGCGCCGCAGATTCAACACCGTGCAGACGAGTTTCCACTCGGCTTGCACTCGGCAGGCCCCGCATGCTGAACTGACGCAATCCAAGACATTCTTGATCCAGCCGTTCGGTGGCTCGGCCAGCCATTCGCGTCGGCGGTAAGCTCGCGTGCCTCGCGCGTCTTCCTCTTGGTCACCATCGCCGCAGTCAGCGGCAGCGACGCCTCGTCGATCTCCCGGTGCTCCTTGCCTTCGCGCCCTATGGCCACCACCAGGTCTGTGCAACCGGTGAGCGCCGCGAACACTGCCTCGCTGCGGTAGCCCGCATCGGCCAGCGTCTGTTCGGGATACGCGCCCAGCGTGTCCTTGACTGCCGCCAGCATCGTCGGCAATTCGCGGTACGTCCGAGGCGTTGTTGATCAACTCTGCCGCCACGATGATATGGGCCGTGTCATCGATGGCCGTCTGAGCGTTGTAGGCCGCATCGAACCCGCCGCCGGGGCGCTGCATGATGCGGCTGTCAGGATCGGTAAAGTTGTCCTGATCCTTGTCCTGCGGCACGCCGAAGGGCCGTTTGTAGCGTCCTCCCCTGGGCTTGCCGCCCTTGCCGCGCGGCATCTGGTCATCGTCGTGGCTGCGCACGCGTTCGAGTCGGCTTCGCGTTGGCGTTGCTCCAGCCGGGCGCGCGCTGCGGCGATTGCGTCGAGCCGGTCTTGGCGCCGCGCGATCTCGGCCGGGATGTCCAATTCGGGTTCGTTCTTCTCGGCTTCGTCGGCCGCACGCGCCTTGTTGAGCAAGGCGCCGATTTGGGCCTTCAACTCGGCTTCGGACTTGAGCATGTGGCCGTAGCTCATCGCCTTGTGGCGGCTCGCGTTGGCCTTGACCTTGGTGCCGTCCACCGCGATCGTGCCGAGCTTGACCAGGCCCATCTGGCGCGCCAGGCGCACCACCTGCACGAACAGTTCACTGAGCTCCTTCAAGTGCAACGCCCGGAAGTCGCGGATCGTGCGGTGCGCGGGGAAGTTGTGCGCCGCCAGCATCCGAAACGCCACGTCCTCGTGCAGCTTGCGAGCAATCTTGCGCGAGCTGAACACACCCGTGGCGTAGCCGTAGACCAGCACCTTGACCATCATGGCCGGGTGGAACGGCTGGTTGCGCGGGCCGTCCTTGTCGTAGCGCCCATGGAAGGCACCAAGGTCGAATCCGTCAATGGCGTCGCTTATGAAGTGCGCCAAGTGCCCTTCGGGCAGCCACTCCTGCAACGTCTCGGGCAACAGCATCATCTGCTGCGGGTCGTAGGGAAAGTAGTTCGCGGCCATGCCCGCTCAACGAACTACCTCTCTCTCGTCGACACAAATCTGCCCTTCTGCCGCCCAGACTCCTAAGCTACGAACTGATCCACGGTGGCGCCGGCGGCCAGTGCATTCTTGAGCCAACGTGGCTTGGGGCCCATACCGCTCCAAGTGTTCCCGTTCTGGTCCTTGTAAGAAGCCTTGGCTTTCCGTTTCGCCACGGGCTTTGCTGCGCCTGGTGAAGCCTTAGGTGGCGGGAGTTCGGTGGCAAATTCCTCAAGCGTCTTGCCTGCTGCAAGTCGATCTCGTAGCCAGTGCGGTCGAGGACCGCGACCAAGCCACTCGTTGCCTTGACCATCGGCGTACTTGGCTGACGTCCACGACTTCTTAGCCTTCGACACGCCACCAGTGCGGGACACCGCCGACTTGCCCTTGACCGAGCTGGTGCCGAATCCGAGTTGCTCAGCCGTCAGGCCATAGTGTGTGATCGCCACCTTGATACGCTCGACCACACCTTCAACCTCCTGGTTGCGGAGCTTCTCGGCCTGGCGCTGGAGCGTTTCGATTTGCTTTTGGATTTGCTTGTAGCTTTGAGGCATTCGTACCACTCTGAAGAATCGGAAGCAATACTTTAATGCCTATGCAATGGATCGGCGCCACTTCGCTCATTCGCGCTAGTGGGTTATGTTTGGCAGGCAGGATGCCTCTGGCAGAGAGGATGCCGAGACGAGGAGACAGCGCAGCGCAGCCGACAGGGTGAAAACGGCCGTCACGTCGCCGACGCACACCAAACGGACCTGGTGTCGAGAACGCCCTATGATTGGAAGAGAACGGCAAGTCTCCCTCCCCATTCCTACCGTCCTCGCAAACCTAGCACGGGGCTTCGGATGCGCCCGTGTGATAGACAGGAGCCGTTCCCGCCCCCACGATCTGGTGGGGCAGAACCGTGCCGATCTTGATTCAGCAAGACTGCGGTTGCAGAGGCTGCCGAAGGCAGCCTAGGGCCTGCCACGCCTCAAATCTCGTGGAAACGCGTAGGCTCGAAGGTCGCGAGTTCTCGCAGCATTCGCGGCCATGCCATGAGGCCCTTCTCGATGGAAGCGATCCGGAAGAACTCGTTGGGCGCATGCACCGGTTCGTCCGGCAGGTTGTAGCCGAACATCAGTGTTTCGACGCCCATGGCCTCCTTGAGCACGGCGGTGATCGGCACGGTGGCGCCGAGGCGCACGTGCAGCGGCCTGCGCCCGTGCTCGGCCAGCAGCACTCGCTCGGCCGCCACGACAAGCGGGCTGTGTGGGCTGAGGCTCGAGGCGGGCGACCCGCCACCCTCGAAATTCACCTGCAACCGGACACCGGGCGGGCAGCGTTCGACGAGATGGCGCTTGACTGCATCGAGCACCCGCTCGGGTGACTGTCCGGGAACGATGCGCATCGACATCTTTGCGTGCGCCTCTCTAGCGATCACGGTCTTTGAGCCCGGACCGGTGTAGCCGCCCCAGATGCCATTGAGATCCAGTGCGGGGCGAAGCGTGATGCGCTCGCGCAGCGAATAGGCGCGGTCGCCCGCCTCGGCGGCGCCAACGTCGGCGAGGAAGACCTCGGGGTCGAACGGAAACTCCTGGGTATCCGCGCGCTGCCCAGGTGTCAGCGCGAAAGCATCGGCATCGAACCCATCGACGCTCACGCTTCCGTGCGCGTCGTGCAGGGTAGCCAGCAACGCGCACAGCTCATGCAGCGCGTTACGCACGGCGCCGCCGTAACGCCCCGAGTGCAGGTCCACGTCTGCAGTGTGAAGGCTGATCTCGAGCTTCACGTTTCCGCGTGCGCCGGTATTGACCGTCGGCACTTCGGGATGGGCCCGGCCGCCGTCCGCCGAAAGGACCGCATCCGAGCGCATCAGGTCGCCGTACTTTGAGATGATGCTTCGCAGCGAAGGGCTGCCTGTTTCCTCCTCTCCCTCGAGGAAGATCTTCACGTTAACGGGGCAGGCGCCCTCGACGCCGAGAAAGCTGGCGACAGTCTCGAGTGCGATCGTGGTAGACCCCTTCACGTCCGACGAACCACGGGCGAACAGCTTGCCATCGCGCTCCGTCGGCTCGAATGGCGGCGACACCCAAAGCTCTAGCGGTTCGGCGGGCTGGACGTCGTAGTGGCCGTAGATCAGGATCGTAGGCTTACCGGGCGCCCCTTTCCACTCACCGTAGACTGCCGGCTGTCCGCCGCCATCGAGCAGTTGCACCTCTTGAAGCCCGATCTCGCGCAGCCGGTGCACCAAGAACGCGCGGGTGGCATCCATCGCCTCGGCGCAACCCGGGTCCGCGCCGACGCTCGGAAATCGCAGGAAGTCCTTGAGCCAATCCATGATCGCCGGCTGGCGCGCGAGCAGATCGGCAACCACCTTGTCCGTCATGACTGCACCCCCTGCACTGCGACTTCGAGTGCGACGCCATCACGCTGCGGATCGGCCCCGCCCCGCAGCCGCAGGTCTGGATCGATCGAGATCACGTGGGGCGCTGCGAATGCGAAGCCCAGGTGCGTCCGGCTCACAGGATGACCCTGGCGTGCCAATTCGTCGGTGATGTAGCGGGGAATCCGGTTGGACACTTCGATGGTATCGCTGGTGGATGAGATGCGCGGTGCGCTGACCGCTTCCGTGGGCGACATGCCGAAGTCGACCATGTTGACGATCGTCTGGACGAGCGCCGAACAGATGGCCGTGCCGCCCGGTGCGCCAAGAACAAAGGCGAGCTGGCCGTCCCTGAACAGAATGACGGGACACTGCGAACTGGTGCGGCTCCTGCCCGGGCCGAGGGAAGCAGCGTGGCCTGGGCGCGGGTCGAAGCCGCTCATCAGGCCGTTGTACATGAAGCCCAGGCCGTCGGTGATGACGCCCGAGCAGGTACCGAGCGTGTGCGTAAGCGACACGGCGTTGCCTTGGGCATCCACAACGCACAGCTGCGTCGTGTCCTTGGACTCGGGCGGAGAAGCCTCTGTGCTCGGCCGCACTGACGCCAGCGCGCCAGACCTGATCCTGTCAGCAATGGCCTGCGCGTGTTCGGCAGACAACAACTCGTCAAGCGGCACTTGCACGAAGCGCGGATCGCCGACGAAGGCATCCTTGTCGATGGTCGTCCACTTGAGCGCTTCGGCCAATGTGTGCAGGTAGGCGGGCGAGTTGTGTCCCATGGCTTTCAAATCGAAGTGCCCCAGGACCTGCAGGGTCTGGATGAGGGAGATGCCGCCGCCCGGCGGCGGCAGCGCCGCAACGTCGAAACCGCGGTACCTGCCTCTGATCGCCGGCGCCTCCGAGACCTCGAAGCCGGTCAGGTCGGCCATCGACAGAAAGCCGCCATGGGCCTGCATGTCCTGCACGACGCACGAGCCGATCTCGCCACGGTAGAAGAGGTCGGTGCCCTCCTCCGCGATGCGGCGCAGCGTCCTGCCCAGATCTGGATTGACGATGCGGTCGCCAGGCCTCTTGAGATCGCCGTGTGCGTCGAAGAAAATGGCCCGACCCGTCGCACTGAGCTTGAGCCGTTCCCGGGTTTCCTTCATCCCGTCTCGCGCGCGCTCCATCGCGCAGTAGTGGTACATGTGCGGACGCATGGCAAAGCCCTCTTCGGCCAGTGCGATCGCGGGAGTGAGTGCCTCCGCAAGAGACAGCGTGCCATAGCGCCTGAGCGCATGCGCCAGCCCCGCGAGCGTGCCTGGCGTGCCGACGGCCTGATGGCCCACTTCGTTGACGTTGCCCTGGACCACGAAAGCGTAGCCGTCCCGCGTCTGCGCCACCAGCTTGTCGGCCCACATGTCGGGCGTGACTGCGCCCGGCGCGCGCGCATAGAACTCGATGCAGGTGGTGGCATTCGCCGCCGGCAGGTGCACCACCATCGTCCCGTAGCCGGCAATGCCCGCCATCAGGGGATCGACCACGCATTGTGTGAAAGCCGCACTCACGGCCGCGTCGATCGCATTGCCGCCGCGCATCAGTACCAGGGCGCCGACTTCGGCGGCCTCGGGTTGGGCCGCGACCATCATCGCGCGGCCTGCGCCGGGGACTTGATTGAACATGTGTGCCATCTGAGTTCAATCGTTCTGGATCTGGAGCTTGGTGATCAGCGGCCCCCATACTCGCGTGGCCTCGGCCATCGCCGCCTTCAAGGCGCCGGGACCGGCGGGCATCGGCTCCACCATCATGGTGTCCAGCTTGGACTTGACGGTAGGATCGGCCCAGAATTTGCGCGTCTCGGCGTCGAGGCGCTCGACGATCGCCTTGGGCGTGCCCGCCGGCACGACCAAGCCGTACCAGCCGGACACGGGGAAGTCCTTGAAGCCGGCTTCGGCGATCGTGGGAACATCGGGGAAGGCCGCCGCTCTTTTCGCACCGAAGAGCACCACGGGATCGACCTTCTTCATCTGGACGTTGCCGACCGTGGAGGAAGCGACGTCGGCGACGAAATCGAGCTGCCCGCCAAGTAGGTCGATCGTGGCCGGTGCCATGCCCTTGTAAGGCACGTGCAGCAGGTCCAATCCAAAATGCTCGGCCGTCAGGGCCACGAACAGATGGGTCGAATTGCCCTTGCCTGCGGAGCCGTACCTGACTTCGCCGGGCTTGGCCTTGGCCTTGGCGACCAGGTCCGGCAGCGTCTTGATGCCCGAGGCCGGAGCTGCCTGGATCAGCAACGGAACGTTGGCGAGCAACGTCACCGGTTCAAAATCCTTGTCAGGGTCGTAGCTGAGCCTCTTGTAAGAGAACTTGTTGAACGTCAGCGTCGAGATGCCGCCGTAGAACACCGTGTAGCCATCGGCCGGTTGGCGAGAGGCAATAACGGCACCAATCGAGCCGTTGGCTCCCGCCCGATTGTCGATCACGACAGTCGTCCCCATCGACTTACCGACGAACTCGCCCCACATGCGGCCCAACGCATCGGCCGCACCGCCGGCGGCGAAAGGCACGATCAACTGGATCGGCTTGCTCGGGTAAGTCTGGGCCGTGGCGTTCAGGCCGAGCAGCGCGGCGCCGCCCAGCGTCGCGATAGAGAGGCCTGCGCGGAAAAGCGAGTGGTTCAAGAACATGTGGATCTAGCAGCTAGGTGGGAGACGGGCCGATTGTTGTGCGCCCCTTTCCGCTCGGAAAGTGACAGAATCAGCATAAGGTATTAGCTCGTTGCATATCACGTGAGGATCCACTCCCCTTCCCTGCCGGAACTCCATGCCTTCGTGGCGGTGGCGCGCACGGGCAGCCTCACTGTCGCGGCCCAGCACCTGAGCGTGACCCAGGGCGCGGTCAGCCATGCCATCCAGCGGCTCGAGGCTCACCTCGGGCTGCAGCTGTTTGATCGGCACCGGCGAGGGAGCTCGTTGAATCCTGCGGGACAAGCCTACTTCGACGCGGTCGCGCCGGCGCTCGATGCCCTGGAGGCTGCGAGCGTGCGTGCGCAAGGCGAGGAAGACCCGGACCTGCTGCGCATCGCGGTGATCCCGACATTCGCGAGCCACTGGCTCATCCGCCGATTGCCCCGCTTCCATGAACTGCACCCGAAGGTGCGCCTCGATTTCGTGCCGTATCAGCGGGAACGCCTCTTCACCTTCCCGAACATGCACGCCACCATCCGCGGCGGGGACGGCGTGTTTCCCGAGGGCGTCGAGGGCGCCTACGTGGCAGGACGCCTGATCGTGCCGGTGCTCCGGCCGGACGAGGGGTGCATCGCGCATCCCTCGGACTTCCTGCACCGGTCGCTTCTCTTTCATACGAGTCAGCCCGATGCATGGAAGATCTGGTTCGCCGCCCTGGGCTGCCCCGTCGGGAAGCTGCAGCTCGCGCAAGGATTCGATCAGGTGAGCCAACTTCTCGAGGCGGCGGCTGCAGGGCTGGGCGCGGCGATCGTCCAGCGCTGCCTCGTCAGCGACTACATCGATGACGGAAGGTTGCGCATTGCGTGGGACGCCGACGTCCTCAACTCACGCGGGTACTACCTCGCCCATCCGTTCCACCGGCGTCTGCATCCGCCGCTGGCGAAGTTTCGAGAGTGGCTCTTCCACGAAGCACAGGCCGGCGAGCCAGTGGGGCGAGTGCGCAACCCCCTCCAATAGCTGCGGATATGAGAGCATCATCACTCGCCAAGGACGCCATTGCAGCAGATCGCTTTTCCGCAGGAACAAGGCAGCGCTATGAAAGTGTCGTCGGATGGGCAAGAAGTGGCTCAGCAGGCAATGTTGAACTATTTCTGGCGGGCAGTTGCTCGATCGTCGATGGCGCGCCGTCGAGTTGGCGCCTGCTATGGTTGGAAACGACAAAGTCGTCGATGCCGGCAGCGTCCAAAAGCCAAGCGGCCGACCGCAGGTGCACGTCCTGCCCAATAAACGTCGTGCAGCACCTGCTGATCGGTGATTCGGGAACCTAACAAAGGGCCGACCTCTTTTTGAGACCTGAAGCCTTCATCGTGAACCCCGCCAACCCGACGCCGCCGGTGGTTCGACCGGACATTGACGACGTGCTCGACGCTGACACGCCCGGATGGAGGGCTGCCCTCCATTGACAATTCGACCGCCACGATCACCGCATCCAAGCCCGCGGTCGGAACGCTGGCCAGCACCTGGGCCATGACACGGTCTCCTCCGGCCCTGGCGCAACAGACCGCGGCGCAGACGCTGCAGCGCCTCGGGCATATCTGCGAAGGGTGCGCCATTGCGCAGTGCACCGGGCTTGCGCTGCACCAGCGGGATGTAGTGCTGCCAGTCGTAGCGGGTGCCGTCCGAGTCACTCAGGCGCTCGTGGCGCGCGACCACCGCATCATCGGCGACGACCACGACACCGCCCGGATAGAGCCTTGTGCTGGCCATCTGCCCCACCAGCTCGCAAGTGATCCTGCTCCGATTTCACGTACAGCAAGAAGTAGGAAACTTGATCTGTATGGAGAATCGAGATGCGAGATGGCAAGCGCCGAAGCGGCAGTACACGGAAGAATTCAAGGTTGAGGCAATCAGGTTGGCGAAGTCGGTCGGCGCTCACGAGGCGGCGCGTCGACTCGGCGTGCCGGTGGCCACGCTGGGCAATTGGAAGCGGCGACGTGCAGCTACAAGCCTGACTGAGCTCGAAGGCGCTCAGAGCCCGGTGACCGTGCCGACACGTCGCCCGGTCAGCGAACTGGAGGCGGAGAACAGCCGGCTGCGCCGGGAACTTGCTGACGCGAAGCTGGACGTGGAAATCCTTCGAAAAGCGACGGCGTACTTTGCCAAGGGGTCGCGATGAAGTACGCCTGGATCGACAATCATCGCGACGAGTACACGGTCAGTAGGCTCTGCAGAGCGTTATCGGTGTCCCGCGCGGGGTACCGCCAGTGGCGCGTGCGAGCGCCCAGCGCTCGAGCTCTCGCAAACAAGGCTCTAGATGCCAAAGTGCAGCGTGTGCATCCCGACAGCCGAGGGAGTTATGGTCGGCCTCGCATCACGCAGCAGCTTCGCCAACAGGGCGAGCGCGTGAGCGCCGAGCGGGTGAGACGAAGTCTCAAGCGTCAGGGGCTGCGTCCGGTCTACCGGCGAGCGTACGTGGTCATCATCGACTCGAGGCATCGCTTGCCGGTGGCACCCAACCTCCTGGATCGTCGCTTCGATGGCTGGCAGCCGAACCGGGCCTGGGTGGCCGACAACACGTATGTTGCAACCGAAGAGTGCTGGCTGTACCTGGCCGCCGTGATGGACCTGGCGAGCCGCCGGATTGTGGGCTGGTCGATGTCCGAGACGATCGATGCGAAGCTGGTATGCGGGGCCCTGAGATCAGCTTACTGGCAGCGCAAGCCCAGCGCAGGACTGCTGGTACACACCGATCGTGGAAGTCAATACGCAAGCCACGACTCCCGGCGCCTGGCGGCGGACTTCGCCATCACGATGTCGATGAGTAGAAAGGCAGATTGCTGTGACAACGCGGCGATGGAGAGCTTCTTCAAGACGCTGAAGGTCGAGCGGATCTACCAGGTAGGCTACAACACTCGGGCCCAGGCCCGCCTGGACATCGTCGACTGGATCGAAGACTTCTACAACCGCGTGCGCATGCACACGGCCATTGGATACCTTGCCCCAGTCGACAGGGAGCGCAGCCTCTTGGCTGCATGACTTGGTGTACGTGGAAACAAGGCAGGGTCACGACGGGGCTGCATCGCTGTCCAGCACAACGTCCACAAAAGCGCCAGCGACCGCCAAGAGATTTTTTCCACTAGCAGATGCGCAGAATCCGGCTCGGTGGCGGCTACCGATTCGCAAAGCGAAACTGTATCCGCGTCTCTTGAAGGTCTCTCGCTTCGTGCCCATAGAGATGTCTTCACCACGCCGTGAGTGCGTTGTCGTGGCTGGGGTGAGAATGCCTGGTCCGCTTGGCTTCCGCCCAGTCCGCCAACCGGTCGAGGATGCGAAGCAAGCTGCACCCGACAGTTGTAACTTCATAGCGTACGCGCGGCGGAAATCCAGCAACCCGCGTCCTGGAGATCAAGCCCGCGGTTGTCAACGCAGCCAAGCGCTCGGTGAGCGCCTTAGGCCGGATCCCCGGAAGCAACAGCTTGAGTTCCGACGGATGCAGCGGCCCGTCCTCCAGATGCCAGAGGATCACTGCGTTCCAACGATGCCCGAGGAATTCGAGCCAATGCTCCACCGGACAGGCCGTCGCATGCACGATGGGCCGAAGTCGCTCGCCCCGACTCGGCTCGGACGACGTTTTTCGCTGGGGTGCGACTCTCCGGTTGGAAACCTTCGACGAAATCGGCTGCAATGTGAACTCTCCAAACCTATGAGGATGCCATGCCCCGAATCTCTGATCCCCGAACACTGAACGAAACCTTCGGCGCCCTGTTCAACGCGCGCGACTTGCAGGGCTTGCTCAGCCTCTACGAACCGAACGCGCTGCATCAAAATGTCGCCACCGGCAACGCCGACACTGGCACCGTTGCAATCGAACAGTCACTGCGCGAGTTGCTCGCCGTCCCGGGCACGATGGAATCGGTCAACAACTTTGCGTTGATCGCTTCGGGCCTGGCCTTGCTGCGGGCAGACTGGCGGATTTGCAGTGACAACGGTGCCATTCTGGCCGAGGGAGCCTCAGCCGAAATTGTCCGACAGCAGCCCGATGGCAGTTGGCTGTACTTGATCGACCATGCCGTCGGATCGAGCAAGCCCAGGGTGGACAAGTGACGCAAAAGCCGCGCGGCCGCCGGCACTGGCCCGCGCGCAAATTGTTTCGACCGCACCTGAACAGCGGCGATGGTCCTGGTTGATGGCGTTGCCTGCCTCCGGGCGATTCAGGGTACGCCTCATCAAGGTGTTGATTGGGGTCTCGATTGTCGGTTTGCCGCAGGCCGGCATCGGATCCCGTGCGTTGACGTTCAAATTCAGCAGCGCACTTTCCAACTCGTCGGGATCGACTTTCACCATCTAAGGCCCTCCTCGGCAACCGCCGCCAAGAGGATCGTCTCACTAACTGCGCGCCGCAGCAGCTCCGATAGCCCTCGAACAAACGATATTGCGTTCTGCGGCTTGGCAGCCAGCGGGTGACGGCGTGCAAAGGCCAGTGAACGCTGGGTAAGCGCCCCCCGCGCGCAGGGCTCAGACTGCGCCTGCGCTGTCGCTCGGCGCAGGCGAAGCATCTCCTCGGGCAAGCCGCGAGACAGGAACTCCGAGTTACCAACGATCAACTGAAGCAGGTTGTTGAAGTCGTGTGCGATGCCGCCTGTCAGCTGCGCCATTTCGTCCATCTTCTGCGCCTGGCGCAGAGCCTCGACGTCTTTTTACGAGGTCCTCGGTGCGTCGCCGCACTTGGTCCCCCAGGCCCGCGTTTCGAGCAATGTAACTTCGGCTCGATCCGACCTGGCAACTCACTGATGAGCGTCAGAGGCCGCGCTTCGCCGTCACCGCCGGAAAGCACGAGCACGAGCACGAGCACGAGCACGAGCACGAGCACGGGCAGCCGCGCCTCCAACGTAGCTGTTTTCCTCATCGCTGGAATCTTCTAACTTCCTAGGACCCCAAATGGATCTTATGATGTCATAATGCATCCTATGAATCTTCTTTGATTCATAGGATCGTTTAAGGTTTCAAGCGTCACAGTTTGGTCTTGATGCGGCTAGGAAAGATCACATCAACTGTAAGAAAAATGAGTCTTTAAAGATTCATTTGCACATTGAATTCAGCTTCTAGAGCGGAAATGACACTACACGGCCAAGATAAGACAGCTCTCATGGCACCGTTGGCGTTGGCCCTCGTGGATCACCCACGAGCCAGTCTGAACGAACTCGCTCGCGCCGTCGGCATCAGCAAGGCGACCCTGTACCGCGTTTGCCGCACGCGCGAGCAAGTAGTGCAGCAATTGATGGCGCACTGCGTCCAGGCACTGCGCGACGAAATCAGGCTTGCGGACTTGGGCAATGGCACGCCTGTCGAGGCATTGCGCCGATTGCTTGCGCAGAGTCTGGAGCACCGCGAACTGCATGCCTTCCTGATCTATTACTGGAAGGACGCGGCCGCCGATCCCGGCAAGGAGGCCGGCTTGGAAGCGGCACTGGACGCCTTCTTCCTTCGCGGCCAGCGCGAAGGCGCCTTTCGCATCGACGTCAGTGCCCCCGCTCTCACTGAGATCTGGATCACGATCGTCATTGGCCTGATAGACGCCGAACGCCGGGGCCGGGTGGCCCGCATGGGCCTGACTTCCCTCATCGAAAGCATTTTCCTGAATGGGGCACTAGCCCGCTGAAGCGCGGCGCACGCACGCTGGCTATCCGTCCAGAAATGCGCGCCGCGCTGCCCCGAAATGGAATGAAGCGCACGACTCCCTTGTGGAACAAGATTCATGACAACAACACAGCAAAGTGGCGGCCTGAAAACCGCAGCATCCCTGGCCCTTATCACCATGCTGGGGCCGGTGGCTATCGACATGTACTTGGCCTCAATGCCAGTCATGGCAAGCGATCTCAAGACGAGTTACGCGAGCCTGCAATTGACGCTGACGGTATTCCTCCTCGCGATGGGCGCCGGGCAACTGGTATTCGGGCCGGTAGTGGATGCGTATGGCCGTAGGCGGCCTTTGCTGGCCGGGCTGGCACTCTACGTGCTGGCTTCGCTGTGGACGGCCACCGCTCAGTCGGCCGAGACCATGCTGTATGGCCGCTTCCTGCAGGGCTTGAGCGCCGCGCTGATCTTGGTCGTCGCGATGAGCACCGTGCGCGATCTTGCCAGCGGCGTACGTGCCACCAAGCTCTTTGCTCTCCTGGTCACCATCCAGGGTGTGGCGCCCATCCTTGCACCGGCGATGGGTGGCGTCATCAATCAATGGCTGGGCTGGCGTGCGGTCATGGCGACCATGGCCGTACTCGGCCTCTTCGCTGGAGTCAATGCACTGGTGAATCTGCCTGAGACCCTGCCCGCACAAGAACGCATCCCGCTTCATTTGGGGCGCGTTTTCCATACCTATTGGCGCATCCTGTGCGACCGAAATTTCCTGGCACCGGCCCTGGCGTTATCAGCGGTGTTTTTTTTCCTTTTTGCCTACCTCGGCGGGGCCGCCTATGTTTACCAGGTGGGGTATGGATTGCGCCCGGATGCCTTCGGCTTCGTGTTCGGCGGAACCGGCATCGCCATGTTGCTGGGAGCGGTGAGCAGCAGCCGACTGGCCCACACGCGCGGCGTGACCTCGCTCGCTTTGTTTGCAGTCGGTGTCATGAGCGCAGGCGCGTTATTGACGCTACTCGCGGCGGCTGCCGGTCTCGGCTTATACGGCATCGTGCCAGGCTTGGTTGTGGCGGTCTTCGGCCTGGGTATGGCGGAGCCTCCCATCATGTCGATGGCGATGGGATCACAGGACCGGGCTCTGGGCTCGACCTCGGCCCTGCTGGGAGCGGGAACTAATGTCATCGGTGCAGCGGCCACCCCGGTGGCAGGTTTGGCATCCGAGGCCGGGGTACTGCCCTGGCTTGCGTTCCTGCTGGCCAGCAGCGTGGTTGCGCTGGCTTTGACATGGTTAAGTGCGAGGCGCGCGGTTGGCATCTCCATTGCAGCACATTGAGCACGCCACTTCCGGCCCTCCGTGGATGACAGCAGGCGATTCGATGATCGCCTTGACGCTTACCCGTTCGTGTTTTCTGGTTGAGGAAGAATGCAGTGGCGGCAGCCCACATAGATCACGTAGCACACGCTGCGTGGATTTCGTTCAGAGACGCATCGGTTGTCATGCATGACCTCATCGCCGGTTTGGTAGAGCCGGCGGCTGACACGAGGAGAAGGATTGGCTACTCCCCCAGAAAGGAAACACCGTTCTGGATCAAACAACCAGACCTCAGCGCTTGTTTTTGTTCTTCGCCCCGCCCTGTCGCGCCTTCAACCGAGGGTTTGACTTGCAGATGACGTAGACCCGTCCGCGGCGCGTTACTACCTGGCAATCGCGGTGACGCTTCTTGGCTTCCTTGAGCGACGCAAGAACTTGCATGACAACTCCAACATGAACAGTGGCGCATATGCTACCCCATCATGCATTCAAATGATAATGATTCTTTAATACCAATAGTGTTTCTGCACCTTATCAGCTTTCGGCGACTGCGAAGTGAGGCACATCCGCGTTGGTGCATCCCTTCTCGCCCTATCACATCAGGGCCAGTTGCTTGACGTTATTTGGCCATCAATCTATCATTCCAAGCATTGTCGGATTGATACGGTCCCTTCTTGCTCGACCCAACTCTGCGAGCATCCTCAACGCAAGTCGCCGCTTCTCCCATGTACTCCCCCAAGCATCTGGAGATTGCCGCGCAAATGTGTCACGCCCTAAGCGATCCGCCCCGGCTTCGGCTCCTGCTATTGCTTGCGCAAGGCGAAATGTGTGTATCCAAATTGGTCGAGCATGAGCAGGCCAAACTCAGCAGCATTTCCGCACGGCTGCAGGCCCTCCATGCAGCGCGGCTGGTCACGCGGCGGCGTGAGGCCAAGCACGTTTTCTACGCTCTGGCAGATGAGCACGTCCACGATCTGTTGAGCAACATTTTGGGCCACGCAGCGGAGTTTGCCGCGTGATGCACAACCCCCCTTACTCGCAGGACGTTACGACGATCATGGAACCATCGCCGTTGTCTGAGCGTCGCTTCGACTGCACGCTGCAGCTAGGTTTCTCGGCCGTCCTAGATCACCTCCTGCATGGCGCCTCAGTTTTACCGTACATCAATGAAACCGCATAGAAACCATTCCTCCGACGAACCTGATTGGGCCGGTCTGTTGCATGAGCACGGGCTGCGCGCCACCAGGGCCGTTGTTCAGGTTCTGGAGATACTGCACTCGGCGGATGCGCCGCTGACCCATGAAAAAATCCATGAGGCTTATCTGCGCCTCGCGGGAGAAGCTCCAGACAAGGTGACGTTGTACCGGATCCTTGAGCGGTTGAATGAGGCAAAGCTCTGCGACAGATCCATGGGTGCGGATCGACTGACGCGGTTCGCTCAGCACAGCACCACTTCGGGCAACGTGTTCGAATGCTCTTCCTGCCACAAGGTCCAGGCGCTGCCAGAAGACCCCGACTTGCCCGCAGTCTTGGCCCGCTTGGGCAAAGCGCTCAAGCGGCGCGGCATTCAGACCCATGACACCGCCGTGACGCTGCGGGGGACTTGTTCGGACTGCCGCTGACACAGAGCAACAGGCGGCGAGCACCAGTTTATTCGGAACGTCTGCCCTGCACGATTCGACGCCTTGCCGAGACCCATCGATACGAGCGACTACCCTCTGGTTGCGCCCTTCTGGTCTCGCGCCACTACCTTCTTCTTGCAGGAGCGACTCGGGTAGACCGGTACGATCGAATGCAGGCTGAGACGGTGCCGCAGCCGCGTTGTCACGTGCTGAAGGCGGCCTCGCTCTTTCGCATCGCCCTCCTGCCCTGCGAGCCTGTCCAACACCTCCAGCACAAACTGTGCGTCTTCCTTACTCAGCCGCGGCATGTTCTTGACTTCCAAACTTCTTGGCAGTGGGTCCCGCATGCAGGGCATCCAGGAATTGTGCGTCCGCCTGAACCCACGACTCAGTCGCGTAGCGGCGGTAGAGCGCTAGAACAGGTTCGATGACGTCGCGGCGCGGAATGCCGGCTTCATAGGGCTTGTTCAGCGTGATGGAGAAGTAGCCATCGCGGCGATAAGGATTGCCGCAAGCGCCGGGAACGAGAAACCAGATGGTGTAGTTCAGCCGATTGCCCTGACAAGGCACCGGCTCTGCAGAAAAATGCACGCGGGTGACGGCACTGAGCGCGAGATGGCAGTGATGGTCATCGAAGGCGCCGATTTGCCAGGAGACATGCCCCTGCTCCACATATCGGTGCAGCCCACCCAGCCTCTCCGTCTTGAATTCCACCAGGGTCCGGTCTCGGAAGATCACGAGGGAAGCATCGCGCAGCGCCAGCGCGTCCCTGAGCAGCGGAACAATGATGGGCTCGGAAGGCTCGAGCGCTGGAGCGCCGAGCATCGTGACGCCGAGTGCCGCCAGTCCCTTTGTCCAGTCGAGCCCGTCCTGCTGCGCCCCGGTAACCGTCGCAAGGCATTCGAATAGCGCGCCGGCATGCACGCTGCCTCGCACTTCGGCTGCGACTTCCACCGTCACGAGATCCGGCCGAACAGCAAGATGTCTCTGGGCGCTCCGAAAGAAGCGGCATGCTGCGTCCTGGTCGATGGTGCCATCGCGTCTGTAGGGGTTGGAGAACATCAGAGACACCACCCAGCGGTCCGATGGCATGCCACCGGCTCCGAGTACCAGCAGTCGTACCTCCAACGAGGGATTGAAGTCCAGGCAGACGCTGGGCGCCACCGTGTAGCACAGAGAATGGACTCGACCGAAATCAACATGCAGGTGATGGGGTGCTTGCGCCAAGCGCAGTTCTCGCACGCCGGTGAAGCATCCGCCGTAGATAGCCGGCAGCAAGCTCGCCCTGCCCATCGGCACGATCTCCGAGATCGCGCCATCCGCCCAGCGGCCACAGGCGATCGTTATGGCGGGGTCGGCGAGCCACTCGGTGAACGCCTCATGAAAGAAAGCCACCTGCCGCTCCAGTGCGGCCTGGACGGCATCCTGCTCCATGGCCGCCTTCGAGCATTTCGCCTGTGTCATGCCCCCGCCCCCTCGGCACCTTCGACAAGGCATTGCGTCAACCCGCTGGCAAAGGTCTCCTTGGGCAGGTTCTTGCCGATGAAGACGATCCGGCTCTCCCGCGACTCGCCCGGTTTCCACGGTGTCCCCATATCCGAGCCCATCAGCATGTGCACGCCCTGCAGTACGACACGTCGATCGACTCCCGCCACCTCCAATACGCCTTTGTACCGCAGCATCTGCGCCCCGTAGACCTGCAGGATGGCCCCGAAAAAGTCCTCCAGCTTTTCGGCGTCGAAGGGCCGAATCGCCTTGAACACGAAGCTCGAGACGTCGTCGTCGTGCTCGTGGGCTACGTCAGTCAGGAAATCCGGCTCGATTTGCAGCACGGCGTTCAAGTTGAAACCGCGGATGTCCAACAACTCCTCGATCGGCGCTTGGCCGAAGTTCGCCTGCCGGATGGGAGCACGTGGGTTCATCTTCCGCAGACGCTTGATCAGCGCCTGGGCTTCTGCGTCTTCAACCAGATCGGACTTCGACACCAGGATACGGTCGGCAAATCCCACTTGCTCCTGCGCTTCGTGGTGCTCGTCAAGTTGCTGGCTCGCATGCTTGGCGTCGACCAGGGTCACGATGGCATCGAGCAAATAGGCCTGCGCGATGTCGTCGTCCACAAAGAAGGTCTGGGCCACCGGCGCAGGGTCGGCCAGCCCCGTGGTCTCGATGATGACGTGATCGAAAGTGGCCTTTCCGCTGCGCCGCCTATCCGCGAGTTCGCCCAGGATTCGCACCAGATCACTGCGTACCGTACAGCAGATGCAGCCGTTGTTCATCTCGACGATCTGCTCACCCCGATCCTGGATCAGGATGTCGTTGTCGATCCCTTCTTCTCCGAATTCGTTCTCGATCACCGCGATCCGTCGGCCATGTGGCTCTTGAAGAATACGGTTGAGCAGCGTCGTCTTGCCGCTTCCCAAAAACCCCGTGAGAATGGTGACAGGGATCAGTGACATGAGGCATCCTTAATGCAGTTGAGTTGCAATAATACGCTATCAGCATCTCTCCTCTCTCAACGCGATGGCAGAACTCACGGTCGGGCTCTCACCCCCACTCGGCGCGTGCTGCGCTGTGCGAAGTAGAACCATTCGAAACCACGGAGCGCACCCGGCTTTAGAAGCACAACGACGCCATCGGTTGGGACGATCACTGTGCGTCCGTCCGCAGGGATGCCTAGGCCAGCCAGGGGTTTCTTGACCGGCACCAACTTCACCCGATGGCGATCAAGCCCTTTTCCACCACGTGCAAGAGCCGGTCGATGGCCCGCGTGCCACAGGTTTCATGGTCATGCACCGTACTTGAAACGATCACCCATGGTCCCGGCTCCAGGCCTGCGAAGGGATGCGTGCGCAGGCACGTGGGAAGTCACCTGGAGTCATGCCATGAACTTTCAAAGAATCGTGGGATTGGGCGCGTCGCCGTAGACGGCCTTGGGATCAAAGGTCTTGGCTGATTCGGTGAACTCCAGCTTGTCCTTCTCAGGTCGTGCGCTCCCGACCGACACACGGCGGTAGAAGCAAGAGCGGTAGCCAACGTGGCAGCTCGCAGCGCAGCCAGTGACAGAAACTCTCAGCCAGACTGCATCTTGATCGTCGTCGATCCGCAGTTCGTCAACCTTTTGGACCAAGCCACTGGTCGCACCCTTGTGCCATAGCACCCGGCGCGAGCGGCTCCAGTAGTGCGCCTCACCGGTCTCGATGGTGCGCCTCAACGCCTCGGCGTTCATGTAGCCCACCATAAGGACATCGCCGGTACCAGCGTCCGTCGTCACGCAGACGATCAGTCCGTTGGAATCGAATTTCGGGGCCAGTGCATGGCCCTCCTCCACCTGCTCGATGGACTCACGTATTGCAAAGGATGGGGCTGTCATGGTGCGAGGGGTTTTCATGAGCTTTCGGATCAACTAATCAGAACCCCGGCCGTACCGACGTGCCGGTGTTCAGGTCGGTTCGGACAGGCCGCTTTGGTACACACGCCATAGAGCGCCAAAGCATGCTCCTGAAGCCGAAAACCGAGCTCATGCGCGACAAGGGCCTGCCGTTTTTCAATAGCCTCGTCGTGAAACTCGTCCACCTTGCCGCAGTCGAGGCACACGAGGTGGTCATGGTGGCGTCCATCGTCCAGTTCGTACACAGCCTTTTCGGACTGGAAGCTGCTGCGCTTGAGCAGCCTGGCCTGCTCCAACTGCGCGACCACGCGGTACACCGTGGCCAGGCCGATTTCCATGCGTTCCTGCAGCAACAAGCGATAGATGTCATCGGCCGTGAAATGACGCTGCGGGCCCTTCTGGAACAGATCCAGAATCTTCAGGCGCGGCAATGTGGCCTTCAGGCCGGCATGCTTGAGTTCATCGGGTTGGCTCATACTTCCCTTTCAATCTCATTGCACTCCATCGGAGCAGGTTGTCCCTCGTCCACTTCTAGGAACCGGACTGGCGCGCCCTGCGGGCTTCCCATAAGGATTTCGTCGCGCACGACAACTTGGCCACGAACGATCGTCGCCACCGGCCATCCCAGCACGCGCATACCGTCATAGGGCGTCCAAGCCGCTTTGCTGGCGATCCACTGGTTGGTTATCTCGCGATTGGCTTTCATATCGACCAGCGTCAGGTCGGCGTCGTAGCCCAACGCGATCCGGCCCTTGCCCTCAATCCCGAAAACCCGCGCGGGCCCCGCGCTGGTCAGGTCCACCAGCCGTTGCAGGCTCAGCCGACCGGCATTCACATGGTCCAGCATCACCGGCAGCAGCGTCTGCACACCCGGCATGCCGCTGGGCGACTGGGGGTAGGGCTTGGACTTCTCATCCAACGTGTGCGGCGCGTGGTCACTGCCCAACACGTCGATTACCCCCTCGCGCAAGGCCTGCCACAAGGCTTCACGGTGACGGGTACGGCTGATCGGCGGGTTCATCTGGGCCAAAGTGCCCAGCCGCTCATAGCACTCGGGCGCCACCAGGGTCAGATGATGCGGCAACACCTCGACCGATACGCGCGCCTTGTGCCGGGCCAGAAAACCTATTTCTTCAGCGGTGGAGATGTGCAGCACATGCAGCCTGCGCTGAGATTCATCAGCAAGTGCCACGATACGGCGCGTGGCCATCATGGCGCTTTCGATGTCGCGCCAGACCGAATGGTCACGCACATGGCCCAGCGTCTGGACCATAGGTCGACGTTCGCGCAGGCGGGCCTCGTCCTCGGCATGCACCGCCAGGCGCCGCCGCCCGTTCCTTAGGATTAGCCGCAGCACGTCGTCCTCATCCGCAAGCAGATCGCCGAAGGAGCTGCCCATGAACACCTTGACGCCGGCGCAGCCGGGCAGGCTTTCCAGTCTGCCCAACTGTTCGGCATTGACCGCCGAGCCGCCGATGTAGAAAGCGTGGTTGCACCATGCGCGCCAGCGTCAGCTTGGCGTCGAGGTCCTCGGCCCACAGGGTGAGTGGCTGCGTGTTCGGCATCTCGAACACCGTCGTCACGCCGCCAAGCACTGCACCCCTTGTCCCGGCCTCCAGGTCTTCCTTGTGGGTCAACCCCGGCTCGCGGAAATGCACCTGGCTGTCGATGACCCCGGGCAGCACGTGCAAACCGGTTGCCATGATGGTGGTCTGGGCCGTCCAGGTGGCAGCCAAATCTCCCAGCGCCACGATGCGACCGCTCAGGCAGGCGATGTCAATGAGCTCCGCGCCTCCGGGCGTGAGAACAGTCCCGGCGCGCACCAACACGTCGGCACGTCGGCCGGCCAGGCGCAACGCCGGATCGTCGGTCGCGTTCATGCCACTGCGCCCTGCCGTGGCTCGGGAACGCCGCCGGCAAGCGAAGTCAGTGAGGCCCACAGCGCGGCCTGCGCAGAGCGGCTGGCCGCCAGATCCGGTGCTTCTGCTTGCGCCTGCAGGAGCGCAACCGCTTCGGGAATGGAACACACCCCCAGGTCTTTCCCGTCCTGGCTGTGGATGACGACAGTGCCGGAAGCCGCCTCCTGCGCACCTAGAACCAGCAGGAAGGGAATGCGCTGCATGGTCTGCTCGCGGAGCTTGTAGTTGGTCTTCTCGTTGCGCACATCCGCCTCGGCGCGCAGTGCGGTGCCGCGCAGCAGTTGCGCCATATCCCGCGCGTAGGCACTGATAACCATGCCGGCTTGAAGAGTGCTCATGGGTTCCATTCTTGGAAATCGGGGATGCCTAAAACTCGTTCTGAATGCGCTTGTAGCCTTGCACCAGAACGTTGTTGGTGCGCGCCACGTCTTCCGAGAACTCGGACGCCTGAACCGTCACCTTAGGGATGGTGGAAAGATCGGTGCTGGGCCCTATGCGCTCGGTGGACGGCACGTAGAAGTCCGGCGGCAGGGCGCAGCCATCGACCACCGCGTTGTGGCGCACCACGCAGCCTGCACCGACGGTGCAGTTGAAGAGCACGCTGTTGAAACCGATGAACACACCGTCACCTACGGTGCAAGGCCCGTGGACGATGGCCCGGTGCGCAATGGAGGTCCGCTCGCCGATGGTGACAGCTGCGCCCGACTTGGAATGGATGACCACGCCATCCTGAATGTTGGAGTGCGCGCCAATGACGATGGGCTCCATATGGCCCTCGTCGTCCACCTCGTCGGCGCGGATCACCGCGTAGGGGCCGATGAAGACGTTCGCATGCACGATCACACGGCCACACAGGATGGCGGTGGGGTCGACGAAGGATTCGGGGTGAACCTGCGGCAGGTCGCCTCGGGGGTTGTGTCTCATCAACGTTTTCTCCAGAAACTGAATCGCGCATCCAGGGGAGACACAGGGTCCATGCCGCCCGAATGCCAGGGTTGGCCGCACACCGGGCGGCGCACGACCCACGCCACACCTACGCACGCGCCATGCGCGCGCATGGCCGCCAGCGCGTACTGCGAGCAGTTGGGTTGAAAGCGACAGCTTGGGCCTAGCAAGGGGCTCAACAACAACTGGTAGCCACAAATGAAAAACAGCAGCACCCAGGCGGGCCAGGAAGCCATGTGCTCGGCAATGCGCCGCGCAGCCGTCACCGCACGGTCTCCGGCTGCCAGCGCCATGCCGTGCCCTGCGGGCCATCCTCCAGCACCACACCCAGGCGCACGAGTTCTTCCCGAACCTGATCGGCTGCCGCGAAGTCACGCCGTGCGCGAGCGTCGCGCCGCGCGGCGATCCGCTGCTCGACCCAGGCGGCATCGACGTGGTCCGGATCGGGGGGACGAGCCGCCAGTTCGGTCAACGCCATCTCCGCCGGTCGCTGCCACAGCCCAACATGGCCGCCGACGCGCGCAGGGTGGCCTGGGCGCTACGGCGCGCTGCGGTCGAACCGGCCCGCTGCACGGCATCCGACAGTTGCCGCAGCCGCACCAGGGCTCCCGGCACGTTAAGGTCGTTGCACAGCGCCGCGAGCACCTCGTCGTCCGGCTCTGCAACCTCCTGGGCCCTCTCCCCGGCCTCCATCTCGGTGCCCTCCTCCAACGCCAGCGCACGGTAGCCGTGGATCAACGCCTGCTGCGCCGAATTGAGACGCCGGGCATTCCAATCCAGCGGGTGCCGATAGTGAGTGGACAACAGCGCCAGCCGGATCGCCTCGCCGAGCGCCTGCGCCAGCAGGTCGCGCACGAGCAGCACATTGCCCAGGGATTTGGACATCTTGTGCCCGTCCACCGTGACGAAACTGTTGTGCACCCACATGCGGCAGTAGCTCTGCCCATCGTGCGCGCAAGTGCCTTGGGCAATCTCGTTCTCGTGGTGCGGAAAGATCAGGTCCTGCCCACCTCCATGGATGTCGATGCCCATGCCAAGGTGCCGCCCGATCATCGCGGTGCATTCGATGTGCCATCCCGGCCGGCCTCGCCCCCAAGGGCTTTCCCAGCCGGGCAGATCCGGCGTAGACGGTTTCCAAAGCACAAAGTCCAGCGGGTCGCGCTTGTAGGGCGCCACCTCCACGCGCGCGCCGGCCAGCATGTCTTGCGGGCGCCTGCGCGAGAGCCGACCATAGTCCGGGAACGAGGCCACCTCGAAAAGCACATGGCCCTCGGCCTCGTAGGCATGACCACGCTCGATCAGGGTGCGGATCAGCGCGATGATGTCCGGGATATGGGCCGTGACCCTTGGCTCCAGGTCCGGCGGCAACACACTCAGTGCCTGCATGTCGGCTTGGTAGGCTCGGATGTACCGCTCAGTGACGATACCGATGGGCACGCCGGACGCGCTCGCGGCGGCGTTGATCTTGTCGTCCACATCGGTGAAATTACGCGCGTACAGAACGCGCGGATAGCGCTGGCGCAGCAGGCGCGTCAGCACATCGAAAACCATAGCGGGCCGTGCATTGCCGATGTGCGCGAAGTCGTAGACCGTTGGCCCGCATACGTACAGCGTCACACGCGTCGGATCGGCCGGATCGAGTACATCCTTAGTGCCGCTGAGCGTGTTGTGCTGCCGCAGCGGTGGCCCCCCACGCCGCATCACCATGGTGCTGGCTCCTCGGCCGAACTCGCCGGCACCACCTGCATGAAGCGGCGGAAGCTCTCCTCGATCACCACACGGTCGATGTCGCGCGTAATGAACACGAACTGCGAGCGTCGCCGTGATGAGGGCCAGGCCGGAAGCGCCTCAGCAGGATGGAGGATGTGCTGCACGCCATGCAGCACCAAAGGTAGGGCCTCGCCGCGGACGTTCAGCAGCGCCTTCATGCGCAGCATGTTGGGCCCCAGCAGCGTCAGCATCACCTCCAGCCAGGCTTCGAGTGCCACCGCCTCGATGGGCTCTTCGACCTCGAAGCAGAATGCGCGGATGTGGTCATCGTGCCGATTGACGTCGTGATGATGCCCATGCCCATGCCCATGCCCATGCCCATGTTCTTGCTCGTGCTTGTGTTCGTGAGCAAGGTCATGCGCGTGCCCAACCTCTCCGCCTGCTTCAGCATAAGCTTCGGTGCGCAACCATCGCGCCACATCGGGCGTCTTTCCTTCGGCATCGAAAAGACCCAGGTTCAGCACCGCCACCGGAGCGATCACACCATCCCGCACAGCCCATTGGCGCGCGCCCGGATTGATCAATTTCAGCCGGTCGCGCAAAGCCTGCGCCTGCTGCGAGTCCACGAGATCTTCCTTGGTCAACAGCAGCGCATCGGCCACGGCCACCTGTTTCACCGCTTCCGTATGGACATCCAGCGTCTGCGCCCCGGTCGCCAGATCGATGGTGGTGATCACACCATCCAGCCGGTAGCGGCTGGACACGAAGCGCTCTGTCATGAGCGTGTGCAGGATGGGCGCAGGGTCGGCCAGGCCGGTGGTCTCGATGACCACTCGATTGAACTGGCGCACGCCACCCCGGGAGAAGCGCCAGAGCGCGTTGCGCAGGGTCTTGACCAGATCGCCACGAATGGTGCAGCACAGACAGCCGCTGCTCATCTCCACCACGATATCCTCGGCGCTGTGCGCCATCAACAGGTGATCCAGCCCGATCTGGCCGAACTCGTTGATGATCACGAGCGCCCGCGCCATCTCGGGGCGCCGCACCAGCGCATTGAGCACCGTCGTCTTGCCGCTACCCAGGAACCCAGTGAGCAGCGTTACGGGAACCAAAGCATTCTTGTCCGATGTGGTCATCATGAGTCCCATCCCTTGGACACCCGTGCTACCGCATCGTGAGCATGGAGGCTTTCGCGGTGGGTCACACGCACGCTGTAGGCGTCGAACTGCGCGGCCAATGCTTGCTGCAACCGCCGTGCGGCATCTTCGACATACATCAGGTTCTGGCCGTTCAGCCTCGCGAAGGCCTGTTCATCCGCCCGCTTGACCGCGGTCTGCACCGGTGTACCCAGCGCAGCCTCCGCGAGGTCAATGAGCTCGCGCAGCGCCAGCCGCCCCTGGCCGTCCCAGTAGCGCACTCCTACCCGTGCCTCGCTGCGTTGGCTGTGAGGCGTGGCCCAGGTGGCGTTGTCGCGCAACCAGTCGGCAACGGTCTGCACCGGAACGGCCTTATCGGCAGCGAACTGGGCACTGAACGCCTGCTCCACCAGTTGCCTCGACAGTGCAGCCGAGCAGGGGCAGGTCGATGAATAGGCCACAGTGACCCAGGCGTCGAGCTGGAAGTCGCCTGCTTCCCAGCGAGCCTCAAGACGTATCGGATAAGACTTCCAGCCACCCAGATCTGGTGTGACCAACGCTGGGCGTTGAAGGGTCAACTCGAAATCCAGCACGATGTTCGCTTGCTGCGAGCCGCACTCTTCATGGCTGTCCACGCACTTGTGCAGCAAGTGGCGCAGCGAAGCTGGCGTCAACTTATGCGCGCCGGCGAAGGCATCCAGCAGCCGGTACAGGCGCGACATGTGGATGCCCTTGACATGGGGGATCGGCAGATCCACGCAGAGGTCCGCACGGGCACGGACCGGGCTCAGGGCACCGGGCTCATCCAAGGACAAGGGCACGTCGATGCCGGACATCCCGACTTCTTCGAGCGGAGAAAGAATGGCCGACGATTCGGCCGAGGCCACGTCGGGCAGGCGAGCGTTCATAAAAGCTCCATCAATGCATCGGGCCGGACCCGTGAAGGGTGAAGCCGTGCGTCAAGTCAATCGGAGGGGGGGGTCAGTTCCACGTGGGGAATGGGTCTTCGTAGCGGGCCCAGGTTTGCGGGCCCCGGGCCATCTCGGCATCGCTCAAAAGACAGGCGTCAAAACGTTGTCGCAACGCAGGCTCGTCCATGCCGATGCCAATCAGCACTAGCTCCTGCCGAGCGTCACCCACGCCCTCTTCCCAGTTCTTCTCGATCGATGCGACTGCCTCGGGATCCTCTGGCCAGTGCTCGCGCGGTACGGCTGCCCACCAATAGCCCGCGGCGCCATGCCGAGCCACCGCGCCAGCCTGCGACCAGGAGCCGGCGTAGGTGGGCCGGCTGGCCACCCAGAAGAAGCCCTTGGAACGCACAACGCCCGGCCACTCGCTTTCGACGAGATCGAAGAACCGCTTGGGATGAAATGGCCGGCGCGCGCGGTAGACAAAGCTGCCGATACCGTATTCCTCGGCCTCTGGCGTGTGCTGACCGCGCAGTTCCTTGAGCCACCCCGGCGCCTGCGAAGCCTGCTCGAAGTCGAACAGGCCGGTGTCGAGCACCGAGGCCAGGGCCACCTTGCCGAACGCCGACACCTCGATCTTTGCGCGCGGGTTGAGCCCATGCAGGATAGCCATCAGCTGCTCGCGCTCCGGCTCGGTGATCAGATCCACCTTGTTGAGTACGATCACGTCGCAGAACTCGATCTGCTCGATCAATAGATCGACCACCGTGCGCTGATCTTCCTCGCCCAGTGACTCGCCCCGTGATTGCAGGCTGTCGCGCGAGCTGTAGTCCTTGAGAAAGTTGTAGGCATCCACCACGGTGACCATCGTGTCCAGGCGGGCAATGTCCGACAGGCTTTTACCGTCCTCGCCTGCGAAGGTGAAGGTCTCAGCCACCGGCAGCGGCTCAGAGATGCCAGTGGACTCGATCACGAGCTGGTCGAACTTACCGTCCCGGGCCAGCCGTTCGACCTCGATCAGCAAATCCTCGCGCAAGGTACAGCAGATGCAGCCGTTGCTCATCTCGACGAGCTTCTCGTCGGTGCGCGAGAGCTCCGCTCCGCCTTGACGCACCAGATCAGCGTCGATGTTCACTTCGGACATGTCGTTGACGATCACCGCGACGCGCCTGCCCTCGCGGTTGTTCAGGATGTGGTTGAGCAAGGTGGTCTTGCCCGCGCCAAGGAATCCGGACAGGACCGTCACCGGCAGACGCCTGGCGTGCAAGACGAGTTCAGTGGACATATGGGTAAATGCTTTCTGTGGTCATGGATGGGGTTGCAATTGAAGGTTTTGTCACAAGGCGTCGATGGCCACTAACACCCGAGGCCCATGCAACGGAGAAACTGATGGCGACCGGTGAATGGCGCCAAGTTCCTCGCTGCCGGGCCAGCGCGCTCCCTTGAGGAGAGCGATGGCAAAGGGAGGAAGCGTGCGCACCGCAGCAGGACGCAGAATGAGACCGGAGGCTTCGTCGGACAGGCCAGCCGCGCCCCCGCCCAGCTTGGAACGATCGGCGTCCCGCTCGTCCAGCCACTGCGTCCCTGCCCCCCGGTAGGTGCATAACAGGCGGGCTTTGACGTTGTCGACGTGCAACCGTGGACAGTGCACGCCGGAGATCACGTCGAAACGGATCCTGGCCGCGCAGGCGCCCGTGACGTCGCGAAGCGGCCCGGCCAGCCCTTCGATGTCTTGCATCAGAGCCCCTCGCCCGCGCAGCAGCGGCAAAAGAGCGAGCTGCAAAGAGTCCCCCTCCTGAAACCGCTCGATCTGCCAACCTCGCCCCAACACCCCCTCCTGTGCTGCCTCGTCCAGATAGCGATGGATCGGCAGATGAGGCGGCCGATCCACCCAGCACATTTGCACGTCAGAATCGCGCCACTGCGACAGCGCCGCGACGAAGCGCGGCCTATCGATCGACAGCATGGACAACGTGGTCACCGACGGCTTCTGCATGAAGCTCAATGTGCTACGCATCGGGCACACACTCCACGCACCGCCACGTCTGCTTGCAGTCCTTGATGACCCTGCGCGCCCCACTGAGCAAACGCCTGCTGAAGGGCAGCGCTCAGCGCCTGAGGCAGCCCCGACAGCTGGTAGAGGCGATGGCAATGGCGGCACTCGAAGCGGGGATGAACAACGGAATCCGAAGCCATGCGCTCCCGCCCATAACGGGTCATGCGCTCCTGGTCCACGACCCGGACCAGCAGACCAGCGTCAACAAAGCGATCAAGCAGCCGGTACAGCGTGACCCTGCTGATCTCGACCTGCGATCGACGCAGGAAGCCATCGATCTCCGCGTGTGTCAGCAGCACCTCCCCCTCTTGGTCAAAAACGCAGAGCACTGCCCGCGACGCTGCCGTGCAACGCAGGCCCACGGACCCCAGCACTGCTTGGGCCGCCGAAGTGTCAGGAATGTTCATGATGGATGGTGTTCATAATCGCAACTCGGTTGCATTATAAACATTAACGCAACATAGTTGCGTTTGATGCGAATCGACCGGCTGGCGCCCGGAATCTCCACCCGTCCAAACTTTTGCGAGAATCCATTCTCAACAGTAAGTACGCATGGCAGCCACCTTGGCTGGTCACGCCCCTGCCCTAGGAGAACCCGATGCCTTCCCGTTCAAACTGCCGCCTTCGTCCCGTCAACACCATGGCCGTCGTAGCTGCCATGCTGGCCTTCACCGTCCCCGCCGGCGCCCAGCAACATGCCCACACCCATGGACGCATGGCCCTGGATGTCGCAGTGGATGCACAGTCCATCACGCTGCAGATCGAGTCCCCGCTGGATGGCTTCCTGGGCTTCGAGCGTGCACCGCGCACCGATGCGGAACGCAAACGGGTTTCAGACATGGTGGCCCGCCTGAATGCGGCCGGCCAGCTGTTTCAACCTGATCCTGACGCCGGGTGCCAGTTGTCGAAGGTTGAACTCAGCTCTGCGGTCCTGGGCCTGGGCGATGTCAGGAAGGAGGACCACGGTCATGCCCACAAGGACGCACACGCCGACAAGAAGGGGCACGACCACGGCGAGGACGAGCACGCGGACATCGACGTGAGCATCGTCTTCGCGTGCGCCAAGGCCACCGACGCCCGGTTCATTGACGTCAAGCTGTTCGAGGTGTTCAAGCGCATTCGCACCATCGACGTGCAGGTGGCCTCACCCCAGGGCCAGTTCAAGCGCACCTTGCGACCCAACGCGCCGCGACTGAGCTTGGGACGCTAAGGCTATGGCACACGCCGTCCTGGCACTGGAACACATTCGCTTTGCCTGGCCGCGCAGCGGGCAGGCCTGCCTGGACATCGAGGACTTCAGCGTGGTACCAGGAGAAGCCGTGTTTCTCCACGGTCCGAGCGGCTGCGGCAAAAGCACGCTCCTGTCTTTGATGGCCGGCGTTCTGCTGCCTCAGAGCGGCCGTGCCGCATTGCTCGGCACCCACTGGGGCGACATGCGCCAGACGGCACGCGACCGCTACCGGGTGGACCATGTCGGCTACATCTTTCAGCAGTTCAATCTCCTGCCGTACCTCACCGCCCTAGACAATGTCCTGCTGCCCTGCCGCTTTTCGCCGCTGCGCCGCGCCGCGGCACTCCGGCAAACTGGCTCCCTCCACAGTGCCGCCCAAGGCTGGCTTGCAGAGATGGGGCTGGACCCGTCGACGTGGGAGCGCCCCGCACATACCTTGTCGGTGGGCCAACAGCAGCGTGTTGCTGCTGCCCGGGCGCTGATAGGGGCGCCTGCCCTGGTCATCGCCGATGAGCCGACGTCGGCGTTGGACGAAGACCGTCGCGAAATCTTCCTCGATCTCCTGCTCTCAGCGTGCGGTGCCGCGGGCAGCGCCCTGGTCCTGGTGAGCCACGATCGGCGCATCGCCGAACGCTTCGGCCGTCAGGTCCTGCTGCCTTCGATCAACCGGGCGATGCAGCGGGAAGAGGCGGTGGCATGAGCAGCGGCTTCCTTCTGAGCCTGGCCTGGCACAGCGCCTGGAACCGGCGTTTCACGCTCGCTCTGACCGTCTGCTCGATCGCGCTGTCGACCTTTATGCTGCTGGGCGTGGAGCGCGTACGCACCGACCTGCGCAGCAGCTTCACGTCGGCGGTGTCAGGCACTGATCTGATCGCCGGTGCACGCACCGGCTCGGTGCAACTGCTGCTGTATGCCGTCTTCCACGTCGGTGCGGCCACCAACAACATCGGCGGAGCAGCGTCCAGGCCTTGGAGCAGTTGCGTGGTGTAGCGTGGGTGGTGCCGCTGTCGCTGGGCGACTCGCACAGGGGGTTCCCTGTACTGGGCACCACGGACGGGTATTTCGAGCACTTTCGTCACGGGGAGCAGCAAGCGCTGCAGCTTCGGGAGGGGCAGCGCTTCGACGATCTATACGACGCGGTCATCGGCGCGGAGGTTGCCGACCGGCTGGGCTACCGCCTCGGCGAGCGCATCACCCTGGCCCACGGCACCGGCGAAGTGAGCCTGGGTGCAGACCATGCGGACAAACCGTTCACCGTCTCAGGCATCCTCGCGCGCACTGGCACACCCGTGGACCGCACGGTCCACATCAGTCTCGAAGCGATGGAAGCGATCCACGTGGACTGGATGGGCGGTGCGCCACTGCCGGGCGTACGCATCGGACCCGAGGAGGCTCGAAAGATGAACCTTCAGCCTCAGACAGTCACGGCCGCCCTGGTCGGCCTTCAGAACCGAGCTGCCGTGTTCTCGGTGCAGAGGCAAGTCAACAACTTCGCTGGCGAGCCGCTGCTGTCCATCCTTCCCGGCGTGGCGCTGGACGAACTCTGGGACGTGGTGGGTGCAGGCGAGAAAGCGCTGCTGCTGATGTCGGGCCTGGTCGCCCTCGTCAGCATGGCCGGGCTGATGTCGGTGGTGCTCGCCGGCCTGAATGAGCGGCGGCGTGAGTTGGCAGTCCTTCGGACCGTGGGAGCAAGCCCGTACCACGTGCTTATGCTTCTGGTCTTGGAAGGTATGCTGATGACCCTGATCGGCATCGCCTTAGGCATCGCGGCCCTGAGCATGATCATTTTTGCGCTGGCACCTTGGCTGCAGTCGGCTTTCGGCTTGGCGCTGCAACTCGCGCAGCCCACACCGGTGCAGTGGACGCTGCTGGCGGGCCTGTTGATCGCGGGCTGCTTCGCCAGCCTATTGCCCGGATGGCGAGCCTACCGGTTGTCGCTCGCCGACGGCCTGTCACCAAGGATCTGACACGATGGCCTCCCACCCCTCCCCGCTGCTTCACAAACGCCGCCGCTTGTTGCCGGGAGTCGCTGTCGTCGGCACCGCATTCGTGCTACGCCGTACCTGGGCGGCAGACGACCGGGAAATCTCCTGGGACGATCTGGTTCCAAAGGACTGGGATCCGATGAAGTCCTTCAGGGATCTGCAACATCTGGGTGCCCTGCCCGACTCGGATGCGCGGGTTCAGAAGCTGTACGACCGTATGCGCAAAGTCTGGGACGAAGCCCCGACGGTCCCTTCCTTGGCGGGGCAGGCCGTCAAGATCCCCGGCTTCCTGGTGCCACTGGAAGCCGGCAAGGATGGCATCCGAGAGTTCCTGCTAGTGCCGTACTTCGGCGCCTGCATCCACACGCCGCCCCCGCCCGCCAACCAGATCATCCACGTCCGCTCCGCCTCACCCCTCAAGGGCTTGCGGACTATGGACGCGGTCTGGGTGAGCGGCAAGCTCGGGCTGGAGCGCTCCAACTCTGACCTGGGCGTAACCGGCTACAGCCTGTCTGCGCGCCATGTCACCAAGTACACCCAGCCGAAGTAGCGTCAACGCGCGGGTAGCGACAGGGCTTTGAGCAACGCCGCTGTGTTGGCCTCCATTAACTGCAGATAGCTGGCCGCAGGTCCTCCCGGCGGCGACAGCGCATCCGAATACAGCTTGCCGCCGACGAAGGCGCCGGTCTCGCGCGCCAGTTGCTCCATCAGCCTGGGATCGGTGATGTTCTCGATGAAGATCGCCGGAATGTGCTCCTTGCGGATCTGGTCGATCAGCGCGGCGATGTCGCGCGCCGACGGTTCGGCTTCAGTCGAAAAGCCTCGCGCGGGAAGGAAGCGAAGGCCATAGGCCTCGCCATAGTAGCCAAAGGCATCATGGGTGGTCACCACGCTGCGTCGGTCCGGCGGAAGGACGGCGAGCATCTGGCGAGTTCTTGCGTCCAACGCCTTCAAGCGGGCCGTGTAAGTCGCGGCGCGCGAACGATAGTCCGCCGCCCGGGGCGGATCCGCTTGCGCCAAGCCGTTGGCGATGTTCTGGACGTAGGTGACCACATGGGCGGCGTTCTGCCAGGCATGCGGATCGCGCTCGCTGTGGACATGTCCATGCGAGTGACCGCCGGCGTGCTTTTTCTCTTCACCATGCACATGGGCCGCGAAAGTGCGCGGCTTGACGTCAAGCGATGCCACGATCTCCAGCCCCTTGAAACCGGACGACGTCTTCAGTCGCGGCATCCAGCCCTCGAAACCCAACCCATTGGTCACGAGCACGCGTGCTTGCAGCAACCTTCTCGCATCCTGAGGCGTCGGCTCGAAGACATGCGCATCGCCATCCGGTCCGACGAGCGACACGACCTCAATGGCGTCGCCTCCCACCTCTCGTACCAAGTCGGCCAGGATGGAAAAGCTCGCCACGACCTTGAGCTTGCCGGTGTCCGCCCAGGCGACGGAAGGGGCCCAGGTCAGGGCAAGTGCGGCGGACAAGAGCAAGCGTCGGTTTCGATGAAGTGAGTTCATGAAGGATCTCCAGTATTGAGGAATGCAGTCGGTCTCGCAGCCACGCGGCGATGCGCCAACAGGCTTCCGTGCCCACCGACCACGAGCGAGAGGACATACAGGACGCCGAGACACAGGGTGATTGCTGCCGATGCGGCGATGCCGAGATGAAACGACACGATCAAGCCGGTAGCGCTGCCCAGCAGCGCCAGGATCACCGCCAAGACCATCTGCGTTCCCAGACCACGCACCCAGAACCGCGCCGCGGCAGCGGGCAGCACGATGAAAGCCACAGCCATCAGAGTCCCAAGCGAATGAAAGCCCCCGACCAGGTTGAGGACCAGCAGCAGCATGAAGACGCCGTGCGCTAGCACTCCCTGCCGTCCCATCAAGCGCAGGAACCCAGGGTCAAAGCACTCGACCGCCAGGGGCCTGTAAATGAGCGCCAGCGCAAACACGGAAATCGTGGCGATGGACGCCCCCAGCAGCAGTGTCGGATCATCCAAGGCCAGCACGGAGCCGAACAGTACATGGAGCAGATCGATATTGGAGCCTCGCATCGAGATCAGCAGCACGCCCAGCGCGAGCGAGATCAGGTAGAAGGCCGCGAAACTGGCATCCTCGCGCAGCGTGGTCCACCGGGTCACCATGCCGGCCAGAGCCGCGACCAGCAGGCCAGCAAGCAAGCCGCCCACCGTCATGGCGGGCAGCGATAGCCCGAACAGGAGATACCCCAAGGCTGCGCCAGGCAGGATCGCGTGCGACATGGCGTCGCCCACCAGGCTCATGCGCCGCAGCAGCAAGATGACACCCAAAGGCGCAGCACCTACGCTCAGCGACACACACCCTGCAAGGGCGCGCCGCATGAAGCCATAGTCCACGAAGGGGGACCAGATGTCGCCGATCAGAATCACGCCACCGTTTCCGGGTTGCGCGGCTCGGGCGCATACGACCCATGCCCGTGGTCCGCGAGCGCCCGCAAGGCCTGCGCCGTGTCGCCCCAGGCGAGCACACGCCCCGCCAACGCCAAGGTCTGCGGAAAATGCGCGCGCACCAGATCCAAGTCGTGCAGTACCGCGATGATGGTCTTGCCTTGCACATGCCAGCCGGCGATAAGTCGCAGGAGATCGGCTACCGTCGGGGCATCGATCCCAGAGAATGGCTCGTCGAGGAGAACGATCGGGGCGTCCTGCGCCAGGAGCCGCGCAAAACGCACGCGTTGGAACTGTCCACCGGAAAGCTCTCCGATCCAGGCCTCCTCGCTGCCGTGCAAGCCGACAGCAGCGATGGCATCCCGGACCCGCTGCGCCAAGGGCGGCGTGACAGCTCCGAGGCCACCGATCCGCGTCCACAGGCCCACTGCGACGAAGTCTTCCACGGTGACCGGGAATCCCTGATCCACTTCGCTGGCCTGGGCAAGATATGCCATGGCCCGGCGGGGATGCGCGCACTCGACCGCTCCCTTTCGCAGCGGAATCAGACCCAGCACCCCCTTGAGCAAGGTGGTCTTGCCGGCGCCGTTAGGCCCCACGACCGCCGTCATCGAAGCGGGAGGAAATCGTCCGGAGATACCGTCTACCACCGCGCCGCTCCGGTAACCCAGAGTCACCTCATGCAGGATCACTTGGGACGACAGGCCCGTGACCCCCACCGTGGAATCGAGCCCTTCACTTTTCGGATACGTTACGTGCTTCACCACCACTGGATAGCCCAGCCGACGACCAGCCAGAGCCCCGCCACGACAACCGCGGCAACGATGCAACGTGTGAACGCGGAAATCTGCAGCAGACTGACCCCGCGCTCTTTCGTGGGTGACCCACCATTCAAAATGCTCATTTCTCTAATGATAATGGATAATCATTATTGGTTTTTTGAACTTTTTTTTGACGGCTGCGACAATAGAGTTCTCATGGAACGTTCAACCCGCCAACGCCACTCGATCCGCACAGTAATGGAAGCAGCCGGTCGCCCCCTTCTCCCCTCGGAGATCCTGATCGCGGCCCAACGCGAGGTTCCGGCACTGGGACTGGCCACGGTTTACCGGAACCTCAAGCAGTTAGTGGAGGCAGCCGAGATCCAAATGGTGGAACTTCCGGGCGAGCCGCCACGCTACGAACTGGCCGGCCACCAGCACCATCACCATTTCCGATGCAATGTCTGTCACCGGGTTTTCGACGTCCATGCTTGCCCGGGCGACATGCAGAAACTGACGCCGAAAGGCTTCACGGTGGAAAGCCACGAATTGACCCTCTATGGGCGCTGCAGCGATTGCAAGCGGGCACCTGCCAATCCGGCCGCAAAACGGAAGCGTCTTCAGCCGTCCGCGGCCTGAGTCGACATTCGCTGTTCACAGTGGAACGGTTGTTTTTCTCGGCCGGTTGATGTTGACCACATAGATTTCGACCGCAACTTGGAGACGCCAGCAGCCTCACCTTCCGGAACGTAGATGATCTCCCCGCTCTCCAAGCGATAGGCTGTGCCCACGCGCTGGCCTTGCCGACTACCTGCGGCCGCATCTCCGGCAACGTAGCGCGACACCTTGCCGCCTTCGCGCGTGATGATCTCCATGTCCGCCTTGCCCGGGTTTTTCACCACGGTGAAATCCTTCGGAGTCAGCATGTCGGCCATTTTGAGGTGATGGGCTGTTCTTGGTCGTTGCTGCAGCTATATCTTTAGGTCGTTCTCGATCGCATGGATTCTGCAACTCAGCCTCCAAGTCAATGCGAGTATGGATTGATGACACGCCCTAACACCATCAGTTCATCTCATCACGAGACACGCACACCCTTGATCACGGTGCGGTCCGAGTCTCGCCGCAAGCTTTCTTGAATCCCCGGTCCCGCGAGATGAACGCCGCCAGCATGTGCGGCACCAGCGCCACCGCATCCACCGGCACATGATGCACACGCGCATGCACCTCTGCGTATGCATCAAGCTGCGCCTTCAGCTCGGTTGAGACCGTGATCGTCAATTTCACCGAAGATGACGCCGGCAGCGGCCCCAGGCTCAACCGGTTCACGCTCTTGCTCATTGAATCCCTCCGCGACTAAAAAAAAGCGGCTGGTACGGTCGAAGGATCAGGTCCTTGCTCACCATCACCCGCATCGGGAAGCCCGGTCGAATTGTCAGCGTCGGCTGAATGCTCGCATTGCGCCTCGTGATCTCCTGCCCCACCTGATTGATCGAGTCCTGCGCGCCCTCGCGGATAGCGATCACCGTCCGGTTGCCATCCTCGCTGGTGCGGCTCTCCGGCGCCGCCAGTTCCGCTCCGACCCCAAGCAGCGTGGACAGCGCGGCACCGGCCAGGATGCGGTCCCAGTGCCAGTCCACACCATCCTCCAGTCCGGCATAGCCTGCCGGGTCAATGCCCGGCAAACGGTCCAGCGCCACTGAAGACGTGTCCGGCAGGATCAGCCGAGTCCACACCAGCAGCACGCGCCGCTGACCAAACGCCACCTGGCTGTCGTAGCGCCCGATCAGCCGCGAGCCCTGCGGGATCAACAGGTGCCGCCCCGTGGCCGTGTCGTACACGGCTTCGGCCACGTTCGCGATCACCTGGCCCGGCAGATCCGAGTTGATCCCGGTCACCAGTGCAGCTGAGATCACCGTGCCCGCCATCACTTGGTATGGCGATGCAGGTAACTGCAAGCTCCCAGGACTGCGCGTGGCACCGTCACCGGTCTTCGCCAGGAAGGCCTCCTTCGCATCCTGCCGGTTTTGCGCCGCAGTCGGATCGACAGATGTTGACGAAGCGATCGGCGACATCGCACCCATTGGATTGAACGCCTGTTGGCTCGAAGGCAGCGCTGCCGTACCACCGGCAGCAGGCTGCACCGGCGCGACCGCGCCGGTGCCAGGCCGCGTGCCGCCACCGTTGCTTCCCGTAGCCCGGAAGAACACAGAGGATCGGGCCGCTTCTTCGGCCGCCAGCCGCTCGGCCTGCGCCGGATCGATGCCACCCGCTCCCCCATGGGGTGGTCGCATCTCCATCGGCTGCTGCGACTTCACGATGGCCGGCCCCAGGTCGCCCGGTAACGGCTCACCTAGCACGGGCGGCGCCTTCAACGCCGGCGGCAGTCCGGCGTAGTCCTTGGGCAGGCGCTCCAGGCCCTCCGACTTCGCGATTCGATCGACGTTGAACAGTTCGGCCGCTGAATTGCGCGCACGCTGCTGCGATTGCAGCGACCACAAGGTGCCGCCCAGGACGGCTGCGGCCAGCGTGCCCACGCCCATCGCCAACATACGGCGGTTCAGCCGGACGGCGGAACGCGGCTGCGCCCGCAACGCCAATGCCTCCGGATCGGCCTTGGCTGGCGGCGCAACAGGTTGGGCATCAGTCTCGCTCATGATCCGCTCCCACGCACGGTTGCCAGACCATCGGTGCGCTCGATGCGCACCACCTCCGCCTTGCCGCCCTTGAATCCGCCCAAGCGCAGTTCGGCCGCCCCAAACAACCGGTCCACCACGTAGTACGGTGAGCGGAAGCGGTAGTTCACGAGCTGGCCATCACCCTGTGGGCCGATGACGAACAGCGGCGGCAGCTCACCCTGCGCGATGCCGCCGGGGAACTGGATGTAGACCCGCTGCCCGTCGTCGAAGGCCCGCAGCGGCTTCCATGAAGGCCCGTCGCCCGTGATCGCATAGCGGAAGCGAATCTGTCCCAGCGAAAGGCCTGAGTCCACAGGCGTGGCCGCCTGGGCTTCTCGCGCCTGCTTCTGCAGCGCCAACATCCGATCCTTCGGATAGTCCCACGACACCGAAGCCATCCACGTCTGCGGCGTCGAGGACAGCTCGAGCAGGTAGGTGCGCCGGTTGGTCGTGATGACCAGGTTGGTCTTCAGGCTAATTCGCGTCGGCTTGACCAGGATGTTCACGCGGAGCGTGGCGCCTGCACCGCTCGCCGTATCACCCACGATCCAGCGCACGGTATCACCCGCCGAGACGGTCATGAGTTCCTCTCCCTCCTGCAGCGCGATGACGGTCACGCGGCCCGGGCTCGTGTAGACCTGATACAGCGCACCATCGGCATAGGGCCAGACCTGGATGGCGTTGACGTAGCCCTCGCGTGAAGGCGCGATGCGCGCCTCTTCGTTCGCGCGTGCAACACGCACCTTGTCATCGGCCGGTTCCGGCACCGGCTTCACCTCGACCTCGACTGGAAACGCCTTCAACTGCTCGGGCAGAGGAAGCGGCTGGGGCACCGCGACCACCTCGATGGGCTTCGCAGGTTCGGGCAGCATCTGCGCCGCGACCGCGACGGGCTCATCCAGCGAGATCACCGGCGGTGGCTTGCCCTGCGTGGCGCAGCCCGCGGCAGACGCCAGCGCGCCAAGCAGGAACGACCTCCAAACGTTTCTACGGAAATGTGTCTTCACGGTTTTGCTCCTTGCGATGCGTCGAGTTCACGGCTCCACGACAGGCCGTTGACGTAGATACCCAGGGGGTTCTTGCGCAACCGCTCCTCGGTGCGCGGCGGCTGCAGCACGATGGAGATGACAGCTGTCCAATGCTCCAGCCCGGCGGCCGCCCCGTTGACGTAGCGCCGTTCGGTCCAACGCACCTGAAACGAGGTGTCGCTCGCCCGAACGATGCTGTTGACTTGCACCGTGATGGTTTCAGTACCGATGCGCGAGAACGGGTCGTTCGCGCGGGCGTGCTCGTTGAGCGTGGCCGCGCCCCGGTCGGTCGTGTAGTCGTAAGCATCGAGCCAGTTCTGCCGAACGACGATGGGGTCGATAGAGAGCGAGCGCACCAGCGTGACGAAGCGCGCCAGGTGGTGGGCGGTCTGCGCATCGCTGGGCTTGTAGGGGGTGGCGGCCTCGCCGATTGCTCGGACCTGCCCGGCCTGCTCCACCTCGATGACGTAGGGCGTCACGATGGACTGCGCCGAACGCCAGACCAGGCCACCGCCCATCAGCAGGGCCAGGCCCAGACAACCGAAGGCCATGAGCCGCCAGTTCTTCGCCTGCACCCGGGCCGAGCCGATGCGTTCGTCCCAGACCTGCGCTGCGGCCTGATAGGGGGTGACGGGTGCGGGCGTGTCCGCATACCGCACCTGGGGTCGTTTGAATCGCATGAGGAATCCTTTCAAGAACTGGAGTCGTCGCGCAGGCTCGGGCCAGAGCCGCCGCCTGCGTGGTCACCGGACCGCAGCACGTGGGCCGCAGTGGTCGCGGCATGGGTCACCTGCTGCTTGCGGCGCATGCGCTGCGCCCATGCGGGCTCGGACGCGGGCGCCGCGGATGCACCGCGCTCAGCCGCCGAGCCAGATGCAGACGAAGAAGCCGGCGCTGGCGTTGCCGCATCGGCCACGAAGTTCGCCGCGCGGTCCTTGATGGCCTTGGCGCTGGATGCGACACGCTGGCCGGCCGCGCTGGCCCCGGCCTTTGCGACGTTGGCGAGCCCGGCACCGGCAGCTCGCACGCTGCCACCGCCCGATGCGCGGGCGCCCGCCTGGTAGGCGCTCTTGGCACTGCTGGCCAAGGCGCTGGCTGATCGCGCAGCGGTAGCACCGCCTCCGATGGCCGCACGCGCAGCACCTGGCGCCATGCGCGCACCAGCCGCGACGGAGGAACCGGCGCCTGCCACGGCCGCACCACCGGCGACCGCGAGCCCCGCCGCGCCGATGGCCGTACCAGCCGCAGCACCCGCACCCAGCTGCGGTGCACCGGACACCAGCCCCGTCGCAATCCCCGGCCCAAAGATCCCCAGGCCCAGCATCGCAAGTGACGCGAGCATGATCACCAGCGCATGGTCGATGCTCGGATCGGCACCGGGTGGCACAGTGAACTCGGCAAACAGGCCCGAGCCGATACCCACGATCACCGCCAGCACAAGCACCTTGATGCCGGAAGACACCACATTGCCCAGCACCTTCTCAGCCAGGAACGAGGTCTTGTTCCACAGCGCAAAGGGAACGAGGATGAAGCCCGCAAGTGTGGTGAGCTTGAACTCGATCAGCGTCACGAAGAGCTGCACGGCCAGGACGAAGAACGCCACGATCAACACCAGCCATGCGAGGAACAGCACCGCGATGGTGTCGAGGTGCGCGAACACCTCGGGGAATCCCGTCATGTCGCTGATCTGTTCCATGATCGGCCGGCCCGCATCGATGCCGACCTGCGCGAGCCGTCCCGGCTGCAGTAACTGCCCGTGCGTCATTGCTGAACCGGAAGCCGTCAGACCGAGTCCGGCAAAGGAGTTGAAGACGATGGCCGCCAGCCGATTGAAGTTGCCCAGAATGTAGGCGAAAGCACCGACGTAAAGCACCTTCTTGATCAACTTGGCCATCACGTCGTCGCCTTGGCCCGAAGCATGGCTCATGGCCCAGAAGAGACCGGCGAGCGTCATGTCGATCGCGACCAGCGTGGCCGTGAGAAAGGCCACTTCCCCACCGAGCAGGCCGAACCCCGAATCGATGTAGCGCGAGAAGACATCCAGGAAGCGGTCGATGACCGACACGTCGTTCATGGCGTCAGTCCTTCGCTGCCGGCGGCGTGGCGCTGGGAACCTCGGCCGGTGGCGGTGGCGGGCGCACCGGATTGTTCGCATAGGGAGAAGGCGTCGCCCGCATGAAGCGCTGCCGCGTGGCCTCGGCCACTGCGTTGCACTGGGCATCACCCACCTTGGCACGGTCGGCCTTGCACTGCGCACGCAGTTCCTTCAGGCGCTCCGGATTGGCGACCAGCGATTCGACCGATTCGATGGATGCCGGTTTTCCACAGGCCACCAGCAGCAAGGAAACAGCAGTGGTCAAGACGATGAAGACTTCTTTCATGACGGCCTCACGGGTTGCTGTAGAAGTTCACCGTGTAGGGCGTGTACGGCGTGCCCGAACCCATGAAGCGCCGCCGCACTTCCTTGGCCCGCTCATGCACGGCCACCTGCCGCGCCTGCTCCAGCGCAGTGGCCCGGTCCTGCGTGATCTGCAACTGCTGCGCTTGGATCGCCTGACGCGCCTGCAGGGCCAGCAGTTGGTTGGTCGCCTGCGTGGCCTGCAGCGCGCCCACGGCCGACTGGCTTCGGTTCACCAGATCCGTCAGTGCCTGCTCGTCCTTGGTGAAGTTCTGCACGGCCTGCGATTGCACTTTGGTCGCTGTGTGCAGGGCTTCGAGCGAATTCGTCCACCGCTTGCGCGCATCGAGTGCCATCTGCGTGCTGGTCATCGCCGCGGAGAACGATTCAGGATACAGCCGCCGGAACTCGGTCTCCATCTGCTGCACGTTGAAAGCCAGGCCTTGCGCCTGTTGGATCAGTTGGTTCGTCGCCGACAGCGCCGCACGGAGTTCGTTCAACGCGCTGAAGTCCAGGCCGGTCAGGTTCTTCGCCTGGTTCATCAACGACTGCGCCTGGTTCTGCAGTTGCTTGATCTGGTTGTTGATCTGCTCCAGGGTGTTGGCAGCGGTCAGGATGTTCTGCGCGAGGTTCGTGGGGTCGACTACCACCCACTGCGCGTGCGCGGCTGGTGCGAGCCCGATCAGCGAAGCCGCCGCAGCGGCAATGAGGGATTGGCGGAAGTGCTTCATGGCAAGGTCTCCTTCAAGGTTGAGGGCGGGGATGGGAACGAGGGAATGAGATCTGCCGCCCAGTCGAGGCCGCGACGGCGCAGCCAGGTGGCGGCGAATGCATCGGCACTGCCATCGGCGAGAACGGCATCGATGGCACGCTGGTCTTCCTGCGAGGACGCACCAGCGAAAGCCAGAGCCACAGGCCCGAGCCCGAGGTCAAAGACCCGGTTGCCGAGCCGCGACTGGTAGTAGTAGTCCCGCTTGGGCTGTGCGGTCGCGACGATCTCGATCTGCCTGTTGTTCAGGCCGAAGCCTTCGTAGATCACCTTGATCTGCGGCTCCGTCGCCTGCGGGTTCGGCAGGAAGATGCGGCTCGCGCAGCTCTCCACGATGGCCGGAGCGATGCTGGAGTTCTGGATGTCCGCCAGACTCTGCGTGGCGAAGATGACCGATACGTTCTTCTTGCGCAGGGTCTTGAGCCACTGGCGGATGCGCGCGGCGAACACCGGGTCATCCAGGAACAACCAGGCCTCATCAAGGATCAACAAGGTGGGCGCGCCGTCGAAGCGTTCATCGAAGCGAGCAAAGAGATACCCGAGCACGGCCAGCACCGCGGCCTTGCTGTGCATCAGCTCTTCCATCTCGAAACACTGAATAGGCGGCGATCCGAGCCGGTCCGAATCCGCGTCGAGCAGCTTGCCGTGGGCGCCGCCCAGCACATAGGGAGCCAGCGCTTGGCGCAGCGCGTTCGACTGCAGCAGCACCGACAAGCCCGTCATGGTGCGCTGCTCCGTAGGCGCACTGGCCAGACTGTTCAAGGCCGACCAGACGGCATCCTTCTCGGGCGGTCCGACAACGACGCCCTCCTGTAGCAAGCGTCCTTCGATCCACTCGGCTGCCCAGGTCCGATAGCCCTCCTGAGTGATGCGCGCGAGTGGCTGGAAGGCGATCTCACCGTCGTTTCCGAGGTCGTAGTGCTCGCCACCCAGGCCGAGCACGGTGGCTCGCATCGATCGTCCCATGTCGAAGACGAGAATCTGCGACCCCGCATAGCGCCGGAACTGCATTGCGAGTGTGGCGAGCAGCACGGACTTTCCCATGCCGGTGGGCCCGACCACCAGGGTATGCCCCACATCGCCCACATGCGTGACCAGCCGGAACGGTGTCGCGCCATCGGTGCGCGTGACGATGAGCGGCGGCCCGTCGAGGTGGCTGTTCCTGTCCGGCCCCGCCCACACGGCCGATACCGGCATCATGTGAGCCAGGTTCAGCGTCGAGACGATGGGCTGGCGCACATTGGCATACACGTTCCCTGGGATGGAGGACAGCCAAGCCTCGACCGAATTCAAGGTCTCGGGGATCGTCACGAAGCCACGGCCCTGGATCGCGCGTTCGACCTGCCGCAGCTTTTCGTCGGCAGAACTCGCATCGGCATCGAACACCGTCACCGTGGCTGTGACGTAGCCGAAAGCGACTTGATCGCTGCCTAGCTCCTGCAGGGCAGCATCGGCATCCGATGCCTTGTTACTGGCATCGGTATCGACCAGCGGGCTCTCCTGATTAAAGATCGTCTCGCGTAGCAGCGCCACGATGTTCTTGCGTTTGGCAAACCACTGACGACGCAGGCGCACCAGTTCCTTTTCTGCTTCGGCCTTGTCCAGGCACAGGAAGCGCGTGCTCCAGCGGTAAGCGAAGCCCAGGCGGTTGAGGTCATCCAGAATCCCCGGCCAGGTCGAGGTCGGGAAGCCTCGCACCGACAGCACACGCAGGTGCGCATCGCCCAGCATGGGCGCGAGGCCACCCACCAGTGGCCTGTCCGCCAGCAGCGCGTCGAGGTGCATCGGCAACTCGGGCACCGCGATGCGTTGCCGCTGTGTCGAGACCGTCGCATGCAGGTAGCTCAAGGTCTGGCTGTCATCGAGCCACTCGATTTCCGGCATCACGCCTTCGAGCAGACCGAGGAAGCGCTCGGACTCAGAGGCGAAGGTCTCCAGGCGCTCGCGCCAATCGTTGCCCTCGGTCTTCTGGTTTTCGTACAGAAGATGGCCAGCACGCGCTCGGGATTCCTCGGGCGGCAGGTACAGCAGCGTCAGGTGGTAGCGGCTCTCGAAGTGACTTTCGGCCTCCTCGAAACCCGCGCGCCGCTCCTCATCGACCAGCCAGGACAGCGGTTCGGGGAAAGCGGACTCCGGGTAGTCGGCGGCCTCACGCCGCTCGGCCTCCACGAACAACGCCCAGCCCGAACCCAGGCGGCGCAGCGCGTTGTTCAAGCGCGCAGACGTGGCGATCAATTCGCCCTGCGTCGCGCTGTCCAGGTCCGGCCCCCGGAAGCGGGCCGAACGCTGGAAGGAGCCGTCCTTGTTGAGGACGACACCGGGTGCGACCAGACCGGCCCAGGGGAGCCAGTCGGCCAGCAGCGCCGGGCGCTTGCGGTATTCGGCGAGGTTCAGCATGGTCGCCTTCCCTCACACGTCCAGCAGCGGCTTGTGCTTGATGTGCCGCGCGAACACAGCCATGAACTGTGCATCCATGCGCGCGCCCCAGACTGCCAGCGAATGCCCGACGATCCAGAGCACCAGGCCCGGAATCCACAGCTGCAGCCCGAGGCCCACAGCAGCGGCCAGCGTGCCGTTGGCAATCGCCACCGTGCGCGGTGCGCCGCCGAGCAGGATCGGCTCTGTCAGCGAGCGATGCAGCGGCACCTCGAACCCCGACGCGAAGCCTGCTGCGGCGTTGGGCCCGGTCGAATGCGTGCCGTTCATGCGATCACCGCCCCGCCTGTGAAGCTGAAGAAGCTCAGGAAGAACGAGGACGCTGCGAACGCGATCGACAGCCCGAAGACGATCTGGATCAGCTTTCGGAAGCCCCCGGAGGTGTCGCCGAACGCCAGCGCGAGCCCGGTGGCGATGATCACGATCACCGCGACGATGCGCGCCACTGGCCCCTGGATCGATTCGAGGATGGACTGCAATGGCGCTTCCCACGGCATGCTGGAGCCGGCCGCGTGCGCGGGCAGCGCGACAGCCAACAGCAACGCCGCGATGGCGGCGGTCTGCAGAAGCGGTTTTACGGAAATGCGTGGGATCGCAAGAGTGGATGGCGTCATGACGGTTCTCCTGTGGTGGATGACGAGTGGGTGGAAATCAAAGGGAATGCAGGCCCGAGCGAGGTGTCGAGCTGGTAGCCATGGCTGTCGAAGCCGATGACGCGTGCGATCTCGCGCACGCGGCGCGCGCGGCCACGACCGGAGATGAAGACGATCACGTTGACCGCCTCGGCGATCAGCGCCCGCGGCACGGTCACACTGACCTCCTGCACCAGCTGTTCGAGGCGCAGCAGCGCGCCCGCCGCAGAATTGGCGTGCACCGTCGCGATGCCGCCAGGGTGGCCGGTGCCCCAGGCCTTGAGCATGTCCAGCGCCTCGGCGCCGCGCACCTCGCCCACGACGATGCGATCCGGACGCAGCCGCAGCGTCGCGCGCAGCAGGTCGGCCATCGTGCTGACACCTGGCTCGGTGCGCATGGCCACAAAGTCGTCGCTGCTGCACTGCAGCTCCACGGTGTCTTCGAGGATGAGTACGCGGTCATGGGTGCGCGCGATCTCGTCGAGCAGCGCATTCGCCAGCGTCGTCTTGCCGGTGCTGGTGCCGCCGGCCACCACGATGTCCATGCGCTCGCGCACGGCCGAACGCAGAAACGCCGCCTGTGCCTCGGTCATGACGCCATCGGCCACGTAGTCGGCCAGGGTCATGATGCGCAGGGCGCGCTTGCGGATTGCGAAGGTAGGCGCCCGCACGATGGGCGGCAGGGCACCCATGAAGCGCTCGCCGGTCTCGGGCAGTTCGGCCGACAGCAGCGGCGCGCCGGGGTGAACTTCGGCGCGCACATGGGCAGCTACAAGCCGGATGATGCGTTCCGCAATGGCAGGGGGAATCTTCTTGCCCGTCGGCGAACGGCCGGTACCTAACCTGTCCAGCCATAGCGACCCGTCCGGATTCAGCAGCACTTCGACCACTTCAGGATCGTCGAGCGCTGCCGCGATCTCCGGGCCCATGGCCGTGCGCAGCATGCGGATGCGCCGTTGCGCGGACTCCGTTCCTTTGTCCTCGGATGGTTCTCGCCCGCTGCCGGGGTGTTCGCCCGGCGCATCGTCGAAGCGCTTCATGGTTTGTCTCCTTCGGTTCTGGAGGGATTGCCTCCGGGAAGGGGATCGCGGGCGCCGAACGGCGGATCGCCTTCCGTGCCAACGGACCCCGCGGAGTCCGGTTCGATCTCTTCATGGATCTCCCGGACCAGGCTGCGCCCGCGCTGGATGTGGCGGGCGAGCTGTTCGATGAACTGGGCATAGCGGGCACGGCCCTGGGCGCGCAGGGCCTCCTGCTGATGTTCGGGCACCGGCAGGGCCACCGTGAGGTAGTGGCGCAGGTACAGCGCCACGGTCTCGATCAGCACGCCCTGGTCGCGCTCCAGCCGGTCGAACTGGCGGGAGAGCCGGTCCAGGCGTTTGGTCAAAGCGGCTTCGCGCTGGTCCATTGCATCGGGCGACAGGAACGAAGCCAGCGCTGCGGCGATCACCGACGACTTCGAGGCCCCGCGGTGCGCGGCGAAGTCCTCCAGGCGCTTCGCGTGTTCGGGCTCGATGAAGATGTTCAGGCGAGCGCGGGTCATAGCGCGATCCCATCGTCAGGGTCCATGGCCGCCAGACGTGCGGTGCGCATCAATTGCCGATCGAGATCTCGCGGCAGCAGCGGCGCGCCGTCGTCGTCTCGTTCGTCATCGAACACGATAAGGTCGCCGGCCTCGGGCTCTTGCGCCGTCTCTTCGGAGATGTCCAGCTCGGGCTTGCGTTGATGACCACCTTCGTCGGCGAAGCCGCCCATCTCATCGACGGTCGATGACGCGGCCACAGCCGGAATCACCAGACCGCTCCAGTCGTCCGCACGCGCAGCAGGCTTGTCTGCGTACGTGCCCCCAGGCTGCGCTCCGAAGACCGGTGCCGGGAGCACCCGGCAGATGAAATTCCGGTCCTGGTAGTAGCGCAGCTTCTTCGCGCGGATCGGCGGATGCCCGGACACCATTACCACCGCATCGTCGGGCGGTAGCTGCATGACTTCGCCGGGCGTGAGCAGAGGCCGCGCCGTCTCCTGCCGCGAGACCATCAGGTGGCCCAGCCACGGCGCGAGCCGATGCCCCGCATAGTTGCGTTGCGCCCGCAGCTCTGTCGCTGTTCCCAACGAATCCGAAATCCGCTTAGCCGTGCGCTCGTCGTTCGTGGCGAACGCGATGCGCACGTGGCAGTTGTCCAGGATCGAATGGTTCGGGCCGTACGCCTTGTCGATCTGGTTGAGCGACTGCGCGATCAGGAAGGCGCGCAGCCCGTAGCCGGCCATGAAGGCCAATGTTGACTCGAAGAAGTCCAGCCGGCCCAGGGCCGGAAACTCGTCGAGCATCAGCAGCAGCTTGTGCCTGCGCTGAATGCCATCGCTGCCATCCAGCGATTCGGTCAAGCGCCGGCCGACCTGGTTAAGGATCAGCCGGATCAACGGCTTGGTGCGGCTGATGTCGGAGGGTGGAACGACCAGGTAGAGCGACACAGGATGCTCGGCCGAGATCAGGTCGGCGATGCGCCAGTCGCAGCGCGAGGTCACTTCGGCCACCGTGGGGTCGCGGTAGAGACCCAGGAAGCTCATCGCGGTCGAGAGCACACCGGAGCGCTCGTTGTCGCTCTTGTTCAGGACTTCGCGCGCGGACGAGGCGACGACGGGATGAACCTCCTCCCCCAAGTGCTTCGTCGTCATCATCCGATGCAGCGTCACCTCGAAGGGACACGCCGGATCGGACAGAAAGTTGGCAACGCCTCGCAGGGTCCTGTCCTCACCGGCGTACAGCACGTGCAGGATGGCGCCGACCAGCAATGCATGGCTGGTCTTCTCCCAGTGGTTGCGCTTCTCCAGCGCACCTTCGGGATCTACCAGGATGTCGGCAATGTTCTGCACGTCTCGCACCTCGTGGGCGCCGCGCCGCACTTCGAGCAGCGGGTTGTATGCGGCCGACTTCGCATCCGTGGGATTGAACAGCAGGCAGTGGCTGAAGCGCGAACGCCAGCCGGCCGTGAGACTCCAGTTCTCGCCCTTGATGTCGTGGATCACGGCTGAGCCGGACCAGGACAAGAGAGTCGGAACGACCAAGCCGACGCCCTTGCCGGAACGCGTCGGCGCGAAGGCCATCACGTGTTCGGGTCCTTCGTGGCGCAGATAGCGGCCATCCTTGGATGGCGCACGGCCGAGAAAGACCCCGGCATCGCCCGTCAGATCGGCCTCCTCGATCTCCTCACGCTCAGCCCACCGCGCAGAGCCATAGGTGGTGACACGGCGGGCCATGCGCGAACGCCACACCGCCATGCCGATGGCCGCGCCCGTGGCCAACATCCCACTAGAAGCGGCGATGGTGCCGCCGCGCGTGAACACCTCTGGCGCATAGGCGTCGTACCAGTACCACCACTCAAAAAGCTTCCACGGTTCGTAGATCGGAACGCCTGCCACGTCGAACCACGCGGCACCCAGGCGAGGCTGGTTGCCCAGTGCATGGGCGGTCCACTGCGTAGCGCCCCAAACGCCGCCCACGGCGACGCCGATCACGACTGCAATCTGACCGAACAAGATGCCCGTATGGGTGCCTGTACTTGCACTTCCACCGGTCTGAGACTCGGATGACATGCTCGCTCCTTCCGACGCTTTTCCAGCGCACGTTCTTTGCGCACTTCTGCGCAAGCGTGCCCCCACGGCACGCATCGCACGAGTGTGGAATCGATGCGCCGCGTAGCCCACCCATCGGGGCGCAGCGCAGCGCGCGCTATTCGGAAAAATGCGAAAGAAGCGTTCAGGCGCCGCAGCTGCGCCCTCTGGAGCGCTGTGCGGCGTCATGTTCTGGTGATGAGCCCGGCCAGCCGTTGCGACAGCGCGGACTTGTCTCTTGAATGGAAGCATCGGCACGCAGCATCTGCGCGTCCAGGGATCATTCGTCGAGGTCTTGATGCGTTGTCCAGCGCACGGGGCGCACGCGTCATCGGCGTGGATCAAGGCGCATCGCGGGAGATGCGTTGCCCGGGATTACTGCGGGTCTTTCATGTGGGCAATGAACTGCCCAACGACCAGCGGCACACCCGCGCTCAGCCGCTTGTGCAGTACGTAGGTGGTGAGCGAAGCCGTTTCGTGCCGCAGCGGGATGGACACGATGTCCGGTCGGTTCACCGTGAGCATGTGACCCGCGTCCGCCAGCCCGATGCCGCAACCGCTGCCGATCTTGGTGATGAAGACCGCCAGGCTGGACGCATGGTCCACGACGTTGGGTGTATCGGTGAAGCTGCGTACAAGTTCGTCGACCTGGCGATGCACGCCGGGCTTGTAGTTCGGGTCGCACATGACCAGCGGCTGGGCCACCACCTGCGGCAGGGTCAGTTCCTTCCGCGCGGCGAGTTCGTGGCCCGCCGGCACCAGTACGACCAGTGGGTAGGACCACGCGGGCTCCTGTACGATCGTGGGTTCTTCGACGATGCCGAAAGAAAAGCCCACGTCCAGTTCTTCGCGTCGCAGCGCGCCCGCAAGTTCGTTGGCGCGCATCTCGCTGATCTCCAGTTCGGTGCGGGGCACCGTGGCACGCCAGGCGGCAAAGCGCTGTGACAGCAGAGGCTGCACCAGTCCATCGGCGATGCCGATCCGCAGCGCAATGCCGGCTCTGGCGTCGGTGTCGCGCATCATGCGCACCATGTGTTCGAAGGACGTGAGCAGGTCGTCGCTCTGTACCTGCAGTTGCTCGCCTGCGGGTGTGAGGCGGATGGTGCGCTGCGTTCGCACGAATAACTCGACGCCCAGCCGTTCCTCCAATTCTCGAATCACGCGTGAGATGCCTGACTGGTCGGTGTGAAGGACCTCCGCAGCCCTGCGGAAGCTCTTCTCCTGGGCAACGATCCGGAACCAATGCACGTGGCGAAGGGTGATGGAATGGATCATCGGCTCCCCGCCGCGAACGAGGCAATGTGTTCTCGGCGGAGACGTTGGAACGGAGGATGAAAAGGATCGAGAATCGCGTGGAAGTCGTTCATGCTTGTCTCTCCTTTTTATGAAACTCTGGCCCTGAGCACCATCAAATGGGGCGTAGCGATGAAAGCCGTGATGTGCTTCGCCCCTCCCTCCCGGCCAGCCGATGCTGCGCCTGCTGGTCGGTGCGCTGCGCACGCAGGCTGGCCAGCGCCGCGCGGCCGGCATCGACCGTGGCCTGCTGCGCTGGGGTCGACCTCAACCAGCAGTTGCCCCTTCTTCACCACGCTGCCGGGCGCCACCGGCAGGCTCTGGATCAGCCCCGACACCTGAGCGCCCACGTCGACGTAGCTGCGCGGCTGCCGCGTACCGATGGCCGTGACGGTCGGCTCGACATCGCCGCGCGCGACGCCCTGCGTCTGGTAGGCCACCGAGGGCCGCGCCTGCCACCACCAGAACGCGCCACTGGCGAGGGCGATGGACACCACGATCACCGGCACGCGCCAGCCGCGTACCGGACGGGCCGCCACCTCCATCAGCGCGGCACCTCGAAGCTCAGCGTGGCGGTGTGGCGCACGTCCTCGTACTTCTTGCCGTCAACCGTGACCGCGCCGTTCACGCGCGCCGTGACCTCGAGCAAGTACAGGCCGGGGAACGGCGTGCCGAGCGTGACGGTGCCGTCCTTCGAGGGATTGAGCACGCGGCGCCAGCCCTCGGCGGTGTCCACGTTGACCTGCGACGCGGCCACGGTGTTGCCTTTCCACATCAGCTTGAAGGTGTTGCCGTTGGGTTCGGTCGGCACCAGCTCCAGGTCGTTCATCGCTTGAGTCTCGGCGCGCCCGAACCTGGCCTGGTAGTAGTTGAGGACGGGCATACCCGACGCGCCGTCGACGCGGCTGGTGACCACGCGCAGGTCGGCATTCGTCGACGGTGCGGCCGCGGCCGATACGGCGATCATCAGGCGCTCGGCCTCGGCCGTCAGCGGCAGGTCCTTGCCGTCGGCCAGGAAGGCGCGCGGCGCAACCAGGCCCGCGAGCGTCTGACTGCCCTTGCCGAGCTCGCCCATGCGCGCCTCGACGACCGCACCCTCGCGCTGCAGCCAGAGGTATTGCGCCTGCGCGGCACCGGCGATCGAGAACAGCGCGGCAGCGAGCGAGACATGGCGTGAAGGCGGAACGAAGAAGGCAACGTCATGAGCGGATGAACCTTGGAAGAAGCGGTTGAAGAGAGTTGGGCACGGCCATGCGAGGCGGCTCAGACAACGGAACGCCAAGCCAGCAGCACTACCACGCACAGTGCACCGGCGCTGAGGAAACCCAGCCACACCACGGTGCCCACGCTGCCGCCCCAGGCGAACAGGCAAGGCGCCAGCGCGAGCGCGATCAGCAGGCTTCCCAGGGCGCGCAGCGCCGCGCGCAGCAGGCGCGGCGTCTCGCGGCGTCGTGTGAGTTGCTCGTAGTGGCGGTCCATCGCGGCACTCAGCGCAGCCATGCCAGCGAAGGCCAGTGCAAGTGCGAGCAGCGACGCGGTGAGGGTGGTCGCGGTGATCAAGGCAAGGTTTCCACAGGGGTGGTCGTCGTCGCGGCATGCATGGCTTTTTTCGGCGCATGCGCAGCGCCGTGCCGATCGCGCCGGCGCAGCACGCGCATCCCACCCAATGCCGCGAGGCCAAACACCATCGCCACCCCCTCGACGCCCGCGCTCTCCCAGTCGCCGCGCAGCCACTGGGCCAGCGGCCAGTCGCCGGTGGTGGCGAAGTTCAGCACCGGCAGCAGCAGGCACAGCGCGGCCAGCAGGCCCATCTGCTCGCGCCACGCAGCGCCCGGCCTGCGCAGCAGCGCGTGGACCAGCGCCAGCAGCCACAGGCCGAAGAACACGCGCAGTTCCCAGTCGGCGCGCTGCGTGAGGCCCAGCGGTACCAGGCGGTTGGCCCAGAGGTAGCCGATGCAGGCGATGCCCAGCCCCGCGATGGCGGCGACGTTGAGGCCCTCGACCAGTCGATAGACGCGCGCGGTGGCACCGCCGAACTCGGTGCCGTGCTTGCCGCGGCGCTTGACGATGAACAGGATAGCGCCCGTGCCCATCATCGCGGTGCCCGCCAGGCCGCAGAGAAAGTAGAGCCACTTCACGGCCCAGCCGCCGAAGCTCGCCATGTGCAGGCCGCCCATCGCGGATTGCGCGAGCGCCGCGGTGCCGCCATCGGCTGCGCCAGGCAGGCGCACCTGCAGCAGTTCGCCGGTGGCCGCCGAGAACGAGGCCATGCCGGTGGTCGGGCTCAGGCGGCGCAGTGACTCGGCCTCGCCGTTCCAGCCGTAGACGCCGATGCGCGCCGCGGCGTCGCCGGGGTGGTCGATCACCACCGCGCGCACCGGCTGGCCCATGAGTGCCTGGCCGCGCGCGGCGAATGATTCGAGATCGGGCACGGGCATCGCGATGCCGCTGCGCGCGGGCTTGCCGCCGCCGAGCTCGGCCATGAACCGCTGCTGCGCGGCCGGGTCGCTGCCGTACTGCGCAAGCTTGGCCACGGGCATGAAGGTCAGGCCCGAGATCACGATGCCGGTGTAGGCGATCATCAGCTGGAAGGGCAGCGTGAGCACCGCGACCGCGTTGTGCGCATCGAGCCAGCTGCGCTGCCCCTTCTTCGGCCTGAAGGTGAAGAAGTCCTTGAAGATGCGCTTGTGCGTGATCACGCCCGAGATCAGCGCCACCAGCATGGCCAGCGCGGCGATGCCCACGATCCAGAGGCCGACCTGGCCCGCATGCAGTTCGTAGTGGAAGTCGACGAAGTGGTGGCCGGCCAGGGTGCCGCGCACCGGCGTGGCGGTGTCGGCGGCCAGCGCGGCGCCGGTCGCGGGGTCGAGCGCCGCGGCCACGTACTCGCCGTTGGCATCGAACCAGTAGACCTTGAGCTCGCCCGCACCCTGCGCATCGGCGGGCCAGAGCTCCCACATCTGCGCCTGGGGATGGTGCTCGGCCATGTAGGCCGTGCCCCAGGCGAGGCGCTGCGCGCGCCCGGCCGTCGCGACCTTGGGCGCCGCCGCGGCGGCCTCCTCCTCCGCATGGTGCTCGGGCGTCATCCAGTGCGAGATCGGCTCGTCGAACACCGCCAGCGTGCCGGTCAGAAAGACCGCGAACAGCAGCCACGAGAACCACAGGCCGCACCAGGTGTGCAGCCAGGCCTGCGCCTGGCGGAAGCCGCCCTCGCCGGCCCCGTTGCCTGCCGCCTTCTTGCGCAGCGCCTTGTGCGCCGCCTTGGTCTGGGAATTGCTCATCTCAGCCTCCCACGCGCGGCCACAGCCAGCCGAGCAGCGCGAGCACCACGGCGGGTCCCAGCAGGCCGAGCCAGACACGGGCCGGCCGCACCGGCGAAAAGGTCCAGATCACGGCGAGCGTGTGGACGACGAAGCTGATCTGCATGCCGGCCAGCACCGCATCGGCGCGCGCGGACGGCAACACGGCGCCGAGGCACACGGCCACCGCGGCGGCCAGCGCGTAACCGCCGAATACGGCGGCCGCGAGGCGGGACAGCACGAGCAGGCCCGGGTGGGTGGGGGTCGAACAAGGAGAAGGCATCGGGGTGGTGGTCAGGCGGGGCGCATGAAAAAGCACATCTCCTGATACATGACCAACGAGATCAAAAAAGGGTCATCCAGAAAGACCCTTACTCGAAGAACCAAAGTTCGGTTGTGTCGATGTTCAGGAGAGTCACCGCCATCGGCACACGTCCGCCGCTGCGAGCGTAAGAACTTGACGTTCAGATGCAAGGACAGCTTGGGAGAGAACTCATAGCGCGCCATCAGGCCAACTGGCGCGCAGGCCGTCTGCGAAAAGACGACGTCGCCACATCGGCCCCGCGCCCTCACCATCACCACCGATAGGTCGCGCTCGCAGACACGGTGCGTGCCTTCCCGTAGTAGCAGCCGAACGAATAGTTGCAGTTCGACAGATAGGTCTTGTCGAACAGGTTCTGGATGTTCAACGCGGCCTCGATCCCGCGCAGGCTGGGGTCGAACAGACCAAGGTCGTAGCGCAGTGCGGCGTCGAACACGGCGAACGCAGGGGTGCGGAAGGTGTTGGCTGCATCGCCGTACTTGCTGCCGGTCCAGCGGACCCCGCCGCCGATCTGCACGCCATTGAGCGGACCGCCCACCACCCGGTAATTGGCCCACAGCGAAGCAGCCCAGGGCGCGCTCAGAACCAGCTGCTTGTCCAGGCTGGAGGCGTAGTTCGAACGCGTGGTGCGTGCATCGGTGTAACTGAGCGCAGCGACGAGGTCCAGGCCGCTGGCGAGCTGTGCCTTGGCCTCGATCTCTGCGCCCCGCGAGCGGACTTCACCCTGCTGCACCTGGTACTGCGGGTGGTCATAGTCCTGCGTCGCCAGGTTCTGCTGACGGATCTCGAACACCGACGCCGTGACCAAGGCGTTGCGGCCCGGTGGCTGGTATTTCAGGCCGGCTTCGATCTGCTTGCCGGTGGTTGGCTTGAATGCCTTGCCAGCGTAGTCGGTGCCGACGACGGGCAGGAAGGATTCGGAATAGCTCACGTACGGCGCGACGCCGTTGTCCGCCAGATAGGTCAGGCCGATGCGGCCGGTGAAGGCGTCGTCGTTCACTTGCGTGCGACTGTTCGCGATCAGGTCCTTGTTGTCGATTCGAGCCCAGTCCTGACGCCCGCCGACCGTGAGGACGAAGCGGTCCCACTTCATCTGGTCCTGCACGTAGAGCCCGACCTGGTCGACCGTGTTGTCCCAACGCGTCGTCAGCGCCACGGCGCTGGTCGACGTGCCGTGGTTCGGCTGGTAGAGATCGGTGGCTTCAGCGGCATAGTTGTTGTAGCCGTCGTACTTGCGCGAGAACCGGCGGTAGTCGAGGCCGGCCAGAAGGGTGTGCGAAACGGCACCGGTGGCCGTCTTGAATTCCACGTTGTTGTCGAGGCTCAGCACGTTGTTGTGCTGGGGCCAATCCAGCTTGACCCGGTTGGCGCGGCTGTAGTCGGTCACGCCGGAAGCCGTGACGAAACGGCTCAGGTAGAAGCCCTTGTAGTCGTCCTTCACGTCGACGAAGCGCAGGCTCTGCCGCACCTGCAGGCTGTCGGAGATGCGATGCGAGAAATCTTCGCCGATCACGTACTGCTTGCGATGGAAGTGGTTGTAGGCCGGGTCGCCGGTGAAGAAGTTCCGGCTGATCGTCTGACCGTTCGGACCGGGGTAGAGCGTGCCCACCGTCGGCAGCGACTGGTAGTCGGGCACGCCACTGTCTTCCTGCACCTGCGCATAGAGCGTGAGCGACGTCGCCCCGCTCGGCTTCCAGGTGATGCTGGGTGCCAGGAAGGTCCGCTTGCTCTTGGTGTAGTCGATCTGCTGGTCGCCGCCATTGGCCAGGGCCAGCAGACGATAGGAAAGCGTCTTGTCGTCGTTGAGGGCGCCGCCCAGATCCATGGCGCCCTCGACACGGCCGTAGCTTGCGATGCCCACGCGGACTTCCCGCACGGGGTCATCCGACGGCTTCTTCGTGACCATGTTGATGATGCCGCCGGGCTGGTTCTGCCCGTACAGGACTGAAGCCGGCCCCTTGAGAACCTCCACGCGTTCCAGGCTGTAGGGCTCGATCTGCAGGGACCCACCGAGGCTGCCTGCGTAAGGCAGGTAGGCGCCATCGAGGTAAAGCGGCGCAGGGGCGAAACCACGTGAAGTAATCTCGTCGGCGATCATGTTCGCATCGGTGAAACCGTTCGTGTTGACGCCCGCCGTGTACCGCAGGGCCTGCGTGATGCTGATCGCACCGCGCGACGAAATCTCATCGGCCGTGACTACGTTGATGGTCTGCGGGATTTCGAGGATCGGCGTGTCGGTCTTGGTGGCGGTTGCACTCTGCTTGGCGACGTATCCTCTGACACGGCCACCGGCAGTTTCCGAATCAGATGCCGCAGTAACGGTCACAACCGGGAGCGTCGTGGTTCCTGCTGCTGATGGAATGGCCTTGACGACCACCACATTGCCTTCCTGGATCCCCATCAACCCGTTGCCGACCAGTAGACGGTCCAAAGCCTGTTGCGGCGTCAACCGTCCCGATACGGCCGGTGCCGTCCTGCCGGCCACCAATGCGGGCGGCACCATCAGCGTGAGCTGGGCCTGACGCGCCAACTCGGTCAGCGCCTGAGCGAGCGGTTGCGCCGTGACCGCGATGTCCATCGGCACGGCGGGCGTCGTCTGGGCCTGCACGGCGAAGCTGCCAAGGCTGAGCGCGACCGCCAGCGCAAGCGGTGCTAGGTCGAATCGGGTAAGTGCGGAACGCGGACGGTGCATGCGAGGAATCTCCTGAAGATGCGAACAAGAATCGGTATCTCCAGAAGACGGGCCACCTCGCCAAAACCTGATGTCACCCCGAAAAAAATTATTTGCTTCGCTGCGCCCGGATCGCTAAGGCCGTCTGGATTCCACTTCGACCGCGCCCTCGCGCGGCTCCAGCTGCACCGGCAAGACCTGCGGAAGGCTGCGGACGAAGTCGCCGACGCGCCGCACATCGACACTGCCGGTCACGCGCAGGGCCGCGACGGCGGGATCACGCACCAGCAGGCCGGTGCTCCCATAGCGTTCCAGTTCGGCCACGGCCATCGTCAGCGGCGTGTTGTCGAAGTTGACTCGGTTGCCGCGCCAGGGTGCGATGCCTTCGGCGGCGACCTGGCCGACCGGCCCCAGCCGGCCTTCACCGTCTGCAGCGACGGTCTGGCCCGCCTCGAGGTCGATCGCGTCGCCTACCGGAGCGGCCAGAAGAGAGCCACCTCGCCCTTTGACGGCATCGGCGCGAGCGACCCGTACGTGTCCTTCTTCCACAGCCACTTGCACCTGGTCGCTGCCAAGCGAAGGCGTGTAGCGCACCGAGAATCGCGTACCGACCACGGTGATGCGCATGGCGCCCGCCAACACGTCGAAGGGCCGGGCCTTGTCGCCCTGCACCGTGAACATGATCTGACCCTCGGGCAAGCGCACTTCGCGGCGCTGGCGATACAGCGTAACGTCGGCCTGCGACGCGGTGTCCAGCCGCAGCGTGCTGCCATCCGGCAACCGGGCTTCGACTTGCTGGCCCCGCGCCGTGGCGTAGTGTTGGCTGAAGACGGGCTGGTGCTGCCCATGGTCCCAGGCGAACCAGCCGCCGCCCAGCAGGGCGAAGGCTACGCAGGCCGCCAGGGCTTTGGGCGCCCATTGAGTGATGCCGGGTAACCATCGCCGGGGGCTGGAATGTCTTGTGGGCCTCGGTTGCCAATGCGCTTGTGGCGCGGGACCCGGTGGGACGCCCATCTGCTCATCCGATCTGGCTGATGCCACCGCGGCCTTGAGCTGGGCGACGCCGTCGGCGGGGATGCTGTCGATGCCCTGCCACACACCGGCCATGTCGTCGAATGCCGTCTGGTGCGCGGGGTCGGCGTGGAGCCAGGCCTGGAAGTCCGCCTCGGCAGCGGCATCCAGCCCATCCGCCCGGCGCACCAGCCAGCGAAGTGCCTCCGCCTCGGTGGCATTCAACTCTGCGAGCGAGGCATCGAGGGCATCGCCCGACGCGTGCGCGTCCTCCCGTACCCCATCCCGGTCGGGCTGGTGCTGTGCGTGATCGTCGGTGACGGGGCGTGAGGTCATGGCGCGAGAATCTCTGCTTGCTTCTTCGTAGACGGGCGAGCACGCCGAAACCTGATGTCGAAGCGCGAAAAAAGTGGGGTCGATGTCAATGCGGCTCCTGGCGGCCGTCCCGGCATTTGCGGCAGGCCAGCACGGCCAGCATCACGTGGCGCTCCACCATGTTGCGCGAGATGCCCATCCGCTGGGCGACCTCGGCATGCGACAAGCCATCGAATTTGTGCAGGATGAAAGCTTCCTGGCAGCGCGGTGGCAAGGCGTCAATCGCAGCGATCAGCCGCCGCACGCGTTGCAGCGCGGCGTAAGCTTCCTCGGGCTGCTGCGCCGAAGGGGCGGGCATCTCATCCAGCGTTTGCGGGTCTTCGAGGTCACGCAGCGCGTTGTGCCGCTGCTGGTCGATCAACACATTACGCGCGGTGCGGTAGAGCAGCGCGCGCGGCTCGCGAATGGCCTCGCCGGCCTGTTGCACAGCGAGCACGCGCGCGTACGCTTCCTGGACGATGTCAGCCGCGCCATCGCGGTCTCTCACCTGACGGGAGAAGTAGTTCAGCAGTTCTCGGTAGTAGCGCTCAAGCACGGATCAACCAAGGCAAAAAGGGACGAAGACTTCCCTCAGCAGGCTGGCGTCGAGATGTGGCGGTGGCTAACCTGGTGCGCGCGTTTAGATGGGAATCGTTCGCATTATCTCCGATGTGTGGCGACACTCTTCCGCGCGGCGAAACGCTGCGGTTATCTCAGGGGCGACGGCGTCATATGGACATGCCGCGCTGGCGCCCCAGTTGCCAGCTAACCGATGACCCACGCACCACGACACTGAGCTGCTGCCCCAGCCGCTGTTCGATCACCGGCCGCCAGGGCACCAAGCTGAAACCCATGCCGTCGTTGAGCATGGCGAAGCGGCCGCTGGCGAGTTGGATGGACTGGCGGTAGATGCCGCTGGCCTGCTGGCCGTCCTGCAGCGGGCGGTAGGTCTGGCCGGTCTGGTCCTGCAGTGTCTTGCCGACAGTGGCCAGTTCGCTCTCGCGCAAGGTCGTCAGCAGATTGCGCGCGAGCACCACGCGCTGACCCCGGCGTTGGGCCAGGCCTTGCTCGGCGAGGAAGTCCACACGCCCGCGCATTGCCTTGCCCACTTGGGCACCGAAGCCCTGCGGCGCCAGATCCTTACCGTCACCCGCCAATTGCCGATCCAGCCAAGTCGCGCCCATGGCGCGCACCTGCTGCTCGATCGACAGGTGCGAGCGCAGTTCGATGGAAACACCCGCCGACTTCTGGTGGTCATGCTGCTGCGCCTTCTTCAACAGATCTTGCGGGACCTGCCAGACGCCCTCGGCGATGCGCTCCGCCGTGCCCGTGCGGCGCAGCGCTTCGAGCCGGCGCACGTGGGCATCGATGGTGGCCTGCGGGTCGTGGTTGCCGGACTGCCGCAACTGCACAAGGTGATCGGCCGTTCTGTAGATGCCGTCCTTCGATACCGCCAGGATGTTGCGGTCCACCGCCTTCTCTTGCCCGGCCGGCCTCGCCTCCACGATCCCGCCCACCGGCAACTGCGTCAGGTCAGCCCCGGCCGGCAGCCTCAGGTAGTGCGCCCGCCCGTCGATGCCGTCGACTACCAGATAGCCCCGGTCGTGCAGTTCGTCGGCCAGTCCCTTGGCCACGATGCGCCCGATCACCGTCGAGGCCGATTCGCCCGTCGTGAGTTCCCGCCTTTCTCCCTTCATCGCCCGGTGCATGGTGCGAAGGATGTCGCCGCGCTCGCCCATAGCAGCGAGGGTGTGCTCCATGCCCGGCACCAGCCGCCAGTGGTTGGCATCGATCTTCTCGGCCAGCGCCATGGCTTCGAGCCGCTGCAGCCGGGCGCGCAGTACGTTCATGCGCTGCCGATCCGTAGGCGTGGCCTGCGGCTCCGTCAGGTCCACGATGTCCACGTTCGCCTGTTTCAGCAGTGCCCGGTCCAGGCTGGTGAGCCGCTGCTGGTCCACCTCGCGCAGCAGGCTCTGGCGCATCTCGGCCTGGGTGCGCGGTCCCAGCCACTCGGTGGCGATCTCGCCCGCGCGCAGGCGCATGCCGTTGGCCATGTAGTCAGGTGCGATCACCAGGTCCTGCCCCTTGCGCTCGCTGCCGGCCCAGCCTCGCAGGACGATGTGGGTGTGGGGGTTGTCCGTGTCCCAGTGATCGACGGCCACCCAGTCCAGCCGGGTCTCCAGGTCGATCTCCATGCGGCGCATAAATTGGCGGGTGAAGCCCTTCAGGTCCTCCAGCTCTGACGCATCCTCGGCCGACACGATGAAGCGGAACTGGTGGCGGTCGCCCCGGCCGCGTTCCTCGAAGGATTTCAGATCCACGATATCGGCATTCGGTCCATAGGCCTGCCCCTTCTGCCCGTCGCGGGTGACGCCATCGCGCTCGATGTAGCGCAGGTGGGTGGAGGCCGAGGTGGCACCGGCCCGCTTGAGCACGACGAAGCGGCTCTTGATGATCACGCGCCGGGCATTGGCGCCCAGCTTCCGGCCGGCCAGCGTAGCAGCCACCCGGCCGCGGCCGAAAGTGGATGCGGGCCGCGCTCCGCGCGCGCCCGAAGCCCGCGCACCGGACTTGGAGACGGCCTTCAGCACCTGCGAGACGAAGCCCTTTGTGGACGGCCCAGAGCGTGCCTTCGGCGCAGCTGGCCGGACCCGGAAACGGTCGGCATCACCCGACTCTCTACGCGTTGCCATGGCGAAGACTCCAGCGCACCGTGGCGCAGCGCATGAGAAGCGGCACGCGGGAGCGCAAGGCACCACGCGCGAAGTTGTGTTCGCACGGCACAAGCGCCTGCAAGCGCGGTGCCGCGCCAAACCCACGTGCAGACTGGCTTGGCGGGCGAAGCCGTGCCAGCCCTTTTTTCTTGCCCTCCGTCTTCGCCTTCCGCATCCGCTCCCGGCTCCGACTCTCCGCCAGCCGCGCACGAGGTGCGCAGCGCAGCCTGCAAGGCCGCGTGGGTGCAGCAGGCGCTGCACGCTGGCGCAGGGCTCCCTGCACGTCGAAATGCGGGCGAAACACCGTTTCGGCCGCAGCTCGGCGGCACGGCTGGCGCTCAGTTGGACACAGCATGGGCACACGAACGGTGCAAGTTCGGTGCATGCGTGAACGCATGGCCGGCCACAGTTCCGACGCAGACGCATCGCAATGATGAGAAACGCCTGGACGCATGAACGGCGAAGGGCTCATGGCGTGGCCCAAGTCCACAACGGGAGCGCGATACCGAGCACGGCGGACGTGTCGATAGGACCGAAGTAGCGGCTGTCGAACGACGCCGGATTCGTGTCGCTGAGCAGGAACAGCTCAGTCTCGCCGAGCGAGCGGCATTGCGTCCACGCAGACAATGGACGACGTGCGCCATCGTGCAATCGGACCGTCGCCACGGCATCGCCGTCGATGCGCACAATCTGTTCCCGAACACACACCGATTGCGGCGCCAATGCGCCGATGCGCTTGAGGATCGGCAAGCCCGCAGGCAGATAGCCACGCTGCGCCGCGATCGCAGCCGTATCGGCAGGAAGCCGGGCGAGCACGATGCTGCCAACGCGCAGTGACTTGAAGCCGACTGCGGGAGCAATGCGGTACCAGCCGCGCGCGACGCTGTCGCTCGGGTTGTAGACGATGCGGGCTTGACCCTGCCCAAAAGTCGGCACGACGAGCCCCACCAAGCCGATGCCCATGCTGGCCAGCAACACAAGTCGCTTCATGGCCTGCGTCATCGCAGCGCTCCCCGCGCAAGATGCGCCGCATGGCGCTCGGGCGTGTACGCCGGCAGCGGCTGGGGTGCAGCCAAGCGGTTGCCGACCGTGCGCCAGTAGGTTGGCGCTGCAGCGCAAGGCTCGATACCCGCAACCTCAATCTTGTCGATCACTTCGAGTACCGCCTTGACCTGCGACTCGCCATTGGCGCGCAGCAGGATGCGCGCGCCAGGCGACACGCCTGCGACGCGCTGCATGTCGTCGAACGGCATCGGCGCCTGCAGCACCATGAGCTGCCAGAACGCGGTGCCGTAGTCGTTGCCGATCCACTTGATCCGGCAGCAGACTGCCACCGGCGCGAGCACCGCGACGCGCCGCCAGCGGTCCAACCTGATCTCGCGTCCGGGCTCGCCGAAGCGCAAGTAGACGTTCACGCGATGCTCGACGAAGGCCAGCGACACACGCATTTGGGTCGGCCGAGCCGGCAACGCCGTCTGCGGCCACCGCTGCGTCGAAGCGGTGGCAAGGCCCGCGTTCGGCGTCTTCATGCCGTGCCCTCCGCAAACTCCCTCTCCAGCAACTCGCGCAGCATCTCGGCCGCCGTGATGCCGCGTCCGAACGCGATCACCTTGATGCGACCGCGCAGCGCAGGCGTCACGTCAATGGTGAGCCGCGCGGTGAAAACTTGGCTCTTCACGGGTTCGACGACAGCTCCGCCCGCGTTCTCCCGATGCACCCAGGCCGTGGCGGGGTCCGCCGCCGGCCTGCGGCCGATGGGCGCTCGTCGCGGTGTCTTCGATTGCCTCGGCGTCGTCATCCCAACACCTCCCGCACGGCATGCGCGAGTGCGGCGATCTCGCGCGCGGCTGCGCACTGCGGTGCCACTTCGCTCACCAGCCGGCCCGCAGCGACGCTGTCGGCGAACACGATGCGCTGCGAGACCTCGGCACTCAAGGCGTGGAACGGTTGATCGGCCAGCGCCTGCCTGGCCTCGCGCCCGATCACCGTGCCGACGACACGTCGGTTGATCACGAAGGCCGCGCGCAGCTGTGGCCGGAAGACTCTCGCCTCTGCGATCAAGCTCACCATCTCCTGCGTCGCCCATACGTCGTACGCGCTCGGCTGCACCGGAATCAGCACCAGGTCGGCCGCCAGCAGCGCGGAGCGCGCGAGCGCCGCCACTCTTGGAGGTCCGTCGATGACGACGTAGTCGGCCTCCAGCGCGATTCCGGGCACTTCCCGGTGCAACGTATCCCTCGCCAGCCCGAACACCCCGTAAAGCCGCTCCTGACCGTTTTGCGCGCGTCGTTGCGCCCAGTCCAGGGCCGAGCCCTGCGGATCGGCATCGAGCAGCGTCACGCGGCACCCCTGCATCGCCAGTTCGCCCGCCAGGTGCGTTGCGAGCGTGGTCTTGCCGGCTCCGCCTTTCTGGTTCAGTACCGCGACGACCTTGCCGACGAGGTTGGTCTGTGTTCCTTGTCTTCCTGGAAAGCGGTCTTCGCTGCCTCGGATTTCAGCAATGCCACTTTTTTGAGCACCGCCGGTTCGCACGCGCGTCTTATTCATTTATGTATCCCTTTAGATGTTTAAGGGTCCCGAAACCGTTGCTGGGCGCGGCTTCCGGGCCGATCGGTGCGGGCGATCCACCGATAGCTCTGCGGGTGATCCACCGAGGGTCGTGCGGGTGATCCACCGAGTCCGTCCACACGCGATCCACAGGTTCTTCAACAGAAGCTGTGGATAAGTCGGTGCTTGGCGGCTGAAGCGCATCAGGACGGAAAGACAGCCACTCGATGCCGCCCGTTCTTTCAATCGACAGCCAGTAGCCCGGCAGCGCCTGGCGCCGCGCCAGCTCGCGCACCTGCAGCGCGAAATCAGAGTGGCGCTGCAAGCTCCCCGACTTCAGGTGCAGGTGGCGCATGTCGAAGCGCCAGCCCGCCGGCTGGCGGCCGCCGTGCTTGCGCACCAGTCGGTACAGCCAGCGCTCAATGCCACCCGTGAGCTGGAAGTACGTCGGGTCCAGCGTGAGCACCAGGGCGTCGTCCATCACCCCCGAGAAGAACCAGTCGGCCAGGATCAGCTCGATGCCGTCGGAGCGGCCATCGGGCCGGACGTACTCTTTCCACTCGTTGATCCACGAGAAGCGATGCGTGCGGCGGATGCCGTTGAGGCGTTCGCGCTGGCGCAGCGTCGTCGCGATGGTGGTGGACTGCAGCCGGTCCAGCGCGGCGCGCAGTGCCAAGTAGTCGCTGCGGCCGGTGCCGCGCTGCGCGAAGCGCAGGATCTCGTAGGGAGTGGCCACCATCAGGCGCGAAGGCGCAATGCCTTCCTTCTTGGCCTGGACGATCTGGCTGGCCGCCCAGATCAGCACATCTGCGTCCCAGATGGTGGCGATGCCATGCTCCGGCACGCCTTCGACCGTGAGGGACACGCCGCCAGCCTCGAAGTGGATCGGCACGGTGCGCCGGGACTTGGCCAGACTGAAGAAGGGATAGGCCATCAGGTCCTGCGCATCGCGCAGCGCCATGTCACCCGGCAGCGCGCGGAACAGCGCAAGCTGTTCGCGTTCGCTCGGGCGCTTGGACATGGCGGTGGCTCCAGTTCGGCAAGGATCAGCGGACGGAGTCGCGGATCACGTAGCCGGGGTCCGAGGTCATGCCGAAGGTGTTGCTGTCGGCCCAGGCACGGAGATCGACTGCGGCATAAACCACGCGGGCGCCGAACTTGCGGAAGCGCGGCCCGCCACCGAGCACGCGCTGTTTTTCCAGGGTGCGTGGCGACAGCCGCAGGAACGTCGCCGCCTCGTCGGTGGTCAGGAATTCAGGATTTGCGGCGGCGGCTGGCACCAGTTGCGCTGGAGCGGGCTGCGGCGCAGCGGTTGCAGCGCCGCGCGAAGGGATCGAATGTCCGACTGCCATGAAGGCCTCCATCTCGGTGGATGGGCCGCAAACCATTTGCAGCCCGATGGAGGCAGTCTCGGCAAAGGGGAAGGCGCTGCGAAGGGAGATTCGGTTTGGAATCTCGTCTCCGTGGGCGGGCGCTATTCAGGGCGTACGCCAGCAAGCTGGAGGTAGCCGCCGGCCACCCAGCGTTGGGCGCGGGCAAGGATGTGCCGGACCTGGGCGCGCAGGTCGCTGTCGGCGTGCCAGCGTTCGGCAACGGTGTCGGCGCCGAACAGGGCCTCGGCCACGCCACGCTGGCCGCAGTCACCCTGCTGCGCGTCGAGCGCCTGCAGGCCGCGCATGTGCAGGACGGCTGTGCGCGATACATGACGGAAGCAAGGCTGTGGCAGTTCGCCGAGCAGCCGGCGCATCTGCGTTCGGCAGGCTGCAGGCTTGCCATCGAGCGGAAGTGAAACCCGACAGGCCGCGCCGTTGGCCAGGGCTGGGGAAATGCAGGCGTGCAGCCCGTGCAGATCGTTCTGCACGGAAAGGATCAGGTCCGTGCCGGCGTGCAGCAGGCGCTTGCGGCCACGGATGCGCCAGAGGCTGAAGACCTGACCGCGCGGCACGCTTTGGGCCAGCGCTGGCCGCAGGTGCGGCAAGGCGTCTTCGACGCCGAGCCAGACAGGATGCGCGTCGCGCGCGTCCAAGCGTGGGTCAAGGTCTACATCGCAAGCCCCAGCGGGGTGCAAGGGCGCTGCGCTGCCGGCGCGTCGCGAAGAGCCAGGCGGCGCGGTAGCCCGGGTGCCGGCGCAGGTACTCCCAGGCCAGCGCGGGACCGTCGAGGTCCAGCGCATAGAGGTAGGCGGCACCGGCGCACCACGGCGCGGGGACTGCATCGGTATCGCGAGATGTCGTCATGGCGGCAAGCTCCTGCGGTTGAAGGAGCACGCTGCCACGGTTTCGAGGGGCGATGGTGGATGAATCGTCGAGGTCTTGATGAAGAGGTGGAATCGATTTGCGACCCGATGCTGGCAGCGCAGAACAAATCGCTTTATCATTTCGCCCAGGCGTCTGGGCCCAACCTGTTCCCGGGTTAAAGCAGACAAACTCACCAAACCGCGAACGGACTTCAATCCGGGTCGATGTGTAATCGGGAAACGTCGACCAACGTTGGGATTGGAGAACGTATGGCAGCCATTGCTCTGACGGAAGCATCCGTCGTCGCCGTCAAGAATTCGTTACGAGACGAATTCCTCGACACCAAGTCAGCCCACATCAGTGAAGCCTTGGCCTACAGCCTAGGATTCAACACACAAGCTGCGTTGCGCGCAGCGCTGGTGCCGCCCGATGCTGATCCTCCCTATGTGCTTCTGGACACTGGCCGGATGTTGCAGCGGATGCGCCAGTTCGGCTATCCCGATGACCCCGAGTTCGATTTCGAACTCTTGATCAAGTCGCCGCCCGAGGTCATTTCCACCGTACCGACTTCCGCATACGAGATCGAATACAAGACCGAGCGTCAAAAGGCTTGGCGCAACCTGATGATCTGCGCCGTCAATGCCGCTCTGACCCAGAAGATATTCACGCTGCGACCGGGCGACAACCGCTTTCCGGACAACATGCGCCGGGGCGAGTTGTTCGATTTTCAGTTGCCCAACGGCCTTCCCGCACGCGGTTCTGTCAGCGATGCGGGATTCGACGAGTTGGCCGTGATCGCCGCGGTCAACCCCAAGGGCGATGCGGTGCGCGCGTACAACGCGGGCTTCGATGCCGGCGACGCTTTCGGTTCGACCTGGATCGAGCGGCAGCGCGGCGCATGGATGCAGACATCGGACACGAACTTCAACTGCCGTCGGGCACTTGTGCCAGTACTTGCGGCATTGAAGGTCGAGCCCATGGGATACGGAGACCGCGGGCGCGTCATCATGTGAGCGTGTGCAGGTTTGCAGGTTTGCAGGTTTGCAGGCCGTCATGGTCCGCAAACCATGTGGCGACGCGGGAGACGCTCAGTCGGTGACCATCCCGTCGCGCTGCGCGTCGGCCACGTAAGCCGACAAGGTCTTGCGCGCCTTGTAGTGCGGCTCCACCGCCACAGGCAAGCCGCGCGGTCCCTGGATGCCCGCAAGCATCGACAGGCTGACAAGGCCCAGTTCGGTAAACCCGGCGCCAATGTCGATGAGCCCATAGGCCATGTCTCCATCTGCATCGAGGGCGGTCAACACCCAGGCTGCGCCGGCATCCGGTGTGTAGAGCTTGAGCACCGGATAGGGATCGATCTCTTCGCCCCGTGCGCGGGCCTCGCCATTGGCGAGCATCTGGCGGCGCTGTTCATCTGTCAGGAAGGGCATAGGGCCTCCAGAAGTTGAGGCCCGCAGATCTCCCGTCAGGGCATCCGATCGAGCCGATGGGCATGGGTTGGCTGCGCGCCTGCCTGTGCATTTGCCGGGAATTTTAGGCCACGCCGGTATTGCATGCTGAATAAAGAGTTATCTTTAACGTGGTTTTAATAGCCAGGCAAGACGACGCTTGGCTCCATGCAAGCCAAGCGCGCAATCCAGCGAGGAAGGCCTGCCGGAGCAACGACATTCGATGCCGTGCCGGCGCTCGCCTTCGGCGCCGCCGTGCGCGCGATTCGCACCGAGGACGGCATCGCCCAGGAAACGCTGGCCCACATCGCCGGCATCGAACGGTCCCACATGGGAAAGATCGAGCGCGGGGAGCACATGCCCACGCTGGCCCTGGTGTTCAAGATTGCACGCGCACTGCAGCGCAGCGCGGGCGAGCTGGTGCTGGAGGCGGAAGCGCGGCTTCCGAAGGAATGGCGCGAGCCGCCGGCGTAGTAGCCAACGGCTCAGATACGCAACCCTTCCCGAAGGCTACACAACGATGAGACCGGCCATCCGGGCTTCTCGCGCATAGGCGCTGATGGGCTTGTCGGCCTTGAAGTACAGGTCGCGCTCCACCGGCAGACGCAGCGACCCACGGAGAGTGGCCAGTTCCGCCAGGCTCACCCACCCCAGTTCCGGAAAGCCTTGGCCCAAGTCGCACAGACCGTGTGCGTGGTCATCGTCATCGATCTCGGTCAACAGCCAGGTGGCTCCGGCATCCGGCGTGAACAACTTGACCACAGGATGTGGATCGAAATCCGGGTTCTCGATGGACTGCCGGCCGTTGGCCAGCAGTTGCACACGTTGTTCGTCGGTGATGAGCTTCGTCATGTCGTTCTCCTTGAACGGAATCAGGGCTGGATTGCCCGGGACCGCAAGAGGCACGGCGCAGCGCAGCAGTCCAGGTTCGAAGACGGCCGCCAGGACGCGAGCGTGCAACGCACGCGCAGACCTCGACGGCGAGAACGCCGTGCAACGATGAAGGTCATAGCAAGCCAGCCCCACACGCCACCTGCCTTGGCAAGCGCAGCGCGCAGGCGTCAGCGATCGGCGCCCGCAGGGGCGAGACGCCATGGGCGGCTCGATGCAACGCACAAGAGCGCGGTCCGGCTTCGCCGGAGACGCACAGAATCGCCGAACCTCAAAACCTTCCTCCATCCAATCCGACGAAGAACAAAGCCTTCTGTACTTCTCTACGGCGATTCGTAAAAGCACAAACGACCAGAAGCGGCTTTACGACCTCCTCCAAGAAGTCCAGCAGCCCACACAGCACGGACCTCGCAGCTTCGGCCAGTGCCGAGACAGATGGAGGTCGATGCCGAACATGGCAAAGCGCCCCGCTGATGCGGGGCGCTTGGGCAACGCTCAATCGCCCCTGCTGCGCGACCAGATCAGGTTGTGCGCGCCGTCCTCGCCTTCGACCAGGCGGGCGTAGATCGTCGCCGGGAACGACGGGTCATCCAGCGTCACCGAGACGTACGGGCGGTCTGCACGGCTGAGCTTTTTCCAGCCCGCGCCGATGTCGAATCCACCGGCCGCGACGATGCGGTAGTCCGGTGCGTTCTCGCTGCCCTTGTCGTTGGGCACGATCTTGACCTTCACGTTCAGCGTGAGGGTGCGAACCGTGCCAGCGAAGCTGTCGTTCTGTGCGGTGAAAGTGCCGATGTGAGCCATGATTGAAAAGTCCTTCGAGGTTGAGCCTGGTCCCGCGCCCATCGCGGCCTTGGCGTGAACCGGACGGCACGGTGCCGGGCGCGCCGCACCGAAGGCCGCAGCAACGCGTAGGACCGGCAGACCCGGGAGATTTGCCTCGCGAGGAATGCGCGCAGCGCAGGGGAAATCTCTTGGGCAGGCCGGTTGCGGCGAACAAGCCCGAGGCGCACCGAACGCAGAGAGCGTGCGCCGTGCCCGCGCCAGGATTCACGGCAAATACAAGGCCGAGGGAGCGGACCTGTCCTCGCAAAGGACGGACCTAATGGCCCAGGCATCCCCACCGCAGGGCAGCGCTCCGACATGGATTCAGCCAAGCCGAACGTCAACCCGGCTGACCACGGACAAGTCTGAACGCACCGCCGCGTCGAAGCGGCTGGTCAGAGTCAAGCCACTGCTGGAAAAGTCGGCAGGCCATCCGCCTGTCGGTGACCTGCCGTCGCCATCGGCCGTGTCCGCCTGCCGACATCGAGGATGGTTTGTCCATTACGACCCGCGCAGCAAGGGCAGTTGAACGTCCGCGCACCGCGCCGGCGGGGCTCCATGCCTGAGGCTCGGGCAACGCCCGCTGGAATCCGGAAGTCAAAGCGCGCGCGGCACACCTGCCGCGCGCGTCGCGCCGATGAAATCGGCCGAGGCGAAAGACGAAGGAAAGCCCCGACCGAAGCCGGGGCCCATGCTCAAACGGCAGCGTGCATCTCTGCGGAATCTTCAACAGACACGTCATCCACATTGGTCTTGACCTCCGTGCGTTCGTCGGCGTTCACCGCCACCGGCTTGTCGAACATCCCCGGTAGCCATCCCGACCCCACCGCCAGCCGCTCGGCTTCGCTGGCGATCTGCGCCTTCTTGAGCTTGGCCAGCCGGTTCACTTCCCTCGGCGCAAACACATGCACCGCTTCCAAGGCCTTGGCCTTCGACACATGATCGAAGTAGCCGGCCGCAGTTGGCGTCCACCAGTCGTGCATGTCGAGGTTCACCGCATGGGCCAGCGCGGCAGCGGGAATTTCGCTCTCCTGCGATGCGATGGCCGAGACGGTGTATCCCACGCACACGGCCAGCAGCGACAGCAGTTCCGATTGCGGCATCGCCAGCAGTTCGGGGAAAAGCGCGTCCGGGTCACTGGGCAGGCGTGCCGCCCAGGCCTCCCGCACTTCGCGCATGCCCACAGCAGCCGGGGCCTCGTCCACGTCCGGCGCATGGTGCGTCAGCCGGTCCTGCGGGAATGCCGTGATGTTGAGGGGCGATGCGCCATAGCCGTCGAGGATGACGCGATGCGCCAATTGATGCACCACGGCCACCAGTGCCACATGGGGATGCCGGGCGACTTCGGCCTGCAATGCAGCCGTGCGATGCGCGCTCAGGCGCTTCGCCAGCTTCTCCGAGATGCCGGTCTTGCCCGGTTCGGCGTCCCGTGCTTCTCCACCGTTGGCGTTACTGCTTGAACCGTCCCCGGCCTCCTGCCGCTCCTGAGCCCGCAGCACCTTGGCCTGTTCCTCTCGCAGCAGCCCGCGATGCACCACGACACCGCCCATGTGATCGATCGACACCACGGCCCCGGCCATCGGCACGACACCCGGCGCGTAGACCATCAAGGTCTGCTCGATGGCTTCCAGTTCGTTGCCGAGCCGGTCGAGTTCGTCATGCAGTGCCTGCGCCCCGTCATCGGACAGGTCGGCGTCCTCGTCATCAAGCTTGTCCTGAATCCTGTTCTGCTCGGCTTCCAGCTTGGCGATGCGCTTGGCCTCGGCCTTGTTCGGTTCCCGGCGCGTGCGGCGCGCCCGCTGGAATGCATGCAGTTCCGATGCCGTCGCACGTGGGGCGATGTCCACCCAGCCCCAGCCTTCGGCCCGCGCGGATTCGGCAACAGCCGCCAGTTGGTCCCGCGCCAGTGCATCCAGCAAAGCGGCATCGGTGAGGAACACACCGAGTTGCTCGTCCGAAAACAGATCGCGGCGGATGCCGCCGCCCGCCACCTCGTAGGCTTCGACGCCGACGAAGCGCGCCACCGCATCGCGGCTGGCGTCGATCTCTTCATGCGTCAGGTGATCGCGCAGCGACTCCGGGCTGCGTTGCCACTGTGGAGATTCATACCATGCGACCTCCTGCTCCGCGTGATCGTCTGTAATGGCCAGCGCCATCAACTGCTCCAGAGACACGCCATCAGCCTGATAGTCCGCCAGCAACCGGGGCGAGACGTTGGCAAGTTTGAGTCTGCGCTTGACCACCAGCGGCGTGACTCCGAAGTCGGCTGCTATGTCTTCCAATGACCGGCCTTCGGCTGCAAGTGCCTTCCAGGCGAACAGTTCGTCGACCGGCGACATGGATTCCCTGTGCACGTTTTCGGTCAGGCTCACGGTGCGCGCTGATGCATCGGGCACCAGCAGGCACGGCACCGGATGGTTCTTGTCCAGCTTGCGGCGCTTCGCCAGCAACTTCAAGGCCGCCAGCCGCCGCTTGCCTGCGACCACCTCGAAGTGTTCGCCATCGAGCGATGCGATCACGGTGAGGTTTTGCAGCAGGCCGACGCGGAGGATGGACGATGCCAGTTCGGGAATCGCGGTGCCACCGCTTTTGCGCACGTTGCGGTTCGAGGGCCGCAGCTTGCACAGCGCGATCAGGTGCAGTTCATAGGGTGCAACCACCGGGATGCTGATGGCTTCGCCTGCGCCGCTCGCACTGTTGGAAGCTGTGGCGACAGCCGCAGCAGAGGCCACGGCATGCAGGGCCTGGATTTCGGAATGGGTAACGCTGTTCATGGTGTAGCTCCTATTGATGAGATATGAAAAACAAGGGACCAAGGGAAGGAAACAGGGAATGAATGGAGGGGCAGCGCCCCTCCGGGAAATCAGGCCTTGAGCTGGCGCATGCCATCGGCCAGCAACCACAGGGCACGGTTCAAACGCAGATTGGTGTCGATGCCCTGCACCGGGCGTGTTCTCTGGCGGCGCCCGTTGGCGGCGCGACCAGACAAACCACCCTTGATAAGGTTTTCTTGCGTGCGGTTGAAGACGCTCCACAGGTCGGGGCGGCGGTCATCGACGCGGCGCGGCATCAGAATTTGGGTTTCCGTGATGGGCGCGGGCTTGTCCGGGTCGTCGTACTTGAGGGCCAGCGCAGCACGGGCGAACACCTCCGACTCTCCGGCGTCCAGCGTGACGGCCTGCATAGACTCGCGGGACTGCAGCGCACGGTCGAAGCCGTGCAGCACCTCATACGCGCCCTCGATGACCTGTCCGGCCACGTCCCCTTTGTGGTGCACGCGCACGTCCGCCACCGTGTCGCCGCAGACAAGTCCGTTCTTGCAGACGAAGCGGAACATGCCCGCCAACAATTGATAGCTGCTCGTCCCGTCGTGGGAGTTCAGCAAGATGATTTCATTGGCCTCGGCCGCATTGATCTGGCCCGCGTGGCGCAGCCTGACCATATGCTTGGTGAAGTCGCGGCGGTCTTCATCGCGCACGCGGGTCTGCGTCACCATGAAGGGCTGGAATCCCTCCTTGCGCAGTTCCGTCAAGACAGTGGCGGTCAGGATGTAGGCGTATCGCTGAGAACGGCTTTCGTGCGGCGCGTCCGCGAAGATGGACGGGGCCACGGTGCGGATTTGATCGTCCGACAGCGGATGCTCGCTGCGCAGGACCGGGGAGCGGGAAGCGAAACGTGATGCGAGTTGCATGATCTTTCTCCAAAAAAACGAAGTTGCTGTTGCGGTTTCAAAGCTGACCGGATTCCAAGATTCGGAGCCCGTTGTGGCTTCGGTGGGTTCGGCGCATGGACCTGGGCCGGTCCCTGTTTGCCGCCGTCTTTCCTGAGTTCATCGCCCGCGAAGAACCGGGCCAGCGAGGGCGTGGCCGTCAAGGGAGAAGCGCAGGGTTGGTGCGGCCCGCAGCCGAAGGCGAGGACACGGCCCTGCGCGCCTTGACGGCCAGGCACCGCGGGCTACGGTCGCGGGAGAAAGCGATGAACTTGGGGAAAGACGATCAGCGGCCCAAGGGCCAGGGGGATGCGCTGAGGCCCACGCCGCGCGGCGAGCGCCTCCGCGTGCGAATGCACGCCTGGTTGGAGGGGATCAAAGCGCGCAGCGCGCCATCGGCACGATGCAAGCGCCGATCAGGCGCAGCCTGTTCGGCTGCTTCCGGGGCGCCAGGTGCAACGCGGCCAGGGTGGCCCGCAGGCCAACCTCTGGAGTCAAGACACGCGCGTAGCGTGCATGCCGAAGAAGAAACAAAGAGGGCCGAAGCCCTCGACGTCTACACCAGTCCCTTTTCTGCCATGGAAAGCACCGTGCTGCCCGCCACGATCAGGTGATCCAGCACCCGCACGTCCACCAGCGCCGTTGCCTGCTTGAGCATTTGGGTCAGGTGTACATCGGCCCGCGATGGCTCAGCACAGCCGCTCGGGTGGCAGTGCACCAGCAGCAACGCGCAGCTGTTGAGCCGCATCGCATCCTTCACCACCTCGCGCGGATAGACCGATGTCTGCGTCACCGTACCCCGAAACATCTCCACGTAGTCGATCACCCGGTGCTGCGAGTCGAGGTGGACCACCGCAAAAATCTCAAAGGGAAGATTCCCCAAACGCGCCCCCAGGAAGTCCTTGACCACCGCCGGCGACGTCAACACGTCGGTTCCACGCACCCGGCCCGCCAGCAGCCGCTGCGCGGCGGCCAGCACCTCGTCGATGTCGGCCGGACGGTACTCGCCCGCGACATCGCGAACGAGCAACGAAGAGGAAGCAGAAGAAACGGCAGCGAAGGAATCGAGGGAAGAGAACAGATCGTGCGACATGGCGAACTCCAATGATCGGGCGGGATTGCCCGAGACCGGAACCGGCACGCCGCAGCGCAGCGATCAAGGCTCGAAGGACGGCCGGCAGGACGCCAGCGCACAAAGTGCGCGCAGGCCTTTAACGCGAGAACGGCGTGGCACCATGAAGGGAACAGCAAACCTGTCCCACCAACCACGCACCGTCAAAACATTGGCAAGCGCAGCGCGCAGCCCCGCAAGAGGGCAAAGGCGTTAGCGATAGGAGCCAAAGGGGCGAGACGCCGTGGGCGACTCGATGCGAAGCACGCATAGCGCGGCCCGGCCGTGCCGGGAACGCCAACCACCCGCATCGATAGGGCCGCCTATGGGAAGCTCCATCCATCCAGTTGGTGCAAGGCGCCGAGGCGAATGCAGAAACGCGGGCGCAGCGGGTGGCCGCGCCGGGCTCCTAGTGCCGGGGCGCTTCATTGCGTCGATGCGTTTCGCCGATGCAGTTCAGGTGGCGACAGGGCAGGCAGATCCTTGGCGCTCGATAGACACAGCATGCACACACCCAGCATCGCGACGGCAAGAGTGGTCAGAAGTCCGGCATGGCCTGTCTGGTCCAGCAGCAGGCCACCCAGCGCGGGCACGAGCAGCCGGCTGAGCGAGAACAGACTCGATTGCAAGCCGTAGTCCGTTGCGGCCGCGCTCGACCGTGCGAAATGCATGGTCAGCCCGAAGGCCAGTGCGGCGATATAGCCCATGGCCGCTGCGACGCACCCGGCAGCGGCGATGAGGACAGGAGCCGGTGGACGAAAAGCAGCGGCAAGCGCCAGGGCGCTCAATGCAACGAACCCCAGCCAAGCGCCTGCAGGCACTGCGCGACGCAGGCCGATGCGGCGGGCCAGGGATGCGGCGGCGAGGCTGGCTACCGCTGCGATCACACCCCCGCCCACGCCAACGATCTGTGCGACGCGCGGGGCCTCGAAGCCCATGTCCAGCATCAGCGGCTTGAGGTAGAACCACGCGGTTCCGACGAACGGAAAATACAGCATCAGCAGCAGGGTCCATGTCCGGGCACCCGGTTGCGCCAGGTAGTTCTGGAAGTCTTCCCGCAGGGATGTGGAACCCCGCATGGAATCGTGCCGAGTCGCGGCTGTGGGCTCATCGCTGGTGCGCATCAGCACCAGCAGCACGGCACCGAGCGCAAGCACGCCGGCCAGCGCCCAGAACGGCGCACGCCAGCCCCAGCGCAATTGGACCATCAGCATTACGCCCCCACCCACGATGGCCCCCAGGGACAGCGCGGCCGAGCGCAGGCCTCCGGCCCGAAGCTGTTCACCGGGTGGCAGGCAGCGGATGGCCAGGGCATTGACAGGGATGTCGGCCCAGGTGGCCAGCCAGGCGGCGGCGAATGCCAGTGTGAACAGCAGCATCGGGTTGCCCAACAGGTCGCTCCAACCCAGCAACAGCAGGCTGCCCGCCAACGCCAGGCACAAGGAGATGGCCCAGGCACGGTAGCGCCGAAGCGGTAGCCGGCCATTCTCCATGGGCCGGGCCAACAGGAACTTGAAGACCGCAGGCAACCCGGCGAGCTGGAACAGACCGATGTCCACGCCCGACCAGCCGTGCTGGCGCATCAGCAGCGGCAGGCCCAACCACAGGTAGACGCTGGGCGCGGTCAGCGCGAGGTTCAGCCAGGCAAACAGGGCCTGCAGGCAAGCCAGCCGTGCGCGCTCAGACATGGCGAGCCTTCGGATGGCCCGGCGCCTGAGGCTTGCGGGCGACCGCCACCTGCACCGGTGACATCGGGAAGCGGCCCGACGCGAACTGTTCGATCTCCACGAAGCCTGCTTCGGCCAGTGCGGCCGCCGTGCCGCCTTCGGGGAGCACGTGGCGGCCCACCATGCGCATGGGCAGGTAAAAAGGCATCACCTGTGCCGCTTCTTCGGCCGTGGTTGGCAGTTCCGCATGTACGCAGACGAACAGGCCACCTGGCGCCATCGCCGCCATAACCTTGGCGAGCACGACGCCGATGTCGGGTACGAAATGCAGCACCGAGGAGCACCACACCAGGTCGAAGCCTTCTCTCTCTCCGTCTCCCAGGGTATCGGCAGCCACATCGCCGCCCTGGGCGCACAAGCGTTCGGCAAGGCCTGAGGCCTCGATGTTCTCCTGCGCCACGGCCGCTGTCTCGGGCCAGTCGAACACTACGCCCCGCAGATCCGGGAACCGGCGGGCAAGTTCGATGGCGATCCAGCCCGGGCCGCCGCCCAGGTCCAGCAGGCGCGTGGCCTGCCGCGCTTGGGGTAACCGGTCCATGATGTCGAAGGCCCCAGCCGCGCTGACAGCGCGCTGTTCCTGGCCGATCTGCGCGCGTGCCGCTGCGGCCCAGCCAGCGCCGGTGGCCGACTGAAAGGTGTTCTCGGGCAGTTGAGGCCCTTGTTCGACATGAGCACGGAGCCGGTCCGCGAGGCCCCGCAACGAGGTCAACCGGTAGCGCCACGCATCGCCGCAAAAGCCCGGCGCGGCCCGCACCAGAGATTCGCGGGCCACGGGGGCGAGTAAGTACCGATCTGGTGCCTGCTCGGTGCGTTGCCGCTGCAGCAGGCCCAGGCTCCACAGCAGTTCCAGCAGGTGGGCGGTGTTGGCCGCATGCAGGTCTTGGCGGGAGGCCAGCTCGGCTGCCGTCAGCGGCTCGACCAAGGCATCGAACAGATTCAGAGCCAAGGCCGTGTCCAGGGCCTCGGCGCGGATGGCCGAGGCTGCCAGGTCCCAGCAGCCGTGCAAGGGATGAAGAGGAAGGGTGTTCATGGTGACGCTTTCCTCACATCCGCCAGGTCAGTCGCACGCCGACTTCGCGTGGCGGACTGTAGACAGTGACGATGCCGTTCTGAAAACCCACGGCGTCGTAACGCTTGTTCGCCGCGTTCCGCACGTAGGCGCTCAGCTCGAAGGCGCCGAAGCTGCGACCTGCCTGCAGGTTGATCAATCCATAGCCACTGCGGCTGTAGCGGTTGGCGGCGTCCAGGTAGACCTTGCCTGTACCGTACACGTGGGCCTGGGCATGCCAGCCGGCGGGGGCGTCATAGCGCAGGCTTACGTGGCCCGACACATCTGGCGCAAAGGGGTTGCGGTTGCCGTCGTAGGTGTTGGCGCCATCCTGGAACTGGTCGAAGCGCGTGCGGTTGAGCGCCAGGCCGGATTGCAGCTGCCAGCCTTGGCCGAGCAGCCAGTCCAGCTCGAACTCCGCGCCTGTGGAATGACCGGACGCGGCGCTGGTGATGTAGACCATGCCCGGCACGGGCATCTGCTGCACCTGCATGTCGCGCATCTGCATGCGGTAGAGCGCGGCCGAGTAGCGCAACCGCTGGCCGGCCAGCGTGCCTTTGATGCCGATCTCCAGGGAGCGCAGCTTCTCGGGCGTGTAGGCCGCGTAGCTGGCCGCCGGTACGAAGACGTTGAAGCCTCCAGCCCGTATGCCCCGGCTCACGCTGGCATAGACCTGGGCAGAAGGCGCGAGCTGGTATTGCAGCGCGAGCTTGGGCGAGACGTTCGTGTCGTTGGCGGAATGCGTGGCGCGTCCTGCCGGCGTGAAATCGACCTGATTGCGTTCAATCCGCGCACCGGCCTCCAGCGTCCACCGCGAGGCCAGGGGGACGGTCCAATTCGTGAACAGCGCGGTGCTGTGGCCTCCCAGCGCAGCGGCCGATTGGCTTAGCGCCGCTGGCAGCTTCTGCGAATTGAGCAGGTCGCGATCGTCGCGGTCGGCGTACAGGCCGACGAGCCATCGGGATGCGCCGGCTTGGCCCTCGAGTCGCAGCTCCTGCGACAGGCTGCGAAAGCGGTGGTCGCGGGCGATATGCAGCAGGTCTGCTGGCTGGAAGTCGGTGTCCTGCTGAATCCGGTCGCGGTAGGCGTTGTAGGCCGTGACGGAGCGCAGCTTAAGGCCGGTGCCGAAGTCATGGGCAACATCCAACGACACCGTGTCGCCGCCGGAGCGGTTCCAGCTCGGCGTGCCCGAGCGCACAGTGGTGCGTGACGCGGAAGGCGCCCCCCAAAGTGCCGCGCCGTCGTCGAAATCCTGCTTCGCATAACGCAGCGTGGCATCGGTGCGGGCATCGGGCGTCCAGCGCAGCGCCAGCTTCAGGTTGCGGCGTTCGCGGTCGTCCTCGCGCCGGCCAGTGGCCAGATTGGTGATGAAGCCGTCCTGGCGGCTCCAGTCGCCAGCGATGCTGGCGTACAGCGTGTCCTCCACCAGAGGGCGGCTCAGCTCGAAGCGCAGCGCGCGACCGGAACGGCTGGACAACCCCGTGGACACAGCGGTGCGCGGTGTGTTGTCCGGCTTGCGAGTGTGGATGCTGATCACCCCGGCCTCAGCATTGCGGCCGTAGAGCGTGGACTGTGGTCCGCGCAGCACTTCCACGCGGTCGATGCCGAGCAGTCCGTCGTCGAAGCCCTGCGCCATCAGCGTCGGCACGCCATCCACCAGCAGCAGCGTGGATGAGGAGAACGAGAAGAACTGCGCTGAGATGCCGCGCATGACGGGCGAATGCACTCCCGCCTGGCCGAAGGACTGGAAGGACAGGCCGGGGGTAACCTGCTCCAGCGATTCCAGCCGGGCGACGCCAGCGGCTTCCAGCAGTTCGCCGTCATGCACCGTCACGCTGGCCGCAACAGCGCCCAGCCGCTGCGCCTGTTTGTTGACCGTCACCGTGACGGTGGGCAAGGTCGGCGGCGACTGCTCCTGCGCCGATGTCTGATCCTGCGCTTGGGCCAGGGGGCCGAGGCCGGCCATGGCCAGCACCCCGAGGGCGCCGGTAAGGCTGGGTGGAAGCCGAAGTCGTGTCATGGACGGGTTCTTTCTTGCGTGCATTGGCTGGTGTTCGGAAGTTCTCCTACTTTGTATATATATGGGAATGGTTATCATTTGATTTTCTCTGCCATCGGGCCGATTTCGTTTGCATTCGGTCTGCCGTCCTTTTTATTGCTCATGCCGAACCGGTCCTCGATTGCTGCGTTGTCCCAAGGTCTGCCGAATTCGGTGGATGCTGGATGGGCGCGCCTGTCGGCAGTCGGTGCCATGGCGGGCAGCACGGTGGAGCGGCTTGTGATCGAACCCGGCCTATCGGTGGTGCGTTCCAGCTTCGTGCCGCGGCGCGACGTGCGGGAGGCGAATGCGAATCCGCCGGAGCGCGGTACGCTGGTGCTGACCGTGGGTCTGGATGGGCGTTCGGTCTACCAGAGCACCCAGGGCGAGCACCTTGGGTTTGCCGCGGGCTTCACCACGGCCGCCGCGTACATGGGCAGTGCTGGCGAGCGGCACTATGCTGCAGGCGAGCGGGTGGTGCAGTTGCGCCTGCTGATCGAAGAACCGGCAGTGCTGCAGTGGCTGGGGCAAGACGTCTCCATGCGGCTCATGCCTGCGCGCGGCGTGCGTGCGCTCGCATCGACGAGGACTTCTGCTGCCAGCTCCAGTCATGCGCAGGCGCTCTACCGCAGTTCCGATGCCACCGGCCTGGCAGCCCTGGATTGCCGAATCCATGCGCTCAGCCTGTTGGCCGAGCAGATCCGGGCGCTCGGCCTGTCGCCGCAGGAGCCTGTCAAGGCTTCACGCCGACGGGACCATGATCGGCTCGCCCGAGCGCGAGACTTGATGCACGCCCAGATGGACCGGCCGCTGACGGTAGCCTATCTCAGTGCCGAGGTCGGCATGAGCGAAACCCGCTTCAAGGCTGGTTTTCGCGACGCCTTCGGTATCTCGCCAAGGCACATGTTGCTGCAGATCCGTATGGAGCGGGCCAGGGTGCTGCTCGACTCTGGCTGCCAGGTGGCCCAGACCGCCTGGCAAGTGGGCTACGCCCATCCCGGAAACTTCAGTACCGCGTTCGCGCGGTATTTCGGCCGTGCGCCGAAACATCAGGGCCTGTAGGTCGCCGCGCTCTCCCCGCCTTCATATGGCGCGCTGAACTCGCCAACGCGCGGCGCGTTCCTGGTAGGCCCAAAGTCGGGCATAGAGGCCGGGATACTCCAGCAACTTGTCGTGCCGCCCGGCTCCGCGAGGCGTCCCTTGTGGAGCACGAGGATGTGATCTGCATGGCGCACGCTGCGCAGGCGGTACGCGATGACGACAACGGCTCTCTCGCGGACCAGTTCACTCAGTGCGAGCTGGATCTCGGCTTCGGCTGACGGATCGATGCTGGCGGTGGCCTCATCGAGCAGGAGGATCGGTGCATCTTTAAGCAGCGCAAGTGCAATCGAGAGGCGCTGACGCTCGCCACCCGACGGCGAAGCGCCGCCTTCGTCAATCACTGTGTCGTAGCCCTGTGGCAGCCGCTCGATGAACGCATGCGCCTGCGCTCGCCGTGCGGCATCGACGGCCTGCTCGCGAGTCGCATCGGGCCGGCCGATGCGGATGTTGTGCAGCACGGTGCCAGAGAACAGGACCACGTACTGGAACATCAGCCGCATGGACCTCGCCAACGCGAGAACGGTGATGGCGCAGATGGCCGTGGCTTTCGAGCACTTCAATGAGGTGCGCCCGCACTCAGCATTGAAGATGAAATCACCCATGGAGTTCAGGCAGCATCCCGTTGCCCAACGGCGGATTGCTCAGATCGAGTTGGCGCCACATTGCGAATAGCCCGTGTCCAGAAATACGGGGCAAGATCACCGGCGGACTCGTCCCCTGGCTGCAAACGGAGTTCCGGCTTCTCGCCGACATGGGCAGAGCGCCGAGCCGCGTCTTCAGTCGAAGCGAACTGGTCGATGCCTGCCTACCTGGCTCCGACGCACGGGCGCGGACCGTTGGCAACCATGTGAGCAACCTGCGCGAGAAACTCGACCAGGCCGGCGCGCCTGGGATGATGGTGGGCACGCGCGGTGTCGGTTACCGACTGCGAGGGATCTGATGTCCGGCAAGCTCAGCCGCCAACTCGTGCTTTCGATGAGCCTGATATCGGCTATCACGACGCTCATCGGGTTTGTCGGTTCATCATCGCCGTCGCACTCCTTTTCCGCTAACCTGCCTCCGCCTCCTGGACCTCCGGACAGCTTTCTTCCCCAGGCGCCTGTTTACGTCCTTGTGGCCACCTTCTTGTTGCTGGGACTGATTGCGGCCGTCGTCGTCGCGCTGCGGCTGTCGCAATGGCTCCTCACTCCGCTGAACTCCCTGGCGGAGAGCGCCAGAAGCATTGCGGCGGGGTATCTATCTGCTCGCGCAATCCCCGATGACAGGTCGCTGGGAGAACCGGCTAACGTCGTCGACGACTTCAACGCCATGGCCGAAAACTGCAGAGCATGGCCGCCTGGAACGCGGCCATCGCCCACGAATTGCGAACACCGCTGACCATCCTCCAGGGGCGACTGCAGGGGATGAGCGACTGCGTTTTCCCGCCCAGTCAGGACCGATTCAGAGATTGCTGGCGCATGTCGAGAGCCTCTCGCAACTCGTCGATGACCTGCGCGTCGTTACCCTGCAGGACAGCGGGCACCTGCACATGCGCATCGAACCGGTAGACATCGGCGCTGAAGTCCTCCGCACTGCGGAATCGATGACGCCTGTACTCGCCAAGGCCGGGTTGACGCTCCTGGTGAGCCGATCGGACATCATGTTGCGCTGCGACGGTGCCCGGCTGCGGCAGGCTCTGATGGCGCTCTCGACAACGCAGCGTTATGCGCAGCCCGGAGTAGTCAAGGTTGCGATTGACGCGACGGCCAACCATGACATATTGAGCGTGGAAGATGAAGGGCCCGGACTCGCTCCCGAGTTCATGCGCCACGCATTTGATCCCTTCATGCGCGACGAACCGTCGCGGCTACGGCAATATGGAGGATCGGGGCTCGGCTTGGCTGTGGTCCGGGCAATCGTTTTGGCTCACTCGGGCGAAATCGGATACAGGCTATCTTCATGTGGAGGCTCCATCTTCGAGATGAAGTTACCGCGCGAGATTGAGAAGCTTCCTCGGTTTCGAGCACCCATTGATCCGCCCTGATCAAGCCACGATGCAGAAAGGCCGGCGGGAATGAGCAAGGACAACCACCGGTCAGTGAGGGGCCGGCGCGCGTTTCTTCAAGTGCCGCATATCGAATGCGACGCCGTCTCTCACCAGCTGCCGCGACAACACCTTCAGCTCGCCGCGCTGCAATTTTTGAGAGGTGGTCAGTGGTAAGGCACGGACGAAGGCAATGTAGCCGGGTAACTTGAAGTAGCTCAGGCGCGCGCGAGCGGCTTCGAAGATGCCCTGCGCCACCTCTAGTGTGGGTGTCTCGCCGTCGGTGAGTTCGATGCAGGCGATCACCTCCTCGCCGCGCAGTTCGTCCTCTACCGGGCCCACACCGACTGCACGTACACCGGCGACCTGGTTCAGTACACTCTCGACCTCGAGGGAAGCAATGTTCTCGCCGCTGCGCCGCACAATGCTCTTGCTGCGGTCGACGAAATGCAGCGAGCCATCCTCGGCCTCGCGCACCATGTCTCCGGTGTGGAACCAGCCATCGGCCCACGCGGCCTCGGTAAGCTCCGTCTGGTTCGCATAGCCCGAAAAGAAGCCGGCCCGCGGATCCGCTCCGGCCGCACGCACCAGCAGTTCACCGGCCTCACCGCGCGGCACCGGGCGGCCCTCGTGATTTATCAGGCGGCATTCCATAGCGGCGTGCGGACGCCCGAAGCAGCGGTCACCGACGTACCTCGGCTCCTCAGAGGCGACCATCGCCGCCGCACCACCAACCTCCGTCATCGACCAGGACTCGACCAGCGGAAGACCGAATCGTTCCTCGAACGCCTTATGGTGCGAAGGATGCACCCCGGCGCCAAAGCCAAAGCGCAGTGCATGATGCCGCTCGGCTTCGCCCGGCGGCAGCTGAAGCAGCATGGCCGGCATCACGCCCAGGTAGTGCACGATGGTGGCACGGCTGTCCACCACCACCTGCCACCAACTGCGAGGATGGAAGCGGTCGAGCTGCACGATGCAGCCGCCACTCAACACCATAGCCATGGCAGAGCAGGCCAACGCATTCATGTGGGTCAGCGGCAGCGGCGTGATTAGGCGGTCCCGACCGGGTTCAATGCGACACAGTCCGCCAACGCCGATGTACCAGCTGCCGATCCTCAGGAAATAGTCGTTCGACAGGATGCAACCCTTGGGCTTGCCGGTGCTGCCCGAGGTGTAGACCAGCGCACACTCGCCCTTACCTGAACTGGGCTCTCCCGCACGACATGAAGGCGGGCTCTGGCCAACAATGTGAACCGGCAGCCTGGGGTCGGCGACGCCGACGAGGTCGCTCCGCTCCGGCAATGCGACCGCCAGCACCGCCTGGCTGTCGGCAAGCACGTGCTGCATGTCGGCACTGCCGCCTTCCGCGTTGAGCGGGACGATGGATATGCCCAGCGCGTTCAACGCGAACCAGTGCACAAAAAAGTCGGCGCGATTGTCGAGTAGCATGGCGACGCGATGGCCGCGACGCAGCCCACTGGCGCGGTACTGTGCGCTCAGCGCATCGATCTGCTTCAGCGCGGCGCCATATTGCAGAGTTACCGCTTGGCCCCCGTAGGCGGCGGTGGCGGCGGCCGGTACATGAACGAAGTCGTTGCCTGAGTATTGCTCGGCAGCGTTTCGAAAGGCGTCGCTCACAGTGCGAATTGTTTTGGTCATGAGGGATCTTCAAATGGGGATCGCGGTGCCGACACTTGCGCCACCGCAGACAAACAGATTCTGGCCGGTGACCCAACCATTGCGAGGGTCGGCGAAGAACAGCACGGCGCGCGCGACGTCATCGGGCTCCCCCAGCCGGCGCATCGGCAGCGCGGCGGCGAGCTTGACCGCCTTTTCGCTTTCAGCCGGGATGTCGGCGAGGAGCATCGGCGTGACGGTTGGGCCAGGGGAAACGCAGTTCACGGTGATGCCCTGCGGCCCCAGCTCGAGCGCCCAGGTACGTGTCATCGCGACCAGCGCCGCCTTTGTGGCCGCGTACACTGTCCGTCCGGCCATGCCCACCAGCGCTCGCGACGACAGATTCACGATACGTCCAAAGCCGCGCTCGCGCATGCCGGGGGCGACCGCTTGCGCGAGCACGGTGGCGGCGCGCAGGTGCAGGTCGATCAGCAGTTCGAACTCCTCGTCGGCGACGTCATCGAGCAGCGTGTTGCGCACGACGCCGGCGTTGTTGATGAGGATGTCGAACGGCCCCTCATGGATCAGTCCTCCGATCTGCCCCCGCAGCGCACCGATGTCGCTCAGGTCGGAGACGATGTGGCGCAGCTGTGGATGCTCCAGGTCGCCCGTCGTCCGCGCAATGGACACCACATCGGCGCCCTGATCCAGCAGCGCCGAACAGATCGCACGGCCGATGCCGGCGCTACCGCCGGTGACCAGGGCACGCCGGCCCTGGAAAATGAGGTTGGGGTTCATCACACGAACAGTTGAATCGACGGCAGCGCAGCGTCGCAGTTGAGCAGGTTCACCCGCTTGAGGCGGATCGTCAGCTTGCCCTCCGCATCGGCAGCAAGCGTATGCCAGACGACGGCGCCCAGCAGCAGCTGCGACTCACCGCGTGCCTCAAGGTAGGTCAGCGGCGTGCGCACAAGGTACTCATTAGCCTGCGGCTCGAAGCGCTCGACGCCCGGCGTCTGCAGCACATGCAGGCTGCGGCTGGACGGCTGCTGGGAGAAGGCCCGGTCATGGCCCAACCGGTCGATGCGCAGGCGCAGCAGCAGCCTGTCCTCGTACATCAGCGAGTTGTGCGAAAGCGGATCGGCCTGGTCGTGCTGCAGCGGGATCCAGTAGAAGGCATTCTCCGCGAACAGCGCGTACCACTCGTCGTAGCGCTTCTCGTCAAGCAGCCGGGCCTCGTTGAGCACGAAGGCGATCAGGTCATCCCGGGTGGGGACAGTCACTTGGTTCATTCGTTGGTCTCCCCCATCATCGACTTCCAGGCGCGGAACTGGTTGCGCATCGAGATCTCGCTCGTGCCGTTGACCGTCTGGTCGCGCGGCACGTGCTCGTCGGACTTGTAGTTGCGGTGCAGGCTGACCCAAGGGTTCGGATCAACCGCAAGTCCTTCCTGTATGGATCGATAGCAATGCAGGTCGTCGTGTCCGACCACGGACATCGGCGAATTGATGATGCGGCTGTACATCATCGTGCGCTGCAGCAGCTCGTCGGGTGCCCCCTTGAGTCTCAGCGTCCAGGATTCGATCACGGTCTTGTCTGCTGCGATCGGGCGAATCACGCGAATCGCCTGGATCGCGCCTTTGACTGTCAGACTCGGGTAATAAACGGTGTTGTGGCGCACTGTGCCGAGGATCTGATGCGCGCGTTCGTCGCCATAGGCGGCACGCAGCTGTTCCTCGTAGCCCGACACATCCGAGTAGTTGGCATGCAACGAGACCGATGCCGTGCCGGTGTAGCTGTGGCCATTTGCGAACACCCGCACACCCATGGCGTCGGAGAACTGGTAGTTCTCGGTAAAGGGCAGCATGACCTCGACCGCCATCGGCTTGGGCTTCTCTGCCGGCTCATCCTTCCACAGCGTCTTGGCCGTGCCCGCCGACGACTCGTGCGCCACCATCGGGTGCATCGTGTCGTTCAAGTTCTCGATGAACATTTTCCAGTTGCAGTTGTGCTCGTAGCGCAAACATCCGCCCACCACCTCCAGTTCACCCTCTGGGGAGCGGTCCGCCATGTTGTCGATCGAGCTCAGCGAGTCTCCGAAGTACTCTTCGAAGCTCAAGCCCGTCGCCGAAAGGCGCGCGAACACGAAGCCGCGGTGCGAGGCGATATGCTCGACCCGACACATGCCTCCGGCAGCCTGCGACTGCGCAAACTGCGTGTCTTCATAGCCGCTGCGCAGCGGCACACCTCCAAGCGAGCCGTCGAGCTTGTAGATCCACGCATGGTACGGGCAGCGGAACTGGCTGCCGGTGCTGCCCGTGGGCGCCGTCACCAGCTTGGCGCCCTTGTGAGCGCAGCGATTGAGCAGCACGCGCACGCTGGTATCGCGCTGGCGCACCAGCAGCACCGGCTGGCCGGCGATGTCGGCCGTCAGGTAGTCGCCCGGTTTGGGTACCTGGCTCTCGTGGCCGACGTACACCCAGGCGCGGCGCCACAGGCGTTCCATCTCAAGGTCGAAGACTTCGGTGTTGATGTAGGTGTCCCGGTGCACTTGGTCGGGCTGCACCAGCGCTGCAAGCCCCTGCGGGTCGCTTCGATAACGGTTGGCGACGTTCAAGATTGGTCTCCTTCTTGTGACTGCGGCCAACCCTGCGGCACGCCTTCGGGCAGGCCCATGGGAAACGGCCAGTCGGAGCCGAACAGCACGTGAGCGGGTCCGAAAACCTCCTGAGCGAGGCGCAGCACGCCGGGATGATGGGCGATGCAGTCGGAATAGAAGCGCCGCGCCGCCTGCAAAGGGCGCTCGACGCTCAGATCGACACCGGCACGCCGCGTCGCGAAGCCGCGCTCCAGCCGGCCCACGAGACCGGTGAACGCGCCGCCGGCATGCGCGAGACAGAAACGCACGCGTGGAAAACGCTGCGGCACACCAGCCATTACCAGGTGCGAGGCGGCAATGCCGGTCTCCACCGGGTTGCCGAGCAGGTTCTCAAGGTAGAAAGCGGACAGGCGGCCGTCGGCGCATGAACCAGGGTGCAGGAAGACGAATGCCTCCTGCTCGTCGAGCGCTTGCCACAAAGGCGTGAATGCCGGGTCCGAGAACGCGATGCGCGGTTCGCCACCAGCAGCCAGCGCGACGCCCGGCGCGCCGCTTTCCGCGTATCGGCGCTGCAGACGAAGCGCCAATGCTGGATGCTCGAGCGGCAGATGCAACAAGGCCTGCAGGCGCTCTTCGTAGCGACCCACGGTTGCCAACAACCCATCGTTCAGATAGATCGCCCATTCTTCGGCCGAGGCCTCATCGAGATACTGCCGATAGAGCGGCGGTGGCACGGAAACGAGCGCGCGCTCGACATCATGCTCATCCATCCAAGCCAGAAGCCGCTCGGGAGCGAACAGGTCGGCCAAACCGACGACATGTCCATCCAGCGTCAGCCGCGGCGGCGCGGCCTGCCACTGCACGCCATTCAAGGCCCCCATCCGTTCGGGAAGAATAGGCGCCAAGTGGGCGTGAACATCAAGTTCGATGCGTGCCATGATGACTTCAGCGGGGTTCGAGGTTGGCGTTCATCTCGGTGCCCCAAAACTCGGGCGACCACTTCGGGCCCCAGATGTAGGGCAACTGGTTCCAGTCGCGCGTGGTCCAGGTCTCGCTGATCTTGTCCATATCGCTGTAGTACTCGACCCAGCTGCCCCACGGATCCCGAATGTAGAGGAACAGATTGGACGCGAGCGCATGGCGGCCGAGGCCGAATTGGTCGGCAAAGCCGGCCTCGCGCATCTGCCAACCGCCGAACCCGATCTGGTCGAACGAGTCGACATAGAAGCTGGAATGCTGGAAGCCGCGGTGTGTGCTGTTGATCAACCCGAAGCAATGGTGATCGCGTACACCTTCGCCGCCAGCCATGAAGGACACCTTACCCACCGCCCGATCCGTGGTGCGCAGACCCAGTGCCTCGGACAGATAGGCCTCGGCACGTGCGAAGTCCTGCGTGAACAAGAGCATGTGACCCAGTTTCCTGGGCTGCGCCTCACGCGGCAGCTCCTGCCACAAGTGCCGGTCGATGCGGTCGAACTCAGGCGAGCGCGGCGCGGCGTGGACCTCGTCGGCAGCGGTGCGTGGCGTCAGATTGAACCAGGTTCCCCACGGGTCCTGGAACCACAGTCCAGGCCGCAACGCGGCGAATGATGGCGTACTGATTGGGGTGCCCAGCGCATACAGGCGCTCCTCGAAGCTCGCCAGGTCCTGCGCATCGACAAAGAAAGAGATGTGGTGCAGACGCTTGACCGACCCCGGTGCGCCCTGCAGTACCAGTACGCTGGGCGAGGCAACATCCGCGCACCCCAGCGCCAGCGCCTGACCGTGCTCCTTGGGCTGCAGTCCGAACGACGAATAGAAGGCGCGTGCGACTTCGGCATCAGGCACTTCGAAGCCGTAGCCAGCCAGGGAGTGGACGCGGGCATGCGACATCATTCATCTCCTTTCTTGTACGAGGACAGCGGGGTGGCCACCAGAAGGTTGTCTAGCTCGCCCAGGCCCGCGCCACGCACGATCACGCGATCGCCTTCGGCCAGATACACCGGCGGCGTGCGCGCGTTGCCGATACCGCTTGGGGTTCCGGTGAGCAGCACGTCGCCCGGCTCCAGCGTCATGCCGAACGACAGCTCGCTGATCAACTCGGGAATCGGGAAGGCCATGTCGTCCACGCTCGCGCGCTGCATGAGCGTGCCATTCAGCTCGCACTCGAAGGCCAAACCCTCAAGTTGCACATCATCGCGGTGCACGATCCACGGGCCCAACGGCATCGTTTGGTCGATGCTCTTGCCCTTGAGCCACTGGCCACCGTGCCGGCGCTGTAAATCACGTTGTGAAACATCGTTGGCTAGGCAGTAGCCCCACACGTGTTCCAGCGCCTGATCTTGCGGAATGCTGCGGCCGCGCAGGCCGATCACGGCGACGATTTCGGCCTCGTAGTCCCATTTCGCCGAAACCTTGGGGTCGAAGGCGATCGGACCGACGGGAGGCACGACCGTTGCAGGCCCCTTCGTGAAGAAGGTTGGCGCGTCCGGTTTGGGAACGTCCTGGCCCTCACGCTTGCCCTCGCTCTCGTAGAAGTGATCCCAGTAGTTCCAGCCGGTGCACAACACGTCGCGGCGGAAACGGCGCAAGGGAGCCAGCACCTGCACGTCGGAAAGCGCCACCGTCTCCCCGGCCTCATCGCAGACCTTGCGCAACTCCGCCCCGAAGGCGGGTCCGCGCGAAATGATGTCCAGCACATCCCCCAGCGTCGTTGGCAGCAGGCGTACGCGCCCGTCGTCAAGGAGGCAGGCGGCACGCTCAGCCCCCTGGGCCACAATGGTTCCCAATCGCAATGTCATGATCACTGCTCGATGACGGCGATGGCGTTGATCTCGATGAGGTATTCGGCCTTCACCATCTTGGAGACCTCCATCATCGTCGAGGCGGGTGCCGGCGCCGGAAAGTATTCGCGCCGCACCTTGTGGATGGCGTCGAAGTGCTCGATGTTGCGCACGAACACGTCCACGCGGCAGATGTCGGTCAGTTTGCCGCCCGCGTCCTCGACCGCTGCCTTCAGGTTCTCGCAGACTTGGCGCGTTTGCGCCTCGATATCGCCGATGCCGGCGATCGTGCCATCGGCCCGGCGAGCCGTCATGCCGGAGATGAACACCATCCGGTTGCTGGCCGGCACGATGCTAACGGCGGCGGAAAAGTGGCCGTTTGGCGTGGCCAGGGAGGACGGCGAGTGTTGCTTCTTGCTGCTCATGGGTTTTCCAATGGAAGGGTTTAGAAAGTCAATGCTCAGGTTCGCGCCAAAGGCTGCACGCTCAGCTGATCGGACAGGGCGCCAAACTGCGCTGTCAGCTCCGCTGACAGGCTCAGATTGGACTGGTTCTGCGCGCGACGCTCCCGCTCCAGATCGCCGGGCGCGTACACTGCGGAGATGCCGGGAGCGCGCGCGCTGCTGCGGATCCGGTCGGCAAAGTTGGCCGCGCGAGGCGCGACTGCAGGCCCCGCATCGATCGCAAGAAACCAGTGGGAGCAGTTGTAGGGACGTTCGGAGGCACCGTACAGCGGTTGCACCTCAGCGCCCAGGGCACCGCCCGAGACACCACCACACAGCAGATCTACCATCACCGCAAGGCCGAACCCCTTGGGGCCCGCTGCCGGCAGTAGCATGCCGGCAATGGCCTCGGCAGCCGACGTGGTTGGCCGTCCCTCCTTGTCAGTGGCCCAGCCAGCGGGAATCGGCTGGCCCTCGCGCTGTGCGTTGCGGATCTTGCCCATCGCGGAATTGCTGGTGGCCATGTCGATGACCACAGGCTGCCCGGATTCCGCCGGAAATGCGAAGGACAAAGGGTTGTTGCCGACCACACGCTCGGCACCTCCGGGCGCAGGCATCAGCGGTCTCGTGTTTGACATCACCGCGCCGATGAGACCGGCCTCGGCGATCTGGCTGCTCCAGTAAGCCGCCGCGCCGAAGTGAAACGCGTGGCGCACTGCGACCACCGCCACGCCATTCAGACGTGCGCGCTCGAGGGCCAACTCCACGGCGCGGGCCGAGGAGACCTGCCCTAGACCATGGTCTCCGTCGAGCACGATCAGCCCTGGGCGGTCTTCGACCAAGGTGAGCTTCGGCTGGGCCTTGACGCTGCCCGCGCGCAGGCGCTCGACATACATCGGCAGCAGCATGCATCCATGCGATGCAACGCCTTGTAGGTCTGCCTCCACCAGGGCCTGCGCGGTCAATCGCGCATGTTCCTCGGGCACGTCGCAGGCTTGCAGCACCTGCGACGCCCAGTCAATCAGCTGTACCGGAGCCACAGCCAACGCAGAAGATGTGTTCATTGTTTGGTTCCTCAAGAAGCGGGAATGAGGCGGCGTTCCACCACAGTGCCGGAAATCGTGCTCGAGCCGTCGCCGATGAGATGCAGCAACGTCGGCACCACCGCTTCCGGCGTAGACACGCCGAGCGTGCGCTCGTAGCCGGCGAGTTCTTCCTCGTTGGCCGATTCGAGGAACACTGGCGTGGCGACCAGACCGGGCGAAAGCGCATTGATGCGCACGCCGAACGCGCGCAGTTCCAGCGCGGCGCATTTCACCAGCCCGACAATACCGGCCTTGGTCGCCGCATAGGCGGCGGCCCCCTGCCAGCCGTTGGAGGCGAGGCCCGAAGTGAACGCAACGATCGAGCCGCGACGCTGGCGCTTCATCACCGGCACTAGAGCCCGCACGAGATAGAACACTCCGGACAGATTGACGTCGAGATGGCGCTGCCACACGGCGTCGCTGGTCTCGTCGATGGCCGAGCGATGCTGGATTGCGGAGGTCAACACGGCCGCATCGATGCGGCCATCGGCAGCATCGATGCGCTGAACGAGGGCCTGACAGGCGACGGCGTCGGAGATGTCGAGCACGGCAACGTGCAGCCTTTCGTTAGCAGGGAGCGCCTGCAAGCCGGCTTCGTCGATGTCGACGGCCCACACCCGGGCACCGACACGCAAGCAAGCCAACGCGGTCTCGCGGCCGATGCCCGAGGCGGCGCCCACCACGAGAACACTGCAGGCACGGAAGTCGTAAGTCACTTTCATATCAGACGATCGCCGGAGGATTTTTTCCGGTAATTTGGGAGTACAGAGCGATGGCATCGGCGCCATTCATGGGCAAGATGGCGGCGATGTGCTCGTCTGGGCGAACCAGCACCAGCGTGTTTGGTGCGACGCCGAGGCGCTTCATGAACGCATCGCCAGGGTCCAGCACCGTTCGTCCCCGCAGCCCGCTGTCGTGCGGCGCGTCCCAGCGCGAGACCACCAGGTGCACCAGCGTGGGCGAATCCACTGGCGGCAGCGCCGGGCGCCGCCGCGCGTCGGTGAAGTACAGCGCCACGAAGCGGTCCTGGCACAGGTCATGGGCGCGGCACGGCCTGCCGTCGCTGCCGTGCAGCGGATGGTCGGGCAACCGGTCGCCCACCTCCACCGCTGGGCGCGTGCTGCGCTTGAACAGCGAGCCCCGGCCCTTGCCCTCGAGGTCGAGCTTTACGCCCAGCAGGCCGCGCGTGTAGGCATTGGACCAATTGTTTTCGGACATTGCCACTGCGCTCTCCTTGCGGCGCGCCATGTACAGCCGCGCCGCCTCCGCGACCTGCCCGGAACCGTCGATCGCCATCGGCCGCTGCTCGCGTTCATAGCCGTCGATCAGGCTTTCGTCGGCCCAACCTCGCAGCACCCAGTTCAGTCGCCACGGAAGATTCGATACATCCAGCGCACCCGTGGAGATGCCTAACGCCCACATCGGGGTGACCAAGTGCGCCGCGTCGCCCATCAGCAGTACGCGACCGCTGCGCCAACGGCTAGCCACGCGGTGATGCACGCTGTAGATGACTTTGTTGATCACCTCAACCTTGTCAACCTGGCCAATGAACGCCAGCGATTTTTCCAGCAGTTCCTCGTCGCTTGGCGAGTCCTGGCCTGGCTTCAGCGGGTACAGGAAGCGCCAGCAGTGCGGCTGGCGCACCAAGATCATCCACTGCTCTGGATCGGAGAAGTAGGCCAGGTAGGGATAGTCGCGCGGGTTCCCTACATCCAGGTCCAGCTTCAGGTCCACCAGCGCGTACTTCTCGTCCAGCGAGTAGCCCTCGGCCTCGATGCCCAGGGCCGTGCGCACCACGCTGCGACCGCCGTCGCAGGCGAGCATCCAGCAGCACTCGGTGGTCTTCTGGCCTTCGGGCGTGTCCAGCTTGAGCACGACATGGTCGCCTCGATCCTCGAAACCCACCAGCTTGTGGCCCAGGTTCAGGGCCGCAGTGCGCCGCTCGGCCAGCGCCTCGGCGAGCACCGGCTCCAGATCGTGCTGGGGGATGTTGATCACGAAAGGAAATCGCGTCTCTTCTCCCAGCGCGTGCAGCTGCACCGGGAACTGCGACTTTTGCGTGCGCCGGTCGACCTCGCCGATCTCGTCGATGCGCAGGGCCGAGGCCAGCACCTTATCGATGGCGCCGTAGCGGCGCAGCACCTCCAGCGTGCGCGTGAGGATGGTGCCCGCCTTGATCTCCAGCGACAGGCTACCGTCCTCCTCGTAGACCTGCACCGGAATGCCGTAGTGCGACAGGGCCAGCGCGGTCATCAGCCCTATCGGCCCCGAGCCAATGATGGCGACCGGACGGCCCCCAGCGCCGGGAAATGAGGTGAATGATGCGTTCAAGTGGAGTCTCCGCGATGAGAAGGCGACGACCTGAGCGTGAGCAGACGTCGTCCGTTGAGGTGGCGTTATGGTAGTTCAATTATACTTGATGTCAAGTAACTTGAACAAAGGATTCTTGAATGCATTAGACTTTTGGAATGACGTCATCGCCCCAACCCTCCTCTGCCTCCCTGCCGCCCCACGACTATGTCGACCAGTTCGCGCAGGAGTGGGAAACCTGCCGCCCAGATCTCGGGGTGCGGCGCCTTGCACCCCTGATGCGGGTACTGCGGCTGTCGAGCTTGCTCGAAAAGGAGTTGGCGCAGATTGCAAAAGAGCAGTCGATCACGGGCGCACAGTTCCAGGTCCTGGCCGCCCTGCTCCGTCACGACCCAAGGCCGCAGTCGCTGTCCGAGCTCACCCGCATCGCAATCCTCACGTCGGGCTCGATGACCTCTCTTGTCGACCGGCTGGAAGAGCGTGACTTCGTCCGCCGCCAGCCCCATCCGACAGATCGCCGGGGCGTGCTTCTCACGCTCACCGATGTCGGCCGTAACGTCATCAACGCGGCACTCAAGACACGGGTGCGTCGCCTTCATGCGCTTGCCGACACACTGACCGCCGACGAACTCGATCGCATATCGCAGGCCTTGCGCAAACTGCTGCTGGCCGTCGAACAGGCTGCCGACCACCGCGAAGCATCCGCAGTCGGTCCCTGATCTTGGCGATGACGAAACCACTGATGCTGAATCGAATGACCGCTACAGCAAGAAGTAATCGCACGCGCTAAGTGGCGAGACGGCACCTGACGGCCGTTGGGCAACAAGCTTCATCAGACCTCCTCCGCCACGACACGAATTTGCGCGGTACCTCAATTCGCGCGACAACAGCCCAGGCCACCTTACGAAGCGTCACCTCCGTAGCTGTCGACACCGCAGCCCCGCCAAAGCATGCGCGGCCTTGTGCTCCCCACAGACCACAGAAGCAAGGGCTGCCAACACTCACGCGTGTCTTGTACGCCCCCCCTGCCACGAACGACGACAGTCAAACACGAACGCGCCGCGCCACGGCATCAGGGATCGACTGCGGCAAAGCCGACCTGCGTTCCCCTCCTGCGCAGGATGCCGGGCTGCGTGGGATCGACTGCGCGACACCTCGTCAGAGACGCACCCCGATCGGAAAGATGAGGCCCTCGCCTGCTGTTTTCCGGATCGCGCAAGAAGCCTCTCGATCAATGGCATTGGCAGAGCAAGCAGACCAGCTCCGTTGCGCAATGCCCGACCGATCGCCCGAGCCGGTGCGCAAACCAGTTGCTCCCACAGGATGAGCTTTCAGCAGCTTCATAAAGCCACCGTCCGGACAAAACACTCCGCTCGAAATCTTGACAATCACATGATATTTCACATAGCATATCTAAAAGCAGCAACGGTCTCCTGATCTCCACCGGGAGCCGCTGGAGACTGGATTCCCACATGAGCACCATCGTGAGCAAATACCGCGATATCGCCGCACTGGCCGAACTGATCCGCCCCGATCAAGTCCATGCAGACGTGTACACGGACCCCGAAGTCTTCCAACTCGAGCAGGAACGGCTGTTCACACGGACTTGGCAGTTCGTTGGGCATGCCAGCCAAGTGCCCAAGACCGGCGACTACTACACCACGGCGATTGCTGGGGAGCCGATCATCATGCTGCGTCAGGCGGACAGCTCGGTCGCCGTGCTGCTCAATCGCTGCGCACACAAGGGTACTGCGATCCTGTCGGAACGCTGCGGCAATACGGGCAAGGTGCTGCGCTGCCCTTACCACGCGTGGAGCTACCGCCTCGATGGCTCACTTCTGTCAATTCCCCTCAAGGCGGAGTATGAGCATACGAGGCTCGCCGACTGCCCTGCATCGGCGGGCCTGTCCAGGGTGACCTGCGCCGACTACCACGGCTTTGTGTTCGCGCGCTTAGCAAGCGAGGGACCGTCCTTCGAAGCCTATGCTGGCGCCATGCTGCCAGTGCTGGACAACCTTGTCGACCGCTCCCCTGAAGGGCGCCTGAAGATAGCCGGCGGGTGCATTCGGACGATGTTGCATTGCAACTGGAAGATGTATCTCGAAAACGTCAACGATGCTGTGCACGCGATCGCAACGCACGAGTCGGTGGTCGCCACAGCAACTGATCTTTGGAACACCCGGGCCGAGGACACAGCCAAGCCGCTCGCTATGGAACAACTGCTGCCGTTTGGTACCAGGCTCGACGCAGTTCGCGAGATGGGAGCACGGGTGTTTGACGACGGTCACAGCATCCTCGGCACACGAGCGAGCCTGCACACTGGCTACTCAGCGCTGGGCGAATACGAACAAGCACTTGCCGCCGTTCACGGCGAGCAGAAGGCGGCCGAGGTTTTGGCCTTTGCGCCGCAGAACGCGATCCTTTTTCCGAGCCTGGCCCTGAAATGCTCGCCTCAGATCCTACGGGTAGTGCGCCCGATCGCCATCGACCGCACGGTGATTGAGGTATGGGCACTGCGAATCGAGGGGGCGCCGGACGAATCGTTTCGACGCTCGATGAACTACAACCGCCTGGTCTTTTCGCCCATGTCGCCGGTCGCGCACGACGACATCCATGTCTTCGAAACCATGCAGCTTGCGCTGCGAGCACGGCGCAACCCATGGGTGAGCCTGCACCGTCTGCATCGGCCCGACGAATCTATGAACGCGCAAGCTGAACACAGCGCCACCAGCGAGATCCTCATGCGCAACCAATTCCGTGCATGGCTGCATTGGATGTCGCAGCCAGCTGCGAACTAAAGGGCGTCTGTCGCCCATTTCCTTGATCGTTCAGTTTTATCCACCACGAAGGAGACTCAAATGCCCAACATTCGCCGCTTGCTGCGGGCTTTGCCGATGCTATTTCTGGCCCTCGCAGCCGGCGCTTCGTCAGCCCAGGCCTATCCTACCAAGCCGATCACCATCATCGTTCCCTTCCCGCCAGGCGGCATTGCCGACCCTGTCGCACGTCTGGTCAGCCGGCAGCTGGCCGATGTCCTGGGTCAAGCCGTGATCATTGACAACAAACCGGGCGGCGGCGGCCAGATCGCCGCCGCCGCTGCGAAGCATGCCCCGCCTGACGGACACACGCTGTTCATGGGCACCATGGGTACGCAGGCGCTGAACTCCCATCTGTTCGCGAAGCTCGCATATGCGCCTTCCGATTTCATCCCCATTACGCCGCTGGTGCAGACGCCACATTGGCTGATCGTCCACCAGGACAGTCCCCTGAAGTCCGTGGCCGACCTCGTGGCGTCCTCCAAGACAAAGCCTGAGGGCCTGACCTTCGCATCCCAGGGAATCGGAACCGGTGGTCAATTGCTGGGTGAGATGCTCAAGGGCGCGGCCTCCATCCCCGGCACGCATGTGCCCTATCGTGGCTCGGCGCCGGCCCTTCAGGATCTGCTCGGGAATCGCGTGGACTTCTTCTTCGACTCGGTGAGCACCAGCCTGCCCTTCGTGCGCGAGGGCAAGCTGCGCGTGCTGGCAGTGGCGACATCGAAGCGACTGGCACAGGCCCCGGATGTTCCTACGCTCGCCGAGCTTGGGTACCCGGGCCTCGAGCTGTCGTTCTGGTTCGGCATGTTCGCGCCGGCCGGAACGCCTCCGGCCATCATCAATCGCCTAAACACCGAACTGGCCAAGATTATGCGGTCCTCGGCGCTGCGCCAGGCCACCGAGCCAATCGGGCTCGAGGTGGTCGTCAGCTCCCCTGCCGAACTGACGGCGCGCATTGAGGCCGAATCCCGGACCTGGGGCAAAGTGATCAAGGCAGCAAGCATCCGCGCCGACTGAAGAGAACGTCCACGAAATGAATCTTGCCTTCGACGGGGTCGCACTGGCCGCACCTACTTCGGTCGGTTACGCGCGCTTCAGCACCGAGCCCGCAGACTGGTACTTCGCCCAGTGTCTGCGCGCGATGGTCCGCCAAGCCGGTATCGACAAGGAGGAGGTCGACGGCCTGTCTGCTTCCAGCTTTACGCTCACCCCCAACCCTGTGGCATCGCTGTCCATGTCGCTTGGCCTGTCACCAACTTGGCTCGAAGCAGTACCCTTCGGAGGAGCCAGCGGGGTAATGGCGCTGCGCCGCGCGGCGCGCGCCGTGCAGGCCGGCGACGCGACGGTTGTTGCCTGCATCGGCGCCGACGCCAACCCGAAGAGGGGTTTCGCCGACATCGCCAGCCAGTTCTCGGTGCCCACCATCGACGCGGTCGCGCCCTATGGCGCAGCCGGCCCGTCGATGCCATTCGCGCACGTCACGCAGCAGTACATGGACGCCACCGGGACGACGCGCGAGGACTTCGGAAGGCTGTGCGTCGCCCAGCGCTTTAACGCCAGTCGCTGCGCCCATGCATTACTGCGCACGCCGACGACGCTCGACGAATACCTGGATGCCCCACCCGTTGCCGAACCACTGCACAAGCTTGACCTGGTGATGCCCTGTGCCGGCGCCGAGGGTTTCCTCGTGCTACGGGAGACGCACGCACGCGCCCTCGGCATCCCATACGCGCGCATCCTTTCCGTGGTTGAACGACACAATGCCTACCCGAACGAGCGACCGATGCTGCGCGGGGGCTGGGAGCAGGAATGCCCGCGCCTCTACGGGCAGGCCGGCCGCACACCCGCCGACGTCGATGTGCTCGCCGTCTACGACGACTGCCCGGCGATTTCTTTCATGCAGATAGAGGGCCTCGGCTTCTGCGCCCGCGGCGAGGCGCACCACCTCGTGCGCGAGCGCGACGTGCGTTTTTGCGGCGATCTTCCGATCAACACCAGCGGGGGCCAGCTCGGCTGCGGGCAAGCAGGCGCTGCAGGCGGATTCCTTGGAATGGTGGAGGTCCTGAGACAGCTGAATCAGCAAGCCGAGGGTCGCCAAGTCGCGCACGCTCGCGTAGGAGCGGTAGCAGGGTACGGCATGGCTATCTACGACCGCTGTCTTGGCAGCGGCGCCGCGTTGCTGGAGGCGAGCTGGTGACTACATGTTCCAACGCCATGGCGATCTTGCTGCGAGTCGCCCAGTCCACAGGCCTCGCCTTGTCGTGCTGCCGGGATTGCGGTCACCGCTTCTATCCCCCGCAATCGTTCTGCCCCACGTGCCTGGCCCCCGAGGTGGAGCACTTGCCCGAGAACGGCGAGGCAACAGTGCTCTCCACGACCTGCATTCACCGAACCCTTGACCCCGCACTAGAGAACGTGTTGCCGCTCCATGTGGCGTGCGTTAAGACCTCCGTCGCCCAGAGCCTGTTCGCGATGGTCCATGCGCCGATGCCGCGTGGTACCAAGGTCCGGCTCTACGTGCGCGAGGGCCTCTTTCACGCAGAGGCACTGTCATGAGCCCCACACACGGCAACACGGTGCCGACCCAGGACGTTCCCGGGGCCCCACCGATGCGCGAGCGGACGCTTCCGCGCATGCTGAAGCAGCAGCAGGAATGCCGCCCGCATGAGCCTGTCCTCACCATAGGTGACACATGCTGGACCCATGATGACGCCGCTACTGCGGCATCGAAGCGTGGAGCACGTCTGCGCGAAGCCGGCGTCGTCCAAGCGGACCGGGTCGCTTCCATGTGCTCCAACCGTGTCGAGGCACTTGAGCTCTTCCTCGGCTGTGGCTGGATCGGCGCGGTGTCGGTGCCGATCAATGTCGCTTCGAAGGCACCGCAGATCCAGTACTACCTCGAAGACAGTCGTGCCGCGCTGCTGGTGATCGAAGCCGGCTTCCTACCCGAACTCGCGCAGGTGGATCTCGCCCGCACGGCGCTTCGTACGGTGTGGGTGGTCGGCGGCAGCACCGAGTCCGCGGCGTTCGGCATCGGCGCGGTGGCGGTCAAGCCCTACCCCCCGGGCGCGGCGGAAGTGCCAGCCGAGGAGGTTATGCCCTCTGAGACGCTGGCGATCCTCTACACGTCCGGCACCACGGGGGCACCCAAGGGCGTCGTCTGCCCGCACGGGCACTACTTCCTCTTCGGCATGTACAGCGCACAGATGCTTGGCGTGGTCGCGGGCGATGTCCTGTTCACGACGCTGCCCTTGTTCCACATCAATGCGCTGAACACGTTCGCGCAGGCCAGCATCGTTGGCTGCCACGCCGTGATCCACCCCCGCTTCTCCGCTTCGGGCTTCTGGACCAGCGCTCAAGACTGCGGCGCCACCGTGGTCTATCTGCTGGGGGCGATGGTGCCGATGTTGCTCGCCCAGCCGCCAGCTCCGGCTGAACGCGCGCATCGCGTGCGCGTCGGGCTAGGCGGAGGGGTCCCAGGTCCGTCCGCCGATCAGTTTCACCAGCGCACGGGGATCACGCTCGTGGACGGCTACGCTTCGACAGAAACCTCGATCGTCATCTCTGCGCCGCCCGGCACCCGAGGTTTGGGGGCCATGGGCTGGCTGCGGCCAGGGTTCCAGGCGCGCGTGGCAGACGATCTCGACGTCGAAGTTCCGCGCGGCGAGGCTGGAGAACTGCTGCTGCGCGCCGACGAGCCCTTCGCCTTCTCCAACGGCTATTTCGGTCAGCCCGACAAGACGCTCGAGGCTTGGCGCAGCCTGTGGTTTCACACCGGAGACCGCGTGGTTCAGGAGGCTGACGGCAGCTTTCGCTTCATCGATCGCATGAAAGATGCAATCCGTCGTCGCGGCGAGAACATCTCCTCTTACGAAGTCGAGCAGGCCTTTCTCCGCCATCCGGATGTCGCGCAGGTCGCGGCTTATCCCGTGCGTTCGGAACTGGCAGAGGATGAGGTCATGGTCACCGTTGTCGCGCGGCCAGACCGCACATTGGATCTCCCCGAGCTGGCGCAACACTGCGAGCGACTGCTACCCTACTTCGCAGTACCGCGCTACTTTGACGTCGTGCTGGAACTGCCGCGCACTCAAAACGGGAAGGTGCAGAAGTTCAGACTGCGGGAGACAGGCGTCACACCGTCCACCTGGGAGCGCCCGAATGCAGCCCGACGTCCACCGGTGGTGAAGTGATGAGCACCTTGCACGCATCCGCAGAGCCCTGGCTCACCTGGTTCTGCGTCTGGCAAGCCGCCAGCGTGCTCCCCGTGGACGAACAGGACATCAATGCGGTGCAATCTCTTCTGAATGCGTGCCCCGGTTTGCGCGCAGCTGAGATATTGGAGCCGACAGCGGCCGAGGACCCCTATTACCCCTCGCCGGCTGGCTCGCCTTCGCTGATCGTCCAGTTGCACTTTGACAGACTCGACGTGCTGGAGTCCGCACTGTTGCCACAAGGCCAACTGGCGCCCTTGGCCGAGCGGACCTTTCTGCCCAGCCTGGCCAATGCGCACGTGGCCCATCAAGGCATGCTCGTTCGGCGGTACCCCGTCCTTGACCCGGCAACCCGCTCGGACCAGCTCCTGAGTTACTGGGTCGAGTACGAAGGGCCTGCGAAGGACGCAAACGCCTGGCACCTGTACTACAACGCGAACCACCCGCCCCTGCTCGCACAGTTGCCCGGCATTCGTGCGATCGAGATCTACACGCCGGCCACCGTTGTCTGCGGCCTGCCGTTGACGGAGCGCCTCTGCCTGCAGCGCAACAAGACTGTCTTCGACAGTTCTGTCGCGATGAGTGAGGCAATGCGCAGTCCCGTGCGTGAGGTGCTGCGCGAGGACTTTCGAGGCCTTCCTCATTTCGAAGGGCCGGCCCGGCACTTCCCTTTCCTCTCCCTGACATGCCGGCCCGGCACCTCGGAACAACCATGACCGCTCATCTCCCTCTGCAGCTCTCGGTACACGCCGTCGAACGACTGCACCCGCTGCTCTACCGCTTGGAGCTGCGTGCACCCGAAGGGAGGCCGCTACCCAACTTTGAACCGGGATCGCACATCCGCGTCCAGGTACGTCTGACCGACGGTGCGACCGATTGGCGCCACTATTCGCTGATCAATTTCGAGCCTGCTGCGTCGCGGGCGGCCAATCCTCATCAGTACACCGTCGCCGTTCGACTGGAGGAATCGGGCCGAGGTGGCTCGAAGTTCATGCATGGTCTACAGGCCGGCGACACGTTGAACGTTGAAGCGCCACGCAACGAGTTTCCTCTCCATGACCACGGAGGCACCACGATCCTGGTGGCCGGTGGCATCGGTGTCACACCGCTCACGGCCATGGCGGCCGAACGCTGTCGTCAGGAGCGGCCGGTGAGGATGCTGTACGCGGGACGCAACCGGGCGCAGCTTGCGTTCGTCGATGAACTGCGCAGTTTGCTGGGCGACGCGCTGGCGCTGCATGTCGACGAAGAAGTAGGCCGTCCCCTCGATGCCGCCGCCGTGCTCGATAGCTGCGGTCCCGATGACGTTCTCTATGTATGCGGCCCGCAGCCCATGCTCGACGCGCTTTTGGGCGAAGCTCAGAAGCGCGGTTGGCCACCCGAGCGGGTACGCTTCGAACTTTTTTCGGCACCAGCGGCTCAGATCGGAGATCAAGCCTTCAACGTGGTGCTGCAACGCAGTGGCGAAACACTGCAAGTTCCTGCCGACAAGACCATCCTCGAGTGCCTGGAAGCACACGGCTGCGACGTCCTGTCAGATTGCCGCCGTGGCGAATGTGGCATCTGCGCAGTCGACGTCGTCGAGGGCGAGATTGACCACCGTGACCATGTCCTCACCGCGTCCGAAAAGGCGGCTGGCAAAGTGATTCAAGTCTGTGTGTCGCGCGCGAAGGGACCGCGACTGGTGCTGGCCCTTTGACGGCCCCAGTATTCGCACTGAAAGGCACCGAGGTCAGCTGACGAGGCTCAGAAACGCAACAGGGGCGGCGGCAGACTCGTGACGGTGCCGAGGCCAGCATAGTGAGGGCCGCCTAGGCGGCACACCGGATTGAGTGCTACGGCGTCAATGCGTCCATTGGCGATCAGCGAGTCGCGCACATGAAACTGCACGACCCGCCCGATCATCAGCCGCGTCGGTTGGCGTCCCAGGACGACGCTCTGTTCCAACACGCATTCCGCAGCGATGGGCGCATGCGCGATGCACGGCGTGGACACTCGTGCGCTGAGACGCATCTCCAAACCTAGCAACTCGAGTTCCCCGACATCCGATGGATAGTCACCCGAACTGTCGTGCAGCGCCTGCAGCAGGGAGTGGTCTGCGATGTGCACAACGAATTCACGGCGATGCAAGATGTTGCGCGCCGTATCCTTGAGGCCGGCACCGCCAGGCTTGGCATCGATGCCGATGGCCAGCATCGGCGGATCGTGGCTCACGAACGTGAATGACGAGAACGGCGCTGCGTTCACGACCCCGGTCTCCGACAGCGTCGTGACCCAAGCGATCGGCCGGGGCACCACGATCCCCGTCATCAGCTTGTAGATCTCGACCTGTGTAAGGCGCTCCGGATCCAGCGTGAGCATCTCTGCGTCACTCAAGGGCTGGTGGGCGATCAGGTCGCGTCGCGTGCATCTGTGTACCAATCGGGTACCTGGGGATAGTGCGGCCCGTCGTAGAGCTCAACAACCACCGTGTCCTCATGGGCGAGCGTCGGACCATGTACATTGCCCTTGGGGTTGCAGTAAAACGACCCCGGCAGCAAGGTGACGCCCGTCGACGTGTATTCATACTTGCCACTCAGGCAGAACATGAATTGGTTCGACGCGTGGCTGTGAGGCTTCGGTATGCTCGCACCCTTGGCGAACTTGATCAGCGCCACCGACGCGCCGGTGGCCTCGTTGCGCCAAAGCATCTTCTCGAACACACCTTTAAGTGATTTCTCGCGCCACGGCAGCTCACCCGTCGCGATCAGAATTTCAGCCAGATCGGGCGCACCGTCAGGAAGAGGAAGGGATGTCACAGGGGTGATAGTCATGGTACTTTTCAGAGAGTCGGTGATGGATCGAAGTGCGTTCTCGGGAAAGAGAGTCAACACCGGAAGATCAAAATCAGTGTCTCCACACGGGTGAACACGATCTCGCTTGCCTCCCAGTGACCGAAGAGGTGGTACGAAAGGCCCTTTTTGCCAGCATCGATTAACCTCATTGCAATTCCCGCGCTGCCGCTATGCATCAGGTATGCTGCACACGGCTTTCAGAATCAGATGATATATTACTAGACATGGCACGTCCAGATGGAAACCCGCCTCAGCAGGCCGCTACCGCTTTGGGCGGCTTCGCAGCCAGGCGTCACCAAACGAGGGAGCCGTCGCTCACGCAGCAGGCGTACGAACGCATCAAGAGCAGCATCCTGTCCCTGGAACTGAGGCCTGGCCTCTTTCTGAACGAGGCAGATCTTTGCGAATTGACCGGCTTCGGGCGAATGCCCGTGCATCAGGCCATCCACCGCCTGCAGGCGGACGGCCTGGTAGAGGTCATACCTCGCAAAGGATTGTTGATTCGTGCAGACTCCTTGCAGGACATCATGACCCTGCTGGAGGCCCGGCTGGCGATCGAACCGAACATCGTTGCGCTCGCTGCACAACGCATCAAACCGGATCAAGTGGCCGAACTGCGCAAGCTGCTCAAGCAATCGGCGTCACTGCTCAATCAAAGCCAGCGCAAGGCATTTAGCGTGCTTGACCGCGTCTTCCATAGCGTCGTTGCCGAAGCTGCGGGCAACAAGATCCTCTCAGACATGTTGCGCCCACTCCACGAGAGATCGGACCTGATGTGGCATCTGCGCATCATGCCGGCGGACGGACTGGAGGTTACCCAGCGGGAGCACGAGGCCGTGCTTCAGGCCGTGGCAGATCAAGATCCAGAGGCTGCGTGGCGAGCCATGAAAGCGCATTTGGCCTCCTTGCACGACCGCATCGTGAGGGCGTCTGGCGGATAGCCTCTAAACGCTCGGTGGCAACGTTGAGGGTCAATCCAAGGACGTCGATGAGCTAGGGCGTGTTAACACTAATTGAAGAGTTCGCGAGAATGCGTGAAACTGCTGTTCATGGAAATCACACCCGAGCAGTTCGCCGGCATCGAGCATTGCCTGCCGACCCAGCGCGGCA
>NZ_JBPJZR010000018.1:0-132813 GCF_051216615.1 Variovorax raffinosi
GCACCTGAACAGCCGAATTGACGATCTCCTGCCACATCGCTGGCAACCGCTCACCTGACTCTGCAGCAGGGGCAACCGCTGATCGGGACCGTCAAGATGGAGCGCCCATCCGCTTACGATCAGTAGGTGTAAGCCCGCGCTGCTGCGGCGCGTGGCAATGGCCACACTCAATGTCTTCTGACGCCGCGACAAGGTGCTGTAGTCGGGCACGGCCCAGTCCAAGTGGGCCAACTTGAGCAGGCTCTCGGCCAGGCCCGTAGCCTGGCGCAGGGCCAGCCCGAACATGAACTTCAAGGTCAGGCAGAACTGGATCGCAGCATCGCTGAACACAGCGGGGCGGCCTGAGCGACTACTGGCAAGAGCCTGCCATTGAAGGTCGGCAGCGAGCCAAACCATAAATGATCCCCTGCGCTTGAGCGCCGCGTTGTACTCACTCCAGTTCGTCGTGCGGTACTTCGCCCGCGGTGGCTTGCTCATCTGCCTAGCCTAGCCACGATCGGAGGTTACTCCCGCAGGGTTATGCAACAACGCCCGTCAATTGCGAACTCTTGTGGCTGAGCTTCGACTTTCGGTGATAGCCGTGGCCAACTTCTTCAAAGCCTCTTCAACCTGCATTTGCGGGCATGCAAGGTTCAGTCGAACGCACTGCGCACCGTTCGCGACAAACATCTCTCCTCCTTCGAGGATCAGTCCAGCCTTTTCGAGAAAAAACCTGGTCAGATTTACGGAGTCATCGAAATAGGCACTCAAGTCCACCCATGCCAGATACGTGGCCTGCGGAATCTGGAACTGTGCCTTGGGCAGCCAAAGCGAGAGATATCGATGCATGAACGCAAAGTTGTCGTCCAGATACTGCCTGAGCGCTTCAAGCCAGGCTTCACCGTCTGTATAAGCACCGACCGCCGCAGCGAGGCTTAGCGGATTGACGAACGGATAGTGCCTTCGCTTCCATGTAGCGCGAAGCTCTGGATCGGGGATGATTACCGTGGCGATCATCATCCCGGCCAGGTTGAACGTCTTGCTCACCGCCATACAGGTGATGATGTCCTTGCTGCTCGGGAATAGCTTGGCCAGCGGCACATGCGCAACCCCGGTGCGGGTCAGGTCGCAGTGGATCTCGTCAGACACGATCTTGACGCCATTGGACAGGCACAGTTCGGCCATGCGACGCAATTCATCCTCGGTCCAGACGCGCCCGGTCGGGTTATGGGGATGACAGAGGAAAAACAGCTTCACGGCTGGGTCTCGAGCCTTGCGCTCGAAGTCCTCGAAGTCAATCTCGTAGTCCCCGTCGTCCTTTTTGCGCAAAGGCGAGGTTTCGAACACCCTGTCCCGTTGGACGACTGCATGCTTGAAGTAGCCGTACGATGGCGTAAGGCTGAGCACCTTGTCACCGGGGGCGCACACGTATTCGACAAGGCCGAATAGCGCTGGGATCACTCCCAGGGAAATCTGCATCTGCTCACGATCAAAACGCCAACCGTATCGCCGGTCACACCACGCACTAAAGGCGTCGTACAACTGGTCGTCGAAGTTCATCGTATATCCGAAAATAGGGTGCGCCAGCCGCTCACGCATGGCGCCAATGGCGGCCTCGGGTGCGGCGAACTGCATGTCAGCCACCCACATGGACACCAGTTCCTTCGCCGGCACTTGCAGGGGCGGCATCAAGGGTTCGGATCCGAACAAGTAGTTTTCGAAACCATCCTCCGCAAGGGCGTTGGTGCCCTGGCGCGAGATCGGCTGATCAAAATCGAACGTCATAAGAATCTTCTTCTCCTGAAACAGATCTGATGTGATGGCTTGAGCGCTGCGTCGACCTAGTTCTTGCATCGGTGTTCGTGGTCGGAAATTCTTCCCGGCCACAACATGTCAGCTCAGTAGGGAGCGCTTGCGTGCATACGTGAAATAGACCACGAGGCCCAGCAGCAGCCAGATGCCGAAAGCCATCCAGGTCGTGGCCTGTAGGAAGGTCATCAGCGTGATGCAGAACCCGATCGCCAGCAGCGGCACGATGGGGACTGCGGGGCAACGAAAGGCGCGCGGCAGGTCGGGGCGCGTCTTGCGCAGCAAGATGACGGCCACCGCGATCAAGCTGAAGGCAGCGAGCGTCCCGATGTTGATCAGCTCGGCCAGCACGTTGAGAGGCACGATCGCCGCGATCAGGCCGAAGAAGATGCCCACGAGCCAAGTGGCGAAGAACGGCGTTCCGAAGCGGGGGTGGACTTTGGAAAACCGTTGGGGCAGTAGGCCGTCGCGCGACATCGCGAAGAGGATGCGGGTCTGGCCATAGATCATGACCAAGATGACCGTGGTCATGCCGAGGATGGCGCCCAGATCAACGAAGCCTGCAAACCAGTTCTCGTTGGCGCGCTGCAAGGCCAGCGACACCGGGTGGTCCACACCAAGGAAATCACGGTAGGGCACGATGCCCGTCATGATCAGCGAGACCGCTACGTACAGCACGGCGCAGATCGCGAGTGAGCCAATGATGCCGATAGGGAGGTCGCGGTCGGGACGTTTGACCTCCTCTGCGGCAGACGAGACGGCATCGAAGCCGATGAACGCGAAGAACACCAGTGCGGCTGCGCTGAAGATCCCGTTGGTGCCGTAGGGAGCGAAAGGCTGCCAGTTGGCGGGCTGCACATGCTTGTAGCCCACGATGATGAACAGCAGCACGACGGCGACCTTGATGGCCACCAGCAGGTTATTGACTTTCACCGACTCCTTGATTCCGATGGAAAGCATGGCGGTCAGCGCCAGCATGATCAGGAAGGCTGGCAGGTTGAACCAGGTTTCGACACCGGGAATCGCACCAGGCGCCGCGGACAGCGCCTTGGGCAGCGCAATGCCGAAGCCGCTCAACAAAGACTGGAAGTATCCCGACCAGCCCACGGACACCGCGGAGCTCGCCAGCCCATATTCCAGCATCAAGTCCCAGCCGATGATCCAGGCGATCAACTCGCCCATCGTGGCGTAGCTGTAGGTGTAGATCGACCCGGCCACGGGGAACGACGAGGCGAATTCGGCATAGCACAGCGCGGCGAAGGCGCACGCCATGGCCGCGATGATGAAGGAAATGGTCAGCGCGGGTCCGGCTGTGAGCGCCCCTGTTCCCGTGAGCACGAAGATGCCGGTGCCTACGATGGCACCGATGCCGATCAGTATGAGATCGAGGGGTCCGAGGACTTTCTTCAGGCCATGGATGGATTGGGCGCTCGCGACCAGGTCGTCGAGGCTCTTGGTTCGAAACAGGCTCACGTATGTCTCCAGTTGAATCTCTTTTTTCTTGCCGGACGCGCAAGTGGTTGAAATGCTGGGCCAGGCCGATTGAAACCATCGGTAGAGGAACTGCCGATGGGCTCTCAACGGGAGATTCTGGGGACTCTTGCGGGAAATTTGATTTCTAATATTTCCCAGATTGCATTGAAATGGATAATAAAATTAGACAAACTGAATATCCGGAAGCCTCGCATGCACCAGGTGAGGAGATGGAGGCCTGCGCGAGCCGGCCGCGAAGGGTTGGTGAGCCCCCATTCTGGAGGCAGCCCCTCACTCAGCTTGGCCTGCTTAGGCCTACCTATGGAGGAGTTGAAATGGTTGAGTTGGACAAAACAGATCGCGCCATCCTGCAGCTTCTGCAGGCCGACGGTCGACTAGCCAACACGGAGATCGCGTCGCGCGTCGCGCTGTCACCTCCGGCATGTTGGAAGCGACTCAAGCGCCTGGAGGAGAAGGTGATCCGGGGTTACCACGCCTCGCTGGAACCTCGGGAACTGGGGCTGGGACTGTTCGCGTTCGTCAGCATCCTGCTCGACGACCATTCTGAGAAGGCCATGAATCGTTTCGAGAGCGACGTGACGGCGTTGCCGAATGTCATTGCCTGTCACAACGTCTCTGGCAAGTATGACTATCTGCTGCAGGTAGTCGCGACCGACATGGAGAACTTCCATGAGCTGGCCCTGAACAAGATCCTTCGCAAGCTAGGCAACATCAAGGAGATGTATACCGGCTTTTCGCTCAAGGAGATCAAGCGGTCAACGAGCCTACCGCTGTGACATCAAGGGAGCGTTCGCTTTGAAGTACGCACATGTGCATGGACCTTCTTCTGACGGGTTGTTTCTGCCGAAGCGACGGTCCTGTCTGACAACTCTGCTTCTGCGAATAGCCACTCCCTGAATTTCTGCACGATGGGACGCTCCAACGCGGAAGGCTGACAGACCACAAAGTAGGCGAAGGGACAGGGCATTTCCACGTTGGCGGCGATGACTAGCTTTCCTGACTGCAACTCTGCTTGTACCAGTGGAGGACTGGCAAGTAGCAGGCCCTGGCCCGTAACTGCGGCTTCCAATGCGAGGAGTCCATTCCCGAAGCGCTGCTCGCGCAGCGAGCCTGGCACCGAAATACCCGCATGCTGAAACCATTGCGGCCACCCGAAGCGCTCCGGTGAGCGGTAGGCTGTGCTGTCGCTCAGAAGTCGCTGTTTGAGCAGCGCCACGGGTGAGGCGGAAGGCAGCGCCTTGTCCGATGAGGGCGAGCAAACGGGAAGCAACGAAACCGTCAATAAGCGGCGCGAATCCAGTTCCGCATACTCTCCGTAGCCAAAACGGACAGCCAAATCGATCCCTGCGCGACGAAATGTGGTGGGGCCAGTCGGCCCGCCCCGTGCCGAATCAACAGAACTGAGGCTTGCCTGCAGGCGCACTTCCGCTTCCGGACAGTGCGCATAAAAGCGGTGCAGCCGAGGCACCAACCACTTGGTGGCGAACAAGGGTTCGGCGCAAACGGTGATGACCCAACGTGCCTCGCTCTGGGCCCGGATCTGCTCCACGCCGTCCGCCAGTGCTGCGAAGCCATCTTGCAATGTAGGTAACGCCGCCTTGGCTGCCGGCGTCAGACTGACCTTGCGATGGTGGCGGACGAACAGCTCGACGCCGAGATGTTCTTCCAGTGCCTTGATTTGATGGCTGATTGCAGCGGGCGTGACGTGCAGCTCCTTGGCGGCTGCGGCGAAGCTCTGCGTCCTGGCCGCAGCCTCGAAGTACGACAGCGCGATGAGCGGTGGCAGGCGCTTGGCGCTGGTTGGCAAGGGCCATGCCCGGCCATCATCCTGCGGCAGGCAAGCTTGAATTGCGTTGCCTTCCGCTGCGGCCACGCCTTGCTCCTGCGCAATGGCGTCGCGTTGGAGTTTGTGTTGAGTCGGCGGGGCAGGCTTGCGCATGGAGCGTAGCTTACTTGGCGTGGGCCACGTCGTGGACCGCCAGCATCCGGGCGAAGCTGCGCAACACCGGTTTCTCGATCAATTTTCCCTTGTAAACCAGTAAGCCACCATCGCATTGAGCGAAAGCCTCGATGACCTGCCGGGCGTGCTCCACGCTGCCTGCATCGGGCGTGAACGTGGTATTAATGTCGGGGATTTGTTTGGGGTGGATAGCCCCCTTGCCGGTGAAACCCAACTCAGCAGATAGCGCAGCCTCGCGCAGCATGCCTTCGCGGATCTTCGGTGTCCGGCCGAGGCCTTGTTGATATGGGTTGGTGGGGGTCATGTTTATCTCCGACGGGTGCGGTTCAACGCGGCACCTCATCAATGGGATCGCATCGAGAGCCGTCAGGAGCGACAGTGAGGCTGACGCTTTTCGAGAAACGCATCGATGCCTTCGCAAGCATCTTCTTCCATCATGTTGCGTGCCATGACATCGCCTGCGTAGGCGTAGGCCTCGGCAAGGGCCATCTGCCTTTGCCGGTAAAACATCGCCTTGCCATAGCGCACGGCCGTAGGGCTCTTGGCAAGAATTTCGGCTGTCTTGCGCGCCACGGCGGCATCCAGCTCGCCGTCAGACACTGCCTCGTTGACGAGGCCCCAGTCTGCCGCCGTGGCCGCGTCGATGAAGCGCGCAGTCATTAGCATGTCGAAGGCGCGCTTGGGCGAGACGTTGCGTGACAGCGCGACGGCCGGCGTCGAGCAGAACAATCCTACGTTGATGCCCGAGACGGCGAAGCGCGCTGTCTCCGCGGCAATTGCGAGATCGCAACTGGCCACCAGCTGGCAGCCCGCGGCCGTGGCCACGCCGTGGACGCGCGCGATCACGGGCACTGGCAGCGCCTGGATTCCTTGCATGACCCGACTGCAGCGGGAGAACAACGCCTGGTAGTAGGCAAGGCGGGGCTGTCCTCGCATCTCGCGCAGGTCGTGCCCGGCACAAAACGCTCTGCCGGCGCCTGTTAGCACAACACAGCGAACGTGCTGATCTGAGCCTATGGCGTCGAGTTCACGCTGCAATGCATCGAGCAGATCTTCGGACAGGGCATTGAACTGCAGGGGGCGGTTCAGATGCAGGGTCGCGACCCCATCCTTGTCTTCCCTGAGCAGAGGCGCAAGTGGGCGATCTGCGTTCATGAATGTCTCCAATCGTGATGATGCATGCCAAGTCAGGCTGTAGTCGCCTCAGTCGCTACCGTCACTCGGGCCTTGAGGGAGTTGGCAATAAAACAGTTCTTGTGTGCATCGGCGTGGATGCGATTGAGTGCCGCATTGTCGGGCACTTTGTCTCCCCCAAAAGTGACCCTGGGCGACAGCTCGACACGGGTGATCGACATTCCCACACCTTCGGCCTTCTCCAGATACCCCACGGCGTTGTCTTCGTACTGCTCCACACGATAGCCCTGGAATTCAGCGATAGCCAGAAAGAAGAGCATGTGGCAGCTCGCAACGGCGCTGACCAGCATCTGCTCGGGGTCTGTGCACATCGGGTCGCCCTTGTATTCGACGGATGCCGAAACATTGACAGACTGTTGACCGCTCAAGGACGCCACGTGGTTGCGAGAGTATGTTTTGCTGTCGGTGGCATGAGGGGAACGCTGCCACTGAATCGCGGCCTGGTGCTGGGACATGGAACCTCCGAATAGGTGAGAACGGCGATTTGGATGAGCGAATCGTAGACACCAGAACAAGCGCCGTAAAACGATGATTAGTAAGCGCTAGGCTTAGCAGGAGTAATCAACGAGTCACTGAAGTTGCCCTTGTATCCCCGGCACCGCTTTGTGCCCGGTCAAGGGCTTAGTGAGTTGTTTGTGGCCCGCCCCGCCCGAACTCCCGAGGCGGGTGCACCTCGTAGAAGTGCTCAAAGTCCGCCGGCAACTGCGCACCGCCGGCATGTTCCTGCCTGCCGCACTGCCTGCGTTCGCGGCGGACTATCCCAAGCGAGCAGTCCGGGTCATCACGCCGAACTCTGCCGGCTCGTCCGTCGACATCCTGGCCCGCCGTGGGGCGACCTTCCTCAGCACCGAGCTGGGCCAGTCGTTCTATGTGGAGCACGTGCCAGGCGCCGGCGGCATCATTGGCACGGAACGCTCCTGCGCTCGCCCGGCGATGGGCACACGCTGGCGGTGGTCGCATCGAACCATGTCGTCATTCCCCACGTCAACCCGAAGGTCCGCTACGACGCACGGTCAGGAAGATGAGCCTCGAGCTCGGCGGGAACGCCCCGTTCATCGTGTTCGACGATGCCAACATCGACTCGGCCGTGGAGGGCGCCATGGCGAGCAAGTACCGCAACGCGGGACAGACCTGCGTTTGCGCCAACCGGCTCTACGTTCAGGACGGGTCTACGACGCGTTCGTCGAGAAGTTCGCGGCAAAGGTGCGGGCCCTGAAAGTCGGCAACGGTTTTGAGGACGGTGTCACGCAGGGGCCGCTGATTGAGCCTGCGGCGGTCCGCAAGGTGCACAAGCACCTAGCGGACGCAATCGAGGAAGGTGCCCGCGTCGTCGCCGACGCGACTTCCGAGATGCTCTGTGCGCGCGAGGAAACCTTCGGTCCTTTCGCGCCTGTCTTCCGGTTCACAACCGAAGAGGAGGCCATCGACTTGGCCAACGCCACCGAATTCTGCTTGGCGAGCTACTTCTACAGCCGGGATGTGGGCCGCATCTTCCGCGTTTCGGAGGCGCTGGAGTGCGGCGTGGTGGGCATCAATGCGGGCGTGATTGCCACCAAGCACGTGCCATTTGGCGGCGTCAAACAGTCCGGCTTGGTCGAGAGGGCTCGCATCACGGCATGGACGACTATCTTGAGTTGAAATACCTCTGCATCGGCGACATCAACGCCTAGTTGCGGAGGCCTGCCACGGGGTTCAAGCTGAGCCGCGCAATGGCGACCGTTGCGTGGGGGGGGGCGGCTTGCAGGGCCGCCACCCTACGCATTGGAAAAGGCGTTGGTGAGCCCGAACGATCAGTTCACGAGCACCACGGCACCCTTCATGAGGCTCGAATGACCGGGGAACGAGCAGATGAAGCCGTAGTCGACGCCGGCCTTGAGCTTGGAGACGTCAAACTCGGTTGAAGTGGTCTCGCCGCCGCCGATCAGCGCGGTGGCTGCGACGACGCGTTCATCATTGGGTTTTATGTAGCCGTTTGCTGCGCCAGCCGCCATGCCATCGGTTGCCACGCCTTGAATCGCCGCGGCTGAAACAATCACTAGGTTGTGCCCCATCACGGTCTTGGCAAGCTTTCCCGAGTGCTTGAGCGTCACCTTGAAGGTCTTGCACGACTTCGGCACGGAGATGCTCTTGGTGTCGAACTGCATCTGGTCGTTGCTCGACACGGTCGTCTCGCAGGTCGCGGCATGCGTGGACGCGGCAGCGAGCATCAGAGCGAGGGCGAACAGTTTTCTCATTGGTAGTTTCCTTTGGTTGCGGTGAGAATGAATACGACGTTGAAAGACCGGCACCGAAGGTGTCGCCGAGCAAGGTCTCAGTTGGCGGCAGAGGCCGTCTTGCAGTTTTTCATGCACCTGAGGTTTTTCGCGTCTGGCCTGTCGTCAACATAGAAGCTGTTTCGATTGGGCATCTTCACCTTGGGCAAAGAATCGCGATCCATCGTGGCGTCGCTGGGGACGATGGCGTTGAAGTTCAGGATGTAGGCGGTGACGCTGTAGACCTCATCGTTGGTCAAGGACTGCGGCGCCTGAAAGGGCATGGCACGGCGGATGTAGTCGAATAGCGTCGTGGCGTAAGGCCAGTAGCTTGCGACGGTCTTCAAGGGCTTGGCTGAGCGAAGCGTCCCGGCGCCTCCGGTCAGCGCCGGCCCGAGGCCGCCCTCCAACTTGGCGCCGTGACATCCCAGACAGGCGTTCCGGTAGACCTGCTCGCCCGCCTTGACGGTGCCGGAGCCGGCCGGGAGGCCGGCGCCGTTGACGAAGACATCGATGTTCCAGCCCGCGACCTCTTCGTGGGTCGCCACCCGGCCCAAGGACGTCGAGTCTGCAGCGCTTGCCGCGGCGCAGGCGGCAAGGAGCAGCAGCGTTGCAGCCGCCCTGGGGAGCAACTTATGCGCGGCCATTGGTCACCTCCCCAGTCGATGCCACTTTCCACGGCTGAATCGAGTTGTTGTGATAGAACGAAACCTTGCCGCGGGTGGCGATTAACTGCGCCAGCGTGGGCTGGACATAGCCGGTTTCGTCGACCGCCCGGCTCATGAGCATCAGCTCCTTTCCGTGCCACTCGAAGGGCGCCCTGAATGACGTGAGCGCCTTGTTCAGCACCGGCGCGTCCAGCGAAGCCTCCTTCCAATTGCGGCCGCCGTCGATCGACACGTCGACGTGCTTGATCCGGCCGTGGCCGCTCCACGCAATGCCACGCATTTCATGCACGCCCTTGCGGCTGAGCTTGTGAGTACCCGACGGCGAGGTAATGATCGACTTGCATTCCATGACGAAGGAAAACTGCCGCGAGCGGCCGTCTTCCATCAGGTCCGTGTATTTGGCGGTTTCCTCGCGCGTGTGGGCCGGCTGGTCCGCAACGTGCAACCGGCGCAGCCACTTGATGCTCATGTTTCCTTCAAAGCCGGGAACGAAAAGCCGCAGCGGGTAGCCTTGCTCGGGCCGCAGGCGCTCACCGTTCTGACTGTAGGCAAGCAGGACGTCGTCGAGGCACTTCTCAAGGGGAATGCTGCGCGTCATGGCCGCGCCGTCGGCGCCTTCGGCCACGATCCATTTCGCGCCAGGCTTCACGCCAACGTGCTCCAGGACGGCGCGCAATGGCACTCCGGTCCATTGTGCGCAACTGACCAGGCCTGACACTTCCGCCGCCGTCTTGCCGTACGGGGGCAGGAACGACGGATTTCCCGAGCACTCCAGAAAGTAGATCTTGGAGGCGCTGGGGAACTCACGCAGCTCTTCCATTGTGAAGAGCATGTCTTTCTTGGTCATGCCATGCACCATGAGGCGGTGCTGCGATGGTTCAATCTGCGGCACGCCCGCGTGGTGGCGCTCGTAGTGCAAACCGTTCGGAGTGATGATGCCGTCGAGTTCCTGCAATGGCGTCGTGCTGTACGCGGACATGGGCTCGACAAGGCCCGGGTACATGTTGCGGACCGCAGCCACTTCAAACTTGGAGGGTTTGCCATAGGGCGCCGCCGTCGGCTCCCCCAAGGCGCGGCTCCACTCCGGCACGTGGGGCGGCAGGTTGTTCCCTGCGGCCGGCGCAATTGGAAGCGATGCAGCAGGCTGAGCGGCGGCGGCCCGGGCCACGACAGCCGCTGCGACTGCGCTTCCCCCTTTGGTCAAGAATTGGCGCCGAGATCTGCTCGGCGAGGTGCTGGCTTCTACCAGATTGGACATTTCGTCTCCTTGGCGTGACGTCAAATGGACCGATTGATCGGTACAAGCGAGTTGTTGACAGTAGCTTCCAAAATACCGGCGGGGCGCCCCTGTACAGTGTTATCCGCGCGGGATGACCAGGTTGACCGGTCGGTACAAAAGTCTATCATCCGTAAACTAGAGAGTCGAGCAGCATGAACATCATTGATTACCCGGAGCTTCCCCAACGCGAGCGAATTTTCAAGATCGCGGCGCAAATGTTCGCCAAGCGCGGCTACAACGCGATCGGCATGAGCGATCTTCAGGAGGCCGTGCAGCTTGGCCGGGGGGCGCTCTACCATCACATTCGCAGCAAGGAAGATCTGCTCTACGAAATCTCGCGGGAGTACATCAGCGATCTGGTCCAGTCAGCGCTCCAATCGCAAAGCGACGAGCCCGATGCGCGGCGGAGGGTGCTTCGACTGGGCACCCATCTCGTTTACAAGATCGCTTCGCATCAAGCGGAGCTGACGGTGTGTTTTAGAGAAATTCAGTCGCTCACCGAGCCTCGCCGCGGCGAGGTGCTCGAGTTGCACGCGAAGTACGAGCGCGTGTGGCGGGACACGATGGTCGATGGTGCGGACGCACGGTGCTTCCGGCCGTACGATCCGATCGTGCTCAAGGGCGTGCTGGGCATGTACTTCTACAGCTACCTCTGGATGAACCCCGAACGTCCGCTGGGCCCTGAAGCGATCGCCCAGCGGCTCAACGAGCTGGCACTTCGGATGCTGACGCTGTAGCGGCCACTAGGGAAAACACTCAAAGAAAACGCCTTGCAATCGGTGGATCGCAGGTCAGAATACCGACCGATCGGTACAGTTTTTGGGTGTGTCCAGCATTTTGGATGCGCGGGACCTCCCTGAAAAAGCGCCCACTCTTTTTTAGTACGTTCTGTACTGATTGGTCGGTACATACAAGGAGATGATGATGAATCAGGCGCCAAAGGCCACCCCGCTGTGGCAACCCAATTCCGAGGCATTGCTGAACAGCAATCTTGCCCAGTTTGCGCGACGAAACGGGTTCGATCCTGCCAAGTACGATGAACTCCATCGCTGGTCCATCAGCGATCTGGAGGGGTTCTGGAAAGCGGTGTGGGATTTCGCGGGCATCATCGGCGAGCGCGGCGAGGTAGCTCTGGTCAGGCGATCAGAAGGCGAGATGTTTGGTGCGCGCTGGTTCCCGGGTGCGAAGCTGAACTTTGCCGAGAACCTGCTGTGCGGGCCCGACGCCCGGCTCGCGGTCGTTGAAGTGGGCGAGTCCGGTGAGGCGCGCAACGTATCGATGGGCGAGCTGCGGGCGGAGGTATCCCGCCTTCAGCAAGGGCTGGTGGCGTTGGGTGTGAAGCCCGGCGATGCGGTCGGCGGCATCCTGCCGAACAACCTGCAGGCTCTCGTCGCACTGCTCGCGACGGCCTCGCTGGGCGCGGTCTGGGCGTCGTGCTCGCCCGACTTCGGGGCGCCGGGGATCGTCGATCGGATCGGCCAGGTGCATCCCAAGGTGCTCCTGACGGCCAGCAGCTACAGCTACAACGAAAAGACCTACGATCTGTCGAGCAACCTCGACACGATCCTCAGCGGGTTGCACGGCCTGCAGACCCTCGTCTACATCGGCGAGAGGCCCTCGATCAGGGAACATGAAGGGGTGCGACTTACCGACTGGGAGAGCACGACGGCTTTCGACGCGGAGCCCTTGGCGTTTGAACGGTTCCCGTTCGAGCAGCCGCTCTATGTGATGTTCACGTCCGGCACCACCGGCTTGCCCAAGGGCATCGTTCACACTGCGGGCGGCGTGCTGCTGCAGCATCGCAAGGAACACATGCTGCATTGCGACGTCCGCCCTGGCGACGTCATGAGCTGGTACACCAACACAGCGTGGATGATGTACCACTGGCTCATCACTGGCTTGGCCAGCCATGCTGCAGTCGTGCTCTACGACGGGGCCCCGGTCGCCAAGCGCGCAGACGGAAATGACATGGGCGTGCTTTGGCGCATGGCGCAGCAAGCGCGCGTGACCCACTTCGGAACCAGCCCGCGGTACCTGGCGGCACTGCAGGAGGCCAACTATGAGCCCGGGCGCCTGCATGACCTGAGCTGCCTTCGCAGCGTGCTTTCCGCTGGCGCTCCCGTCCAGCCAGAGCAATACGATTGGCTGTACGAGAAGGTCAAGAGCGACATGATCTTCGCCTCCATCTCGGGCGGCACCGAGATCATCGGCTGCTTCGTTCTGGGCTCACCCATCCACCCGGTGTGGCGTGGCGAGATCACCTGCAAGGCGCTGGGCTATGCCGTGGACGTGCTGGATGAGCGGGGCGCCTCGATCGTGGGGCGCAAGGGCGACCTCGTTTGCACGGAGCCGTTCCCAAGCTCGCCGCTGACGTTCTGGGGCGAAGACGGCGACGCGCGCTATCACGCCGCGTACTTCGAAGCGCGGGCCGGCATCTGGACCCATGGCGACTTGGCGGAACAGACGCCGCGCGGCTCGGTCGTCATCTACGGCCGGACCGATACGACGCTCAAGCCGGGTGGCGTTCGCATCGGAACAGCCGAGATCTATCGCGTCGTGGAAACACATCCCGACGTCGAGGATGCGATCGTGTTCGGACGCCCAATTGATGGCGACGAAGAGATCGTATTGTGTGTGGTCATGAAGGGCGAAAACCTTTTCAACAGCGAGCTGGTTGATCGACTGCGAAAAGATATTCGCGACAAGGCATCTCCACGGCATGTACCGCGCCGAGTGTTCCAGGTGCAGTCCGTTCCGTACACGCTCAACGGCAAGCGCGTCGAAGGCGCCGCCCGATCGACTCTCGCTGGCCTCCCCGTGAAAAACAAGGGCTCACTACTCAATCCGGAATCGCTCGCCGAGTATGCGGCGCTGATGGAGAGGGAGTCGTCATGAACCGGCGATCGATGGGGGCCATCGTTGGCATCGGTGAGCTGAAACCGCAGCGAAAAACGCAGGGCGCCACCACATTGGACATGATCGCCCAGGTCGTAAGGCTTGCGGTTGCCGATGCGGGCCTGGAGAAGGAAGCGATCGACGGGCTGCTGGTGGGGCCGCAGGTGGGAGAAACACCGCAGCATGTGCCAGCGACTGTATGCGAGTACCTGGGCATCCAGCCGCGCATGTCCAACGTCGTTGACCTTGGCGGGGCTTCCGGCCCCGGCATGATCTGGCGCGCCGCCGCCGCAATTGCCGCCGGAATGTGTGAGGCAGTTGTCTGCGTTCTGGCCAACACGCGTGAGGAAGAAGCCTCACGATCGCCGAATCGCAACCCAATCCGCGAGTTCGACGTACCGTTCGGTGCCTCAGGCGCAAACATATCCTACGCTTTGCCCATGCAGCGGCACATGGCGGAATACGGCACGAAGCCTGAGCATTTTGCTGCGATCGCAGCATGGGCTCGCCACAACGCGCAGTACAACCCTGACGCGATCTTTTACGGACAGCCGGCAACCGTGTCCGATGTCCTTTTGTCACCCATCGTCGCGAGTCCGTTGCATCTCTATGAAATCGTCATGCCCGTTGCGGGCGGCGAAGCTGTCGTGGTCGTGAGTGCAGAACGGGCCAGGTCTCTGAACCAACGGCCCGTCCATCTGCTGGGCGCAGGTGAAAAGCTTACGCACCGTGCCATCAGCCAAGCTCCGACCCTCACCAGCGGCCCACTTAAGCCGTCCATGTCACAGGCCATGGCACAGGCAGGAGTATCCGTGCGGCAGATGAGCCTCTTGTCCCTCTACGATTGCTACACCATCATGGTCGCGCTGACCATCGAAGATGCGGGCCTCTGCAAGCCTGGCCAGTTCGGGCACTGGATCGAGTCCCACCGGCTTGGCTTCGACGGCGACAAGCCGCTGAACACACACGGTGGCCAGCTGGGTTTCGGGCAGCCAGACCTGGCTGGCGGGATGACGCACGTGGTCGAAGCTGTGAGGCAGCTGCGCCACAGCGCCGGTAACCGGCAGATTCGCAACGCCGACCTTGCCTTGGTGACCGGCAACGGCGCAACCGTCAGCGAGGCAGTCGCCCTGGTTCTAGGAGCCGATGCATGAACGAGATCATTGAAAGAATGCAGGCGCTCACCATCCCGGGACCGATCCCCAGCGCCATCAGCGCGCCATTCTGGGACGCAACAGCCCAGGGCCGATTCGAGCTTCAACGCTGCGACGACTGCCACCGATGGGTGTTCTACCCCCGCAACCACTGTCCCCATTGCTGGGGCAGCAGCTTGCACTGGCAGCCTGCGCAAGGCCGCGGACGTCTGAAAAGCTTCTCTTTCGTCCATCGTCCCGGCCATGCGGCATGGCAATCGGTTGCGCCCTATCCGGTTGCGTTGGTCGAGTTGGCGGAAGGGCCCACCATGCTGAGCACTTTGTTGGTCACCAGCGAGGACCAAGCCAGCCTGCGCATCGGTATGCCGTTGAAAGTCCAACTTGTTCGAGTGGGCAAATTCACGCTTCCTATGTTCGTCCTGTCGGACGAGGAGGCGTGACATGGCAGTCGCACCACAAGAAGCGTTCTTGCTTGATGGACTGAGAACCCCCTTCGGAAAATACAAAGGGGTCCTCGCCACTCTCTCTGCTCTTGATCTGGGGGCGCTCGCCATCGAGGCGGTGCTCGCTCGCCAGCCGTGGGGCCGAAATCCCGATGGGGTTCTGATGGGGGTTGTAGTCCAGGCTGGCCTGGGGCAGAACCCCGCTCGAATCGCGGCGGTTCATGCTGGGATATCCATGACGACACCCGCGATGACACTCAACGCGGTTTGCCTGGCAAGCCTGGAGTCGGTGTGCGAGGCAGCTCGGCGCATTCGCTCCGGGGAGGGTGACAGCTACCTTGTAGGAGGCTTCGACTCGATGTCTCGTGCGCCGCAGCTGATTCCCCCGCAGCACGAACAGAGCAACATGGCCGCTACCAGAAGTGCCTTGTTCACCGATGGTCTTGGCTGCGCTCTGTCAGGGGCCTCGATGGGCGAGCTATCCGATCGCGTTAACCGTGAGCTCGGAATCTCCCGCCATGATCAGGACAGTTGGGCCGTAATGTCTCAGCAGCGGGCAGCTCAAGCGCAAACAAAGATTGAACAGAGCGAACTGTTTGAGCTACGGCTTGAAGACGTGCATGCCCGTGAAGACCAGGGGATCAGGCCGGAGACAACTATCGAGGGCTTGGCCATGCTCAAGCCGGCGTTTGGCGAGGGTGGGACGATCACAGCCGGAAACTCCTCCCAAATGTCCGACGGAGCAAGTGCTGGCCTCGTTGTCAGCGGACACCACCTCGAGCGACTGCAGCAGCCTGCGCTAGCACGCATCGTCGACTGGGGCTTGGTTGCCGGGCCGGATGCGTCGTTGCATCTGAAGCCGGCCATGGCCATTCGACGCCTGCTCAAGCGATGCGGTTTGAGTGTCGCTGACATCGATCTCTATGAGATCAACGAGGCCTTCGCCAGCGTGGCTATCGCCAGCAGCAGAGACCTGGGACTTTCGCCCGAGGTCGTCAATGTCAATGGGGGTGCCATCGCCCTCGGTCACCCCTTGGGCGCCAGCGGCTTCAGATTGCTGCTGACACTTGCCCTCGAACTGCGGCGGCGCAACCTGCGTCGCGGCATCGCCACCCTTTGCGGTGGCGGCGGACAGGGTCTTGCGGTCCTTATCGAAAACTGCAACCTCTAACTCAACTATAGGAACGAACATGACTGCCAGCAAGAACGGATGGACTGGGACCATCAAGGGCATGCCCCAGCAGGGCGTGACCGCCGAGCGCACCAAGACGATGCGGCAACGAGACATCGAGCTCTTCACGGAGATCTCCGGCGACAGGAACCCGCTTCACTTTGACGAGGCGCTGGCCAAGGCGTCGCAGTTCGGAGGACTCATCGTGCAGGGTGGCGTGACCTCCGGTTTACTCAACGCACTGGTGGCCGAAGACTTGCCCGGGCCGGGCTCGGTTTTCCTTGGCATGGAGTTGAGTTTTTCCAAAGCCGTCTATGTCGGCGACACGGTGATCGCGCAACTGGAGGTCGTCAGTGTTCGCGAAGACAAGCCGATCTGCAAGGTCGTCGTGTCGGTCAAAAACCAGAAAGGTGAAGTCTGTTTGAGTGGCACAGCCACGACGTTCACTGTTGCGCTGATGCGTCAATAAATCACGCGGCGGGGCCGCCTTCCATTTCTTTGCCTTGTCGTTCTCCCGCTGAAGCAGCGGGCTGGGTGACTATTCGTCGAAAAAACAGCAAGTAGGAGACAGACAATGAGCACAACACTTGGCGACGCGCGCCACCTGTCGGCAGATAAGAACAATTCGCGAGCCGCCGCGCAGCACCGCAAGGTTGCGACAGCGAGCCTTATCGGAACGGCAGTTGAATGGTACGACTACTTCATCTATGGAACATATGCAGCCCTCCTGTTTCCGAAGCTCTTTTTTCCTGGGATGAATCCCCTCGCGGGGACTTTGGCTGCATTCGCTACCTATGCAGTGGGCTTTGCGGCACGCCCTATCGGAGCTGCCATATTCGGCCACTATGGCGACCGGGTCGGACGCAAGGCGATGCTCGTTATCTCCCTCTTGATGATGGGAGGTAGCACGGTTGCGATAGGTCTGCTGCCTACCTACTCGTCCGTGGGCATCTGGGCCGCCGTCATGCTCTGCGCATTGCGCATGATCCAGGGCTTCGCAGTCGGGGGCGAGTGGGGATCGGCAGTCGTGATGGCCGTGGAGCATGCGCCCAAGAACCGTCGAGGCCTCTACGGCAGCTTTCCCCAGATGGGAGTGCCCCTCGGCCTCCTTCTTTCAACGGGTGTCTTTGCCCTTGTGTCCTACGCGCTGACGGACGAAGAACTGCTCGCTTGGGGTTGGCGGATTCCGTTCCTTGCCAGCATCGTCATGATCGTTATCGGCATGTTCATCCGCATGGGCGTTCACGAGTCACCAGTGTTTCAGAAGCTCAAGGAGACAGGGCAGCGCGCTGAGCAACCGACGCTCGATCTGCTGCGTAGTAGCCGTCGGGTACTGATGATCACCATCGGCATGAAGATGCTGCAGAACGCGGTTTTCTATATCTACAGCGTGTTTATGCTGAGCTACATCGTGGGGACTCTTGGTATGCCGAGATCGGTCGGATTGAACGCAGTCCTGATTTCGTCCGTCGTCGGCATCGTGACCATTCCGCTTTGGTCCCTCCTCTCTGATTTGATCGGGCGCAAGAAGGTTTACTTGTTCGGCAATATCGCGTCCATGATCTTCATTGTTCCGTTCTTCGCTTTGGTCGAGACCGGCAATGTTTGGCTGATCACGATTGCCATGGTCGTAGGGCTGAATGTTCTTCACGATGCCATGTATGGTCCTCAGGCCGTCTATTTCTCTGAGCTGTTCGGCACGAAGGTGCGTCTCAGTGGTGCCAACATTGGCTACGCGGTCGGCGCTGTGCTATCAGGTGGTCTTGCACCCATGATCGCCACAGCACTTTTGGCGGCGCAGGGAGGCAAGACCTGGGGCATTGCGGCGTACTTGGTGGGCTTGGGTTTGATCAGCGTCATTGCGACCATCATGGCGCGTGAGACGTACCGCGATGCTCTCGATGACCGAGAAGTGACCTGATTCATGACGCAGAAGCTCAAGTCGCCTAGTCCAGCGAACGCCGGCGGCATTCGCCCCGCCATCGCGGTGGTTGCCTTCGCGCAGTTGCTCGGCACATCGCTTTGGTTCAGTGCGAACAGCGCGGCGGACGATCTGGTCAAAGCTTGGGGCTTGAGCGTTTCGGACATAGGGTGGTTAACTATGGCCGTGCAAGGCGGCTTTATCGTCGGCACCCTCTCTGTCGCAATGACAGGGTTGGCTGATCGCTTTGCAGCAAGTCGAATCTTCGCCTTAAGTTGCATTCTTGGTGCAGGCGTGAATTTGGGGTTCACCTTGGCTGGAGGACTGACGTCAGGCCTAGTCATGAGGTTTGGCGTCGGCTTGTGCCTCGCTGGCATCTATCCACTTGGGATGAAATTGATCGTGTCGTGGGACCCTAAGCGAGCGGGCACCTCGCTAGCACTCCTCGTTGGAATGCTGACGCTGGGCACAGCATTGCCTCATGGTCTACGTGCCGTTGGACAGGGATGGCCCTGGCAGAACGTCGTCTCCGTTTCGTCCGTGTTAGCTATCATTGCGGGTGCGCTTGTATTCTTCCTTGGGGATGGCCCTCACGCGGTACGAGCGCCCAAAGCGGGGCCGAGGTCGTTCGGGATTGGAGACGCTTTCAAAAATCATGCATTCCGGGGCGCGTCTCTCGGATACTTTGGGCACATGTGGGAGCTATATACGTTTTGGACCCTTGTGCCGGTTCTGGTGGGCCAGACGCTGGTTGGACGCGCTGGAAGTTTGGGCAGTGTATCGGCTTGGTCATTCGCAATAATCGCTTCGGGAACCTCGGGCTGCCTGCTGGGCGGCGTGCTGAGTCGGCGCTATGGCAGCGCCAAGATCGCTGCTGCAGCGCTGGCGACTTCTGGTCTTTGCTGTCTGGTCTTCCCGATTGCTGCCAACTATCTTGCGCCATCCGCCCTGGCCGTGCTCATGCTGCTTTGGGGCGCAACGGTTGTTGCAGACTCACCCCAGTTCTCTGCGGTCTCGACGCACACGTGCCCTCCACACGCCATCGGGAGCGCCCTGGCACTGCAGAACTCAATTGGCTTCTTCATCACCGTGTGGTCCATCCTGTTGGCGACATCGGTTGCGGAATCCATGGGCAACTCGATTGCGTGGCTTCTACTCCCTGGTCCACTGATCGGCCTCATTGGGATGCGTTCGCTTCTGGGGCGACCAGGCTGAGATTGGCCCTGAAAACCGGAGTGCGTAACCCGACCATCAAGCGGCAGATTTGTGCTGCGCCGTTAACCAGCTTTGCTCGAACTGCATCGGGCTGAAGTAGCCCGGCTCCGAACGTAGCTGCCAGGGTTGCAAAAGGCGATTCAGTCTATGCCCGCCTGCTTGGCCTGCTACGCGTGGAAAACCGCTGACGGACGTACAAGTAGGCCGTCTTCATACGTTCCCACCGCCAATACACTGCGCACACTCGATCGGTGAGGGCTGCTTGACGAGCTGCTCAAATTTGATCTTGTGCCACCATCTCACCATCTGTCGCCGAAGCCTCAAAGATACCCGAAGGTCTAATTACGCGCCGAGCGCTTCGGTCAGGCGCTTCGTACGCTCCAGCTAAGCCATGCACGTCGATGAAACCCCGGTTGCCGTGCTTGACCCGGGCGCCGGCATGACAAAAAGGGCCGACGTCTGGGTATTTGCGAGGGGCGCCTTCGATGCGGTGCCGATGGTGGTCTACGATTTCTGCGCCGGAAGAGAGGCGCAGTACCTGATTCCGTTCCTTGGCGCAGATGGGATCAAATGACCGAGCACGGGTGCTGGCGAGGTAAGTTAGTTCTTGACGAACAATCGGCCTACGACCGCGTGATCGACGCCCAGCGTGAGCGATTGGCTGCCGGTCGCCTTGCCCACGCCTGACACAACTTCGACGAGCTGCTGCGCGAGGGCGGCCGCAGCAGTGGCCGCTGAGACCTTGGAACGCATCTCGTAAATTTACCGTGTCGTGCGTGAACTCGCTGCGCTACACGACAGGATCCGCCGAACTGCTTCTCAGGCGTTGTCGAACAGGTCACGGACGATGATGCCGCTTGCCAGGAATCCGCCATCCACGGGCAGGGTGTGGCCAGTCAAGTAGCTGGCGCCGGTAGAGGCAAGAAACGAAACGGCATAGGCGATCTCCTCCATGGAGCCATATCGGCCCATCGGGATCATGCTCTTGTAGACGTCGGCCGTGCTGCCGCCATGGTTCTCACCGGTCAGAGACGTCTGGACCGGGCCGGGTGCGACCGCGTTGACTGTGATGCCGTCTTGCGCCACCTCAACCGAAAACTGGCGCGTCATGGCGTTGAGCGCTGCTTTAGACGTGCCATAGGCGAGGCGACCGGTTCCTGCCAGATCGGCACTCACAGAAGAGATGTTCACGATGCGTCCCCAGCGATGCTCACGCATGGTGGCGATGCAGAGTTGGGAAAGGCGCATGGCGGCCGTCACGTTGATGTCTAGGCTCTTGCGCCAGTTGTCGATGTTGAATGTGGCGGCCGCTTCCACCGATGCGAAGCCGGCGCAGTTGATCAGAATCTGCGGGCTGCCCACGGCAGCGACGAGATCCGAGAATACGCGTTCGATGGCAGCGATGTCCGACAAATCCACTGCGTAGGGATGCACCGTTCCGCCCGACGCGCGCACCGACTCGGCCACAGCGTGGGCGTTTTCGGCGTTGCGATCGAGCAAGCATACCGTCGCCCTTTCCTCCAGCGCGAACTTCTCTACGATGCAGCGCCCGATGCCACTGGCGCCTCCAGTCACGATGCAGACACGATCTTGGTGATTCATGGTGGATTTTTGTTGGAATGGCGATGGGCCAGCATGGGCGGCTAGACGCGAACGCTAGTTGGTACGCTGACGCGGCTGGCGAAACGGCGGTGTTACAGCCAGCTCTTGATGCTGGCCATCATGGCCTTGCGTGAGATGCCGTACCGGTCCTGAAGGACTGGCAGAGATCCTGCGTGCAGGAACGCATCCGGCAAGGCTATTTGGTGGAACGGGCACGACACGCCTGCGCGCATCAATGTGCCTGCAACCGCTTCACCCAAGCCGCCAATGGCCGTGTGGTTCTCCGCGACCACGACCAAGCGGCCGCCCTTACTGGCTTCCGCGATGATCGTCGCTTCGTCCAGCGGCTTGACCGTTGGCACATGCACGACGCTGACGTCGATGCCATCCTTCTCGAGCTCCTTGGCCGAATCCAACGCCCGCATTGTCATGAATCCGGTCGCGATGATGACGACGTCGCGGCCGCCTCGCAGGACCTTGGCCTTCCCGAGCTCAAACTTGTAGTCGTACTCGTCAAGAACCAATGGGACGTTGCCGCGCAGCACCCGCATGTAAACAGGGCCGGGGTAGGCTGCGATGGCAGGCACGATTTGTTCGATGTCCAGCGCGTCGCAGGGATCTATCACGACCAGATTCGGCATCGCACGAAAGATGGCGAGGTCGTCTGTCGCCTGGTGGCTCGGGCCGTAGCCTGTGGTCAAGCCAGGCAGGCCGCCGATCAGTTTGACATTGGCGTTCTGCTCCGCGACAGCTTGCGACATGAAGTCATAGCAGCGTCTCGATGCGAAAGTCGCGTAGGTCGAAGCGAAAGGAACAAAGCCCTCCTTCGCCAATCCGCCGGCTGCCGTTGCCATCAGCTGCTCGGCCATCCCGACTTGGTAGAAGCGGTCAGGGAAGGCCTGCGCGAAGATGTGCATGTCGGTGTACTTGGCCAGGTCCGCGCTCATGCCGACGATGCGAGGATCGGATTCGGCCAGGGCAACCAGTGCCTTGCCGAATGGGGTGGCGCGGACGCGATGCCCTTCCTCGACGTTTGAGGCGATTTGCGCCATGGGCTTCGGCGGTTGGACTGCTGCTTGTTCCATCACGGTGCTGTTGTTCATGCTGCTTCTTTCTTCATTGCGCCAAGGCGCTCGTACGCTGTTGACCATTCCGGCTTTTCCAGACGGATGAAATGGTTTTTCTCACGCTTTTCCAGAAAGTCCACGCCCTTGCCCATCTTCGTGTCGCAGATGATGATTCGCGGCACGGCGTCTTTCAGGGTGCGCGCCGTTTCAAACGCATCGACGAGCGCCTCCAGGTCATTCCCGTCGATGCGTTGAACGTGGAAGCCGAAAGCGCGGAACTTATCCGTCAGTGGTTCCGTCTTGAAGATCTGGGTGCTCGGGCCGTCGGCCTGGACCCCGTTGAAGTCGACGATGCCGATGATGTTGTCCAGCGCAAAGTGCGACGCGGCGGCCGCTGCTTCCCAGGTCGGGCCTTCGGCCATCTCGCCATCGCCCATGAACGTGTAGACAAATGCCTTGTTGTTCTTGCGCTTCAGTCCAAGACCCATGCCTACGGCCATCGGCAAACCAAGGCCGATGGAGCCCCCAGACATTTCTGCGCCCGGGGTATAGCCCGACATGCCCGACATCGGGAGACGGCTGTCGTCGCATCCGTACGTGTCGAGTTCATCCTCACCGATGTAACCGGCCTCTGCCAAGATGGCGTAGTGTGCGATGCCATAGTGTCCGACCGAAAGGAGGAAGCGGTCACGATCCTCCCATTTCGGCTCGTGCGGCCGGGTCTGCATCGAGTCGAGGTAGGTGACCGCCAACAGATCGGCCACGCCTAGCGCCTGGGCGATGTAGCCTTGGCCGTGGATCTCTGCCATGCGCAAAGCGTTGATCCGAACTTTGTGCGCTCGCGTTGCCAGGATGCGCACACGCTCTGCCTTGGGGAGTTTCATGAAGTATCTTCCTTTTAAGGTTGTGATGCGGCGAGGAAGCCGATAGAGATCCAGGGCACGGCTGCGACGACGATCACGCCGATGAAAAGCGCCACCATGTAACCGACGATCGGACGGATGCCTTCGTCGGGATGTATCTTGCTGATCGCGCAGGCGGCGTAGTAGCCCACGCCGAATGGTGGAGCGAAGAGGCCAAGGCCCATGGAGAGCACAACCACCATCGCGTAATGCACTTCATGGATGCCCACCGCCTTTGCGATCGGAAAGAGCAGGGGGCCGAAAAGCACCACAGCGGGAATCCCCTCGAGCACGCTTCCCAGCACGATGAACGCGACGATGGACACGGCCATAAACACGGGTGCACCACCGGGCAATCTGGACATGTATTGCGCAAGCGACGCTGAGAAGCCGGATTGCGTCAATGCCCATGCCATCGCGGTGGCCGCGCCGATGATGAGCAGGATGGCGCCGGTCAGAGAGGCGGTGTCCACCAGCATCGGAAACAGTCGAGACAGCTTGAACTGGCGGTACACCAGAATGCCCATCAGGCAGGCGTAAACGATGCCGATCGTCGAGACTTCCGTGGCAGTCGCCACACCCTCGACCACTGCGGCCCGGATGATGAAAGGCAACGCCATCGCGGGCAGCGCGACAAGGAAGGCGTTCCAGATTTCGCGCTTGGTGGCACGTTGAACGTCGTCGAGGCTCTCGCCGCGGTAGCGCCACCAAACCAGCACACACAGCGCCAGTCCGAGGACCACGCCGGGCAGTAAGCCACCTGTGAAGAGCGCCGCGATGGAGACGCCCGTCACGGAGCCGATGGTGATCAACACCAGGCTGGGCGGGATTGTTTCTGTCTGCGCGCCGGTGGCTGACAGCAGCGCCACGAGGTCGCCCGGTTTGGCACCTCGCTTCTTCATTTCAGGGAACAGCACTGGGGCGATGGCTGCCATGTCTGCGGCCTTCGATCCTGAAATGCCCGATACAAGATACATCGCTGCGATCAGCACATAGTTCAGGCCGCCGCGAACGTGGCCGAGCAGGCTGGCCAAAAATCCTATCATGGCCTTGGCCATGCCCGTCATTTCAATCAGAAGACCCAGGAACACGAACATCGGGACGGCCAAGAGGATCAGATGTCCCATGCCTTCGTCCATCCGACCTACCACGATGACAGTCGGCGTAGCCGTTGTAAGACCGAGGTACGAGAAGGTGGCAAGCCCGAACGCGAACGCTATGGGGACGCCGGTCAAGACCATCAAGGCAACTAACCCCACGAAGAAGACCAGTAAGTTGGCGCTGCCCAGCTTTGCGAAAACGGGCTGCAGGAACCAAAATCCCGCTACAACTACCGTCACGGTAGCGACTGCGCTGAGGAGGCGACGCATGCTGGTCACCTGTGCCAGTTTGAGGAAGGCGACCACCGTCATGAGCGCGAATCCGCTCGGCAGTGCCGCCGCGCGCCAGGCATTCGAGACTTCCAGCGCGGGTGTGGTCATCATCACTTCGTCCGAGGCGAACTCGTATGAAGGGTGAAGCACCAGCAGAAGGAACGTGATTGGCACCACGATGGCGACCACGTCGACAAAGGCTCGCGCATCCGGCTTGAGTTTGCCCACAAGCGCCGTCATGCGCATGTGCTCGCCTCGCTGGAAGGCGGCCACGGAGCCGAGCATGGCCAACCAAAGAAACACCATCGACGCAAGCTCGTCCGACCACACCAGTGGGCTGTGGAAAACGTACCGACTGGCCACGCCGACGGAAAGTACGACGATGTCAATCACCACGAGCAGGGCGCACGGGATCTCGATGAAAGGACGCATCATGGCATCCAAGCTGCCCGCAAAGCGAGATAGCCCTGTCGGTTGGCTTATGGGAGGGAAAACGGCTGCTTTCATCGCAACATCCTTGACGTCAATACGGATGAAGCCCGGCGCGGCGGGCTCCATAGGCCTTAGAGCGAAGCTCCAGCGCTCTTTTCCAACAGGGCCCACAGCGGGTCGCCGAGTCGGTTCTGCCACTCCTTGTAAAAACCAGCTGACCTGAGCTTCGCCTGGAACGGCTTGCTGTCCACGCTGTTGATGGCTACACCGCTGTCGGCCACGTGCTTCTCGAGCGACACGTTTTGCGAAATGACGTCTTCGCGTTGCAGCAGGCAGAAGCGATTCACCTGCTTTTCAATGACTTGGCGCACGTCCGCCGGCAGCTTGTTCCAGGTCTTCCCGCTTGCTAGGAACCAAAATCCGTCCCACATGTGGTTGGTCTTCGACAGGAACTTCTGGACTTCGTAGAGCTTGGCCGAGTCAATGGTCACAAGCGGGTTTTCCTGCGCGTCGGCAATCTTGGTCTGCAATGAGGAATAGACCTCCGCAAAGTTGATCGAGAGGGGCGCCGCATCGAAGCTCTTGAACATCGATGTCCACAATGGCGCAGGTGGGACGCGGATCTTGAGATTTTTCAGGTCGGCCGGTTGATTGATCGCGCGCGTAGACGTCGTGATCTGGCGGAATCCGTTGTTGAAAATTTTCTCGAATGGATGCAGACCGGTTTTGCCGATCTCTGCGCGGACGAACGAGCCGAGCTCGCCGTCCATGGCGCTGAATACTTTCTGGTAGTCAGAGAACGCGAAACCGATGCCGCTTATTGCCGCTTTGGGCACCATGGAAGAAAGGATCAGGGGTGAGAGCGTGAAGAAATCCAAGCCACCCGCACGCAACTGGGCGAGCATGTCGGTGTCGCCGCCAAGCTGGCTGTTGAAGTAGACCTGAAGGTCCACCTTGCCATTGGTCTCGGCGCGGATCGCTTCCGCGGCTTCCTTCATGCGGACCGTGAGAGGGTGGGCCGCAGGCGCGTTGTTCGCGTACTTCAGGGTGAAATCCGCAGCGCGCGCTGGACGCGAATGGACCCAGGCGGACAATCCGAGCGCTGTGCTCGTCGCGACGCCAAACATCTTGCGACGTGAAAGTTGATACATGACATGTCTCCTTGTGAAAATGATGAAAGGGAAGCCGTCAGATGCCGCGGTTATCGGCCCGGTCGGCAAAGACGGGCAGTTCGAAGGCGGTCACGGGCGGAGGCTCGCCCGTAAAGCGCTCCAGTTCAACGAGGCACGATTGGGCAGCGCAGCCTTGCGACAGTCCGGAAGCCGGAACGTCGTTGGTCAGGACGTTGGGATTGCCGTGCTTGTCGAGACCGGTGTCCTGATCGGGGTCGTACCAGGAGCCAGTGGAGATACGGCAGACGCCCGTCATCACGTCGGCCGAAATGGTGGCGACGGCCAAGCAAGCGCCTCGGTCATTGAACACGCGCACCAGATCCCCGTGTTGGATGCCTCTGGCGCCCGCGTCTTCGGCGCTCATGTACACGGGTTCGCGACCTTTCACCTTCGAGGCCATGCTGTGAGGGCTCGCATCCAACTGGCTGTGCAACTTGTTGCGGGGCTGGTCCGTCAACAGATGCAACGGGTACTTGCCCGTCAGATCGGATCCCAACCATTCGCTCGGGGCCAGCCAGGCCGCGTGACCGCCGCAGTCGTTCAGTTGAAACGATTCGATGTCACGGCACGTGATCTCGATCAAACCAGAGCGCGTCTTGAGAGGGTGGGTCAGTGGGTCTTCGCGAAAGGCGCTGAACATGACGTTGCTGGACCCGGATGCTTCGAGATCAATCAGTCCCAGTTCTTTGAAGGCTTCGAAGTCCGGAAGTGCGATGCCGATGCGGTGATACTTTGGCGTCAGGTCTTCGTACATGAACCTCAGCCAGTCTTCGGCTGAGCGTCCTTCGGTGAACACGTCGGTGCAACCCAGTTTGTTGGCGATCCCGGCGAAGATGTCGTAGTCGCTGAGCGCTTCGCCGATGGCCTCCGTCGTTTTCGACATCCAGACCAGCACACCCTCTTGCGATGCGTAGCCGATGTCGTCCCGTTCCAAGGAGGTCGTCGCAGGCAGTACGATGTCGGAAAACTTCGCGGCAGCCGTCCAATACTGCTCGTGAAACACGATCGTTTCAGGCCGTCGCCATGCCTTCACCAGCCGATTCAGATCCTGATGATGATGAAAAGGGTTGCCGCCGGCCCAATACACCATCCGGATGTCAGGGTAGGTGTAAGTCTTCCCATCGTAGGTGAAGGCTTCATTGGGGTTAGAAAGCAGATCCGCAATCCGCGCGACCGGGATGAATTGCTTTACTGGATTGAAGCCTTGCGACAGGGTAGGACCACCAATCTTGCGATGCGGCGTTCCCATTGTGTTGGCAGGTCCATAGCCGGCGCCGAATCCGCCCCCTGGCAACCCGATCTGGCCCAGCATGGCGGCTAGGGTTACCACGCCCCAGAAAGGTTGCTCGCCTCGCTCGGCACGCTGCAGAGACCAAGCCACGTTGAGCATGGTCCGGCTCTTGGCCATGTCGCGGGCCAGTTGGTGCGTCACCTCTGCTGGAACGCCCGTGATGGTTGCCGCCCACTGCGGCGTCTTGGTGATGCCGTCCGTGGCACCCACCAGGTACGCCTCGAAATTGGCATAGCCCACGCAGTACCGACTCAAGAAATCGACGTCGTGCAGTTTCTCGTCGCGTAGCACCCAGCACAGTGCCATCATCATCGCGACGTCGGTGTTGGGCCGCAGCTGGATCCATTCGATTGGGCCGCCCGTCACGATGTTGTCATTGACGGGTCCAACGTTCACGATTCGCACGCCGGCTCGGTGCAAAGACGCGAGCCCATCGCGCACCCTGTGGCGGCCGACACCACCGGGAGATGACTGGGCATTCTTGTGCGGCACACCACCAAAGGTCACAAGCAATTCGGTGTGTTCGGCCAGCACATCCCACGTGTGATGGATGCTGATGAGCTCGTCCATACCAGCCACCACGTGCGGCATGATCACGTGTGCTGCCCCAAGGCTGTACGAGTCCTTGTGGCGAACATAACCGCCTGCTGCGTTCAGAAAGCGGTGAATCTGACTCTGGGCGTGGTGAAAGCGCCCGGCGCTGGCCCAGCCGTAGGAGCCGCCGAAGATAGCTGAATTGCCGTGAGTCGTGCGCACGCGGTCGATCTCGGCGGCCACCAAATCCGACGCCTCGTCCCATTCGACTTCGACAAACGCTTCCCGCCCCCTGAGTTCTGGATTTGCGCCGGGGCCGTTCTCAAGCCAGCTTTTGCGTACCGCAGGTTTGCGTACACGGAGTCGAGAGAGTTCGGGCGCCAGTTGGTGCAGTCCGATGGCGGATGGATCTGGATCGTGCCGGTACGCGGCGATAGACGTATCTCCAGCGACCGTCTTCTCGACCTCATACAAGCCCCAATGGGAGAGGGTGTACCGCGCCATCATCAGACCTCAACGAGCACCAGCTCAAAGCAGATCAGCACGGCGTTCTCCCCGCGGGCGAGCTCCCCAAAATGGACATCGCCCCTGGGATCGATCAGTGCGATGCGCAACTGAGCGCATGGCCCCTCGGCATCGGGCTCCACGCGTCCAGAGATCACAAGGATCTCGGTGGCGATGTCGGATACCCGTCTGCCGTCGCTGAACGTTGCACCCACCACACTGCCTACGCTGCCGGCGATGCGCGCCCGACGGATTCCGTACCGCTCGCAAGCGTGTTCGATGCTGGTCAACAGATCCTCGTTCGGGCGGATTTTTGCGACGACGCAGCGAGACGCGTTGTGGGGCGGAGGCAGCCTCTCTTGCACTGCCCGGGGACGGAACAAGCTGAAGTTCGTCTCGGCATCGAACTCGACAGACATTGCGGCATTTCCGAGCCCCCAGGCCGTTACTGGCGTGTCTTCGCACACTCGTACGCAGTCGTTATGCAGATGGCCGCCCTTGACCTTGCCTTCGTCGTCCGTCCACAGAGCGTGGCAATGCACGAATGGCTGGCCATCCTTCTCGCCGAAAGTCGCCACCGCCAGCAGGATGCGGACCGGTGCATCGATGCGGTGGGTCGCGCTGTAGAACGCCACGTGCTCCTCGTCGTCCGTCTCGGTCGGCCGAACGTATTGCAGGGCGTGCACATCGAAGTCCGCCATGCGAAGCGTCCCACTGCGCATGCCTGCGTGATGCATCCCCTGGCTGATCCCTGCAAGCAGAGCTACCCCTGCGGCAACGCTGAAGCGGGCGCTGCGCAGCGGCCCCTCTATGGATTCCAGTCGCTGGGTCTCGGGAATTCCTGGTTGTACGAGGGTCGTGAACATGGTCGTTAGTTGAAGGTCAACGAGGGATTTGAACTAGGAGTTGGCCAGAGGTAACAAACTAAAGTCCGTAATATGGGTGTATCTAAACTGCAGTAAATCCATATTATGGACTAATCGTCTTTGCCGGATTAATGCGGCAAATGGACTTTATTCGCGGATTGCCGGCCACGGGATCGGGGTTTTCCATGGGGTCTTCGGATCAAACAGGTTGAAGTTCGATGAGTACTGGCCCATGCGATTTTTAAAGTCCATATTATGGATTTCGTCATATCGTGTTTTGAGGGCTTACAACGTACTTTATGGACTTGTTCGGTGAGCGATTCAAGGCTGCCGACGGCTGTGGCCGCGCGCAAATTGCGGGGGTCGCCGAGCTCGTTTGGGCTGCGAGTTCTTGATCGCATGAAGGCGGTCCGCCGGAGCGACACCGCTAAAAATGATCGCGCGCGCAGCCCTTGCGATTGGCAGGACTGCGCCTGGGACGTCGGCGGGCAGCGACTCCAGTCCCGTTGATGCGGGTTAGGCTGCTTGCGTTGGCGTGGCGACAAGTCGTGCGCGCGGGCGCGCCAACTGGCGTTGGCCTGCACTGGGTCGGCGCAGGAGTTGGCGAATGTGCAGCCTTCGGCCGGTTGCTGCCTAGACTGGGTTATTGCGAATGGGTGTTGTCAGTCCAGTGGCGCGGTGGCGCAACTTTGACCGCCATCGACTGGAAGGCAGATGCCAGTGATGAACTTGGCTTGGTCTGACGCCAGAAACACGGACGCGTTGGCGATGTCCCATGGATCACCCATGTGTCCCAGTGGCACCATCCGATTGCGCGCCGCCAGCATTTCTTCAACGGATGCGTACTGGGACGCGATTTGCCGGTAGATGAGGGGCGTGTCGATTGCGCCAGGAATGATGCAGTTGGCTCGAATGCCTTGTCTCGCGTACTGCATGGCGATCGCGACCGTTGCTTGGTTGACGGCTGCTTTGGATGCCGAGTACGCGAAGTACGGGTAACCAGTCCATCGCAAGGCTGCTAACGAAGAAATGTTGACGATGGCGCCGCTGCCTTGTTTGAGCATGTGCGGCACGGCTGCCTTGACCGTGCGAAACACCGAGCCCAGGTTCAGGTCCAGCGATAACTGGAAGGTGCTTTCATCCAATTCCACGGGCCCACCCATGTGGGTCACGCCGACGTTGTTATGAAGGATGTCCAAAGTGCCCGAGAACGACAGTGCAGAGCGCGTAGCGGCTTCGACGGATTCCGAATTTCTCACGTCGCTATGTACGGCGATGGCCCGATGGCCTTCGCTTTCGATGACCGCCGCAGTGGCCTTTGCTGCTGCAAAGTCGATGTCTGCGCACGCCACGCAAGCCCCCGCGCGCGCATAGCCAACCGCTGCGGCCTTTCCGTTGCTCCAGCCGTCGCCCTCGAATCCAGCGCCAAAGACAAGGGCTGATTTGCCCTCAAGTGTTCGCAACATGGTGGAATTCTACAAAAAATGACAAAGATGTTAGAAGTCCATATAATGGACTGATGAAGTTGGCGCTTGATTTTGACCATACTGAATCCGGGCGCGCTTGCTGCAGGTACTAACCCTTATTTCTTCTGTAAAAGTAAGGTGGAGGTTTAAATAAAACCGAGAGAATTGGTGAGTCATGGAGATCCACTATATGGATTTAAGAACTAACGGAGAAGCGATGGAAAGTAGCGAAAGACGGGTCCGAACTGCTGCAGGCGGCGCTGCCCCCGATGGGGCCCAGGCTATCGACCGGGCCATTGCCGTCCTGTTGCACGTGTCCAAGCTGCACGCGGCAGGCGCTTCACTCAGTCAACTCGTGACCGAGAGCGGGCTCAAGCAGCCGACGGTCCACAGATTGCTGCTTGCGTTGATCCGCGGGGGATTGGTCGAGCAGGACGTCGCAACCAAGCGCTACCACCTGGGCTATGAGAGCTATGTGTTGGGAGAGCTCGCGAAGGATCGGTTCGGCATCCATCAACTCGCACAAAGCAGCGTCGCGCGTCTTGCCCAAGTGTCTCAAGACACAGCGTTCTTGACCGTTCGCCGAGGACACTTCACTGTCTGCATGCACCGTGAAGAGGGTGACTATCCCATTCGGGCTCATGTGCTGTCGGTTGGCGACCGGCACCCTTTAGGTGTGGGTGCAGGGAGCATCGCCATCCTGGCTGCATTGCCAGATGAAGAAGTTGATTCGATCCTTGCCGACAACGCCCTCATCTATGGAGAAAAGTATCCGGCCATATCTGTGGACAGTCTGAAGACGCTCGTGGTCGAAACCCGGGCGAGGGGATTTGCAGCACACCGCGGTCTGGTGCACCCTGGTTCTTGGGGCATCGGCGTCGTTGTTTATGACCAGTTCGGTCAACCCAATGCGGCGCTCTCCATCGGCGCGATCGACACCCGGTTGCCCGAAGCGCGCCAGGAGTCTCTGGTACCGCTCATGCGAGAGGAAGCGGAGAAGCTGCGCAGGAAATTGATGGCGAGAACGAAGCCCACAGTCGCCGACGAGAAAAAGGTGCCGACTCGTGCCGAACAGGCAAGAAAGCCATATCGCTGACGACGTTTTGCGGCCTGTCTCGACAGCGCAGCGTACGCTAGCCAAGTCAAAGATTTTTCACTGATTCGCATGAGCCGTCGGGCGCAACGCGGTCATGTTTCAGCCCACCGGAGACACCTATGAAACTGGAAACCATCACCATCCACGGCGGCTACAGCCCCGACCCGACGACGAAGTCCGTCGCCGTGCCCATCTATCAGACGGCCGCTTACGCGTTCGACGACACGCAACATGGTGCGGATCTGTTTGACCTGAAGGTCGCGGGCAACATCTACACGCGCATCATGAATCCGACCAACGACGTGCTCGAGAAACGAGTCGCTGCATTGGAAGGGGGTGTTGGCGCATTGGCCGTTGCATCCGGCATGGCGGCGATCACGTACGCGATTCAAACGGTCGCTGAAGCCGGTGACAACATCATCTCGGTTGCAAAGCTCTATGGAGGCACGTACAACTTGTTCGCGCACACCCTCCCGCGCTTCGGCATCACGACGCGTTTTGCAGGCCACGACGATGTGGCGGGCATCGAGGCGTTGATCGATGCGAGGACAAAAGCAGTGTTCTGCGAATCCATCGGCAACCCCGCGGGCAACATCGTTGACATCCGGGCCCTGGCCGACGTGGCGCACAAGCACGGAGTCCCGCTCATCGTCGACAACACCGTGGCCACGCCGATGCTGTGCAGACCGTTCGAACACGGCGCAGACATCGTGGTGCACTCCCTCACGAAGTACATGGGCGGTCATGGCACCAGCATTGGCGGCATCGTCGTGGACTCGGGTGCCTTTCCCTGGCGCGAGAACGCGGCCCGGTTTTCCATGTTGAACACGCCCGACCCGTCATACCACGGTGTTACCTACACGGAAGCATTCGGAGCAGCCGCGTTCATTGGAAGGTGCCGTGTCGTGCCATTGCGCAACACCGGGGCCGCGCTGTCGCCGTTCAATGCGTTCTTGATCTTGCAGGGTCTCGAAACGCTTGCGCTACGGATGGAGCGTCACACGGAGAATGCTTTGAAGGTCGCTACGTTCTTGCGTGAGCATCCCGCGGTGTCATGGGTAAAGTACGCTGGGCTGACTGACCACCCCGAGCATGAATTGGCCAAACGCTACATGGGCGGCCGGCCGGCCTCCATCTTGTCGTTCGGGGTAAAGGGAGGGCACGAAGCCGGCGCACGTTTCATCGATGCTCTCAAATTATTCGTCCGCCTGGTGAACATCGGCGACGCCAAGTCCCTGGCCTGTCATCCTGCTTCAACAACCCACCGCCAACTCGACGAGAAAGAGCTTGAAGAGGCCGGGGTCCCGCGGGACATGGTGCGACTGTCTGTTGGGATTGAGCACTGCGACGACCTTTTGGACGACCTCACGCAGGCGTTGGCTGCGGCCGCCGGCTAGAAGCATCGGCACGCTGCCCTCGACGAGCACGCAGTTTAACGGTCGTCATCCTGAATGGCTGGCACAGCCGGCACAGTGAACCGAAACACACGGGAGGACCGATAGTGGGTCTTTGACGCTATGAGCGTGTAAGGCCGCCCGCCCGTCCGCAGAGCAAAAGCTGCCCGCCCTCTGATCGACGCATTTACTTGCTACACGGTGGCCGGCGCCAACTTCCGCGCCGACGTCACGCCGGCGGGAGGGGGGCGGTGCTCTCGCTTGGGCGCGGCCGGAGCAAGGCCACGAGGCTCTGGGCCCCTGGGACTTGATGATTGCGCATCGGCAAGCCCGGACGCGTGAGCAGAGGCTGCCTTAATACGGCGGTCGAAGCGCCTGGACCTCGGAGCCCAGCTGCAACGGCTTCTGCGCGCGCGGTGTCGCCGAAGAGCCTACCTACACGCGGCGGCGAGAGGGTCTCGTTCGATGACAACTACCTCCAGCCGCGAGAGATATTGTCGTGCAACAACAACCAGCGGACTGCTATCGCCGACACGGGCTACAGGCACACATGGCGCGTTCCGTTCACCATGGTGCTTCACGCCGTCTACACCTGATCGAGAGGCCGTAGTCAAAGGGTGCTGGGCTTTCGCTACGCGCGAGCCCGACTTGAAACTCGCCCCGCATGTGCTGCTGCCATTCACCTAAACCTTGGACAACGCGGTCGCAGGGTCCAGCATGGAAGCGTTGCGCGCCGGCAGGTAGCCGAAGATGATACCGATCAGGCTAGAGCATGCGAACGCCACCATGATCGATGTTCCCGAATAGACCAGAGGGAAGCTCGAACCGAAAGCCGTGAACACGGTGCCGAAGGCGAGCGCGCTCCCAATGCCAAGGACGCCGCCGACCAGGCAAACGAGCACTGCCTCGATTAGGAACTGCTGCAGTATGTCTTCTTGCCGGGCTCCGACAGCCATTCGTACACCGATCTCCGGAACGCGCTCGGACACTGACACCAGCATGATGTTCATCACTCCAATCCCCCCGACGAGCAACGAGATAAGCGCGATGGCTGCAATCAAGACCGTCATTGTCTGCGTCGCACCGGTAATGGTTTTTCGAATGTCGTCTGTGTTCAGGACAAAGAAGTCTTTGGTGCCATGACGCTGAAGCAAAAACTGTGAGATGGCCAATTCCACGTCGCCAGGAGCAACATTGTCCGCCACGCGCACGGTGATGCTCCGCAGCGAGGCGGTGCCCAGGATGCGCGTCTGCACAGTCGTGTACGGCAGGTACAGCGACAGGTTCTGACTTGACCCGAATCCGCCTTGCTGAGTCTGGACCACGCCGACGATTCGGCAAGGCACCTTGCCAACCAGGATGAGTTTTCCGATCACACCACCAGCAGCATCTGCGAACAGGGTCTTGCGCGTGTTCTCATCAATCACCACATCCTGTGCTCGCGTTTGGACACTGTCGGCATCGAAAAACTGACCCTCAAGCAGCTTGGATCCTTTTGCCACGAAATACTTTTCGCTCACACCGTTGACCAGCGCGCTGGCTTCGATGGCCTCGAAGCGAACTGTCTTGGACGTGGAGACCGTGGGCGTGACAGCTGCTACATAAGGCAACTTGGCCAATTCGGTCGCATCTGCTGCCACGAGAGTGGTTACCCGCGCGGAGCGCATGTCCCCGAAACCAGTCCCCGCAAAAATCTCCAACGTGTTTGTTCCGAGATCGGAGATGTCAGCGAGAACCTTCTGCCGAGAGCCTTCGCCGAGGGCCACCACACAAACCACGGAGGCGATGCCAATGATGATGCCGAGCATCGTCAGGAAGGTGCGCAGGCGATGGGCGTTCATGGCCACCAATGCCATGCGAAATGCTTCCTTCAACTGCACGCCGATCAGGCGGCTGGCACCTTCTTTAGGGCTGTGCACCGAAAAAGACGCTGGCTCACTCGGCGCTGGACCAACCGCATCGCTCCCGTGATCAGAGAGGATTTGGCCATCGCTGATCTCGATGATGCGGTCCGCCCGGCGGGCGACCGCCATGTCGTGTGTGACGATGATGACCGTCACACCTTCGGCATGCAGCTCATCCAGGATGCGCAACACCTCCTCTCCGCTGTGACTGTCCAAGGCGCCAGTGGGCTCATCAGCGAGAATCACCGACGCTCCGTTCATCAGCGCGCGGGCTATGGACACGCGCTGCTGTTGACCGCCTGAGAGTTGCCCAGGCCGATGGGTCGTCCGTTGTGTCATGCCCAGTCGCTCCAGCAGAGCTTGCGCACGTTGCCTGCGGTCCTCCGTCGGACGTCCGGCATAGATCGCTGGCATCTCGACATTTGCGAGTGCACTCAGTTCGGGCAGAAGATGGTAGCGTTGGAAGATGAACCCGAAGTGTTCGCGTCGCAGCTTGGCCAGTTCATCGGCGTCAAGATCGGCGGTTTCCTGGCCCGCAATCCGGTAGCTGCCGCCACTTGGCCGGTCCAGGCATCCCAGGATGTTCATCAGGGTGGACTTGCCGGAGCCGGACGGGCCGATGATCGCCACCATTTCGCCAGATCGAATGGTGAGACTGATATCGTGGAGTACAGCGATAGTGCTGTCGCCAGAAGGAAACTCGCGCCGCAACGCGCGCATCGCGATGAGCGGTTCGGTCATGGCAATCACCGTTCTTTCCTCACAAGCCCATGGGCGGAGGGCCGCCCATGGACGTAGAGGAGGAGGCCTTGGACGCTTCACCGATCACGACCTGCTCACCCTCCTTCAGTCCGGACTGGATCTCGGCCATTACCTTGTCATTCAGTCCCACGGTGACCGCGCGCGTGGAAAGTTTGCCTTTATCGTCCTTCACCCGAACGACGTAGGGACTGGTTCCAGCACCTTTCGTAAGCGCCGAAGACGGAATTGTCAGAACACCTTTGGCTTCGCCGAGAACAATGTGGACTTGCGCAGTCATGTACGTCCGAAGCCGCCCTTCGACATTCGGTACGTTGAACAGGCCGTTGTAATAGACGGCCGATGAAGAGGTCGACGAGGAGGAACTCGATGTCGACGTCGAGGACGTGCTAAAGCTCGAGTCGCTGCGGATCGATTCCGGTGCGGGCTCGATCGAAGCTAGCGTGGCATCGTAGCGGCGGGCAGGGTCGCCGACGATGGTGAAGTAAACCTTCTGTCCCGACGCCGTTTTGACAACATCGGCCTCCGAAATTTCTGCTCGGATGGTCATCGTGTCCAGTTGTCCCAGAATGACGATGGTTGGCGCCGACTGCGCGGCGTTGACCGTCTGACCCTCCTGCGTGACGACGGACAGCACTACTCCCGCGATGGGCGCGGTGATCCGCGTGTAGGCCAGGTTGGCTTGCGCGGTGGAAACTCCGACTGCACCTTGAATGATCTGCGCGTCAAGCGCGCGGATCTGCGCTTGCGTGGTTTTGACATTCGCGTCGGCAGTCTGCAGGTCTGACTGCGCGATGGCCTTCTGTTCGATGAGCGTCTGCTGCCGAGCGAGCGTCAGATTATGAAGCGCCAGCGTTGCTATTTTTTCGTCGCGTTGCGCCCGCAAGTTGGCTAATGCAGCTTCTGCCGTGCGCAAGGCATTCTCCTGGGTGACCGAGTCGATCTGCGCAATGAGGTCGCCCTTGGAGACCTTCTGTCCAAGCGCGACCTTCAGTGCAGTCAGCCGGCCTGACACCTGCGCGCCCACCGCCACCAGCCTCACGGGTTTCAAGGTACCGCTTGCGAGCACACTTTGTTCCACATCACCTCGGGCCACCTGCGCGGTGATCAGTGAAGGGGTTGTCGGCGAGGCCAGTGCGACCCAAGCCCAGACAGCAGCGGCAAGCACACCCAGTACTAACACTCCGATGAGCACAACGCGTGCACTCGGTCGGAAGAAAAGAGGATTTTTCATTTCAGGCCATTCTTCAAGCCACGCCAAGCCAAGCTGTACTCATTTAGCACTCCTGGACAGACGTGGCCCGTTATAGGAGTCGCTAACGGCTGGCGTTGACGTATCGATCTCACCGTCCCAGCCGCCGCCTAACGCCTTGTTCAGCGCAATATATTGAGTGGTGATCAGCACCCGGCTCTGGATCAGCGCATCCTGCGACGTATAAAGCGATCGCTGGGCAGTCAGCACATCCAGGAAGCCCGTGGAGCCGGCCTGATAGAGGACCTGGGATAGGCGCGCCGCTTGGCGATAGGCCTCGACCGAGGCCTCCAGGTTCTGGACACGCTCCGTCTCTTGGGACAGGCCGACTGCAGCGTTCTCCACATCTTTGAGCGCGGCCAATACAGAGGACTGGTAGGCGATGAAATATTGATCACGCTGTGCCCGAGTGATGTCCACCGCAGCCTTCAGCTTGCCGCCATTAAAAAGCGGAAGTGTCACGGACGGACCGAATGACCAACCGATCGAAGAATGCTTTGCCAAGTCGCCGACCTGTTTGCCAGAGGTCGACAGACTGCCGGTCAGGCTGACGCTCGGGTAGCGCGCCGCTTCTGCCTGGCCGATCTTGGCTGTGTATTGGGCGTATTGGCGTTCAGCCAGCAGAACGTCCGGACGGGCGAGCAGCACGTTCGCAGGAATGCCGAGCGCGATTGGCAACGGTGGCGTGGGGATCGGCTCAACCGCCTGCAGACGCTGCATCAGCGCAGCCGGTGCCTGGCCCGTCAGGACAGACAGGCTATGCACGGTCTGTGCGTAGGAGCTTTCCAACGTTGGAATCGCCGCCTTGGTGGTTTGCGCCTGGCCTGTAGCATTGGCAGCATCCAGGCCGGAAGATGCGCCTGCGTCGAACTTGACTTGCGTGATCCGTGCTGTTTCTTCTTGCGATGAGACGGTGTCGCGAGCCAGTGCGAGACGAGTCTGGTAGCCGCGCGCCTGAATGTAGTTGGATGTGATATCGCCGATCAGGGTGAGCAGCGTTGAGCGCAGACTCCACTGGGCGGAGTCCACGCCATAACCCGCCGCTTCGACCGCGCGCCGGTTGGCACCGAAGAGGTCCAGCTCCCAACTCGCATCGAACCCCGCCTTGAATGTATTGCCGCCTGAGGAGGTCGTGAGACCGGTAGTTGTCGTGCCGGTTGTCCCGCCGGACGCAACGCCGTTGCTGCCGGACCGTGTTGCGGACGCTGTGCCCGTCAACGATGGGACCAACGAGCCGGCTGCCTGGTTGTAAGTGGCCCGAGCCTCACGAATCTTGGCACTCGCGGTAGCCACATCCAAATTGCCGGCTACTGCCTCTTCCACAAGTTCATTCAAAAGCGGATCGTCCAGACGCGTCCACCACCGGGACAGGTCCGGTGCGGCGGACGACAGTGTGCGATCTTGCGTCGTGGCCCATTGGGCGGGCAACGTTACCGGCGGTGCGTGGTAGTCAGGGCCCACGGCGCAGCCGGCCACAAGGAACATGCTGACCAGCAACGCCATGACGGGTGCGCAGCGTTGGGGCAGGGAGTGGGGGGGGCGGGCGAGACCATGCGTCGCCGTCGCCATCGTGCTGATCATTTTCCGTTTGCTCATATTGGGTTCGTCACATCACCGGCGGCAGGATTCTTCGCAGGCAATCCGTTGTCTGGTTCAAGATCGGGAGACGACTGCCGTTTGAAAATAGCGCGCACACCTACAAAGAGCAGTGGCACGAAGAAGATCCCCAGCACGGTGGCGGCGATCATGCCGCCCATCACCCCAATCCCGATCGACCGTTGCGCGCCGGAGCCAGCGCCGGTGGCCAGGGCCAGCGGTGCGACGCCCAGGATGAAGGCAAATGAGGTCATCAAGATGGGGCGTAGACGCTGCTTGGCAGCTTCCAGCGTGGCTTCGACCAATCCCGCGCCGCGCGCCTGACCCTCCAGCGCGAACTCCACGATCAGAATAGCGTTCTTCGCCGCCAAGCCGATCGTCGTCAGCAGGCCGACCTTGAAGTACACGTCATTGGACTGGTCGAAGAGCAGGGCTCCCAGAAGCGCCCCGGCGATCCCGATCGGCACCGACAGCATCACGGCGAAGGGAATAGACCAGCTCTCATACAGTGCAGCCAAGCACAGGAAAACCACCAGCACGGAGATCGCGTAAAGCGACATGGCCTGACTGCCCGACATGCGCTCCTGGTACGACAGCCCTGTCCATTCATGGCTATAGCCTTTGGGCAGCTTCGCGACGAGTTGATCAATCGTGGTCATGGCAGTGCCCGAGCTGACGCCTGCAGCGGCTTCCCCTTGAATCTGGAGAGCAGGCAAACCGTTGTATCGCTCCAGTCGAGCAGGACCAAAGGTCCAATGGCCGCTAGCAAACGATGCAAACGGCACCATGGCGTTGCTGGAGTTGCGTACGTGCCAGTTGTCCAAATCCTTGGGCTGCATCCGGAAATCCGCATCGGATTGCACGTACACTTTCTTGACGCGCCCCCGATCGATGAAGTCGTTGACATAGTTGCTACCCCAAGCCGTTGACAGTGTGGTGTTCACGTCGGCCAGGCTCACGCCCAGCGCACTCGCTTTCGCCGGGTCGATATCGATGGCGTACTGTGGCGTGCCTTCCTGGCCGTTCTGGCGGGTGTTGCGCAAGCTCGCATCCTTCGCTGCGGCGCTGAGCAACTGATCGCGGACGACGGTGAGTTGTTCGCGACCCAACCCACCGGCGTCCTGTAGGTAGAAGTCGAATCCGTTCGATGAGCCAAGGCCTTCGATGGCGGGCGGCAAAAGTACGAACACCTGGGCATCCTTTGTCTTGGCGAACGCCGTGGTAGCGCGGGCGGCAAGAGCGCTTGCGGACAAACTCGTCGACTTTCGTTGGTCGAAGTCCTTCAGGCGAACAAAGACCATGCCCACGTTCTGGCCGGCACCGCCGAAGCCGAAGCCCGTTACTGCCATGACGCCGTCGACGGCGTCCTTTTCCTCTTGAAGGTAGTAGTCCGTAACCTGCTCCAGCACCTGTCGCGTTCTGTCCTGCATCGCCCCAGCCGGCAGCTGTACGGACGTGATCAGAATGCCTTGGTCTTCAGAGGGCAGGAATGAACTGGGCAGGCGCGCGAACATCCACGCCATGACAAGCACAATGCCTACGAAGGCAATGAAAAAGCGCTTTCGGCGGGTCAAAATCTTTTCTACGCCGCTACGATAGCGCTGCGAGCCGCGCTCGAACGTACGATTGAACCAGCCGAAGAATCCGCGTTGCGGCGCATGAGGCTTCGGGGGCTTCAGTACCGATGCGCACAGCGCCGGCGTCAGGATCAAGGCAACCATGAGCGACAGCACCATGGCGGAGACAATCGTGACCGAGAACTGACGATAGATGATGCCGGTCGAGCCTGCGAAGAAAGCCATCGGCACAAATACGGCAGACAGCACGACTGCGATACCCAGCAGTGCACCGGTGATTTCCTTCATAGACTTACGCGTCGCCTCGCGCGCCGAGAGGTTCTCTTCGGCCATGATGCGTTCCACGTTTTCCACCACAACGATGGCGTCATCGACGAGCAGGCCTATCGCGAGCACCATCGCGAACATCGTCAGCGTGTTGATTGAATACCCGAAGATGGACAAAACCCCGAAGGTTCCAAGTAGAACCACTGGAATGGCCAGGGTGGGGATGAGCGTCGCGCGCACGTTCTGGAGAAACACAAGCATCACGATGAACACCAGCACGATGGCCTCTACCAACGTCTTGACCACCTCTTTGATCGAGAGTGTCACAAATGGCGTCGTCTCGTAGGGATAGACGACCTCCACGCCCGCGGGTAACGTTGTTGCGAGCCCGCTGATCGCGGCCTTGACAGCTTTAGCGGTGGTGATGGTGTTGGCGCCGGTTGCGAGGTTGACGCCGAGGCCCGACGTCGGCTTGCCGTTGTAGGTCGCGCTGCCGGTGTAGCTTTCGGCACCAATTTCGATGCGGGCAACATCTCGAAGGAGAACAACCGACCCATCGGTAGCGCTTTTGAGAATGATGTTGCCAAATTGCTCGACCGTCTGCAGACGGCTCTGGGCTGTAACCGTCGCGTTGAGTTGCTGCCCCTGCCGCGCGGGTTGCGCGCCCAGCTGGCCGGCAGATACCTGGGTGTTTTGCGCCTTGATGGCAGTCTCGACATCTCCGGGCATCAGCGCATGTTGCGCGAGACGCTCGGCGTTGAGCCAGATCCGCATGGCATAGCCGGAGCCGAACAACTGCGTCTTGCCGACCCCGGGTACCCGTTTGATCGTCTCGTTCAACGTGCTGTTGACGTAGTCGTCCAAGTCGGTCGCAGTGAGCTTGCCATTCGTCGAGACGAAACCGATCACCATGAGGAAGCTGGATGACGACTTGGTCACCGTCAACCCCGTGCTCTGCACAATAGACGGCAGCAACGAGGTGACGAGCTGGAGTTTGTTCTGCACCTGCATCTGGGCCACATCTGCATTCGCCGCGTTGCTGAAGGTCAGCGAGATTTCAACCGACCCGGTGGAGTCGGAGGACGCAGACATGTACTGAAGATTGTCGAGACCCGTCATGCCCTGCTCGATGATGCGGGTGACCGAGTTTTCGACGGTCTGGGCATCCGCGCCGGGATAGCTTGCGTTAATCGATATGGTGGTGGGGGCGATCTCCGGGTACTGCGATATCGAAAGTGTGCGGAGTGCCATCAGGCCTCCCAGCATGACGACGATGGCAAGGACCCAGGCGAAGACCGGTCGTTTGATAAAGAATTCCGACATTACTGGCCTCGGCTCGCCGTATCGCGTTGATTGAAAGTCGCCGATGCGGCAGAGCCGGTGACGGCTCGAGAATCGCTAGTTCCCGCTGGCACCCGCCGAGTGTCCGCGTCCCCCTGGGCCGTTTGAGGGATCTGGCCCGTCGCCTCATCTATCGCCACGCTGACCGATGCGACTAAGTCTCCTTCACGGACACCCTGAGTGCCTTCCACAATCACTTGGTCACCGTCGGTCACGTTGTTCTCGACCACCCATGCGTTGCCGATAGAGCGACTGGCAGTCAGCACGCGCTGCTCCACCTTGCCGTCCTTGAGAAAGAGTGCCGTGGCTTCTCCGCGCGCATTGCGGCTGACAGCGCGCTGAGGAACGAGAAAGGCCTGCGGCGCCGCACCCTTGTCGACAACGGCGCGCACATACATGCCGGGCAACAGCAGGCGGTCCGGGTTGGCAAAAGTCGCGCGCAGCGTATAGGAGCCTGTTGCGGTGCTCACGCTGGACTCGGCGAACGCCAATTTGCCTGTCAATGGATAGACCGTGCCGTTTTCCAGCTTGAGCGTCACGTCGATGTGAGTGCCGGAAGCCTTGATGCGTCCGGCCTTGATCGCCTGGCGCAGATTGAGCAAACTGGCGCTGGTCTGGGTCAGGTCAATGTTGATGGGGTCGAGTTGGTGGATGGTCGCAAGCGCAGTGGCCTGGCCCGCAGTGACAAGCGCACCAGGAGTCAGTGACGATTTGCCGATGCGCCCGGAAATAGGTGCGGTCATCGTGGTGTAGTCGAGGTTGATCTTCGCCGTCTGTACAGCGGCCTGGGCTGCGGAAACACCGGCCCGGGCCTGTGCCAAGGCCTCGATCGCTGCTTCATGGTCCTGCGTGCTGATCGCCTTCTGGCTGACCAGGTCCTTGTTGCGATCGGCTTTGGCCTGTGCGCTGGGTACAGCGGCTTGGGCTTTCAAAAGCGCAGCGACGGCGCTGTCGTAAGCGGCCCGATAGGTGGCCGGATCGATCTTGTACAGCGGGGCGCCCGCCTTGACCTCGCCACCCTCTGTGAACAGGCGCGTCTGAATGATGCCGCCGACTTGTGGGCGGACCTCCGCCTCCAGTGAGGCGACGACGCGACCGGCCAGTTCTTCCGTGAGCGGAACCGACTGCACATGCAGCGTCACGACGCTGACGGTTGGTTTCTTCTCAGCAACTGTGGCCCCGTCGTCGGCTTGCTTGCATGCCGCAAGGGCGAAAAGCAGCAATGCCGCTACGGTGGTCCTGACTGTCATGCTTCTGTTCATTCCTGCACGGAGCGTTTTCGTTGTGTGTCGCCTGCCGAACCCAGGCGCTGGTCGCATCTTTTGCGGCCTGCGCATCGTCGACGGCATCGAGCCAGAAAGTGTTGGGTTATCGTGGAGATTTCGTGGAGAACCCCATCCGTACTCGCCGCAGCGCTTCGGCAGGGCAGACAATATTGGTATTGAGAGATCCATCCCAAACCGTGAACAACTCGCTTATCCTTATTGCCGAAGACGAACCGGAAATCGCCGAAATACTCGACGCGTATCTGTCGCGGGAGGGATTTCGCACCTACCGGGTCCCCGATGGCCAGATGGCCATCGACGCCCATCGGGTGCTGAAGCCAGACTTGGTTTTGTTGGACGTCAAAATGCCAAAGATCGACGGATGGGCCGTGCTGGCCGAATTGCGTCGGCGGGGGCATACCCCGGTCATCATGCTTACCGCTCTGGACCAGGACATCGACCGCCTGCAGGGCCTGCGCCTTGGTGCCGACGACTACATCGTCAAGCCATTCAATCCCGTGGAGGTTGTCGCGCGTACGCAGGCAGTGTTACGCCGGGCCGCACTAGCAAACACCTCGAGCGTGATTCGGCTGGGCCCGTTAGAGATCGATCTGGAGGGCTATGTCGTGCGTGTCGTAAATGAAGCTGGTGACACACCTCTTGGGTTGACATTGACCGAATTCCGGCTGCTGTCTCACATGGGGAAATCACCAAGCCGCGTTTTCAGCCGAAGCGAGCTGGTCGACGCCTGCCTGCCCGGGGGTGATGCGCTGGAGCGGACTGTAGACAGTCACGTCAGCAACCTGCGTAAGAAACTTGACCAGGCTGGTGCGCCTGGGATGATGGTAGGTACGCGCGGTGTGGGCTACCGATTGATGGGCGTCTGATGGCCGGTAAACTAAGCCGTCAAATTGTGCTGTCGATGAGCCTCGTATCGGCCATTACGACAGCTATCGGATTTGTTGGTTCGTTCATCGCCTACGCGATGCTTTTCCGGTTTCTTCCTCCACCCCCGGGACCGCCGGACAGCTTTCTTCCTCACGGCCCGGACTACCTGATCGTCGCAGCATTTCTGATGATGGGATTGATCGCGGCTGTGGTCATCGCGCTACGGTTGACTCGTCGGATCCTTACCCCGCTGAACTCTTTGGCGGAGAGTGCTCGCAGTATTGCCGCAGGGGATCTTGCGGCCCGCGCTATTCCCGGCGATCGGTCGCTTGGCGAAACGGCCCATCTCGTGGATGACTTCAACGTCATGGCGTCGAAACTGCAGGACATGGCCGCGAGCATGGCCTCCTGGAACGCGGCCATCGCTCACGAACTGAGAACACCACTGACGATCTTGCGGGGTCGATTGCAGGGCGTCCAAGATGGCGTCTTTCCGCCCAGTGACGAATTGATCGGCGGTCTTCTCGCGCACGTCGAAAACCTTTCGCGCTTGGTTGATGACCTGCGTATCGTCACTTTGCAGGACAGTGGCCATCTGGATATACGAATTCAACCCGAAAACATTGGTGCAGAGGTTCGGCGCACCGTCGAATCGATGAGACCGGCACTCTCTGAAGCCGGGCTGTCTGTCGAGGTGACTCAGTCAGAAATCGTGCTGCGATATGATGCCGCACGGCTGAGGCAAGCGCTGTTGGCGCTTCTTGATAACGCGCGACGGTATGCCCACCCAGGAAAGCTCAAGGTCGAACTTGAATCGACTACCAGCCATGTGGTGCTAAGGGTGGAAGACGAAGGCCCGGGACTGACGCCAGAATTTGCGCGTCAGGCATTCGACCCCTTCATGCGCGATGAGCCGTCGCGGCTGCGGCAATATGGGGGATCGGGCCTCGGATTGGCAGTGGTCCGGGCGATCGTCTTGGCTCACTCAGGCGAAGTGCGATATCTGAGGTCGTCCGCCGGGGGATCCATCTTTGAGGTGAAGCTTCCGTTCGCCATTGGGAAGCCGACACGGTTTCGTGCATTCGACGTTCCGCCATGACGTTGCAACCGAAGTGCGAGGCAGCGCGTACATGCCCGCGCGCTGTTCGAATGCCTTGCGACGGTCACGGGGTGCCGCGCAGTGCAGAGGAGGGCGCATCGATGTTGTCCCGGCCGACGTTCGAGGCGGCTGCAAGATGCCCGCTGGTCGATGTTCGGGGACAGTCGGGATTCGACGCGGGTGTATTTCGATTGCAGGTCGTCGAGAACGCCAGGACCAGGGAGCAACAGGGATGCGGACGAGCGAGACAAGGGCGCGGGCAACATCGATGGCGAGACGTTCGATCGAGCTGCGAGGCTGTTGCAGGAAGTCTTGTCGCTGCTGGGTGGCGATGATTCCCGGCCATTGCCTGCTGCGGTCGAAGAGGACCGACTCATGCGGTTGCCTGAGGTCCTTTGTCGGAGGGGTCTGTGCCGTTCGGCACTCTATGATCAGATGTCGCGAGGACAGTTTCCGCGTTCGATCAAGATCGAGCTACGCGCAGCCTCTTGGTCGGCCAGAGCGGTACGCAACTGGATAGCGCAGCGAGTAGAAGGATAAGCGCACCGGCAGTTGCAACGTCAATGGCACATCGGGGGGAGACTCCAACGAGATGGCCAATGCCGACCTCAAGCAGGCGGTCACGAAGCTGGCGCCTGAAAGCTGCTTGCAACACGCTGCCAGTTCGCAATGCCGCTTGAGTTCAAAAATTTAATGCTTGGAGGAGGCAGCGACTGTGGCAACCCGAGATCCCGCGAAGACCCTTCGCAACAAGCAGATCGGCAAGTTGACCGATGAGATCAACGATCTCCTTGATGACGTGCTTGCGTCGACGGGGTTTGAAAACGAACACTCGCTCAATGCGACCTATGGCGGCAAGCACGCGGAGTACATCGACGTCAAGAATGAGGTGATCGATACGCCCGAACAGTTCGTGGCGCTGTATTTCCAAGGCTTTCTTCGCACGCTGGAGGGCCTGGGCATCTAGGCCAGGTCTGGCAACCGGTACTACGAAGCCTATGTTCACGTCCGCAAGCACAGGAAGGTCCTGAAGTGGCTCAGGCTCTTCCTGATGCGTACGTATCTCAGGCAATACGACGCTCTGTCCAAGAAGCGCCCACTTGTCGAGGAGGCCGAGATCTGGATAGGCCAGAAGAATGCCGCCTATGGGCTCCTGGTCACGCCGCGGTTCAAGAACGGCGTCTGGGAAAACGATAAGAGCGAGATTCGGCACTTCAAACCGAGATACTGGACGATCGGACACGTTTGGGAGACCGGGTTCGTCATTCCGGACGAGGACGAGTGCATGCATTTCACGGACGTGGAGCAATACCTCTCGTTCTTCCGCAACACGCTGGTTCGCAATTCCGGTTCAACCCACGAACTGGCCATCGCCAGGCGCTACTGCGAATTCGTCAGAGCGAGCGAGGCGCCACAGGAGGTGCCGCTGCTGATCCCTGAGTTGCGCTATGGAGGGAAAGACGTCAAGAATGAACACCGGCTGGACTTCACCATCATCGATCCGTTCACGCTGTCCAAAGTAGGCTTTGAACTGTCTCCGTGGTCGACCCATGGCCTCCTCACGGGGACCAAGGGACAAGACCCAGAAAGCCATCAACGAGGAAGCGAGGGCGAATTTCGAGCGCGAGATGTCGAAGCTGAAGGCTTACTTTCGCAAGAGAGGCATCCCGGTAATCGTGTATACGGACAATGATCTTCAGGATCACGACAAGATCTTCGCGGACATCGCCGACTACCTGACACCCTCGAAGCTTCCTAAGCAACTCGAATTCCACGCGTTGGAAGACTTCCTCGCATTCAAACCGCCGACGTGAGGGCGGGGCATCATGTCTCTCCACCTGTTGGCCGCTGCAGTCCCGGCCTAGGTGGGACCGCGGAGGATGGAGACGGGTGTCGAGGACGAACCGGGCCTGCGAATGCTGGCGTTAGCGGCCCTTGGCGGCACTGGGCTCGATCACCAGCTTCCGACTGAACTGGGGCACGGCGCTGGGGAACAGCATGTGCTGTGCTGCGAAAGCAGTTCGCTGCCGAAGGCCTGCTGCCCGGCCACGGGCGTGCCGGGAAACCGGTTAATATGTCGTTGCCTTTGGCATAGGCACGCCGCCCGCAGCAGCGAAGCTCCGAGAGTCTTGCCCTCAATTCTAAAACTCCTGACATGCCTTTTCTCAAGGTTCATGCGGAGACGGTGGCGGGCGACGTTTTCGATATGGACCATGGAGAACTGTCATGTCCATGATTTCCCCTGTCCCCTCATCGATCGGCGGCATCAAGAGCCTCGCCCGAAAGATCAAGCAATCGACGGGCGCCTCCCACACGGCGGCCCTCGACAGCGCGGCCCAGACTGCGCATTTCCAGAACTACGCTCACGCGCAGCGAACGTTGGCTGCCCATGTCGATGCGGCATCAACGTTGGTGGAAACGCGGTCGAACTTGCATCCGCTGTATCTCACGTTCTACTGGAAGGACAAGGAGACCGGCAAACGGGGTCGTGAGACCCTCACGATTCAGCTTGCGGCTCCCTGGACGTCGCTGATCACGGTTCAACAGCTGAGCCACAACCGCGCTCTAAACGATTTGCAACCGATGGCGCTGGACCACCTGGAAGGTAAATACAACTGCGGCGGCCAGATGGAGGCTCGTGAACACGCATGCGCTGCGGCACGGGCATTCCAGTTTATGGTGGCCACTCGGCTGCGACCTTCTGCAAGTTTCAGCCGTGTTTATCCGAAGGGAAGCTCGCGCAACTGTGCGCCGCACTCCGATCATCCTAGCGTCTGGTTTGAACCTGCAACTCGGCGCTACCTGTTTGTCGACGAGCCGTACGAAATGGCCATCGGCGAGAGCGAAGAGCGTGAGCGTGAAAGATGGGCTATCAGCCATCTCCAGGTCATCGTCAAGCCTGCGTGGAAAGGGATGTACAGCCCCCAGCCGCAGAGCGGATCGCAAATATTCTTCATTAGTCACGCATTCAGTGGCGTGGCATTGCAGCCCTTGGTTGCGGCAGTCGAAACGATTCCCCCGTGCACCGCAGACCGTTGGACGGGGGAATCTGCTGCCGCGACATCGCGTTTCAGCAGCCCTCTGGAGGGGCAACCAATTCCCAAGCCTGAGCCAACGCTGCGTGCTCGCATGCAGCACGGCGATCCCGCGACTCCGGCGATTGCATTTCACAGGGAAGCAGGATTGCTGCTCAACAAGCTGATCAATCTTTGCCGCCGACGGTCCGGAATCAAGACGCATCTTGAATCCGTGCGTGATGTGCTGCGTGAACTACTTATGACCTCCTCGGCCGAGGAAGACGTGTCCGATGCCGAGTTGTTGGCCATCTACGATGTCAACAAAACTTCGGCGCAACCGATTCTTCGTCCTGATTGGCAGCAGCGGCGCACCTTGGAGGAAGACATGCGCAAGCTTCGTGGGTTGCTTCTGCAGGAGTTCGCCTTCAAGGCTTACGGGGGCGCGCTCGCGAGGCACCTGGGGGCAGCGGAGCGCTCGCTTGACACTTGGTACCGAGCGTCATAGGGGCAATTATTGTGGGCGCAGCGCTGAGCATTGCGCCCACAATTTATCGGCGTAGCTGGAAAGGCCGTGCCATGCGTGGTGCGCCTGCGCTGTCGGCGCCGGTTGAACTTTGCCCAACCTTCTCACGAGGTCCGAGATAGTCGCAGCTCCTTGAACTCATTGCCCAGGAAGCGAAACTTGTGACGGAAGAGCCCTGCAAGTTTGGTGTCTGCTGTAGCAAAGAAGATTTGCCTCGATCCGCCGATGGCAAGGTGGCGAAGATGATCGAGAAACGACAGCATGTTGATGTCGTCGATGTGCGCGACGGGATCGTCGAACAGCAGCACTGGGGGGCCTGACCGGAGGCGGCCGTTCATCGCCAGGAACAGCGACAAAGCAAACGCGGCGCGCTGACCTGTGCTCATATGTTCGAGTTGAACCTCTGCGCCGGTGCTCCTGCGAGAAATGACGAGTTTTCCCTGGACGACCTGAATTTCAAACTCGTTGGGCATGTGGATGCTGGCAAAGGTGCGAGCAATCTCTGTTGCGTTCTCGGTCAGGATCTGGCTTTCCAACTCGCCCCCGGAACTCTGTTCGGCTAGCGCTTCCAGCACCCGCTCTGCATCGCCTGCGCACGTGATCTTCGTGCCGCCGGTTTCAATCTTCTTGACAAGGCCTTCGACATTCTTGGTTTCGTCGTTGAGCGCCTTGCCGTTGGCACCTTCCTGCGCGACGGCCGTGGCGACTTGGGCGAGCAACTGCTGGATAGCTGCGAGATTCAGCGCGATTTCTTCCGTGGTCGCCTCAGTACTGATCGTCAGGATTGACGCGAGAATTTGGCGTGCTCCCAAGGCAGCCTCCGCATCTGAGATCAGTTCTTTGACCGATCTTGCGAGGTGGTCTGTGTCGCCGAGGGCCTCGATGGACAGGCGTTCGGCCATTGCATCGCATTCCTGCCGCACGACGTCCGATTCATGTACCGCGGTCTTTTCAGCGCTTTGCAGTGTTTCCAGCGTCTCTTTGTGATTCGACTGGGTTCGTTGCAACTCCTCAAATGAAGGCAATTCGGCCATTCCCGCGGCCAGCAACTTGCTGGCAAGGTCTTTGGAGGACAGCCCATCGGACTGCAGTTGCTGAGCCTGCGCCTGGATCGTTTCCAGTTCCTGTCGATCACGATCGAATACAGCTCGTTCTTGGGCGATCTGTTCAAGCGCTTGGGCTACCGTGAGGGTCAGTGCACTGTCTCCGGTAAACGCGCGCAACGGATGCAGCGTGGCCAACATGGCCCGGGCGCCCTCCATCGATTCGCTGGCCGACGAGATGGCTGCCTGCAGCAGGCTGGCTTGCTCGGATGTACCCACCTCGACATCGGCCATCATCCGCGCAAGCAGCTGACCTTCCTCGAACTCTGTTCTGCACAGAGGGCAATGATCGGGATTGGTCGACCGCTGCAGTATGTCCTGGGCGGTTCCCAGCAGGCGCTGCCGCAGAACGGTCATCGTGCTCTGTGTCTTTTCCAGAGCCTGAAGTGAAGTTTGCGCCGCGTCGCGCCGCCGCTGATGCTCCCCGATCTCGGTGTCGACTGAGTCAATGGCGTCGGCTACAGGTGTTTCCAGAAACTGATGGATTGCACTCGTATCGCTGAGGTTGGCGACCAGGCTCAGCCTCGTAGTCTGCGCGCGGACCCGATCCCGACACTCCGATGCCTGCTTGACAAGTTGTGGGAAGTTGGTGCGGGCATAGGGAAGCAGTGCCTCCGTAGCGGCGCTTAGTTCCGCCGCTGCATGCGCCTCTCGAAGTGCATTGGCCTGTGCCAACCGGGCGGCTTTAGCCCGCTGATCCAGGGCTTCCGCCTTGCTGGCTTCGTCGTTCAGGTTCGTCAGTAGCCGAAGCGCGGAATCGGACTCGGCGTGAAGCACGTTGATCGACGAATGGCGGACCAGTGCGATGGCAGAAGTCGCCTCCTGCAGGCGCTCTCGCAATGCTTCGAGTTGACCTTTTTCATCTGGGGGCTGACTCCATCCCTGGCCCTTCAGCGCCGCGAGAAGTTCGAGGAACAGGCTGTCGGATAGCTTGGGGGCCGCTTTGATGGCATCCAGGCGGGTCTGGGCGGCCAGCTTCAACTGTTCATTGCTCGTCTTGTCGCGCCGTAGATCCTTCAGCTCATCCTGCAACTGCTTGAGGACGCGACGCAGCCTGTCTGCCAGATTCTCTGCAGTCGCACCCAACACCAAACGGGTGACGTCCGTTCCAATTTGTGCTGAACTTGCCGATACGCTGAGGCCCACCGCAGCATCGGTGTCGAGAAAGTTGAATTTCCCGAAACTGTCCTGGATGGTGACCGTCTTCAGTTCGGTCTTAGCATACCAATTTGAATGGCGCGCTCGAAGTCGTGTGGCATCAGTGGTCGAAGACAGCTTGTGCACGACACCGAGAAGATCTGCAGTAATGGATGTGTTGCCGAGCAGTGTGGAGGATCGCCGATTCCTTCCGCAGTAGGCGAATTCAATTGCCTCAAGGAGTGAGGTTTTGCCGACGCCATTGCTGCCGACAATCAAATTCACTCGACCTAGCGGGTGGTCCTTCTCCTCCGGATGTGTGCGGAAGCCCTTGATGGTCAAGTGCTCGATGAAGTGACTTGCAGCGGCCTGTTCGGCAGCGAGTAGAGCGACAGGGGAAATCGGGCGCGACGCTCCATCCTGCGTTCCCGCAACGATTCGCCGAACGGCGTCCGGAACGGAGATGTCACTATCCAGAATGAAGGCAAGGCCGTGCTGTTCGAGGGTGTTTGACCATGTTGTCGCGAGGTCGATCGGCAGGGCGGTCGGCGGGTCGGGTGCTTGTGCGTTGGCAAGCAAACCGGCGATCTCGCCTTCTCGTACGACCTGCTTGCGGGCGTACTCCCTGTCCGCCTCTACCTTGGCTTTGAGGCGTCCGAATTCGCCCCTCTGGGCTTCTTCATCGCTGGTGACGAAGTACAGGTAATGGTTCCAGCGCAAATCGGTCGCGACGTCGCTGGAGAAATACATTGGCGAGAGAACTTCTTCCTGGTAGCTTTTCAACGAATCAACAGTCGTTGCGAGCCGATCGTTCAGGTCGAAGTAGCGAATCGCATAGTCGCGAGCGCCGAAGCGGTCAACGCCTCGAAATACACCCTGCCCAACGCTTTCAAGATCGGGGTAGCGATCCTTGAGCATCGCTTCAACGCGTTGCGCATTGATCATGATCTGTCCTCTGAGAAATCTACCGGTGATGCGCTGGCCGGGGTGTCGATGAGATTCGTGCTTTCGGGGCCGCGTGCGACAAAGCGGTTGTCCCGTCGGAACACGACGCAAAGCCGGTCTTGGGCGCGTACGATGGCGTCGCTCAACTCTTCTCCGCTCTTGCCTGCTTCGCAGGCCTCATTGACCGCATGGGTGGTGATGGCCTGCCTAAGCTTCTGGTGCGTACTTTCAACCGCTGAATTGTTCGCCTGGTCAGCAAGGTAGGCTAGTGATGCAGGCCCGCGCCCACCGGTGTTGGGTTCGACATTGTGGTGCGGGGACTTGCGTTTCCATGAGAACTTGAAGCCGTTCGCCAAGTCCTGTACCGGCGGTGGCCACGGAACCTCGTTTTGGGCGAGTCCGATCGCATCGTGTGCGCGCTGCAATCTTTGCATCCGGTAGGACGATCCTGGCCGAGTCAGATCAACGTCTTGATGGACCGTCACTCGGCGTATCGATTCCTCGTCCTTGTCCAGATGGACCGCATCGAGCTCTTTGACGGTGTACCACGATGCCGGGGTTCCACGGGGCCCCATGAGAATCTCGATAGCTCGTTCGACCGCAAGTGGGCTGGCCTGAGAGGCCCGCTGCAGGTGTTCGGCAATCGCGTGGTAATCCGTCAGGGCGTCAGCAAAACCGTCGTTGGCAACCGCACCAGACTCCCAGCTGTTGCTGTCTGCTTTCCAGGACCAGCGCTCTTCCACCGCAACGAAATTCTTCGGGGCCAGCGCTTGCTCACCGGGAAAAAGCAGCTTCTGCTTTTGCAACTGAATAATCTGGCCTTCATAGTTCAGGAAGAACGAGTGCCATCGTTGGGCCAGCAAGCAGTAGTAAAGACCGCCGCGGTGCAGCGAATCTATGAGCCCATCGTCAGCGCTGAATTTTGCGGGCGGCGCATACCAGGCCGAACCTGCGACGTTGTTCCAATCGGCATGCTTGCCGCCGTCCTTGACCTCTTTGATGTTCTTGGCCCAGTTCAAGCACAGGAGTTCGACGTGGCTGTTGGTTCCCACTGAACATAGCTTGGCGCGGTAGGCCGCATAGTCGGTATGTGCTGGCTTCGGGTTGAGCTGGATATGAATGAGCAAACAGTTGATATGGATCGCCTCGATATGCTCAGCGAAGTCAAAGGCATCGGAGCAAATAATGGAGACGAGGCTCATTCGGCCGATGCCGCGATTGAAGGCGTACACCGTCTTGCCGAGGCACAGTGAAGTTTGCTCTACGTCCCGGTAGTCCCGGCAGGCCACGGTCTTGAGTTGCGTGAGGAGGACTAGCACAGGCTGTCCGTCCTGGTTTTCAGCCCAGAAGACGTAGAGCAGCGGGTCAACGTAACGCCGTTGCGCAGCTTGCCGCGCGTCGAGAGGTTCATGGTGAAACACGCAGTCACCAGCCGCGTTGTACCGTTGAGCCAACGCTTGGAAATCAGCCGGAGAGATGCTTTCACATCCAAGCACCCAGATTGCGCCTTGTGGGGGGCGATAGTGCCCCGCCACGATTTCTTGTACGACGGACCACGGGACGCAATATTCCGGTGCTACTGCGAGGTCAGAATGGCTTTGTGCCGCGGAGGAAAGAAATCCGCTGCATAAGGCGTGACCCAGTGCAGCATCTGCGTGACCAACCCGGACATCATTGGCTTCGACCATGCCCGTTGGCTGAAGCAAGATTGTCCGGTAGGGCTCGCGTGCTGGATTCAGGGCTTCCAGGCTCAGGAGCGTCAGAGGACGCGGCTGCTGACGCAGCACCTCTTCGACGTCTACGATGTTTATCGTCACTATTCCTCCTCTTCAGAGCGGGTGAATACGACAACATACTTGTCGCGCGAGAAGGCACGCGTTGAGACGTGATGCTCCTTATGGATTCAGTGTAACAACATGTATAGATCGGTTCCTTGTCAGACCTTCGCCTGGACGTACTGCAGGGCGGCTTCGGGAGTGAATACGACAGCGCAGTCGTAGAGCTTGCCCAAGGCCAGGTCGCTGCGGGTCAGGACGTTGGCAAGTGAGCGTTCCGTGAAGAAGGCATCGCAGTATCCGACCGCCGCGGCTGCGTGCTGCATGTCGAAGAAGTCGTTGGCTTTGAGCTTCTGTCCTTTGTTCCAGCGAACGGCAGCATGTATCGATGTATTGATGTGCAGCGTTCGCAGGGTGGCCTTGCCCTTGCCGGAACTCATTGCGCCCACCAGCAAGCTGAGGCACTGCCGTTCTATGGCCTTGTATTGGTCGGTGTGTTTTGCCGGGCGTGGTCCCAAGGAGGGTGGGGCCATGTTGCACAAGATGTCCGCGGCTCGGCCAGCATAAAGATCCATCACGCCGACGAGCTCGTGTTCATAGACTTGCTTGAAGCTCCTGATCCCCGGCGCATGTTCTGCGATGCCTTGGTTCAGGGTGTGAGCCAGGCGCTCATGGTGCCCAGGATCTTTGGTGGACATGGCGTCGCCGATGTGTTGTTCGATTTCGACCAAGGGGATGGTCCACATGTGATCGAAAAATGCCTTCTCGATTGCCCTGCCGGTTTGTTCGTCGAACATGCCGACGGGCGGGCTGAAGTGGTCCAGCGCATAGCTGAGCTTGGTCCAGACAAGATGATCCAGTGGATAAACCTGCTCCGGCGTGAGTGTTGCATGCAGCAGATGGGCAATCTCGGTGCCGATGCGGAGATCGAACGAAATGATCGTAACCCCGAGGCTCAGTTCATCGATCAGCGCTGCGGTCCTCCGGCGCGTGTCGGCGTCCGATTGCTTGAAGACTTCCAGGAAGCAGCTGTCCGAGATGGGGAAGAACGCACGGCCATCAACCACGGCTTCGCGCAGCGAGGCCAGCAGAGCGCTGTAGGGATGAAGTGTGGGACTGGTGGCTTGGGCGTCGCGGATGCCGATCCAGAACTTGAGATCCAGATAGATGGCGCGTCGCCCCTTCAGGCTCTTAGCCAAGTCGATCTGCCTGTTCCGGCTGTGCCTTTCCAGATCGACTTCCGGGTGAGCCCGGTGCGCATCGATGGACGCGCCGATCCCTGCAGGGGCTATTTGCATCGGTGCGCTACCGGCCGCCAGCGTACCGGTCATCGCTGTTCGCCGATGTGCAGGTGGCCGCCATCCTGACTACGGTTTGGGAGGATGCAGGCGCGTGTCGAGAACGAACGGTGCCTGCGAGTGCTGACGGTATCTGTCTTTGGCGACACTGGGCTCGATCACCAGGTTCCAGCTGAACCGAGACACGGCGCTTGGGAGCAGGACAATGCCGTGCTGCGCGAGCAACTGGCTGCCGAAAGCTTGCTGGCCGGCGCTGGGCGTGCCGGGGATCAGCCAAGCCGGGTTGGGCACGTCCTCTGGCTGCACGACGTGGATCGGTTCTTTCATGATCTCCGCGCAGGTGAGCATGTGAGGCTGGGTGTCCAACACCGGAAAACCGGCATGCACCGCAACCTCCAGGATCGCGGTGCTGGGGTCGATCGAACAGTACACGGTGCGTTGACCTTTGACGTTCCAGCGGCCACCCAGCTTCTCGGCGCCGATGCCGCTGTCCCAGGTGTTGGCGTAGTGCTCGCGGTCCAGGCGCCAGGCGAGCACAGGAACACCTGTGACTAGCCGGGGGACGGACATCATCGGGTGGTCGCGCGTCAAGCGTAGACCCCATGCTCGATGCGGTCGAGCAACTCTTCGACGAGTTGGGTGCCCACAGGCGTTGCCAGTAGATCGATGGGTTTTTGCTGGTCCAGGCCAATGGCGGGGGAGGTCAGCCATTGCACGGCGGTCTCCCGGCTTCCGAGCACCACGGTGGCCTTGGCGACCACTTCGGCGAACTTGAAGGTGCGCCCACCCTGCACCACGCTGAGGGTGTTGCCTGGCGCCCCCTTCTTGCGATGCAGGGTGCGCAGGCTGACGCCCAGCGCTTCGCTCAAGGTGTGCGATGAGAGCGGTTCCACGGCGAGGGCCAAGTGGGTGATCGAGACGCTGGGAATGCCATGGGATACCCAGCGATGGACGTCCAGCAGGTTTTCGGGCGCATGGGAGAACACCTTGTGGCCACCCAGCAGTTCCAATGCGATCACCAGATGCGTGCCGTTAGCATCGATGAGCGCGCGATATCGCTTCCTCAACTCTGCCGTGATGTGGGGCTGGGGATCGCTCGCCAATACCCAGGAGCCGGTGGTTCCGGAGTGGAGGGCGTGGGTTTCCTTGGTCGTCATGGAGGCACCTCTTCTGCCATTTGGCACTGATAGTGTGCCATACGGTGAGAATCTGAGGTGTTCTCTCGGGGAGTCAAGGGGGTAGCGCATGAGGGGCATTCTTCAGAGCGCCAGCGTAGCCAGCCGGTTTTCGCGTGTTCGCGGGTCAGGTGGCCGTAGTACAGCTCGATCATCCAGACCGATGTGCCGGCAATCTGCGCCACGGTCAGGGTGTCGAGGCCGGCTTGTACGAGGTCGGTGATTGTGTTGTGCCGCAGGGTGTACATGGTGGTGCCCGAGGGAAGGCCGCCTTCCGACGAGCCGATGGCAAGCCATGAAACAAGGACGCCTGAAAGCACCCGATGAGCGACGCAGTGGTCTCTGCTGGCCTCCTGGTTCCGGCTGGCCCTCGCAGAGTTTCTCGAAGAACTTGGCAGTTGTGTCAATACGCCGGCCTCGGCCGGCCTTGTCGTTGTCGATGGATCGGGTCTGCGGACGAGGGCACGTAGCGTGCCACCTGCAACTTCGCAAGTGCCCCGGGCCGCAGCGGTATGACGGTCATACCTCGAACAAACAGCGCGAGATCTTCGACCGCATGGCGAAAGGTGCGGCGCTTCTTGGTGTTGGGATACAGCTCGCGCCAACGGTCCACACCTTTCAAGGGCTTGAGCTTGCTGCGCCATGCGAAGTTGCGGGTGACGAAACCATCCTCCAGGGCCAGCTTGAGCGCCGCGCGGAAGCAGGTCGTATCCCGATTGAAGAAGTTGTCCGAGCGTGGCTTCCATGACACCTGCCCTTTCTGCAAGGTCGAGTTGTCAACGCTGGATAGGACGGGTCACGGACAAACAAAAAGCCTGCTTGCGCAGGCTTTTTGTTGCCTTTCCGCTACGCGCTACGCAGCGGATCGACGGTTTTGGCGTCTAAGTGGCGTCTGTCGTCGTAAGTTGTTGATTTCTCTTGTACTAATTCGATCTTGTAGCCGTCAGGGTCCGTTACGAAGGCGATGACGGTCGTGCCGCCCTTGACCGGGCCGGCTTCGCGCGTGACGTTGCCGCCCGCGGCCTTGATCTTCTCGCAGGCCGCATAGGCATCGGGCACGCCGAGCGCGATGTGGCCATAGGCGGTGCCCAACTCGTAGCTTTCGGTGCCCCAGTTGTAGGTCAGCTCGATCTCGGCCTGGTCGGGGTTGCCCTTGCCGTAGCCGATGAAGGCAAGGCTGTACTTGTACTCGGGGTTTTCCGATGTGCGCAGCAGGTTCATGCCGAGCACTTTTGTGTAGAAGTCGATGGAGCGCTGGAGGTTGCCAACGCGCAGCATGGTGTGAAGGAGTCGCATCTCGTGGTGCCGTGTAGTTATGGGTGGGAAGGCCGCTATTGTCGGCCTCCGGGCGCGGCGATCAAGCCGCCAGTGTCAGCAGGTGGGCCTGGTGGCGTTGCAGGAAGGCCATCAGGTGCTGCGGGTACTCGGGCGCCACAGCGTTGCGCACGCTCGGGCGAGCCGCCAGGGCCTGGCGCCAGGCGTTCACCTTGGGCAGCGCGTCGAATATGTGCGAGTCGTGCAGGGCGTCGAACACCTCGAAGTAGCGGAACACCGGCGCAAACACTGCATCGACCAGGCTGAAGTCCGCGCCCGCGAAATAGGGGCCGGTGCCCAGCGTCGCTTCGACGCGCTCGAACTTCGCAATGAGCGCGAGCCGCTTCTGCTCGAACACAGCTGCATCCTGCGTGGTCTCGTAGCCCCAGAGGTCGCCGAGGATGGCGGAGCCGAACTCCATCCACGCACGGTGTTCGGCGCGGGTGAGCGGGTCTTCGGGATGCAGGCGCGTGCCGGGTTGGGTCTCTTCGAGGTACTCGCAGATCACGTTGCTTTCGAACAGCACGGCCTCGCTGCCGTCAGGGCGCTGTACCTTCAGCAGCGGCACCTTGCCGAGTGGCGAGATGTCGAGAAACCACTGGGGCTTGTTCGCGAGATCGATCACGACGCGCTCGAAGGGCACGCCTTTTTCATTCAGCGAGATCGCGGCGCGCTGGACGTAGGGGCACAGCAGGTGGCTGACGAGGGTGAGGGCTTGCGGCATGGGGTTTCCGTTCTGGGAGAAGGTGTTGCGGATCGCCGCGATTCTTGCGATCTCGGACAACCTTTTCCCGGAAAGCCCATTCGGAAAAACGAACCCTTGTGCTAGGCCGCCGTGTTCAGCCAGTGCGTGATGCGGCCACCATGCATCACGCCGATGCGGTCGGCCATGGCATGGGCTTCGGCTTCGTTGTGCGTGACCAGGATGGCGGTCTGGCCGGCCTGCTTGAGGATGCCGCGCACCTCCGCCGTCAGGCGTTCGCGGGTGCCGCCGTCGAGGTTGGAAAAAGGCTCGTCCAACAGCAGCAAGGCCGGCGAGGGCGCGAGCGCGCGGGCCAGTGCAATGCGTTGCTGCTGCCCGCCCGAAAGCTCATGCGGATAGCGCTCGCCGGCCTCGGCCAGGCCGACCAGCGCCAGCATTTCGGCGACGCGGGCCTGCTGCGCCGCGCGGCCCTGGCGGCGCAGTCCGAAGGCCACGTTCTTCGCGGCCGACAAGTGCGGGAACAGCGCGTATTCCTGGAACATCATGCCCACGCGGCGTTGCTCGGGCGGCAGGTGTTGCTGCGCCGAAGACAGCAGCACATCGCCCAGGCGCACCGTGCCGGCGCGCACCGGCTCGAAGCCCGCGATGGCGCGCAGCACCGTGGTCTTGCCGCAGCCCGAGGGGCCGAACAGGCAGGCGATGTCGCCGGCGGCCATCGAAAGCGAGAAGCCGTCGACGACGGTGTGCAGGCCGCGTGGTGTTTCGTAGGCGAGCTGGACCGAATCGAGATGCAGGGGGGAACTCATGTCTTTGTCGTATCGGACGTCACCGAGGATGCACCCAACTGGTTGCGTGCCAGCAGCACCACCGGCAGCAGCCCGGCCAGCACGATGGCGAGCGCGGCAATGGCGCCTTCCTCGTAGGTGCCGCGCGCGGCCTCGGCATAAAGCCAGGTGGCGAGGGTGTCGAAATTCGCGGGCCGCAGCAGCAGCGTGGCTGGCAGTTCCTTCATGGCGTCGACGAACACCAGCAACGCGCCGGCCGCCATCGCGGGCCGCAGCAGCGGCAGGTGCACGCGGCGCAGCGTGCCGCCGGTGGTTTCGCCGAGCAGCCGCGAGGCTTGTTCGATGGCGGGCGGAATGCGCGCGAGCCCGGCCTCGATGCCGCCGACCGGCATCGCCAGGAAGCGGATCGCGCAGGCCACGACCAGCACCACGCCGGCCCCCATCAGCGGCAGGCCTTGAAGGCCGAGCGCGGTCGCCAGTGCGGCATCGAAGGCCAGCGCCGGCGTGAGCAGGCCGATGGCCAGCACCGTGCCCGGCACCGCATAACCCAGCGTGGCGACACGGGCCTGCCAGCGCGCACGGTTGAGGCCCGTGCCCTGGCTGCGCGAAGCCCATGCGACCACCAGCCCCGCAGCCACGGCCACCACCGTGACGCCCGCTGCCAGAGCCAGGGTGTTGCCGAGGCTGGCGATCAGTCCCTGCGAAATGCCGCCGCCCTGGAGCAGTCGCTTGGCGCTTTCCCAGACGAGGTACAGCGCGGGGGCCACGAAGCCGATCAGCACCGGCAATGCGGCCGCGGCGGTGGCCGCCCACGCCGCCGCACCATGCAATCGCCTGGGCTGCACGGCACGCATGCGTTGCGCCGATCCGAAGCGCTGGTGCCGGCGGCCATTGCGTTCGAGCCAGACCAGCGCCACCACCATGAACAACATGGCGCATGCGATCTGCGCCGCGCCGGCCAAGTCGGAGCGCGTGATCCAGGTGGTGTAGACCGCCACCGTCAGCGTGTTCACGCCCAGGAATTCAGAGGCGCCGATGTCGTTGAGCGTTTCGAGCAACGCGAGGCTCAGGCCCACGGCCAGTGCCGGCCGCGCGAGCGGCAGCGCCACGCGAAAGAAGGCGCCGCGCCGGCTCTCGCCCAGCGTGCGCGCCGCTTCCATCAGGTGCGCCGGCTGCGTCATGAACATCGCGCGTGCCGTCATGTAGACGTACGGATAGAGCACGAAGCCCAGCACGAAGATCGCACCGGGCATCGAGCGCAGGTCGGGCAGGCGGAACTGGCGCGGGCTGTCGAAGCCCAGCACCCAGCGGATCGCGCCCTGCACGGGGCCGATCGGATGCAAAAGATCGAGGTACGCGAAGGCGACGATGTAGGTCGGCATCGCCAGCGGCAGCAGCAGCGCCCAGTGCAGCGTGCCGCGTCCGGGAAAGTCATGCGCCGTGACCAGCCACGCGCATCCGGTGCCGATCACCAGCACCAGCGTGCCGACGCCCGCGAGCAGCACGGCGGTGTTGAGCGTCGCCTGCGGCAGCACATGCGCGAACAGCGGGCCCCAATGCCCGACGCCGGAACCGAAGGCGAGCCACGCCAATGTGAGCACCGGCGCGAGCACGCCGATGGCGATGGCGAACGAAGTCCAGCGCCAGGCCGGACCCGCAGCCTGCAGGCCCGGCGACTGGCGCCGTGCTATCGACAACATTCTTCTTTTTCTTCAGGCACTGGCAAGGCGTGCCCCGCCATCCGCATCACTGGTCGAAGCCGACCTTGTCGACCAGCGCGCTGGCCTGCTTGCGGTACTTGGCAATCTCGGTCAGCGGCAGCGGATCGACCTTCAGCTCGCCGATGGTCTGGCTGATGATCGGGTCGAGTTCGACGCCCTTGCGCACCGGGTATTCGTAGTTGGCCTGCGCGTAGAGCGACTGCGCCGGTTCCGACGCGAGGAATTCAAGCAGCTTGACCGCATTGGCACGCTGCGGCGCATTCTTGGCAATGGACGCGCCGCTGATGTTGACGTGCGTGCCGCCGCTCTTGGCGTTGGCAAAGGTCGGGCGGATCACCTTGATGGCATCGCCCCACTTGCGCGCGTCGGTGCCTTCCTTGGCGCTCTTCATCTGGCCGACGTAGTACGAGTTGGCCAGGCCCACGTCGCAGATGCCGCCGAGGATGTCGCGCGCCACGTCGCGGTCGCCGCCGGTCGCCTTGCGTGCCAGGTTGGCCTTCACGCCGCGCAGCCACTGCTCGGCCTTGGCCTCGCCGTCATGCGCGATCAGCGCGGCCACGAGCGCGGTGTTGTAGGGGTGCTGGCCGGCGCGGATGCAGACCTTGCCCTTGTACTTCGGGTTGGCCAGGTCTTCGTAGCGGAAGCTGGTCAGCGGCTGGCTCTTGTCGGCATACAGCACGCGGGCGCGCAGCGACAGCGCAAACCATTGGCCGTCGGTGCCGCGCAGGTTGGCCGGAATGGCAGATTCGAGCGCGGCCGACTTCACCGGCTGCGTCACGCCGCCATCGACCAGGTCCATCAGGTTGCCGATGTCCACCGTCATCAGCACGTCGGCCGGCGAGCGTGCGCCTTCGGCCTTGACGCGCTCCAGCAGGCCGTCTTTGACGAACACGGTGTTGACCTTGATCTTGCTCTGCGCGCTGAAGGCCGAGATGAGCGGCTGGATCAGCGCGGGCTCGCGCGTCGTGTAGAGCGTGAGTTCGTCGGCGGCGGCGGCCTGTGCGGGCAGGGCGGTGATGGCTAGCCAGGTGGCGCTGGCGCCGAGCAGTGCGCGCGCAGCGCGGCGGCCTTGGACGCGGGAGCGTTCAGTCATGAAGGATCCTCCGGGAGCAGTGACGTGTTCTGGAATGCATCGGCGGCAGAGCGAGCCTGCGGGCCGATGAGAATAATTATCACTGGGGGGAGGAAGCGCGCTGCCTTTGGACTTACAGGTCGAAGGCCTACTGCGCTCAGCGCGCCGGCGGAATCTCGAACACCAGGCAGGTTGTCGTCGCGTGCGCGTACAACGTGCCATCAGGTCCGAACAGGCGCGCCTCGGCGGTGGCGAGTTGCTTGCCGCAATGGATCACCTTGCCCTCGGCGCGCACGCGCTGCACCTTGGGCGTGAGGCCCTTCACGTAGTTCACGCCGAGTTCGGCGGTCGTGTAGGCGCGGCCGGGCGGCATCATGGTGTGGACCGAGCAGCCCAGGGCCGAGTCGAGCAGGGTGGCGACCCAGCCGCCGTGGATGGTGCCCAGCGGGTTCAGGTGCTGCGGCAGCGGCGTGCCCTGGAACACGGCCACGCCCTTGCTCACCGACAGGATCGTGAAGTCCAGCGTCTTGGCGATCGCGGCGTAGGGGATGTCGCCGTTCAGCATGGCCTGCATGATTTCGAGGCCGGTCTTGCCAGCGAGCTGGTCGGGTCGGGCCAGGCCGGGGCCCGGGCCGCCGTCGAGGCGGTCGGTGATCTGTCGCTCTTCGGCGATCCATGTGTCGAGCAGGTTGATGGGGTTCGTCGTCATGCCTGTGTTCCTTCTGGGGGCTTTGGCGGGCCGGGTAAGTTGCATATGCAATAGTTGCACATACAATAATACCCCATGGACATCCAGACCAAACCCCGCGGCTGCACCAGTTTCAAGGTGCGGCAACTGATGCGACGCCTCTCGCAGCACTACGACGCGGAGGTCTCGCAAAGCGGCCTGAAGACCACGCAGTACTCGCTGCTGTCGCACCTCAAGCGCCTGGGCGCCACGCGCCCGGTCGACTTCGCGGCCGAACTCAAGATGACCGCCTCCACGCTGAGCCGCAACCTGCAGCCGCTGATCGCTGCCGGCTGGGTGGCACAAACCGCCGGCGCTGATGCGCGCAGCCGGCTGGTCGCGCTCACGCCCGAAGGCGAAGACAAATGGCGCGAGGCGCAGCAGCACTGGAAGACCGCGCAGCAAAAACTCAACGCGCTGCTGGGCGTGGAGCGCGTGCTGGCGCTGCACCTGCTGATCGACGAGTCGCTCGAGTTGCTCGGCACCGAAGACGCGCCCGACTGCGCCGACTGAACCCGGGCACCGCGCAACACACCCCTTTCGCTTCACGCGCGTCGCTGCGCGGGGCACTGCTTTCTCTCTTTCTCCTCCTCCACATCTCATTCCAACAGCCGAGGTCCCATGTTCGCCACCCCCGTTTCCGCATGGCTCCAGCGCCGCGGCATCCATTACGGATGGATCGTCGCCGCCATCACCTTCCTGACCATGCTGACCATGTCGGCCGCGCTGGGCCTGCCGGGCGCCATGCTGCAGCCGCTGGGCAAGGAGTTCGGCTGGAGCACCGAGCAGATTTCGTCGGCGCTCGCACTGCGCTTTGCGCTGTTCGGCCTCATGGGCCCGTTCGCCGCCGTGCTGATGGAGCGCTACGGCCTGCGTGCCGTGGTCTGCACCGGCCTGGCGCTCGTTGGCCTCGGCATGGCGCTGGTCACCCTGGCATCGCAGCTCTGGCAGCTCTTCTTCTTGTGGAGCCTGATGCTGGGCCTGGGCACCGGCATGACCGCGCTGGTGCTCGGCGCGGTGGTGGCCAACCGCTGGTTCGTGGCGCGGCGTGGGCTGGTCATCGGCATGCTCACGGCCAGCTCGGCCACGGGGCAGCTTGCCTTCTTGCCGTTCGCGGCCTGGATGATCGAACACTGGGGCTGGCGCTCGGCCATCGTGCCGATCGTGATCGGCACCATCCTCATCGGCGTGCTCGCGCTGTGCTTCATGCGCAACCGGCCTTCGGACGTCGGCCTGCTGCCCTACGGTGAAGTGCCCGGCACGCAGCCGGCCGCACCGGCAGCGGCGGCGCCACTGATGAACTTCGCCACGCCGTTCCGCGTGCTCAAGGAAGTCTCGACCAACCGCACCTTCTGGATTCTGGCCGGCACCTTCTTCATCTGCGGCCTCAGCACCAACGGCCTGGTGCAGACGCACTTCATCTCGCTGTGCGGCGACAACGGCATGGGCGCAGTGCCCGCCGCCTCGGTGCTGGCCATGATGGGCGCCTTCGACTTTGTGGGCACCATTCTTTCGGGCTGGCTCTCGGACCGTTATGACAACCGCAAGCTGCTCTTCTGGTACTACGGCCTGCGCGGACTGTCGCTGTTCTGGCTGCCGCATTCCGAGTTCACCATCTACGGCCTGGGCATCTTCGCGATGTTCTACGGCCTCGACTGGATCGCCACCGTGCCGCCGACCGTCAAGCTCGCCGGTGCCGCCTTCGGCCCGGCCAAGGTCGGCCTCGTGTTCGGCTGGATCTTCGCCGCGCACCAGTTGGGCGCCGCCACGGCCGCCTATGGCGCCGGCTTTGCGCGCACGCTGCTGCTGACCTACACCCCCGCGCTCTACGCGGCCGGCGCTGCCTGCCTGGTGGCGGCGCTGATCGTGATGATGATTCGCCGCCCGGCCGCCAAGACCGGCGCGCCGGCTTCGACAGCGTCGAAGACCTCGACGTCGGCGGCACGCGCCTGACACGCACGCAACCCAACGCGCAAGCCAGCCATGTCCACCGCAACTACGTCCACCACCGCTTCGTCGGCCGACCTCGACCCTCGCACGCGCCGCCTGCTCGAAGCGCCCATCGTGCCCACGCTGCTGCGCCTCGCCGCGCCCAACGTGCTGGTGATGGTGGCGCAGGCCTCCGTCGGCCTGATCGAAACCTACTTCGTCGGCAAGCTCGGCACCGATGCGCTCGCCGGCATGGCGCTGGTGTTCCCCATCGTCATGCTGATGCAGATGACCTCCAGCGGCGCGATGGGCGGCGGCATCGCCTCGTCGATTGCCCGCGCGCTCGGCGCACGCCGCCGCGCCGATGCCGATGCGCTGGTGTGGCATGCCATCGTCATCGCGCTGGGCTTCGGCCTGTGCTTCACCTTGGCGCTGCTGCTGGGCGGACGCTGGCTCTACGGAATCATGGGCGGCACGGGCCCCGCGCTCGACGCAGCACTGACGTACTCCAACTGGGTCTTCTCGGGCGCTGTGCTGGTGTGGCTCTTCAACTCGCTCTCGGCCATCATCCGCGGCACCGGCAACATGTCGGTGCCGGCCAATGTCACGGTGGTGGGCGTGGTGTTCCTGATTCCGGCGTCGCCGCTGCTCATCTTCGGCTGGGGGCCGATCCCGGGCATGGGCATTGCGGGCGGTGCGATGGCGCTGCTGCTGTATTACCTGCTGGGCTCGATCGCGCTCATCATCTACCTGCGCTCGCCGCGCAGCCTGCTGCGGCCCACGATGGCGGCTCTCAAGCTGCGCTGGCCGCTGTTCCGCGACATCCTGCGCATCGGGCTGGTGGGCGCGGTGTCGACGGTGGCGACCAACCTGTCGATCGGCATTGCCACGGCGCTGACCGGGCACTTCGGTTCGGGCGCGCTGGCTGGCTACGGCACGGCATCGCGGCTCGAATACCTGCTGGTGCCGCTGGTGTTCGGCCTTGGCGCGCCGCTGGTCGCGATGGTCGGCACCTGCATGGGCGCCGGGCAACGTGAACGCGCGCTGCGCGCCACCTGGGCCGGCGCGGGGCTGGCCTTCGCGCTGACCGAGACCATCGGGCTCGCGGCTGCATTTTTCCCACGCCCCTGGCTGCTGTTGTTCGGCAATGACCCGGCGATGCTGGAAACCGGCACGCACTACCTGCGCGTGGTGGGGCCCTTGTATGGCTTCTTCGGCGTCGGGCTGGTGCTGTACTTCGCGTCGCAGGGCGCGGGCCGGCTGTTGTGGCCGGTGCTCGGCAACATCGCGCGGCTGGCCGTGGCGGGCACGGGCGGCTGGCTGGCGCTGCGCTGGGGCGGTGGCCTCACCGGCGTGTTCGCGGCGCAGGGCGTGGCGCTCGTGGTGTACGGCATCGTGATCGCATCGGCCATCGCGGGCGGCGCATGGTTCGGCCGCGTGGGCTGGCCCCGCAGCACCAGCGGATTGCTGCGCCGCGTGGCGCAGGCCTGAATCAATTTCTTACCCAAAGGCTTCCCATGAAAATCAAGGACTCCGTCGTCTTCATCACCGGTGCGAACCGTGGCCTGGGACTGGCGTTCGCCAAGGCCGCGCTGGCGGCTGGTGCGCGCAAGGTCTATGGCGCCGCGCGCGATCCGAAGAGCATCACGCTCGCTGGCGTGACGCCGGTGGCGCTCGACGTGACCCAAGCCGCGCAGATCGAAGCGGCCGTGCGCGCTTGCGGCGATGTCACGCTGTTGATCAACAACGCCGGCATCTCGCGCGGATCGAGCCTGTTCGGCGCCGGTGCGGTCGATGCCGCGCGTGCCGAATTCGAGACCAACTTCTTCGGCCCCTGGGCGCTGACGCAGGCCTTCGCGCCCGTGCTCGCGGCCAATGGCGGCGGTGCCGTCGTCAACGTGCTGTCGGCATTGAGCTGGACCACTTTTCCCGGCGTGGCCACCTACAGCACGACCAAGTCCGCGGCATGGTCGCTGAGCAATGGCCTGCGCAACGAACTGGCGGGGCAGGGCACGCAGGTCACGAGTCTGCACGTGGCCTTCATGGACACCGACATGGCCGCGCATGTGCCCGGCGCCAAGGCGTCGCCCGATGACGTGGCGCGCCAGACGCTGGAAGGCGTGGAAGCGGGCAAGCCCGAGGTGCTGGCCGATGCGGTCACGCGCCAGCTCAAGCAGGGCCTGTCGAGTGAAGCGCCGGCCTATGCGACGTCGCCCGTGCGTGCTGCAACATAGAACGCCGCTGCACAAAGAAAAACCCGGGCACTCGGCCCGGGTCGTCGATCTGTGTGAACCGGCAGATCAATAGCGGTAGGGATTGTTCGGCCGGCGGTCGTAGCGGTTGGGCACGCCGTCATGGTCGTTGTCCCGGCGGCCGCTGTAGCGGCGGTCGTCATGGCGGCGGCCATGGTCGTAGTAGCGGTCGTTGCCACGGTAATGGCGCGGGCCGTGGTAGTAACGCGGCGGTGGCGGCGCGTAGTAGTGGCGTGGAGGCGGCGGTGCGGGCACCACATAGACCTGCGCCTGGATGAAGCGGCCGCCCGTCTGGGCCTGGGCCGGAATGCTGAGCGATGCGAGCGACAGAAGGGCCGCGGCGCCGATTGCGAAGGTAAGCTTTTTCACTGATCCCCCAGTGGTGTGATTTGGAAGCTTCATCCTCGCGGCCTTGTGTGAAGTTGTTGTAAGGCTGGAGCGAAATCGGATGAAGAGCTGTAAGCCCATGCGCGTAGGACGTATGCCGGCCACACCGCCATCCTAGGAGCTTTGCCACCGAGAAAACACCTGCGGGCGTCTTCCATCGGCCATAGACCGATGGGCCGGTCGCTCAGTGGTGCGGCGACGGAAGCATCCGCCGCAGGGCCTCGAAGAACAGGTCCGACTGCTCGCGCTCGCCCTGGATCTGCGCCGCCACATGCGCGGCCAGCTTCGCATTCACCGGCACCAGCGGGCGCCCGGTCGACTGCGCGATCACCTGGTGCAGGCATGCGCGTTCGAGGTAATACAGGTCGTCGTAGGCATGCGCGATGGTGGCGCCCGCCACGATCACGCCGTGGTTCGCGAGAAAGGCCACGTCTTTCCCCGACATCGCGCGGGCGATGCGTTCACCCTCCGCATCGTCGAGCGCCAGGCCGTTGTATTCGGCGTCGATCGCGATGCGGTTCATGTAGCGCATCGCGTTCTGGCTCGCGGTCGGATCGAGCGCACGGTCGACCGTGATCGTGAGCGCGGTCGCATAGGGCATGTGGCAGTGCAGCACCACCGCGTGGCCTGTGAGCCGGTGCACCGCGCCATGGATGAAGAGGGCGGTCGGCTCCACGCGATGACGGCCGGCCAGCACTTCGCCGTGCACGTCGATCAGCACGATGTCGTCGGCGCCGATCTCGCTCCAGTGCAGCCCGCGCGGGTTGATCAGGTAGCGGTCTTGCGCGCCCGGCAGCATCACGCTGAAGTGGTTGCAGACCCCTTCGGACAGCCCGTGATGGGCAGCAGCACGCAGGGCAAGGGCAAGGTCTTCGCGCAGCTTGCGCACGGCGGGGCTGGCGTAGGTGGCATCGGCGTTCATCGGGGTCTCCTTCTTTTTTCTTGGCTCAGAGGGTCGCGGATCAGGTATGCGTCACGCCCGTCCAGGCCGCGACGAACTGCTTCGCGTCATCACGCACCGCCGGGGCTTGCTTGCCGGGCTTGTAGAGCGCGGAGCCGATGCCGAAGCCCGCTGCACCCGCCGCGCGCCACACCGCCATGTTCGCGGGCGTGATGCCACCCACGGGCATCACCGGCGTGCCGGACGGCAGCACGGCCAGCAGCGCCTTCACCACGGCGGGCGAGGTCAGCTCGGCGGGGAACAACTTGAGCCCGGTGGCACCGGCCGCGAGCGCGCCGAAGGCCTCGGTCGGCGTCATCACGCCGGGCAGGCAGACCATGCCGAGCCGCACGGCTTCGGCGATCACCTCGGCGTTGAAGTTGGGCGACACGATCAGCTCGCCACCGGCGGCATGCACCTCGCGCACCTGCTGCGCGGAGAGCACCGTGCCCGCACCGACCAGCGCCTGCGGAAAGCGCTTGCGCATCAGCGCGATGCTGTCCAGGGGCTGCGGCGAATTGAGCGGCACTTCGAGCAGCCTGAAGCCGGGCTCGACGATGGCATCACCCACGTCTGCCGCTTCGGCCGGCGAGAGGCCACGCAGGATGGCCACCAGTGGCAGCTCGCGCATGGCGGTGCCGAATTTTTCGAGAGGGGTTGTCATGATCCGATTTTGTCTGTTGCCAGAAAGCCCGACAGCGCATGCAGCCCGGCCCAGGTGGCTTCGGCCCCGAGCGTGCGCGTAGCGACGCCGGTGGCACGCAGGGCCAGCGTGTAGCGCTGGGTGAGGGTGGGCGAGCCGATCAGCACGACCTCGCCGGCCGCGTGCAGCGACTGCGTGCGCAGCTCTTCGCCAATCAGCAGGCCCGAGAGATAGCTCGACAGCTCCTGCTTCGGCATGCGATCGAACAGCGCGAGCGTGCGTGCGCCGAAGGCGTTGTGCAGCAGGCCGTGGCCGTTTTCGGACAGCGTCACGCCTTGCAGGAACGCGGCTTCGTCGAGCGGCGCTGCCGCATCGAGCGTACGCGCAAGAATCGAGTGCTGGCTCAGCAGCGCGTAGAACTCGCCCGTCATGTAGGTGCGAAAGCCCGCCACGCGGCCTTGCCTGACCGTGACCCATTTGTTGTGGGTGCCCGGCAGCACGAAGATGCCGTCGTTCAGGCCGGTGAGCGTCATGGCGCCGAAGATCTGCACTTCTTCGCCGCGCATCACGTCGGGCACGCCATCGTGTTCGTCGCTCAGGCCGGGAACGATCGCGATGCGCGCGCCGGGAATGGCATCGATGTCGATGATCTTGCGGCCCACTTCGGCGCGGCCGGCGGGGCAGGCGCAATACGGCGCCTCGACCCAGCCTTGCTTGCTGCCGGCCATGCCGGAGATGAGGCAGCGCGCGCCTTCGGTACGCATCCAGTCGCCGAAGAGCGTTTCGAAGACAGCGGGGAAACCGCCTTCAGGCACGGTGAGGATGCCGCGTGCGTCGCTGCGTTCTTCGAGCACCTTGCCATCGGCGTCCAGCAGTGCGCCGCGCAGTGAGCTTGTGCCCCAGTCGATTGCTACCAGTCGTGTCATTTCAGTGGGTCGACGTGTGTTGTGTTTCGTGGATGTTCGTTCTTGGCGCTGCTGTTCGGGGTGGGTTCGGGTTCGGATTCGGATTCATTCGGGGCGAGTGCGAATGACACCGGGTGCTCCCCTCCGCGAATGTCCCCCGGGGCGCTGCGCGCCCCTCCTCCTTTATTTCGCTGCGGGGAGCACCCGGTGTCATTCGCACATGGAAACGCTGCTGGTGAATCGCTGATCAACCAACGCTCTGTCCAGCGCTCGCGCCGATACGGGGCTCTTTTTCGCGAAATAAAGGAGGAGCGAAGCGGGGGACATTCGCGAAAAAGAGCACCGTGTCGGCGTGAGTGCCGCCCTGAACAGCAGCAGCGCTCAGACAGCACAACACGACGAACAGAAACCCAAGAACTAAACCTAGTGATTGTCGCGCGGCACAAAAGCCCCGCGACGACCACGCAAGAAGTTCAGGTCCGCCCCCTGGTCAGCCTGCAATACCGTGTCGACATAGAGCTTCCAGTACCCCGAGTCGAGCGGTGCCTTGGGCGCAACCCACTTCTCGCGCCGACGTGCCAGCTCTTCATCGCTCACATGCAGATGCAGCTTGCGGTTGGGCACGTCGAGTTCGACGATGTCCCCGTCCTGCACCAACGCCAGTGGCCCACCAGCAGCAGCCTCGGGCGCCGTGTGCAACACCACCGTGCCATAGGCCGTACCGCTCATGCGCGCATCGCTGATGCGGACCATGTCGGTAATGCCCTTGCGCAATACCTTCGGCGGCAGCGGCATGTTGCCGGCCTCGGCCATGCCCGGGTAGCCCTTGGGGCCGCAGTTCTTGAGCACCATGATGCAGTGCTCGTCGATGTCGAGGTTCTCGTCGTCGATGCGCTTGTGCAGGTCTTCCGCGCTTTCGAAAACCACTGCGCGGCCCTTGTGCACCAGCAGCTCGGGCGTGGCTGCGCTGGGCTTGATGATCGCGCCATTGGGCGCGAGGTTGCCACGCAGCACGCAGATGCCGGCCTTGTCCTTGAAGGGCTCCGCCATCGTGCGAATGACCTGCGGGTTGTAGTTCTCGGCGTCCTTCACGTTCTCCCACACGCTCTGGCCAGTGACCGTGAGGATGTCCTTGTGCAGGTGCTCGGCGATTTCCTTGATCACCACCGGCAGGCCGCCCGCATAGCAGAAGTCTTCCATCAGGAACTGGCCCGAGGGTTGCAGGTTCACGAGGCAGGGCAACTCGGCGGCAAGGCGGTCGAAGTCGTCGAGCGTGAGGTCGACGCCGATGCGGCCCGCAATGGCCAGCAGGTGGATCACGAAGTTGGTCGAGCCGCCGATGGCCGCGTTGACCTTGATCGCGTTCTCGATCGCCTGGCGCGTGAGGATCTTCGACATGTTCATGTCTTCATGCACCATGTCCACGATGCGACGGCCCGCCTGGCGCGCGAGCACGTTGCGGCGGCCATCGACGGCAGGGTAGGCCGCATTGCCCGGCAGGCCGATGCCCAGCGACTCGACCATGCTGGCCATGGTGCTCGCCGTGCCCATCGTCATGCAATGGCCGTGACTGCGGTGCATGCAGCTCTCGGCCTCGAAGAAGTCCTGCAGCTTCAGCGTGCCGGCACGCACCTGCTCGCTCATCTGCCACACGCCGGTGCCCGAGCCCAGCTCTTGCCCGCGCCACTTGCCCGAGAGCATCGGGCCGCCCGACACGCCGATGGTCGGCAGGTCGACGCTGGCCGCGCCCATCATGAGCGCGGGCGTGGTCTTGTCGCAGCCCATGAGCAGCACCACGCCGTCGAGCGGGTTGCCGCGAATGCTCTCTTCGACGTCCATGCTCGCGAGGTTGCGATACAGCATGGCGGTGGGCCGCAGCAGCGTTTCGCCGAGCGACATCACGGGGAATTCGAGCGGGAAGCCGCCCGCTTCGTACACGCCTATCTTCACTTGCTCCGCGAGCGTGCGGAAGTGCGAGTTGCAGGGCGTGAGTTCGCTGAAGGTGTTGCAGATGCCGATGACCGGACGACCGTCGAACTGGTCGTGCGGCACGCCCTTGCCCTTCATCCAGCTTCGGTAGATGAAGCCGTCGCGATCGTTGCGGCCGAACCATTGCTGGCTGCGCAGCTCGCCAGATTTTTTCTTGGGGATTGTGCTCATGGGGTTTGTCTCCGATTGCCGATTTGACAGCAGAAAACCTCAGGGTTTGTCCTGCCGAAATGCATTTTCAATCATCATATGATAAGCGCGGAGAGCCTGCCAGAGCCCCACTTTTTTGGATTGGCGGGATACCGAAATTCACATCGCTCATGATCAAGAACATCCACGGCCGCACGCTCGAGCTGCTCGGTGAAGCCGTGGTGGCGGGGCGTTATGCGATCGGTGCGTCGATCCCCGCGGAGCCGATCCTGGGCGAAGAACTCGGCGTGAGCCGCACCGTGGTGCGCGAGGCGATCAAGTCGCTCGCGGCCAAGGGGCTGATCGTCACCGGGCCGAAAGTCGGCACGCGCGTGCTGCCCAAGGACAAGTGGAACTGGTTCGATCCCGACGTCATCACCTGGCAAGCACGCGCCGGACTCACGCCCGAGTTCCTGCGCGACCTGCAGGACTTGCGCCGCGTGGTGGAGCCCGCGGCGGTGCGCCTTGCGGCCGAGCGGGCGGGGCCCGATGAAATCGAGGAAATAGAGAAGGCCTACGCGGGCATGAAAGACGCCATCGAGAACGGTGGCGACTACGTCACCTTCGACCTGCGCTTTCACAACGGCCTGCTGAACGCCGCGCACAACCGCATGCTCGCGCAGATGAGCAAGGCGCTCAACGCGCTGCTGCGCACCAGCTTCGAGATATCGACGGCCAAGCCCGATGGCCCCGCGCTGTCGCTGCCGATGCATCGCGCGGTGCTCGACGCGGTGATCGCGCACGACCCGGGCAAGGCCGAGCGCGCGGTCATCCGGCTCATCGACGGCGCGCGCCGGGACATCGAGGACGTGCTCGGCTCACGCCGACGCTTGCCGCGTTTGAGCAGGCCACCGCCAAGGCTCAAGGGCGGCTAGGCACCCCGGCACGGCCTAAGCGTTTGTCCGCAGTTCGCATCAGGTTCTTTCACCCTACGCTCGCGCCCCGAGCAATTTCCACCCAAGAAGAGAAGGAGACAAACCATGAAACTCGTCAAGTCGCTCATTGCGCCGACGCTGGTCGCGTTGGGCCTGATCGCAGCGGGCAATGCCGCCGCGCAGGAAAAACTCACCGTCTGGTGGGTCAAGGGCTTCTACAAGGCGGAAGACGACGCCTTGTTCGCCGCCATCAAGAAGTTCGAGGAAAAGAACAAGAACGTGAAGATCGAGCTGTCGCAATACCCGGTGCAGGACATGATTCCGAAGACCGTGTCCGCGCTCGACTCCGGCAGCCCGCCCGACGTGGCCTACGCCGACGTGTACGACTTCCAGGTCACCGGCAAGTGGGCCTACGACGGCAAGCTCGAGGACATCGGCAGCGTGCTCACGCCCATGAAGGACCGCTTCGCGCCCAACACGCTGGAGACCACGTACCTCTACAACAACCAGACGAAGGGCAAGGCCTACTATGCCTTCCCGATCAAGCAGCAGACGATGCATGTGGAGTACTGGCTCGACATGCTCGCCGAAGCCGGCTTCAAGGAGTCCGACGTGCCCACCACCTGGAAGGAGTACTGGTCCTTCTGGTGCGACAAGGTGCAGCCGGCCAGCCGCAAGGCCAGCGGCAAGCGTACCTTCGGCATCGGCCAGCCGATGGGCGTGGATTCGAGCGACGCTTTCTATTCGTTCCTGACCTTCATGGACGCCTACAACGTCAAGCTCGTGGACGACAACGGCAAGTTGCTGGTCGACGACCCGAAGGTGCGCACCGGCCTGATCGGCGCACTGACCGACTACACCGCGCCCTACACCCAGGGCTGCACGCCGCCGTCGTCGACGAGCTGGAAGGACCCGGACAACAACGTCGCGTTCCACAACAAGACGACCGTGATGACGCACAACGCGACCATCTCCATTGCCGCCAAGTGGCTCGACGATTCGACCAACGCCTCGCTCACGCCCGAGCAACGCGAGGAAGCGCGCAAGAACTACACCGAGCGCATTCGCACGGCCGGTTTTCCGAGCAAGCCTGACGGCAGCAAGATGGTCTACCGCACGGCGGTGAAGACCGGCGTGGTGTTCAAGGACGCCAAGAACAAGGCGCGCGCCAAGGAGTTCGTGGCCTTCCTGCTGCAGGAGGAAAACCTCACGCCATATGTTGAAGGTTCGCTGGGCCGCTGGTTCCCCGTCACCAAGGCCGCGCAGCAGCGCGACTTCTGGAAGGCCGATCCGCATCGCCTGTCGGTCTACAACCAGTACGCCGCCGGCACCGTGACTTTCGAGTTCACCAAGAACTACAGGTTCACCGTGCTGAACAACGAGAACGTGTGGGCCAAGGCCATGAGCCGCATCGTCACCGACAAGGTGCCGGTGGACAAGGCGGTCGACGAGATGATCGCGCGCATCAAGACGGTGGCGGCGCAGTAAGCCCGCCGCACGGCATCAACCACCCCACCAGCAGCGGCTTCTTCGCATGAGCTCTACCGCCACCGCCGCGCCGTCCCCGGCGCCTGTTGTCAATCTCGGAGCACGGCACGCGCGCTGGCAGTTCTGGGGCGCGGTGATGGTCGTGCCCTACCTGCTGGTGTTCGTGGTGTTCGTGCTCTACCCGGTGGGGTATGGGCTGTGGCTCGCGCGCCATCCGCAAAGCTACGTGAAGCTGGTCGAAGACCCGATCTTCTTCCGCTCGGTGATCAACACGGCCATCTTCCTGGTCGTGGCGATCAACCTGAAGATGCTCGTGGCACTCGTGCTCTCGGGCTTCTTCGTGACCTCGCGCTGGTGGATCAAGATCGTCTCGGCGATCTTCATCCTGCCGTGGGCGATGCCGTCGATTCCGACCATCCTGTCGTTCCGCTTCATGCTCAACCCCGAGTGGGGCGTGATCAACACCACCATCTTTCGCCTGAGCGGCGCCGATGGCCCCAACTGGCTGAACGACCCGACGCTCGCGCTGGGCTTCGCGATGCTGGTTCATATCTGGAAGTCGCTGCCGTTCTGGACGCTGATCCTGGTGGCGGGGCGGCTTGCCATTCCCACGGAGCAGTACGAGGCCGCGTCGGTGGACGGCGCCTCGTCGTGGCAGAAGTTCCGCTTTGTGAGCTGGCCTGCGCTCAAGACGCTCTACATCACCTCGCTCATTCTCTCGATGATCTGGACGCTGGGCGACTTCAACAGCGTGTACCTGCTCACCGGCGGCGGCCCTGCGGACCTCACGCACGTGCTGGCCACGCTGGGCATTCGCTACCTGCGGCTTGACCAGGTCGACCTGTCGATGGCGTCCATCGTGGTGGCGCTGCCACTCATCCTGCCGCTCGTGTACTTCATGATGAAGAGGTTGTCGAAATGAAGCAGTGGACCCCCAAGGCCGTGGCGACCGAGGCCAAGCTGCTGCTGATCGGCATTCCGGTGCTGCTGTGGACGCTGATCCCGGTCTACCACATGGTGCTGTTCGCGATCTCGTCCAAAGACTCGGCGACCTCGGGGCACCTGTGGCCGAAGAACCCGACGCTGGACAACTTCCGCATCGTGTTCCAGCAAAAGCACTTCTACCTCGACCACTTCTGGGTGCAGTTGTGGAACTCGCTGCTGATCGCGGTGTCGGTGGGCGCGCTCACGCTGTTCGTGGCCACCACGGCTGCGTTCGCCATCAGCCGGCTGCGCGTGCGCGGCGGGCGCACGGTGATGAACCTGGCGCTGTTCACCTACTTCATTCCCGCCGCGTTCCTGGCCGTGCCCATGTACAAGACGATGGGCAACTACGGGCTGCTCAACAGCCAGTGGGCGCTGATCCTGGCGATGGTGACGATCGCTTCGCCGTACTGCATCTGGGTGCTGAAGCAGGCTTCGGACAAGCTGCCCTACGAGCTGGACGAAGCCGCACGCATGGACGGTGCCTCGCCGCTGCAACTGTTCCGGCTGGTGTACCTGCCGCTGATGGTGCCGTCGCTGGTTGCCGTGGGCACGTATTCGCTGCTGCTGGCGTGGAACGAGTACCTCTATGCCTTCCTGCTGCTGTCGAACGACAAGAGCGTGACGCTGGCCGTGGCGCTGGGCAACTTCCTCTCTGCCGACGATTCGCCGTGGGAACTGCTGATGGCCACCGGCCTGATCTACGCACTGCCGCCCGCGGCCATCTATTACTCATTCAAGCGCTACATGGTCGGTGGCCTCACCGCCGGCGCCGTCAAGAGCTGAACGATTTCAGGGACAACACATGGCATCCGTATCCTTTCGCAATATCCAGAAATCCTTCGGCAAGGTCCAGATCATCAAGGGCCTGGGCTTCGACATCACCGATGGCGAGTTCGTGGTGCTGGTCGGGCCTTCGGGCTGCGGCAAGTCGACGCTGCTGCGCATGCTCGCCGGCCTGGAAGACATCAGCGGCGGCGAGATCATGATCGACGGCCGCGTGGTCAACGACCTCGAATCGAAGGACCGCGACATCGCGATGGTGTTTCAGAGCTATGCGCTCTATCCGCACATGACGGTGGGCGAGAACATGGGCTTCAGCCTGCGGCTGCGCAACGCCGAGAAGTCGGTGACCGACGAGCGCGTGGCGCGGGCCGCGAAAATTCTCAACCTCGATGCGCTGCTGGGGCGCTATCCGCGCGAGCTGTCGGGCGGGCAGCGCCAGCGCGTGGCCATGGGCCGCGCCATCGTGCGCGATCCGAAGGTGTTCTTGTTCGACGAGCCGCTGTCGAACCTTGATGCCAAGCTGCGCGTGGCGATGCGGGCCGAGATCAAGTCGCTGCACCAGCGCCTGAAGACCACCACCGTGTACGTGACGCACGATCAGATCGAGGCCATGACCATGGCCGACCGCATCGTGGTGATGCACGACGGCATCGTCGAGCAGATCGGCACGCCGCTCGACCTGTACGACCGCCCCGACAACCTGTTCGTTGCGCAGTTCATCGGCTCGCCGTCGATGAACGTCATCGAGGGCACGGTGCGGCGCTCGGGGGGCGATTGCTGGGTCGAGGCGCAGGGTGCGCGATGGCCTGTGGCCCCGGGTGCTTCGGCGCCCGATGGGCAGCCGGTGCACTACGGCATCCGGCCCGGCGACATCACGCTGGGTGGCGGCTCGCACGGGGTGGAGGCGAAGGTGATCGTGGTCGAGCCCACGGGCGCGGAAACCGAGCTGCTGGTGCAGGTCGGCGAGGCCAAGCTGGTGCTGGCGGTGCACGGCCGGGTCGATGCCAGGCCCGATGAAATCGTGCGCCTTGCCATCGACCCGGAGAACGTGCACCTGTTCGACCGGCAGACCGGCAAGCGCATGGGCTGACGACCTCGCCCAGGCGCCGGGTTTCAGGCCGTGCGCAGCCGCAGCAGCGCGCGCACGAAGCCGTGGTCCGAGCGCGAGCGGTCGCGCCCTTCGTGCAGGTGGTCGTTGAAGTAGTCGACCCGCCGCACATCGCCCAGGCTGTGGCGGCTGCTCGCGATGAATTCCTCGCTCACCAGAATCTGGTCGAGCACATCCGGAAAGCCCTGGTGGATGTGCGAATAGGCCACGTCTTTCTTCAGCGCCGACTCGCCCTGCATCTCGTAGGCATTGAACAGCGCCACGTCGCGCGCTGACTTGTCGTAGGCCACCTCGGAGGTCGCGGCCACCAGTTGCGTGGTCACGCTGTGCGGGTTGTCGTTGAAGTCGCCCATCACCACCAGCGGCGTGTTCGTGCCTTGCAGCAGGTCGATGACGATGCAGCGCAGGGCGGCGGCCTCCGCGCCGCGCATCAGCAGCGAGCGCAGCGAGGCCATCACGCCCACCTTGCGGTCGTCGCGGTCTTCGAGGTGGTTGCCCTGCGCGTCCTGCAGGAACTTCGGTCGCTTGGACTTCAGGTGCACCGTCAGCACATGCACCTGCTGGCCGTGCTTCATGCGCAGCGTGGCCAGCAGGGGCGGGCGCTCGAAGCGCGTGTGCGGGCCGATGCCGGGCACCTCGACGCTGAAGCCCGGGGGAAAGTCGAAGAAGGATTGAACGTGGTCCACCTGCAGCCGCGTTGCAATGCCCACGCGCGGCGTGCCCTGCGCGCCGGGCCTTGCAGGCGTGCCTGCGGGGCTGCCGGGCGGCGGCGTGTTCTCGGCACCCGGCACCGAGACGAAGTCATAGCGCAAGCCGCTGCGCGCGATGGCGGCTTTCAGCGCCGCTTCGTCCCACACCTCCTGCACCGCGAGCACGTCGGCATTGAGCGCGTGGAAGCGCTCGCCGGTCCATTCGATCTTTCGCTCGTACTCGCGCTCGGTGTAGGCGTCCTGGTTCTCGTAGTACACGCGGTTGGGGTTCGCGAGGTTCAAGAGGTTGCAGGTGGCTACGAAGAGGGTGGCGTAGTTGGGTGGGATGTATTGCATGGCGCAACGATTGTGGCCCGGGTATGGCGCCGCCGCATCACCAAAGAAAAAGGGCACCGAAGTGCCCTTGCTCAGGTTCCGGGCAGGCGTGCTGCCCGGATGTGTGTGCTCTCTCAGCGACCGAACGAACGACCGCCGCCGCCACCGGAGCGGCCACCACCACCGCCGCCGTAACCACCACCGCCACCACCCGAACGGCCACCGCCGCCCGAACGGTTGCCGCCGTAGCCGCCACCACCACCGCCACCCGGGCGGCCGCGGCCACGGCCTACACCCATGTGGTCGACGCTCGTGCGCAACGGATCCGGCTGGCCCTCGCCACCCGAGACCGATTCGGCGCGCAGGTGCGCGACCTGGTTGGCTTGCGTCGGGCTGTGGCTGTTGCCGTGATGGCGCGGTTGGCGCTCGTCATGCGGCATATGGTTTTGCGGTGCATGGTGCGGCGCGCGTGCCGGACCTTGCGGGCCGCGGCCTTGCGGTGCGCGTGCACCCTGGCCGCGCGGGCCCTGGCCCTGACCCTGGCCGCCGCCATTGGCGTTTCGGCCTTGACCGCCACCGCCGCCCTGACCGCCACCACGGCGTTGACCGCCGCCGTTGCCGCCACCACCACCGCCGGCGCGTTCGCCGCCACCCTGGCCGGCCTTGTTCTCGCGGATGCGCGAGAGCATTTCGGTGCGGGCGGCCTTGGCGGCTGCCTGCATCACGTCGCGGCTCGGCGGACGGCCGGCACCGCCCCAGATCGTCTGGCGACCCATGGCGATCGGCTCGGCGCGTTCGCCGTCTTCAGGACCGAAGCCCTCGACGCGCTGCACCGGAATCGTCTGCTTGGTGAAGCGTTCGATTTCCTGCATGAAGCCTTCTTCGTCCAGGCACACGAAGCTCACGGCCTCGCCGCTCGAACCGGCACGACCGGTGCGGCCGATGCGGTGAACGTAGTCTTCGCTGACGTTCGGGATTTCGTAGTTCACGACGTGCGGCAGCTCGTCGATGTCGATGCCGCGTGCCGCGATGTCGGTGGCCACCAGCGCGCGGATGTCGCCGCTCTTGAAGCCGGCCAGCGCCTGCGTGCGGGCGCTCTGGCTCTTGTTGCCGTGCAGCGCCATCGCCTCGATGCCGTTCTTGGTCAGGAACTCGGCCACGCTGTTGGCGCCGAACTTGGTGCGCGTGAACACGAGCACCTGGCTCCACTTGTTCTCGTTGATGATGTGCGCGAGCAGCGCCTTCTTCTTGCCGCGGCCCACCGGGTGGATCACCTGGGTGATGCGCTGCACGGTGGTGTTGCGCGGCGTGACCTGGATGCTCTGCGGGTTCTTGAGCAGCGTGGCGGCCAGGTCGCGGATTTCGTCGCTGAAGGTGGCCGAGAACAGCAGGCTCTGCTTTTCCTTGGGCACCAGCGCCAGGATCTTCTTCACGTCGTGGATGAAGCCCATGTCCAGCATGCGGTCGGCTTCGTCCAGGATCAGCATCTGGACCTGGCTCAGGTCGAGCATGCCTTGCTGTTGCAGGTCGAGCAGGCGGCCGGGCGTGGCCACGAGGATGTCGACACCCTTCTTGAGCTTGCTGATCTGCGGGTTCATGCCGACGCCGCCGAAGATCACGGTGGAGTCGAGCTGCAGGTACTTGCCGTAGGTGCGAACCGACTCTTCGACCTGTGCCGCGAGTTCGCGGGTGGGGGTCAGCACGAGGGCGCGGATGCCGACGCCGCCGAACTTGTTGGTGGCGCTGCGGCTCATGGTGAGCTTGTGCAGCATGGGCAGCGTGAAGGCGGCCGTCTTGCCGGTGCCGGTCTGGGCGCCGCCGAGCAGGTCGTGGCCGTCGAGCACGGCGGGGATGGCTTGCGCCTGGATGGGGGTCGGGGTGTCGTAACCGTGCTCGTGCACAGCCTTCAAGATGGCGGGAGCCAGCTTCAGTTCATCAAAATTCATTGGAAACAATAAGCGCCATACACGGCGCAGTGGCATCGGCCCGCTTGGCGTCTTGTTGACGCCGAGCCAGTCAAGGCAGATGAAGGTCAGGGGTGGGAGCCGAAAAACCCGTCGTGATAAAGGGCTTTCTTCGTCCCCGGCAGAGAGCCGGTGTTTCGGGCAACTGGACCCGGAAACGGTGCCTATTGTCGCATGAGTCGATAATCGGTGGTTTGCCGCGCCCGAATGCCTCCCAAGGGCTTCTTTCGGGCGACCGCGCTTTCCCCCGAATCTTTGTACCCAAGGTAACTACTCCCAGATGGCTCAATACGTCTATTCGATGAACCGCGTCAGCAAGACCGTGCCGCCCAAGCGGCAGCTCTTGAAAGACATTTCGCTCTCTTTCTTCCCTGGCGCCAAGATCGGCGTGCTCGGCCTGAACGGCTCGGGCAAGTCCACGCTGCTCAAGATCATGGCGGGTGTGGACAAGGAGTTCGAAGGCGAAGCGCTGCCCATGCCGGGAATGACCATCGGCTATCTGGAGCAGGAACCCAAGCTCAACGCCGAGCACACGGTGCGTGAATCGGTCGAGGAGTCCATGGGCGCGGTGTTCGCGGCCAAGGCGCGCCTCGAAGAGGTGTACATCGCCTATGGCGCCGAAGACGCCGATTTCGACGCGCTGGCGGCTGAACAGGCCCAGCTCGAAGCCATCATCGCCACCGCCGGCACCGATTCCGAGCATCAGCTGGAAATCGCCGCCGATGCGCTGCGCCTGCCGCCGTGGGACGCGAAGATCGGTCTGCTGTCGGGCGGCGAAAAGCGCCGCGTGGCGCTGTGCCGCCTTCTGCTGTCCAAGCCCGACATGCTGCTGCTCGACGAGCCGACCAACCACTTGGACGCCGAATCGGTGGAGTGGCTCGAAGTGTTCCTGCAGCGCTTCACGGGCACCGTGGTGGCCATCACCCACGATCGCTACTTCCTGGACAACGCGGCCGAGTGGATCCTGGAAATGGACCGCGGTCGCGGCATTCCATGGAAGGGCAACTACAGCACCTGGCTCGAGCAGAAGGGCGAACGCCTGGCGCAGGAGCAAAAGAGCGAAGAAGCCCACGCCAAGGCCCTGAAGAAGGAACTGGAGTGGTCGCGCCAGAACCCGAAGGCACGCCAGGCCAAGAGCAAATCACGTCTCGCCCGCTTCGAAGAGCTGAGCGACATGGAATACCAGAAGCGCAACGAAACGCAGGAAATCTTCATTCCTGTGGCCGAGCGGCTGGGTCAGCAGGTGTTCGAGTTCCACGGCGTGAGCAAGTCCTTCGGCGACCGCATGCTGATCGACAACCTGAGCTTCACCGTGCCGCCGGGCGCGATCGTCGGCATCATCGGCCCGAACGGCGCCGGCAAGTCGACGCTGTTCAAGCTGCTCGCGGGCAAGGAACAGCCGGACGCCGGCAGCGTGGTCATCGGCTCGACCGTCAAGGCGGCTTTCGTCGACCAGCACCGCGACGAACTCGCCAACCAGAAGACCGTGTGGGAAGACATCTCGAACGGCCTGGACATCATCAACGTCGGCAAGTTCCAGATGGCCAGCCGCGCGTATGCGGGCCGCTTCAACTTCAACGGCGCGGACCAGCAGAAGAAGGTCGGCACGCTGTCGGGCGGTGAACGCGGCCGCCTGCACCTGGCCAAGACGCTGATCGCCGGCGGCAACGTGCTGATGCTTGACGAACCCTCGAACGACCTGGACGTCGAAACCCTGCGTGCGCTCGAAGACGCGCTGCTCGAATTCGCCGGCACCGTCATGGTCATCAGCCATGACCGCTGGTTCCTCGACCGTATCGCCACGCACATCCTCGCGGCCGAAGGCGACAGCCAGTGGACCTTCTTCGACGGCAACTACCAGGAGTACGAAGCCGACAAGAAGAAGCGCCTGGGCGAAGAAGGCGCCAAGCCCAAGCGCATGCGCTACAAGGCCCTCAAGTAAGACTTGGTCTTTCTCCCTCCCCTCCCGGGGGAAGGTTGGGGTGGGGGCACGACGGCCTTCGAACAAGCCTCAAGCTGTTTCAGCCAAGGCGCGCGGTTCCGCAAGGGACCGCGCGCTTTTTTCATCCTCGGCCGCAAACACCTCGCGCGCCGCGAAGAGGCCGTTCAGCGCCGCCGGAAAGCCCGCGTACACCGCCATCTGCATGATGACCTCGATCACTTCGTCGCGCGTCACGCCGACGTTCAGTGCGGCGTGGATGTGCACCTTCAACTGCGGCGCGGCATTGCCCATGGCGGTGAGCGCGGCCACTGTCGCGATCTCGCGGGCGCGCAGGTCGAGGCCGGGGCGCGAGTAGATGTCGCCGAACGGAAACTCGATCACCAGGCGGGCGAAGTCCGGCGCGATGCCGGCCAGGCTCTCGACCACCTTGACGCCGCCTTCGCCATCGATCTCATGAAGCTTGGCCAGGCCACGCACGTAGCGCAGGCTGTCGCCTTGGCTCTGGCCCAGGTTCTGTTGAGTGTTGTTCGTCATCGCTTGTCTTTCCTTCCCGGGCTTTGCCCGACAGAGGAGGACGCTTGTTCGTCTTCTCGACCTCGCGGTAGTGGTCGATCTTGAGCGACAGCGCCTGCATGGATTGCTGCAGCGCCGCCACCTTGGCCTGAACTTCGGCGAGGTGCTCCTCGAGCATCTCGCGCCGTTCGCCGACGCTGGCGTCCCCCTGGCTTCGAAGCCTGACGAAGGCCTGCATGCCCTGGATGGACATGCCGGTCTCGCGCAGGCGCAACAGGAAAGCCAGCAAGTCCATGTCGGCGCTCGCATAGCGCCGCTGACCGCCGGGTGCACGGGACACCGCGGCAATCAGCCCGATGCGTTCGTAGTAGCGCAGCGTGTAGGCCGAAAGGCCGGTTCGCTCTGCGACTTGTGCAATGGTCAGGCTGGTTTCCATGGCGTTGATTCTCGAAATTAGAGTGCGCTCCAAGTCAAGCGCTTTGCCGAACTATTTTTCAGGGCCGAGAAGATCGGCGTCCAGCCAGCCGCGCAGGCTGCTGTGTGCCATGGCAGCGATTCTGCTGGCCGGAGTGCGCGCAAGGCCAGGCGGCGCCCGGTTTGCGAGTATGTTCCGGTCGTCAACCATAGAAGGAGGATCAACCGATGAACGTATTGCGTCTTTGGCCCGCGATCGGCGCGCTGGTCATGTTGTCCGCCTGTAGTCCGGCGAAATACCTCACAGCCACCGGCATCAAGGGCAACAGCTACGTGGGCAAGCCATTCAAGGAGGTGATCAAGGAATACGGCCCCCCCACCAGTATCAAGGACAGTGCCCAGGACCCGAACTTCACCATGATGATGTACGAGGGCGGGCATTTCACCGCGACCGTCAGGGACACGGTCGGTACCTCCACGCGATTGACACCCGGCGGCCCCGAACAGACGGTTCTCTACCGTGATCGCCAGGTCGAACGGAGCTGCCTGCAGGCCTTCTGGGTCGACAAGAAGGATCAGCTCGTCAAGGTGTTCGACTGGAGCGGCAACTGCTGGTAGGGCAGGCAGGGCAGGCCCTCGTCCGCCGCTTCACCTCAGGTCCGCATCCAGCCAGCCGCGCAGGCTGTTGACGAAGGCCAGCGCACGCACGCGCGGCAGCTCGTCCACCCGCACCACGGCCTCGGTCAGTTGCCCTTCGCGCAGCCGGCGTGCGCGGCCGATGCCGCCCAGCAAGCCGCAGCGCAGCGGCGGCGTGACCCAGCGGCCCTCGTCAAGCAGCAGCGCGATGTTGCCGCGCGTGCATTCGGTGATCTCGCCGTGGCGGTTCCAGAGCAGGGTGTCGAACACGCCGGGCTCGGTGGGCGTGAAGGCTTCGTAGTGCGCGCGGCGCGTGGTCTTGAAGCGGGAGAAGGCGCTGTGGGCCTCATCGAAGGCGCGGGAGGCGAGCTGCAATCGCACACGTGGCGGCGGCGCATCCATCGCGAAGGCTTCTGCACGCGGCCGTCCTTGCGAATCGAGCAGCAGGCGCACGCGCCACGCACCTGCCGGATGCGCTTCGGTCAGGTGATGAAGGCATGCCGCCACGACCACCTCGTTCCATGGATAGCCGAAGTGCGAGGCCGCGTTCTGCATGCGCGCCAGATGCGCGGGAGCATCGCGCAGCGCGCCATCGACCAGCGCCAGGGTTTCGAGCAGGTCGAAGGGCGGTTCCGCAGCCGCCGGCGCAGGCATGCCACCGCTGCCGAGAAAGGCCCGCTTGTGCCGCCACTCGTCCCATTCCGCATCCGCGCGCGCATCGGCCGTGATGCCGCTGCCGATGCCGCATCGCGCGTCGGTGCCGCGCAGCGTCACGGTGCGGATGGGCACGTTGAAGGTCGCATGGCCGCCCGGCCGCACCACGCCCACCGCGCCGCAATAGACGCCACGCGCCTCGGGCTCCAGCGCGCGGATCATCCGCATCGCGCTGACCTTCGGCGCACCGGTGATGGAGCCGCAGGGGAACAGTGCCGCGAACACATCCACCAGCGAGACGCCGTCGCGCACCGTCGCCTCGACATCGGAGGTCATCTGCCACACGGTCGGCAGCGCCTCGGTGTGAAAGAGACGGGGCACGCGCACCGAGAAAGGCTGCGCGATGCGAGACAAGTCGTTGCGGATCAGGTCCACGATCATCACGTTCTCGGCCCGCTCCTTGGGCACGGTGCGCAACCGCAGCGCCAGTGCCTCGTCTTCGGCGGGCGTCGCGCCGCGCGGGGCGGTGCCCTTCATGGGGCGGGCCAGGATGCGGTCGCCCTGCCAGTCGAAGAACAGCTCGGGCGATACCGACAGCACCTGCTCTTCGCCGGTGTCGATGAAGGCGGCGTAGCCGTTCGGTTGCGCCCGCTGCAAGGCCATGAACAAGGCCCGCGGATCGCCACGGAACTCGGCGCTCAACGGTGCCGTGTAGTTGAGCTGGTACAGCTCGCCATTGCCGATGGCGCTGTGGATGGCCTGCATGTTCCGGTCGAACGCCGTGCGCGACAGCGCGGACTGCCATTCGACCGCCGGCACGAGCCCATCGGATGCCTCCTGCGAAGGCCACGGCAGCGGGGCGTCATGCACGCCGAACCAGGCCAGTGGCCCGTCGCTCGCATGCACCGCGAATGCAGGATCGAAGGCGGCCGCTGCCTCGTAGCGCAGGTAGCCCACGCACCAACGCCCTTCGCGCGACAGCGCTTCGACCGCTTCAAGCACAGGCCGCACTTCGTCAGGCGCGCGCGCCACGAGCACGCGCGAAGGCGCTCCGAAAGCCGCGCGCAGCCGCGTCTTCCCGTCGCTTCGCGGCTCGGCGAAATCGATCAGCGTCTGCACGAAATGCGCGTCGTCGTCAGGCAGCTTCAGCTTCACCCGGTTCGCCGGCTGCTGCCGCACCGTCCTTCGGTGGCGAGCCCGCCAGCACCCGCTTGCGCACTGCATAGATGTTGTTGCGCAGGGCATAAAGCTCGTCGGCATACGACAGCGGCACGGCCACCTTGTTGACCACGCGGTCCAACTCGTCCAGCTCCTTGAGCAGCGTGTCACGTTCGCCGCGCTTGGCGTCCACCTTCGCCTCGATGTCGCGCAGCCGCGCATACCAGCGGAACACGCGGCGGCGCACGCGGAACTGGTAGAGCGGCGGAATCACGCGGCTCAGCGGCAGCATCAGCACCAGCAGGCCGCCGAGCACCAGCCACATGCGCTCGACGAGGTTGCTGGCCCAGAAGGGCAGGTAGCGCTGCCAGACCGGCGGCGTGCCGTTGATGGCGCGGTCGCCCTCGGGGCTCACCGGCAGTTCGCTGGTGCGCGTGTTCGGAAAATCGCGCGCGCGGTTGAACCAGCCGGCGCCGCTGTGCACCGTTTGCGCGGCCTGAGCGAACAACTGGCGCAGGGCCGGGTGGGTTTCTTCGCGCGACAGCAGCGAGGTGGTGGCCGCGAGCAGCGACACGTCGTGCGATGGCAGGTCTTTCGACAGGTCGACCACGCCGCGCGGCAGCGTCACTGTCGACAGGAAGGGAAAGCGCCGCGAGTAGGCGTCGGCCTGGCCGAAGTCCATCAGCTTGATGCCGTCCGCGCGCAGCAGGTGCTGCACCTGTGGCGACTGCGGCGCCGAAGACAGCACGATGGCATCGAGCAGCCCGGCCTCCAGCGCCCCGGCCGCGGCGGCCTGTTCCAGGTTCGACAGCAGCACGTCGTCGGGCCCGAGCCTGTTGGCCTTGAGCAGCCGCTCCATGATCTCGGGCAGGCCGCTGCCCGGCATGTCGACGTTCACGCGCAGGCCGCGCAATTGCGTGAGCGAGGTCAGCGTGCTGGTCTTGCGGTCGATCTTCTGCGCCGAGTCGGTGCGATAGAACAGCCAGATCGGCTCGAAGAACAGGCTGCCCAGCGAGCTGAGGCCGGCCTCTTCGTCGGCCACCGGGTCGGCACTGCCGCCGCGCACGAAGCCCACGTCGGCGCCGCCGGTGCGCAGCAGTTGCAGGTTCTCGGTCGAGCCCGAAGTGGCTTTCAGTTCCACGTCGATGCCGCTGCGCTTCAGGGCCTCGGCATAGTGCTTGCCGAACTGCGCATAGGCGCTGCCGGTCGGGCCGGTGGCCAGCGTCACGTGCTTCGGTGGCTGCGGCTGCAGCCACCAGTAAGCCGCGATCAGCAGGCCGATGACGAGGAACACGATGGGCCCTGCCGACGCGATCAGGTCGCGGATCGACAGCAGGATCAGCTTCAGGGTTCTGGGGAACGCCATGGTGGTCCTTTCGTTGGTTCAGCCGCGTGTTGCGGCCAGGTCGGCGGCGCACGGAATGTGCAGCTCGCCCACCGTCACGGCGCGTGCCGCATGCACGGCGCGCAGCGTGGCAATGGCCACCACTTCAGCCGCCATGGTGCTCAGCACCGTCATGCCGGGCGCATTGCCTTCGAGCGGCACGCGGCCGGTGGCCAGCGCGAACAGCGTGTCGCCGTCGCTCATGGTGTGCACCGGATTGATGGCGCGCGCCAGCCCGTCGTGGGACACGGTGGCCAGCCGGTTGGCCTGCACCTTGGTCAGCACGGCGTCGGTGGCGATCACGCCGATGGTGGTGTTGGTGCCGGCCAGCAAGGGCTTGGGCAGGTCGCCCCGCAACAGCGCCCGGCGGGTGTCGAGCAGGGCCTTGCCGTCTTCGGTGCGCGCGCCGGCCACCGGCTGGCCGGTGTTGTGGTCGATCACGTCGCCCAGTGAATTGACCGCGATCAGCGCGCCCACCGTGACGCCGCCGACCGTGACGGACGCGGTGCCGACGCCGCCCTTCATCGCGCGGTTCACGCCGAAGAGCTTGCCCACCAGCGCGCCGGTGCCGGCGCCCACATTGCCTTCGGCGGGGGCGGCGGTGCTCGCCGCTTCGCAGGCTGCGTAGCCGGCGGCTGCATCGGGGCGGATGCGTGCATCGCCCATCGGCAGGTCGAACAGCACGGCGGCGGGCACGATGGGCAGGATGCCGAAGCGCACGTCCATGCCGATGCCGCGTTCTTCCATCCAGCGCACGGCGCCTTCGGCGGCGGCCAGGCCCCAGGCGCTGCCGCCCGCGAGCATCACGGCGTGCACGTGCTGCACCAGGTTGCCGGGCGCCAGCAGGTCGGTCTCGCGCGTGCCGGGGGCCGCGCCGCGCACGTCCACGCCGCCCACGGCGCCTTCGCGCGCCATGATCACGGTGCAGCCGGTGGGGCGGCGGGTGTCGGAGAAATGGCCGACTTCGATGCCGGCAACGTCGGTGATGGAGCCGGCGGAATGGGAAAGAGCGGAAGAGGGGGCTGACATGGCGGCCGATTATGAGACCGTGCCTCTACGATAGGCGCCATGACAGTTGCAAGAAGTAGTTTCTCGGGGGCCGGCGATACGAGGCGTCACGTCGTGGTGATCGGCGCGGGCGCCGTGGGCAGCGCCACCGCCATCGAGGCGCTGCACGCCGGCTTGCGCGTGACGGTGGTCGAGCCCGGCGAACCCGGTGGCCCGCACGCCACGAGCTACGGCAACGCGGGCTGGCTTTCGTCGCATTCGGTGGTGCCGCCCGCGCTGCCCGGCGCCTGGCGCAAGGTGCCGGGCTGGCTGGCCGACCCGTTGGGGCCGCTCGCGTTGCGCTGGCGCTACCTGCCGCGCGCCACGCCCTGGCTGCTGCGCTACCTGGCATCAGGCTGGACCGAGGCGCGCGTGCAGCGCATCGCCGACGCGCTGCGGACCCTGCTGGCGGATGCGCCGGCATTGCACACCCGGCTCGCGGCTGAGGCAGGTGTGCCGCAGCTCATCGAACGGCGCGGCCTGCTGCATGCCTATTGCTCGCGCGCCGAGTTCGAAGGCGATGCGCTGGCGTGGCGCGTGCGCCAGCGCACGGGTGTCCATTGGGAAGAGTGGTCGGCTGACGAGCTGCGTCGCCAAGAGCCCGACCTCGATGCGCGCTACACCCTTGGCATCTTCGTGCCCGAAGCCGGGCATTGCCGTGATCCGGGCACCTATGTGGCGGCGCTGGCGCGGCATGCGCAGGCGGGCGGTGCCGAGCGCCTTGCCACGCGTGCGACGGGTTTTCGCATCGAAGGCGGCCACTTGCGCGCGGTACTGACCGAGGCGGGCGAGATCGCCTGCGACGCTGCTGCCATCTGCGCCGGTGCGCGTTCCGGCGCGCTGGCGGCAGCGGCAGGCTCTGCCGTACCGCTCGAATCCGAGCGCGGCTACCACGTCGTCGTCGAAGGGGCTTCGGTAGGGCCGCGCACGCCGGTGATGGCGGCGGACGGCAAGCTCATCGCCCACTGGATGGACGGCGGCCTGCGCGCCGCGGGCCAGGTCGAGATCGGCGGCCTCGATGCCGCGCCCGACTGGCGCCGCGCCGAAATATTGCATCGCCATCTGCAATCGATGTTTCCGGCGCTTGCAGGCACGGCCGGCACCACCACCGTGAAGCACTGGCTCGGCCATCGCCCCAGCCTGCCCGATGGCTTGCCCTGCATCGGCCCGTCGGCTGCCAGCACCGACATCGTGCTGGCCTTCGGCCACGGCCATGTGGGCTTGTGCGGCTCGGCGCGCACGGGCCGGCTCGCGGCCCAGTTGCTCGCAGGCATCGCGCCCGAAATCTCGCTGGCGCCTTTCGCTCCAAAGCGCTTCGTTTGAGTCTTTGGTCGCCGGCGGTCAGCGACCGCCGGCGCCGGCCTTGATGCTCACGAAGCGTCGACAGCTTCGCGTGACTCAGTGGATCAGTTGGCCGCTTCGATCGACATGACCGTGAGCGCGCCGTCGACCTTGTCGGCGGTAAAGCGCACCTTGTCGCCGGCCTTGACCTTGGTGAGCAGGGCCGGGTCTTTCACGCGGAAGACCATCGTCATGCCGGTCATGTCGAGGTTCTGGATGTCGCCGTGCTTGAGGGTGATCTTCTTCGCGTCGGTGTCGATCTTGCGCACTTCGCCTTCGACGGACGGCAACGTGGCCTGGGCGAAGGCGGCTGCGGCGAGCAGGGCGGCGGAGAGGGCGGTAACCAGTTTCTTCATGATGAATTTCCTTTCGAGGTTTTTCAGAGGGTTCAGCGATAACTTTGATAGACGCGCGTACTGCCATCGGCCAGCACCAGCAGCACGTCATACGGATCGCGCTGGTCGCCGTAGGCCGCACCGTCCATGCCGGGCGAGCCGACCGGCATGCCGGGAACGGCAAGGCCGATGGCCTTGGGCTTTTCCTTCAGCAGGCGATGCACTTCGCGCGCCGGCACATGGCCTTCGATGGCGTAGCCGCCGACGCGTCCGGTGTGGCACGAGCCCAGCTTGGCGGGCACGCCCAGCCGTTCGCGCGCGGCGCTGTTGCCTTCGTCGTGCACGCGGGTGGCAAGGCCGTTCTTGTTGAGGTGCTTGACCCAGTCCTGGCAGCAGCCGCAGTTCGGGTCTTTCCATATCTCGACCATCGGCGCGGCGGCCAGTGCGGCGAGCGGCAGCGTGGCGGTGGAGGCCAGCGCCAGCAGCGGGGCTGCGCGCTTCAGCAGGGTTCGTCGTTGCATCGTTCGTTCTCTCCTTGTCGTCATGGCTTGGGTGCGGCTGCCAGCACGCGGATGCGGCCGGCCATGCCGAGTTCGTAGTGGTCCTTCACCAGGCAGGCAAAGTCGAAATCGCCGGCGCGGTTGAAGGTCCAGACCATGTCGCCGGTCTTGCCGGCGGGCACGTGCACCATCCACGGGTCGTCGTGCTCCATGTCCGGAAATTTCTTCATCATGGCCGCATGCGCCTCGATCTCGGCCGTGGTGCCGAGCACGAGTTCGTGCAGTTCCTTGCCGCGGTTCTTCAGTCGCAGGCGGATGGTGTCGCCCTCGCGCACCTCGATCACCGAGGGCGTGAAAGTCATGTCGTCGGCCATCGCGATGTCGATGGTGCGTTTCACCGCGCGTGCCTGCCCGGCGATGCCCCAGGGCTTCTGTTCGGGCGCGGCCGTGGTGGTGCCGTGAGGCTTGGCGCCGTGGTTCTCGTGGGCCTGCGCTGTAGTGGCGGCGCCTGCAAGGGCAAGGCAGGCGGCGATGGATGCGAGTGTCTTGTTCATGAAGTGGATTCCAGAAAAAAGAGTGATCAGTGGTTGTGCGCGCCCTGGCCCGAAGGCTTGCGCACGGTGGCATCGGTCTTGTTGCTGTCGCCGCCCTTGGCGGAAGGAGCGTTGCGCGTGGCCGGTGGCACGGCCGCGCCGGGCACTTCGCGCGCGACGGTCCCGGCCGGATGCTTGAACCAGCCCGGGTCGCGGTAGTCGCCCGGCTTCTGGTCGCGCCGCACCTTGAGCAGCGTGAACATGCCGCCCATCTCGGCCGATCCGAAGGGTCCGGTGCCGGTCATCATCGGCATCGTGTTGTCGGGGATGGGCATTTCCATCTCGCCCATGTCCGCCATGCCCTTGTCGCCCATCACCATGTAGTCGGGCACCAGCTTGCGGATCTTGTCGACCACGCCTTTCTGGTCGACGCCGATCATGGTCGGCACCTCGTGGCCCATCGGTCCCATCGTGTGGTGCGCCTTGTGGCAGTGCAGCGACCAGTCTCCTTCTTCGTCGGCGATGAATTCCATCTGCCGCATCTGGCCCACCGCCACGTCGACCGACACCTCGGGCCAGCGTGCGGTGCGCGGCACGGGGCCGCCATCGGTGCCGGTCACCTCGAACTCGTGGCCGTGGATGTGAATGGGGTGGTTGGTCATCGTGAGGTTGCCCGCGCGGATGCGCACCCGGTCGCCCTTGCGCACGTTCAGCGTGTCGATGGCAGGGAACACGCGGCTGTTGAAGCTCCAGATGTTGAAGTCGGTCATGGTGTTGACCTTGGGCGTGGCGCTGCCGGGCTCCACGTCGAAGCTGCCGAGCAGAAAGCAGAAGTCGCGGTCGACTTTCTCGATCAGCGGATGCTCCGCCTTCGGGTGCGTGACCCAGAAGCCCATCATCCCCATCGCCATCTGCACCATCTCGTCGGCATGCGGGTGGTACATGAAGGTGCCGGGGCGCCGTGCGGTGAACTCATACACGAAGGTCTTGCCCGGCGGAATGTGCGGCTGCGTGATACCACCCACGCCGTCCATGCCGTTGGGCAGGCGCTGGCCGTGCCAGTGCACTGTCGTGTGTTCGGGCAGCTTGTTGGTGACGTAGATGCGCACGCGGTCGCCTTCGACCACTTCGATGGTCGGGCCGGGCGACTGGCCGTTGTAGCCCCACATGTTGACCTTGAAGCCGGGTGCCATTTCGCGCACCACGGGTTCGGCGACGAGGTGGAATTCCTTGACGCCGGCGTTCATGCGCCAGGGCAAGGTCCAGCCGTTGAGGGTGACGACGGGGTTGTACGGCCGTCCGTTCGGTGGCACGAGCGGTGGTGCGGTGGCGGTGGAGGCTTGCGTCACCGGTTCGGGCAATGCAGCCATCGACACGCGGCTGACCGTGGTTGCGGCGACGGCCGTTGCTGCGCCCGCGAAGAAGTTGCGTCGGTTCATTTCAGTTGTCCTTGGCGGGGGTGTTGCTGTGGGCTCGGGTGCGGGAGCATTCGGGGTACGTGCGAATGACGCCAGGTGCTCCCCTCCGCGAATGTCCCCCGCTTCGCTCCTCCTTTATTTCGCTGCGGGGAGCACCTGGCGTCATTCGCACAGGGCACGCCGCGCGTTTGCGGCCGATCAACAACTGCTCCGGATAACGCTCGCGCTGGCGGTGTGCTCTGCGCAGCGAAATCAAGGAGGAGGGGCGCGCAGCGCCCCGGGGGACATTCGCGGAGCAGAGCACGCCGTCAGCGCGAGCGCGCCCTGAACAACGCGCATCAAACACAACGCGACGAACAAAAGAGCAATGCGTCATCTCAATGCCCTCCCGCAGCAGGCTCACCGGTCGCAGCCGTCTGCAGCGCCGTCATGCCACCGGGCGAGCTGCCCGTGAGCACCAGTTGCAGGTCGGTGTCCGCCAGCCAGAAGTCGCGCTGCGCCTCGATGCCGGCGTTCACCACCAACATGCTCGCGCGCGTTTCGCCAAGCAGCTCCCACACGCTCGCGAGCATGCCGTTGTAGCGCAGCACCATTTCCTCGTTGACCTGCTTGCGCAGCGGCAACACTTCGTCGCGGTAGCGGCGGGCGATGGCGTAGGCGGTGTTCCAGCCCTGCCAGGCCTCGCGTGCCTCGCTCGTGGCCAGCACGCCCACGTCGCGCACGCGCGCGGCCGACTGCAGGTACTGCGCCTCGGCACGGCCGTTGCGCGACTGGCCCCAGTCGAAGATTGGAATGGGCAGGTCGAGTTCGAAGCCGCGCTTGGTTTTCTTCGTGCGGTCGGCGTCGTTGTCGAAGGTGGTGTTGCGCACCACGCCCAGCTCCATCGCGTTGATGACGCTGGTCGCGTGCGTGAGGCCGAGCGAACCGGCCACGGCCGAGTTCTGTGCCTGTGCCGAGCGCACGTCGAGCCGGTCGCGCAGCGCCAGCGCCTGCACATCGCCCAACTCGGGCGCGGCTTGCGGCAGCGGCGGCAGGCGGTCCGGCAAGGTGTAGCTGGTGCGCGTGCCGCTCAGGCCCAGCAGGCGCGTGAGCTGTTCGCGGCTGGCAACGGCCGCCTGTTCGGCCCGTGCGAGCTGCGCGGCCGCATCGGCCAGCAGCAGTTGTTCGCGCGTGCGCTGCAAGGCGCTCCAGTTGCCGGCCTTGGCCATGCGGTGAGCGAGCTCGGCGCCGGCTTCGGTCGCTTCCTTCGCATCGCGCAGGTAGACCACGCTCTGCTGCGCCGCCACCGCGCGCACCCAGGCGCGGCGGGTGTCGGCGGCCAGGATCAGCACGCTCTGCGCGGCCTGCAGCTTGGCGGCTTCGTGCCGCTGGCCGGCCCAGCGGGCCTGCCACGGCAGCGTGATCAGGCCCAGCACGTTGAAGCGGAGCATTCGCTCGAACTCGCGCTCGCTGCCCTGCGCCAGCCGGCTGAAGGAAAGCACCGGGTTCGGCAGGCTCGCTGCCTGCACGCGGTCGGCGTCGCTCAGTTGCAGGGTGGCGAAAGCGTCTTGCACGCGCGGGCCGTTGACCAGCGCGATGCGCACGGCGGCCTCGGCGTCCAGCGGTTTGGCGAGCAGCGCATCGACGCTCTTTTGCGAGGCCTCGTCAGGCGTGCGCTGGGCCGCGGTGCCCGCCATCAGCGGGTTGCCGTTGACCAGCGCCTGCACATCGGCGGTGCCGCCGTCGGGCGAGAGGCTGGCGCAGCCGGCCAGCGTCAACGCGCCAGCCAGTGCGATGGCGCTTCGGATGAATGAATGAGGGGCCATGCGTCCGCTGGGCGGGCGCAGATCGCCATGTGGTGTTGTCACATGGCTGGGGATGCCGGCGGGTTGCCAGCGAACAAAGGGGTTCACGCTCGATCTCCATGAGCAATTCGACGGACGCCGCGAGCCTGCAAAGGCTCACTGCGGACGGACTACGGGCAGGGAGATCAGGAAATGGGCGGCTTGAAGCCCAGGGCGGGCTCTGCGCTGGCGAAGCGGCTCGCGTGTGCAGCGGGCGGCGCCTGGGGCGCACCGTGCACGATGTCGATGAGGGGCATGCCACCGAGCGCCACCGTGTGGCAGACCTGGCAGGCGGTGCAGGTGTTGCAGCCCTGATGGTCAGTGCCGCTGTCGCTGTTGTCGTGAGAGCTGGTGTGGTCGGCCATGTCCATGGTGCCGCTGCCGGCCTCCATGGCTTCATGGCAATGCGCTTCAGTGGCCATGGTGGCCGAAGAAGAAGCCGTCGACACCGCTGCCGCTGCCGCGGGCAACGAGTGCCGCACCATTTCGACCGCCATGGCGTCGCCGAGCCAGCCGCGAATGGGCAGCAGGACGATCATCAAGGCGAGCAACAGGGTGCGCATGGGGCGCGATGATAAACCGGTGGCCTAAGACACCAGTTGGCCACGGGCCTTGTCGGCCCACACCTGCAGGTTGTCGAGCAGGTCCTTCTGGCTGAAGGAACAGCTCTCTTCGCTGAAGAGCGCGCTCGATTCGAGCCGGTCGAGCAGGTTCAGCAACACCTCGCCGTAACGTGGCGGCAGGGTAGCGAGCAGCTCGGTGCTGGCGCGGGCGTCGTTCGACAGCGTGCTGACCGATCCGCCGCCGCCGTTGCGCAAGGCGCCCAGGCCCGCGGCGATGGCATCGAGTTGCTGCGTGGCGTTTGTGGTGCTCATGACGAAGCCTTTCCGGGCGGCGGCAGCGACAGGCCACGCTCGCGCATCAGGTCGCGCAGCACGTCGGGGTAGTCGGTGATGAGGCCGTCCGCGCCCCAGTCCATCAGCCGCAGCATGTCGGCGCGCTGGTTCACGGTCCAGGGCAGCACCTTCAGGCCGAGCTTCTGCGCTTCCTTGATGACGGAGGGTGTCAGGTCGGCAAAGGCCGGCGACCAGATCACCGAGCCCGGCGCGTTGGCCGATGCGGCCCTGACCATCTGCGGCACCGAGGCAAAACCAGCCGCATCGAAGCCGGCCGTCCAGCGGCTGTCCTTCAGCGTGCGGGGCGTCGTGAGGTAGGCGCGCGGCAACTGTGGCGCGAGCTGGCCGACCAGCGTCAGCGTGCGCCAGTCGAAGCTCTGGATGGTCACGCGGTCGGCCATCCTGGCCTTGTCGATCTCGGCCAGCAGCGCGCGCACCATGGGCTCCGGCGCGGCGGTTTCATTCGGCTTGTTCGGATCGATCTTGGTCTCGATGTTGAAGCGCACCGTCGCCGCATTGGCGCCGCGCGCTTGCACTTGCGCGAACAACGCGGCCAGCGTCGGGATGCGTTCGCCGTCTCGCGGCAGTTGCAGCGCGAACTGCTTGCCGTAGTCGCTCGCGGGGTTGAGGCGGCCCACGTCGTAGGTCTGCAGTTGCACCAGCGTGAGCGAGCGGATGGCCGCGCCGCTCTTCGGTGCAAGCCAGGCACCGCTGGCGTCGCGCGTGTGGTCGGGGTTGAGCGAGGTGTCGTGCGAGATCACGACCACGCCGTCGGCCGTGAGCCCGATGTCGAGTTCGAGCGTGGTGACGCCGAGGTCGATGGCGTTCGAGAAGGCGGCCAGCGTGTTTTCAGGAGCAAGGCCGCGCCCGCCACGGTGCGCTTCGAGGTCGAAGTGCTGCTTGGCCGTCGGCATGACCGCTGCGCAGCCGGAGAGCGTCAGGGCGAGGGCAAGAAGGGCGTGTTTCGCGTGTTTCATTTGAGTTGGACCTTGATCCCACTGTCTAGCACGGTGATGTCGCCGATCTCGTAGGTCTTGCGGCCGACCGTGAGTTCATCGGCCGTGAAGCTGCGCAGCACCTGGCCTTGCAGCAACTCTTGCGCGACCACGCCGCCGACCTTCTGCAGCCGTTGCGCATCGCGGCCTTCCACGCCTTGCAGTTCGAGCTTTTCCGCCTTGGGCTGGTCGAGCCGCAGCGCGCGGGTGGCGGCGTCGTAACGCAGTGCGCTGCTGACCGACACGATGCCCTGTACCGGCGAGGCGGCCAGCAAGGGGCTTGCAATGGTCAGCGTGGCCGTGATGGTCGCGCGGTTGGCTTGTGCATCGAGCGCCAGTTGCGGATCGCGCAGCCCGACCATGAAGATCTCGGCATAGCGCTCGGCCACCGGAAAGCGCTTGGCGATCTGCGTCTGCAGCTCGTCGCGGCTCGCGGTGTATTCGCTGGTGAAGAAATTGAAGCCGGCCAGCGCCGCGAACGGCGCCGGCAGGGCCGCGGCGCCCAGCAGCGCACGCAGCAACCGACGGCGGGAGGTGGTGGGGGACGGGGTGCGGAGGTTCATACCGTCCCGAGCTTGCCACAGCCGCAAAGGTTCCCGCCAGCCGCCCCGGCGTTGTTTCAGATTGGTCGGCGACGGGCGTATCGAACCACCGTCACGCCCGGCTTGGCCTGGCGCGTGGAGGGCATCACGAGCACGCAGTCGTCATAGGGCGTGACCACGGGCTTGCCCTCGTTCCAGCCGATCACGGTGCCCGCGCGCTCGATCACTTCCAGGCCGGTGAAGGGCTGCGCGAAGCGGAAGTCTTCGCCGCGCGCCACCACCGGGCCGGTCACGTCCAGCGCCCACTGGCGGGGCGCGTCGGGCTGCAGCCAGCCGGGCAGTTGCTGCGCGATGGCGTCGTCGCCGAGCGTGCCGGCCGCCCGCAGGAAGCGCGCGCACTGGTCCTGCGCCACGGTACGGCTGGCCGGATCGCCGTGGAAACCGCATTCGACCAGCAGCGCCAGCGCATCGCTCTGCGCGTCGGCATCGGGCGCGCCGAAGCGGCCGAAGTCGCGCATGCGCACGCCGTCATTGTGGCCCGCGTCGATGACCACGTGCTCCGGGCTGCGCATCGCCTGCGCCAGCACCAGGTTGCGCGGCTGGATGCCGGTGAGCGTCAGCGGCGCCGACGGCTCGTGCATCGAATGCAGGTCGAGCAGCCAGTCGGCCTGCGTCACATACGGCTGCAGCGCGGCGGCGCGGCGCCGCTCCCGCGTGCCACCGGCCTCGATGCGATCGGGCAGCCATTGGCGGTTGAGGTCTTCGTCGACGAAGCGCGAGGCGTCGTGATCGGCCGCATCGAAGGTGTCGAAGGCTTCCAGGTTGCAGAACGCCAGCGTGAGCTTGCCGCGCTGCGGGCGCACGCCGGCTTCGAGCAGGCCTTTGAGCGCCCAGGCGCCGCACACCTCGTTGCCGTGCACGAGCGCGCTGATCATCACGTGGCGGCCGGGCGCATCGGCCTCGAAATGCCAGACGCCTTCGACGCCGGTGTTGCCGGCGCGCCAGGCGGAAAGGTCGGGGGCGGGGAGTTCAAACAGCGTGGACAAGCTCATTCCTTGATGTTGGCGAATTTGACGATGGTCTTGTACTTGGCGGTCTCGGTGACCAGGAACTTGTCGAGATCCACGTTCGACGTCGGCACGACCGAGCTGGTGGCCTCCATCTTCTTGCGGAATTCAGGCGACTGCAGCGTTTCGCTCAGCGCGGTCTTCAGCTTGGCGAGCACCGGCTCCGGCAGCTTCGCCGGCCCCATCAGCGCGAACCAGACGCCGATGTCCAGGCTCTTGAGGCTCGGGCTTTCGCTGAGCGCCGGCAGGTCGGGCGTGATGGCCGAGCGCTTGGCTTCGGTGGTGCCCAGCGCCACCATCTTGCCGCTGCGGATGTAGGGCAGCGCACTGGAAAGAACGAACACGCCGAAGTCGATATTGCCGCCCAGCAGGTCGTTGGTGAGCGGTGCCACGCCGCGGTAGGGCACATGCGTCATGAAAACGCCGCCCTGCTGCTTGAGCATTTCGCCGGCCAGATGCAGCGAGGTGCCGACGCCCGAGCTGCCGTAGCTGTACTTGCCGGGGTTCTTCTTCAGAAGCGCGAGGAATTCGCCGGTGTTCTTCACACCGACGCTTGGCACCGCCACCAGCACCAGCGGTTGGGAAGCGATCAGCCCGATGGGCGTGAAGTCTTTCGGCTCGTATTTCACATTGCTGTTGACCAGCCTGTTGATGGCGATTTCGTTGCTGGCTCCGGCGAGCAGTGTGTAGCCGTCGGGCGCCGCATTGGCGACCTTCTGCGCGCCGATGGCGCCGCCCGCACCGCCCACGTTGTCGATGATCACCGGCACGCCCAGGCGATGCGACAGCTCGACGCCGAGCGCGCGCCCGGTCAGGTCGGTCGAGCCGCCCGGCGGGTAGGGCACGACCAGCGTGATGGGCTTGTTCGGGTAGGCCTGCGCGTTGGCCGGGCCGGCTGCAGCCCAGGCAAGGGCGCAGAGCGTCACGGCGAGACCGAAAGAGAAAGTACGGGAAAGACGCATCGTTGCCTCGGGGTTGTAGTAATTCCGAGGATTCTGCGGAGCGGTTCCCTCTTGCGCGGTGCCGTGCTGGCACGAAGTCGTGCCGATTGGGTTGGGGCTGGAGGTCGCGCAGAAGCCGCATGGCCATGGAACGCGCGGGTGCAAATCGTCGAGCAGCACGGCCCGAGGGCCAAGACGGGGCGCCCGCCCTTCGCCATCACCCCGTTCCTCAGCCGTGATTGCACCTCGCGTTCTGCAGGCCAACCTTGGCGGTTCTTGGCCGAAATGCTTCGGTGCGGTGCCTGTCACCCTTATTTCATAGCCATATCAAGCTGAATTCCATGAGGCATATTAATGTTAGTGAATAACATCAAATGAATTGAAATTTAAGCAAATGTTTATTTTTTGCCTGACTATTCTTTTGGAAGTGAACTATTTCATCAGAATTTGCAAATAAGTACGCACCACCTTGGAGGTGGCCGATGCAAGAATGCTGCGCCTGCATTTTTTCGTGCATTGGCAAACTAAATACAGAGAGAAATTAAATGGTAGCGCAGTGGAGTTTTTATTCGATCTTGCTTGCGGCAATGCTGACCGCTTGTGGCGGCGGCGGCGGCGGTGGATTCCCATCAATATTCGCCATCCCTTCCTCGCCAGAGATCGCCGCGGCACAAACGCCCAATTCGCCTTCAAATCCGATGCAAGAAGGTGTCTCAAATTCCGCATCGAACTTGAACCCAGATACGACGGCTGGGTCCAATTCGGATTCGGAAGCCAGACCAATGGCGATCACGCCCTTTTCATATAAATTTGGCGCTGTAAATACTTTCGGCGTAAATGATATTCTTGCCGAGCTGAACAGCCCTGAGATGGTGGGGTTTCTTCCTTTTGAGCTTTATTCGGATGGAGGTGCAACGTCAGGAAAGAAAAGGCGAATGTATGAAAAAAGGGCCGGCTCTACCGCATTTGATCATCGGTTTTTACCGAGGGGTGAAACCGATGTTTTGTTCGAGATGCGAAAACAAGGGGCGGAGGGTTACTCGACCACCTGGGTCCTGGAAGCCGCCAACTCAATACCGGGAACGAATTCGCAGGCGCTGTATAGCAAAGTCGTTGGTCAAAATACAAAGTACGAATATGAGGAGGTTGACGTGTCTAATTGGGCCAGGCGGGGCTTCCTTGAATCGCTCAATGAGTTCGGCCAGAAAGGATATTGCCAAGCAGCGCTCACTCGAAATGAGGGTCGCACTGTTGTTCTGGAAAGGGAAGTGCCCGGTGCGTCTCGGTGTTCGTTCACATTGAAGCCCGGGAGCCGAGAAATGGACGATCGGGCATACATAGCACTCCTGGCTGAAGAGGGAAAGACGGGCGGAAAATTGGCGATGCAGGTGGGTGCGGGTAGTGAGAGTAGGCTTCTCTTTGTAAGGGACGAGTCCCAACAAGCGACTTTTCGTTATGACGTTGAAGACGTAACATCAATGCTTTTGCCTGAATCCACTGCGACATTGAACGATTGGGCGGAATTTTTCAATCGTAAAGGAGCTTCAGGTGCATTGCCCTATATTTCATTTACCGAAAGCGGGCGGACCTACCGGGTTTTTGTAACCGCTTTCGATTGCAGTGGGGCGCTGTGCAAATTGTGGGAAGTCAAACGGGAATAAATGTGAGAGAGATGTTTTTTTAATTCCAGGGCGGCCGCGTTTGCAATAGATCGCCGGAAGAAAAGAAAATCAAAGAGCCGAGCGCTGCACCTCGCTCGGCCTTCTGAGCATGGCAGGCACTTGGAGGATTTGGGTGTCCTTCTCGTTCAGTGCATTTTTCGGGTCGGGTCTCTGGGGAGCCGAAAAAGCAGTGCCAGGCCCAGATTGGCTTGCGGCCATCTTCAGCGCGGTGTCATTGCCCGCCATACATCCTCGGCCAGCGGGCTCAAGCGGCGCTTCGGCCGATACAGCCGGACCTCGAAGCGCACCTCCATGCGCCGCCCGCCCACTTGCACCAGCCGGCCCGACTTGCAATCGCCCTGCACCATCGACCAAGGCAGCCACGCCACGCCCAGTCCCCTGAGCACGTATTCATAGAGCGCATCGGCCGAATCGCATTCGATCCGCCGCTTCAGGCCCGGCGCCAGCGGGTTGTTGGCGAGCAGGTCTTCCACCATGCGACCCATGGCCAGCGTGCGGACGTACGACAGAAAAGGCACTTCGCCGCCACCGTCGAAGCCGTGCACCGCACGGCCCTGCGCGTCGGCGCGCGACACCGGCACGAGCTTGTCCGATGCCACCGTCACATGGGCGAACTGCCGCCCGTCGAGCCGGAAGGTGAGAGCGGCGTGATGAAAGATCAGCGAGAAGTCGACCTCGTTGTGTTCCAGCATCCGCACCGTTTCAGCCAGCGCGCCCGTCAGCACGCGCACCTCGCCCTGGCCCAGCACGGGCTGCAGCCGCACCAGCCAGTCGGCCATCACCGTGCGCGCCAGCGTGCGGCCCGTGACCACCGTGACCGTGCGGGCCTGGCGGCCGGCCACGTTGTGCACCTCCTCCCGCGAGCCTTCGACGCTGCGCACCATCTGGCTGGCGTTGTCCAGGAAGCTTTCGCCCGCAGCCGTCAAAACGACCGGCGAGCTGCTGCGCACGATCAGCGTCGTGCCGGCCCACGACTCCAGCGCGCGGATGCGCCGCCCGAAGGCCGGATGCGTGACGTGCCGAAGCTCAGCCGCGCGCGTGAAGCTGCGCGTCTGCGCCAGCGCGATGAAGTCTTCCATCCACTTGAATTGCATGGTGTGTGTGGCGCGGCTCGTGGGTTGCGTGAGCTAGTTCAGGCCCGCCACCGGGTAGCGCCGCCACTCGGGTTCTGCATGGCGCTGGCCGTGCACAAGGATGTAGCCCAGAACCGCTTGCGGATCGGAGAGCTTGTCGGGGTTGTCCTGCTTCCATTGCTCGAAGCCGGCTTTCAGCAGCGGCTCGTCTTCCAGCATCTGGTGGGCCGTGTCCTCGAAGACGTAATCCGAAAAGCCTTGCTTTCTCTCCAGCACGCTGTTGAAGAAACCCCAGCGAAAGAAGCTGTCGTGGGCTTCGGGCTCCAGCGTCTCGACGACATAGCGGGCCTTGGCCTGGTCCAGGGAAACACGCACGTCACCGGCGCGGGCGTGAACAGTCTCGGTCCGGGTCGAGAGCACCACTTCGTCGTGGAACATGTGCCCTTCGTACGGACCCGCGCGGGAGACCACGCTCTGGATGCCGTAGACCCTGGCGGAATGGAAAACCTGGTCTTCCTTCAGCCGCTCCAGCGTCAAGCCGTTCCATTGCAGGCGCTCGATCACTTCGCGCCAGGCCTGGGGAATGAGATAGGCCTTGGGCGCAGTGGCCGAAGCGTCTTCCAGGTAACGGTCGAAGTAGGGAATGTCTTTTTCCCAGGGCTGGCTGCGGTCATAGGACAGGCGCTGGTAGGTGCCGAGGCTGCTGGGCGTGCGCACCGCCCGATACCCCTTGAAGCGCAGGCCGGCCGGCCGGCTGCGGTCGGATCGCCACAGCAGGGGCCAGTGCACTTGCCGTGCCGCACCGGCCTTGGCCTCGCGCCGCAGCTCTTGAATCTGCGCCGCATGCGCCAGGGTGAAATCCAGCACCACCTCGACCAGCGTGCGCATCGCCGCCACGCGATCGGCGTAGGGCTTGAGCATGTGGGTCTCGGGCATGAAGCCGATGGTGTGGTGCAGCGCCGCATAGCCGGTGGAAAAGCGCGGCAGGTCGAGGAAGTCGGCGATGCCGTCGTCCGGCGTCTCGGCCACGCAGTTCACATAAGGGCTGGTGGGCCATCCGCGCTGGTCCATGCCGCTGTAGATCGCCGGCAGCATGCGCTCGCGCAGAAACTGGCCGAGCCCCGCGCCCAGCTTGTCGGGCTGGGTCGGAATCAGCGTCATCGTGCAGGCGTAGTCGGCGCCATTGGAGGTATGCGTGTCGACCATCACGTCCGGGTCCCACGCGGTGAAGAACTGGTTGAACACCTGCGCGGCGAGGCTGTCGCACTTGATGAAGTCGCGATTCAGGTCCAGGTGCCGTCCGTTGCCGCGAAAGCCGAAGGACTCCGGCCCCTGCTGGTTCGCGCGGGAGGTGCTCTGGCGGTTGAGGCAGCCGTCCACGTTGTAGACCGGAATGAACAGGAAGACGGTGTTGCCCAATGCCGCAAGCCGGTCCGGCCGCGTGCAGAAATCGCGCACCAGCGCCATGCAGGCGTCGATCCCCTCGGGCTCGCCGGGGTGGATGCCGTTGTTGTTGAAGAAGACCGGCCGGCGCTGGCGCTGCAGCGCCTCGCGATCGAATTCCCCATCGGCCGTCACCACGCCGGCATGCATCGGGATGCCGTTGTCCGACACGCCGATCTGTGCCCAACGCAGCACTGTCGGAAAGTGCTCGGCCAGTCGTTCGTAGAAGGCGACGCACTCGGCCCAGGTGGTGGTCTGGTTGCGGTTGCCGATCTCGTACGGCGTGAGGTAGGCGATGTCTTGCTTGGCGGTCATGGGTCAACGCTCCGTTTTGATTACTGACGTTCCAGCGGAAGTTCGTAGCGCGCAAAGGACGTGGTCCCTTTGCGGATCTCGCTGTGCAGCGAAAAACCGAAGCGCTCGTAGAGCGAGCGCAAGGGCGCGCGGTCCGCCACGCAGTCGAGCCGTAGATGCTTGAGGCCTAGGTCGAGAGCACGTTCACGCGCGAAATCCAGCAGCGCGACCGACACGCCGTGCCCCGCCCAGCGCCGGCCCACCGCCAGCTTGTGGACAAAGGCCGAACTGCCGCTCTCGATCTCGGGCCAGAAGTGCGGATCTTCCAGGTCGAAGCGCATCACGCCCGCCGCCTCGCCGTTTTCCCGGGCGATGAAGTAGCGCCCGGCGTCGGTGTCGCGCTGCACGCGCTCGAGCCCGGTGTCGGCGGCCGACCACAGCGGCCGGCCTTCGTTGGCCAGCCACTGGGCGGCTTCGGTCAGGACGGCCGCAACGGTGGGTGCTTCAGTGGGGTGGGCTTGTTCGATCTGCATGGGGCGCAAGCATAAGCATGCGCCGTGCATCGATTGGACCTAAGCGTGGCGGACCACCTGAAACCTTTCGTCTTCCGATGGCGCCGCGAAGTGGCTCGTGATCAGGTCGAACTGCGCATCGCTCGTCTCGAAGGGATGCTCTCCGCTCGCGTTGCGCGCGCGCAGGCGCTGCTTGCAGACCTCGTCGGGCACATCCAGAAAGTGAAGCTGGTGCGCTGCGCCGGCCGCCTCGAAGATGCCGCGTGCCCAGGCCCTGTTGCTCACCGTGTTGGCCGGAAAGTCGAGCACCACCGAAACTCCGGCGGCCAGCAGCGCGGAAACATGGCCCGCCATCGCCTGCTTCAATCGCCCCGAGGCACGCACATAGTCGGGCAGTTCGCGGATCTCGCCCGGATACAGCGCATCGAGCCAGGTGTCTTCGCTGATGAGCACCGTGGCGGGCTCCAGCGCAAGGCGCCGGGTGAGCGTCGATTTGCCGGCGCCGATCTTGCCGCAGACCATGTGAAGCGTGGCGGGCGTCGATGGGGTCAATTTCATTTCTTCTCCTGTGACTTTGGAACAAAACCCCAGGAGACAAAAAACCCGCCTCATGGGGCGGGTCGTATGGCGTGAACTTCTTCTTCGGATCGCGCGCTAACCCACCATCTTTGCGATGGTGCGAATAATCGACGCGATCTGAAAACAGGCCATGGCCGGAGCATAGCCCAGCCCGAAGCCTTCAGTCATGCAGCGACGACAGGAACTGCTTCAGCTCCGCCGTCTGCGGATTGCCGAACAGCTCCGCCGGCGGCCCCATCTCGTGCACGCGGCCCTGGTGCATGAAGATCACGCGGTCGCTGACCTTGCGCGCAAAGCTCATCTCGTGCGTGACCATCAGCAGCGTCATGCCCTCGTCGGCCAGCGACTCCACCACGCGCAGCACTTCGCCCACCAGCTCGGGGTCGAGCGCCGAGGTGATCTCGTCGCACAGCAGCACCGCGGGTTCCATCGCCAGCGCGCGCGCAATGGCCACGCGCTGCTGCTGGCCGCCCGACAGTTGCTCGGGCATGGCATCGAATTTTTCCGCGAGCCCGACGCGTTCGAGCAGCTTGCGCGCCTGCGAGGCGGCTTCCATCGACGAGCGTTTCTTCACCAGCGTGGGCGCGAGCATTACGTTCTTGCCGACCGTGAGGTGCGGAAAAAGATTGAAGCTCTGGAAGATCATGCCCACGCGCTGGCGCAGCTCGCGCATGGCCATGGCGCTTTCGTGCAGCAGCGGCTTGCTGTCGACGGTGAGCGAGCCTTCCTGGAACACCTCCAGCCCGTTGATGCAGCGCAGCAGCGTGCTCTTGCCCGAGCCGCTCTTGCCGATGATGGCGATGACCTCGCCGCGCTTCACATCGAGGTCGATGCCCTTGAGCACTTCGTTGGTGCCGTAGGACTTGCGCAGCGCGGTGATGCGCACGATGGGCGCGGCGAAGGTGGCGGGTTCCGGTTGTTTTTCAAGCACGGCGGCCATGGGTCTTCCTCTCGAGGTTCTTGGCGTACAGGCTCACGGGAAAGCACAGCACGAAGTAAAGCAGGGCCACGTAGCTGAACACCACGAAGGGCTTGAAGGTGGCGTTCGAAATCATGCTGCCCGCCTTGGTGAGTTCGACAAAGCCGATCACCGAAGCCAGCGCCGTGCCCTTGATGACCTGCACCAGAAAGCCGACCGTGGGCGCGATCGCGATCTTCACGGCCTGCGGCAGGATCACATGGCGCATCTGCTCGCCGAAGCTCAGGGCCAGGCTGCCCGAGGCTTCCCACTGGCCTTTCGGAATTGATGCGACGCAGCCGCGCCAGATTTCGGTGAGAAAGGCGCTGGTGTAGAGCGTGAGCGCCACGCTGGCGGCCGTCCATGCCGACACGTCGATGCCGAACAGCGCAATGCCGAAGTAGGCAAGAAAGAGCTGCATCAGCAGCGGCGTGCCCTGGAAGAGCTGCACGTACAGGCCCACGGCCTTGTCCGCGACCTTGCCGCCGCGCATGCGCAAGAACAGCAGCAGCGCCCCCACGATGCCACCGCCGATGAAGGCGATCAGCGAGAGCACGACGGTCCAGCGCAGCGCCATCAGCAGGTTGCGCAGGATGTCCCAGAGAGAAAAATCGGTCATGACGACGGGTTCCTGCGTTCAGCGGCCGAAGAAGAACTTCGGCCCCGCCCAGTCGAGCAGCCGCCGCAGCGCCACCGACAGCGCCAGGTAGATCAGCGTGGCGATGATGAAAGCCTCGAAGGCGCGGAAGTTGCGGCTCTGGATCAGGTTGGCCGCGTAGCTCAGTTCCTCGGTCGAGATCTGGCCGCACACCGCCGAGCCCAGCATCACGATGATGATCTGGCTCACCATCGCGGGCCACACCTTCTTCAGTGCGGGCGGCAGCACCACGCGCAGGAACACTTGCGCCTTGCTGAGCGCCAGGCTCACGGCCGCTTCGATCTGCCCCTTGGGCGTGGCCTCGATGCCGGCGCGGATGATCTCGGTGGAATAGGCGCCCAGGTTCATCACCATCGCGATCACCGACGCCACTTCGGGCGAGAGCTTCACGCCCGCGGCCGGCAGCCCGAAGAAGATGAAGAACAACTGCACGATGAAGGGCGTGTTGCGGATCAGCTCCACATACGTGCCCACGATGAGCCGCAGCCAGCGCGGGCCGCCCGAGCGGGCCCAGGCGCAGAAGGTGCCCACGATCATGCCCAGCACCGTTCCCACGGCGGTGAGGCCGATGGTCCACGCCACGCCGCGCAGCAGCAGCGGCCATTCGGCGAGCACCGCGCCAAAGTCAAACTCGATGTTCATGGCCGCGTGATTCGATCAGACCGGCAGGTCGCTGGCGGCCTTGCCGAGCCACTTCTTCGACAGGGCGTCCAGCGTGCCGTCCTTCTTGGCGGCGGCGATGATTTCGTTGACCTTGGCCTTCAACGCGGTCTCGCCCTTGGCGACGCCGACGAAGCAGGGGCTGTCCTTGAGCAGCAGCTTGAACTCGGCGCTCACCTTCGGGTTCTTGGCGAGCATGTCGCCGGCCACCGCCGCGCTGGTCGCGATGGTTTGCGTCTGGCCGGCCACGAAGGCCGCGATGGTCGCGTTGTTGTCCTCGAAGCGGCGGTAGTCGACGTTCGGCGGCGCCACCTTGTTCAGCTCCTGGTCTTCCATCGCGCCGCGCGTCACGGCGACGGTCTTGCCGGCCATCTCGGAGAAGTTGGTGAGCTTCATGCTCTTGGCGGCGTACACGGCCTGGAAGAAGGGCGCGTAGGCGGAAGAGAAGTCGATCACCTTCTCGCGCTCGGGGTTCTTGCCGAGCGTGGAGATCACCAGGTCGGCCTTGCGCGTCTGCAGGTAGGGAATGCGGTTGGCGGTGGTCACGGGCACCAGTTCGACCTTCACGCCGAGCTTGGCGGCGATGAGTTCGGCCATCTCGACGTCGAGGCCCTGCGGCTTCATGTTCTTGTCGACCGAGCCGTAGGGCGGGTAGTCGGTGGGCACGGCGATCTTGATGGTCTTGGCCTTGAGCACGTTGTCCAGGGCGTTCTGGGCCTGGGCGGCGCCGGTGGCGGCCAGCATGGCGACGGACACCAGTGCGAGCGAGAGATGGCGTTTGGACGAAGAGAAGTTCATAGCAGGGCTCCTAGGTAAGTCGATGAATCTGTGGTGTCGTCGGGGGAGGGCGCGGCGGCTTTGTTGCGGCGCTTGGGTTTCGCGGTAGCCGTGTTCTGCAGCGGCGCCAGCGCATCGCGCAGTTGCGCGAGCGGATCGCTGGGCGCCTGCACCCGCAGCGCCGACTGCACCGTGCCGATGTGCTCGGCCATCAGCGCCTCGGCGTCGGCGTGGTCGCCGCGCTCCAGCGCCGCGACGATCCGCACGTGGTCTTCGCACGACTGCACCGCGTCGTGCGTGGACTGGTAGAGCATGGCGATCAGCGTGGTGCGTGCCGTGAAGTCGCGCAGCGTGTCGGCCAGCAGCGTGTTGCCCAGGCATTCGGCCAGGCAGACGTGGAAATCGCCCAGCAGAAAGCTGCGGTTGCCGACGTCGCTCTCTTTCAGTGCGGCCTTTTCACGCTGCAGGTGCGCCTTCAGTTGGCGCAGCGCGGCCTTGTCGATGCGGCCGGTGCTGCGGATCAGGCCCAGCTCGATCACGCGGCGCGCCTCGAAGGCTTCGCGCGCCTCGTCCTGCGAAGGCTCGATGACGAACCAGCCGCGCCGCGCGCTCACCGTGACGATGCCGCGCGCCGCCAGCCGGGTGAGGGCTTCGCGCACGATGGTGCGGCTGCAGTCGAACAGCATGGCCAACTGCTGTTCGCCCAGGCGCGAACCGGGTGCGAGCTTCTGCGCCATCACCGCCTCGACGATGCGCGCACTGATTTCGGATGCGGATATGGACATTCGCCTGCATACCAGCAGCTTCTGTGCCAACTGGTATGCAAGGCGTGTGCACCAAAAAGAAGCCGGCTGCCCTTTTTGCAAGGGGAGCCGGCTTCGGGGTGGGCGGTGCCGTGAGGCCCAGGCGCCTAGAACTTCGTGGGGAAGTCGCCGTCCTGGAATCCAGGGACCACGCGCTTGAGTTCTTCGACGCGCTCCGCCGAGCAGAACGCGGGGTTGGCCTTGGTCTGCATCGCATGGAAGTCGATGCCGATCATTTCGTGCGTCATCTTGTCCTGCTGGTATTTGGCGATCAGCGCCGCCACGACCTTGGGCTGGTCGAAGGGCACGCCGCAGGTCTTGGCCGCGCCGAGCCGCGACCATGCGTACTGCAGGTTCGGGTCCCAGCCGATGGCATCGACGCCGGTGAAGCCCTTGTCGTAGTGGTACTCGTAGACGTTCGGCTTGATGTCATAGGCGGTCATGCCGCCCTTGCCGCGGTAGCTGCCGTAGTCCGCCGCGAGCGATGCCTGGCTGGCAACGGCCGCGAGCAGCACAAGGGCGATGTGTCGTGCGTTCTTCATCCTGAAATTCTTTCTGTGTGTCGGGTCGGCCGGCTCATTTGCCGGCGAATGCTTCGGCGTCGTAGCTGTAGCGGGACAGCAGTTCCTTGAAGGGCGGCTTGCGCAGCGAATCGATCTGCTGCTCGCGGTCGCCCGGCTTCCTGTTCTCGCCGAAGAGTTCGCGGCTGCGGTTCAGGTCTTTTTCGGCCCGCTCGCGGTTGCCCATGGCGTCGTAGGCGAGCGCGCGCTGCATGTAGGCCCACGCATAGCCCGGCTGGTAGGTCAGGCCTTCCGTCAGGGTCTCGACGGCTTCGGGCCATTGCTTGAGATTGTTCAGGGTCCAGCCGAGGTGGTAGTAGATCGGCATGCCTTCGGATGTGCCGCGGCCGGTCATGCCGATGCGGTCGGCCTGCATCTTGCGAAGCGTGTCCAGCGCCTTTTCGGGCTGCCCCGAGTCGCGGTACAGGCTCGCGATGCCGATGAAGTCCCAGGCCGTCTTGGGCGGCGCCAGGCGCTGCGCCTGTTCGAGGTCGGCAATGGCTGCGTCGTACTGCCCGAGTTGCTTGTACGCGTGGCTGCGCATCTTCAGCGCGAGGCTCTTCATCAGGTCCGTCTGCGGGCCTTCGTCAGCGCAGCGGGTCCAGAGCGCGATCGCGCGCTCGGGGTCGGCGTAGGCGTCCTTGTCGGCGCTCAGGGGCAGCGCCACGGCGATGCGGCATGCCGCAAGGCCGGTGGCGGGGCGGGTTGCGCACCCGGTGGCGGCCAGCCCCAGGGCGGCGATGAGGATGAGTTTCTTCATGGTGGCCCTGCTCATGGGTGAAGCGACGCCGGCAGGTCGGGGCGCACACGGTCCAGCAGCGGTGGCGTGACGGAGCCCTGCAGGGTGCAATACAGCTTGGTGCGGCCGGTTTTTTCGTCGGTCTCGAGGGTCAATGCCCGCTCGACCGTGCCCCGGGCGGTCACCGTGCCGTTCTCGCCGCCACGGCGCCATTCGTCGAGCGGGTCGCCGATGCGCCGGCTTTCGGAGCGGGCCCAGTCCGAGCCCTGGATCTTCAGCACGCGCTGTGCCGGTGGCAGCAGGCGGTTGATCGCGGTGGCGGTTGCGTCGACGTTGCCTTCGACGTTGAAGCCCCACCAGATGAAGGCTCCCGCCGTGGCGTCGTAGCTCACCTCGTTGTGCCAGCCGGTCAGGCGCAGGCCCGCGACATCGATGGGCTTGGCGAAGGCCTGGTCGTGTCCTTTGTCGGACAAGGGGTCGGCCACCTTGGGGGCAGCAGCGGCGCCGTTCATGGCGACTTCGACGCCCGGGCCGAGCAGCCGTGGTGTCTTGCCCAGAAGCTTGAAGAAAGACGAATCGCATTGCGCGAAAGCGATGAGCGCCGCCTTGGCGTCTTCCGTGTCGGGCGCGAGATTTGCGGTGCTGGTGCCGGCCGCAATGGCCGATATGGATGCTGCACAGATGCAGCTCAGAAAGGCCGACCGGCGCCAGAGGCCGGCATGAGTTCGATGTTTGCGCATGGCGCGGTTTCCCCCGTGTTGTTTGCGTTCACCTTGGCACGCCGGGCGATGCGATTCGCCCGGCGCAACCAAGTGCAGGGAAATGTAAACGGCGTTACGGCGAGTTCTGAGGGCTCGCGGCCGAATCGTTCAGCGCAACTGCGACGAAGTTCGCGTCGACTCCCGATTCGCCGCTCAGCCGCCCCGGGCAGCGGCGGCCGTCACTGGGAGTCACGCCGTGGCGAGCCGCTCCTTTGCCAGCTTCGTGCCTTCCGCCAGCGCTTTCAGCTTGCGCCACGCCACGTCCCGTGCCATCGGCGCCAGGCCGCAATTCGTGCACGGGAACAGCCGCTCCTTCGGCACGAACTCCAGTGCCCGGCCTATGGTGTCAGCCACTTCTTCGGGCGTTTCGATCACGTCGCTGGCCACATCGATCACGCCGACCATCACGTCCTTGCCGACCAGCAGCTTCATCAGGTCGGGTGGCACATGGGAGTGGATGCATTCCAGGCTCACCTGGTCGATGCGGCTCCTGGCAAGCGCGGGGAACACCGTCTCGTACTGGCGCCATTCGTCGCCCAGGGTGCTCTTCCAGTCGGTATTGGCCTTGATGCCGTAGCCGTAGCAGATGTGCACCGCCGTCGTGCAAGTCAGGCCCTGCGCCGCGCGCTCGAGCGCCTGCACACCCCAGTCGGCGGCATCCTTCATGTAGACATTGAAGGCGGGCTCGTCGAACTGGATGATGTCCACGCCGTCGGCCTGAAGCGCCAGGGCCTCCTGGTTGAGCAACTCGGCGAAGGCGAAGGCCATCTTGATCTTGTCGCCATAGAAGCGGTCCGCCACGGTGTCGACGATGGTCATGGGGCCGGGCAGGGTGAACTTCAGCTTCTTCTTCGTGTGCGCGCGCGCCAGCTGTGCTTCGAAGGCATGCACGCGGCCCTTCAGGCGCAGGGCCGACACCACCTGCGGCACCATCGCGTCGTAGCGGTTGTCGCGGATGCCCATCTTCACCTTGTGCTCGAAGTCGATGCCCTCGACCTGCTCGAGGAAGCCGTGCACGAAGTGCTGGCGTGACTGTTCACCGTCGCACACGATGTCCAGGCCTGCGTCTTCCTGGGCCTTGATCCACAGCAAGGTTGCGTCGGCCTTGGCCTGGCGAAGCGCATCGCCTTCGGCCATCCACTGAGGCCAGAGCTTGTTGGTTTCAGCCAGCCAGGCTGGTTTCGGCAGGCTGCCGGCGATCGAGGTTTCAAACATCAGAGGATTCCTTCAAAGCAAAGATGGGTGTGGCGTGCGTACTGCGGGGGCGATTTGCCCGGGCAGCCACTGGATGACGTGTTGTTGTTTGGGGGGGAGAGTCAGATGGCGCAATCGGCAACCCATTGTTCAAGGACGTTCCTGTAAGGCTTGATGAAATGTTCCTCCGCGAATTTCCCCTGCTTGACGGCGAGCTGGCTGCGCTCTTCCCGGTCATACACGATCTGCGTCAGCGAGTAATCCTGGTTCTTCAGGTTCGGTTGATAGAGTTTTCCGGCCGCTGAGTTGGCGTTGTAGATTTCAGGCCGGTAGATCTTCTGAAAGGTTTCCATCGTGCTGATGGTGCCGATCAACTCGAGGTCGGTGTAGTCGCCCAGCAGGTCGCCGTGAAAGTAGAACGCCAATGGCGCAACGCCATTCGCAGGCATGAAGAATCGAACCTGCATCCCCATTTTTGCGAAGTACTGGTCGGTCGAGGACAACTCGTTCTGCTGGTACTCGACACCCAATACAGGGTGCTGGTTGCCGGTCCGCCGATAGGTCTTGCTGGTCGAGGCGCTGATGCAGATGACAGGCGGCTTGCCGAAACGCTCTTTGTAGATGCTCGAGTTGGCAAACTGCTGGAACAGCTTTCCATGCAGGTCGCCAAAATCGGCCGGGGTGCTGAATTCCGCTCGATGGGCGTTGTATTCCGGAAGCAGCACGCTGAAGTCGTAGTCGCGCACGTAGGAGGAGAAATTGTTCCCCGCGATGCCATCGATGCGCTTGTTCGATTTCTTGTCGAGGATGCAGGTCTTCAGTATCTCGATCAGCGGAAATACGGCATTGCTGCTCTTGTCATCGATGCTCATCTCGACGGAGATGATTTCGAGTTCGACGGCGTAGCGATCTCCCGTCGGGTTGTCCCAGTGCGCCAGGTCATTGAAGCGGTTGTCGATCATCTTCAATGTGTTGCGCAGGTTCTGTTGCCGACTCTTTCCCCGGGCCAGGTTGGCAAAGTTGGTGGTGATGCGCGTGCTGTCCGATGGCTGGTAGTTTTCATCGAAAAGAATGCTCTTGAGGTTGAAGCTGAGTTCTTTGTTCATTGCGATCCCGTGACCTGATTTTTGAGAGAAAAGACGTTTCTTGTTTCAGGCCGCGACCACTGCTTCGGCCAGAGAGGGCCTAGCGTGGCGTGTCAATTCGACCAGCGGCAGTGCCCGTTGGACCGCCAGCCTGGCGCGCTCTATGAGGGCCTTGTCGTGCAGGCGGTAGTCGACGAAATCCGTGTCGGTCGCGTAGACACCCAGCGGCAATGTGCGCGCCTGGAAGAAGCTGAACAGCGGCCGCAACTGGTGGTCGATCACCAGGGCATGGCGCTCGCTGCCACCGGTGGCAGCCAACAGCACAGGCTTGTCGATCAAGGCGTCCTGATGAATGAAGTCGAAGAAGTGCTTGAACAGTCCCGTGTAGGAGCCACGGTAGACCGGTGTTGCCACCACCAGGACGTCGGCCTGCTCGACCGCCGCAAGTTCCCGCTCCACCGCGTCGGGCAGTTGGGAGCGCCAGACTGCGCCGGCAAGTTGCGGTGCGAGTTGGCCCAGTTCGACCAGGCGTTGTTCGCACGGAAATTCGTCGGCGATCAGGTCCAGCAGATGCTCTGCCAGGGCCGCAGCCTTGGAGGGGCGTTGAAGTCCGCCGGAAACCGCTACTACACGGAGTGGACGTGTCATTTTTGCTTTCATATGGATTGATCTGCGGGCGCCGGGAACCCTGCAGATGCTTGGCCACGAGCCGTATCTGCCGTCGGGCAGTCTCAATGGAAGCGGATGTTATTGACGGGGGTTGATGAAGTAAAATGGTTTTATTTCACGAATCCATGAATATGGCTCATTCGAATGCTTGAGCGCATCCACCTCAGCATCGTTCAGCAGGTCGAGAAGCAAGGGTCGTTGACGGCCGCCGCAGGCGTGCTGAACCTGACCCAGTCGGCCCTGAGCCACAGCATGAAGAAGCTGGAGCAGCAACTGGGCACGGACATCTGGTTGCGCGAGGGTCGAAGCCTGCGCCTGACGCAGGCAGGCCAGTACCTGCTGGCGGTGGCGAACCGGGTGCTGCCGCAACTGGACCTGGCCGAAGAGCGCCTGGGCCAGTTCGCGCAGGGCGAGCGCGGTGCGCTGCGCATCGGCATGGAGTGCCACCCTTGCTACCAGTGGCTGCTCAAGGTGGTGTCACCCTACCTGGCCGCATGGCCCGACGTGGATGTGGACGTGAAGCAGAAATTCCAGTTCGGCGGGATCGGCGCGCTCTTCGGCTACGAGATCGACCTGTTGGTCACGCCCGACCCGCTCTACAAGCCGGGCCTGAAGTTCGAGCCCGTGTTCGACTACGAGCAGGTGCTGGTCGTGGCCAAGGGCCATGCGCTGGCTTCGGTGGCCTACGTGAAGCCGCAGCAACTGACCCAGGAAGTGCTCATCAGCTACCCCGTGGACGTCGAGCGTCTGGACATCTACAACCAGTTCCTGTTGCCGGCCGGTGTCACGCCCAAGCGCCACAAGGCGATCGAAACCACCGACATCATGCTGCAGATGGTGGCCAGCGGCCGTGGTGTGGCCGCCCTGCCGCGCTGGCTGGTCGAGGAGTACGCGGCCAGGATGGACGTGGTGCCTGTGCGGCTGGGCCAACGCGGCATCGCCAAGCAGATCTTCCTGGGGGCACGCGAGACGGACACCGCCATCGACTACGTGCGGGCTTTCATCGAACTGGCCCGCCAGCCTGCCGCAGCCACTGCGCAAGGAGCCAACGGATGACAACCACCTTGCGGGCGCGCCGGTCCTGCGTCACGGCCGCTGGCCGAGCGCGCTGCGCGGCAGTGCCAGCAGCATGAGCAGCGCCGACAGCACCAGCGCGCCGCTCAGGATGTAGAGGCTCGCCGTGAACCCGCCCGTCGCGGTCTTCAGGGCGCCGACCATCATCGGCGCCACCAGCCCCGCGCTGCCGCCGATGGTGCTGATGAGCGCGATGCCCGCCGCCGCGGCGCGCCTGGACATGAAGCTGCCGGGAATCGCCCAGAGCACGGTGAACGCGCTCGAAATGCCCATCGCCGCCAGCGCCAGGCACAGTACGGCGGCGAAGGCGTTGTGCATGAACAGCGTGGTCAGTGCAAGGCCAGCCGCGCCCACGAGCGCACCCAGCGCGAAGTGCCAGCGCCGTTCCTTGCGCCGGTCGGAATGCCGCCCGACGACGATGTTGGCCGCGATGCCCGCGACCGCGGGAATGACCGAATAGAAGCCGATCTGCAGCACGCTCAGCCCCATCGACTTCAGGATCGTGGGCTGCCAGAAAGACAGCGCGTAGATGCCCAGGATGATCAGGAAAGACATGAAGCCGATGAGCCACACGCGCCGATCGCGCATCGCCGCCCCGAAGGTGTGGCGCTCGGCGGCGCCGTGCACGGCCTGGTCTTCGGCCAGCAGGTGCGCCACGCGCTGCTTCTCGGCCACCGAAAGCCACGGTGCCTGCGCCGGGTTGTTCGACAGGTAGCGAAAAGCTGCCATGCCCAGCAACACACTCGGCAGGCCTTCGAGCAGAAACAGCCACTGCCAGCCCCGCAGCGCCAGCACGCCGTCGAGGTAGGTCATGGTGAGTCCCGCGATCGGCCCCGCCACGATGGGCGCCGCGCCGAAGGCCATGAAGAACAGCGCGGTGGCCTGCGCCCGGCGGTGCGACGGGAACCAGAGCGTCAGGTAGAACAGCACGCCGGGCGCGAAGCCCGCCTCGAACACGCCGATCAGGAAGCGCAGCACATAGAACTGCGTGGGCGTGGTGGCGAACACCATCGCCGCCGAAGCCAGCCCCCACAGGCCCATGATGCGCAGCAAGGTGGCGCGCACGCCGATCTTCGCGAGCATCAGGTTGCTCGGAATCTCGAACACCGCATAACCGATGAAGAAGATGCCCGCGCCCAGTCCGAACACGGCGTCGCTGAAGCCCAGTTGGTCTTTCATCTGCAACTGCGCATAGCCGACGTTGGTGCGGTCCAGGTAGTTCAGCACGTAGCAGGCGCACAGCAGCGGCATCAGGCGCCAGGTGATCTTGCGGAAGAGGGCGGCGTCGTTGCGCGCGCTGGCATCGGCAGGCGCCGGTGTGCGCGCATCGGCGGCATCGAGGGTGGCGGTGTTCATCGTGTTTGTCTCTCTCTCTTTGTTTTTTCGCGGCGGTGCGTCAGGCGCGCACTGGTGTGCCGAAGCTCGTCTCGCCCCACAGATGGCTGGTAGGCGCGCCCGGAAACAGCCAGTGCGGCGAGCATTCGGCCGATGGCACAACGTTGCTGAAGCCGTGCAACGACGAGGTGCCGGCGAGCGTTTTCTCCAGCACCATCGACAGGTACTGGTCGTTGCTGCTTTCTTGCGTGTTGCCGTTGAGGATCACCTCCGCGCCCGTGGCCTGTGCATAGCGGCGGATGCCGTTGTGGCGCGACTGCAGCGGCGCCCAGCTGTCGGCGGCCACGCCGTTCTCGCTGCTCACGCGCAGGCCGTCGTCGGCGCGGTAGACCAGCGAATGGTTGCCTTCGGTATGGCCCGGCGTATGCACCAGCGCGAGGCCGTGGCCCAGCTGGATGCTGCCGTCGAAGGCGGCGATGCGCGCGGCCGGTATGTCGTCCAGCCCATGCGGGCAATACCACTCGGCCTGCACCGGCAGCAGGCCGTGCATGTTCGCGAGTTCCTGGTGATGCACGATGAGCTTGGCGTTCGGCAGCAGCCCCGGCGCATCCGCGCTGCCGAGCCAGCGGCGCACGTCCTGTGTGTGCAGATGGTCGTAAGTGATGTAGTCGATCTGCGCGGGCGACACGCCGCAGCCTTGCAGCGCCTGCAGCACGGTCTGGTAGACGGGCGCGATGGCCTTGTGCAGGAACTTCGGCGTCTGGTCGCTCAGGCGCTTGAAGTAGGGCGTTGCGTTGCCCGCTTCGAAATCGGCCGGCGTGAAGAGCAGCGTGCGCAGCCGGCCTTCGAAGTCGTCGTACTGGATCAGCGTGGTGCGCGCCAGCAGGTGGACCATGTGCGGCTTGAGCAGCTGCTGCGAGTACACGCCGGTGAAGGCGAACCACGCGGGATACGGAATGCGCAGCAGGTTGAAGCTGCGCGCAAAGCGAACCGGTGGGCCGGCGAGCAGTTGTTCGCGCAGTGCTTCGGCACCGTGGCGGATGGCGCGCAGGCGGTCTTGCGGCATGGCGGCGTTGCGCGCGCCGTCGAATTGCGTGAGTTGTGCGAAGCCGGTGGGGTCTGGGTCTCGGATCATGGGTGTCTCCTGGAGATGAAAACTTGTCTTCTGTTTGTCGCGTTTGCGTTTGATTCGGTGCGCTGTTGTTCAGGGCGACACTCACGCCGACACGGTGCTCTTTTTCGCGAATGTCCCCCGCTTCGCTCCTCCTTTATTTCGCGAAAAAGAGCCCCGTATCGGCGCGAGCGTTGGACAGAGCGGTTGTTGATCAGCGATTCACCAGCAGCGTGCCCGTGTGCGAATGACACCAGGTGCTCCCCGCAGCGAAATAAAGGAGGAGCGAAGCGGGGGACATTCGCGGAGGGGAGCACCTGGTGTCATTCGCACGCACCCCGAATGACCCCGCACCGATGCGCGACAAAAATTCAATACATCGAACGCCCGCCAGAAATATCGAACACCGCCCCGGTACTGAAAGAGCAGGCATCCGAAGCCAGCCAGGCAGCCATGGCAGCCACTTCATCGACCTCGACAAAGCGCCCCATCGGCACACGCGCAAGCAGGGCACTGCGCAGTTGCTCGCGGTGCTCCGCAGGAACCCCCGCGAACACGGCGGTGTCAGCCGCAGATGGCGTGATGCAGTTCACCAGCACGCCGGACGCGGCCAGCTCCTTGCCCAGCGACTTGGTCAGCGCGATCAGCCCCGCCTTGGAGGCCGAGTACGCCGCGTTGAAGCCGTTACCTTCCTTGCCCGCGACCGAGGCGATGTTGACGATGCGCCCGCGTTGCTGCTGCGCCAGCATCACCGGCACGATCGCGCGGCAACACAACCACGCACCGGTGAGGTTGATGTCGAGCACCTGGCGCCACTGCGCGGGCGTGTGCTCCCAGGCGGTCACCGTCGGCCCGAGCACGCCCGCGTTGTTGACGAGGATGTCGATGCGGCCGAAGTTCTCCTGCGCCTGCGAGGCTGCGCGGGCAATCTGGTCTTCGTCGCGCACATCGACCAGCGCCGATGTCGCCGTGCCGAGCGGTGCAAGCTGTTGCACCGCATCCGCCAGCGCTGCGGCCTCGACGTCCCACAGCGCGACGCTCGCGCCGGCCGCGAGATAGCGCCGCGCGATGGCCAGGCCGATGCCGCGCGCACCACCGGTCACGATCGCGTGGCGGCCTTCGAGCGGCCGGCCGTGTGCGGTCGTGGTCATGCCGCAGCGGTCTCCGGCTTGGGCGCCGCGGCTGGCTGGCCGAGCAGCCCGGCGATCAGCGGGCCCACCGCCTCCGCCGGCACGCCCACCAGCAGTTGCCGCAGCATCGTCAGTGTGTCGAAGTACACGCGCTCGCAGACCAGCCGGTCGCCCTCGAAGATGAAGAAGGCGTTCATCCGGCAGCGAAAGCTGTTGCCCGTCGGCGGCAGTCCCTTGAGCGGGCCACGGTGGGTGCCGAGCAGCCAGAACTCGACGATCACCGAATCATCGGCATGCCGCAACTGAATGATCTCGTGCCGCTGGTCGGGGAAGGCGCGGCGCGTGTCGGTGTAGTACTGGCGCACATCGGCGATGCCGTCGTGCACCTCGCCGCTCGGAATCAGCTCGTAGTGCGGATGCGGGAAGGTGCCGAGCACGGCGTCGAAATCCTGCCGGGTCTCGTCGGCGAAATGGTCGAGCACGAGGCGCTCGCGGCGGGCTTGAAGTTCGGTCTGTTCTTTCATCGGGGGGCTCCATGTGGCAGGGGAAACCGGGTCGCCGCGAAGGCGTCGACCCGGGTTGCCTGCGTACTATCGGCACCCCCTTGCAGCAAGACTGTCCGTTGTTGGCAATCGCCACCCCGGACAAACCCCCGATGCCACGCCCCAGGCTGCCCGACCGTGAGCAGGCAGCCCGTGCGGGCGATCAGCCGGCCAGCGTGGCCTTCAGCGTGATCTCGGGCACGCTCGCCAGCGCCTTCGACAGCGGGCAGCCGGCCTTGGCTGTTGCGGCGATCTGCTGGAACTTCGCCTCGTCGAGGTTCGGCACGCTGGCGTCAAGCTCCAGCGCGATGCGGTCGATCTTGAAGCCGTCGCCATCCTTGGCCAGCCGCACGGCGGCGCGGGTGTCGATCTTCGTGGCGGCCAGGCCTTCTCTTTCGAGCGCGAAGGCAAAGGCCATGGTGAAGCAGGCCGCATGGGCCGCGCCGACGATTTCCTCGGGGTTGGTGCCGCGCTTGTCGTCCTCGAAGCGGCTGGCGAAGCCGTAGGGGTAGTCCTTGAGGGCGCCGGTCTCGGTGCTGACCTGGCCCTTGCCGGTCTTGCCGGCGCCTTCCCAGTGAACGCTTGCGTGCTTTTCTGCGGCCATGGCAAATCCTTTTTGAAAAACCGCAGGTATCGCTCCGAAAGCCGCGCCTGTCTGTAGTCGCAAAGCGCATCGCGCATGGCGGTGGCGCCAGCGCCGCGCCGCTGGCTGATGTCAGCCGCCGTGCACGCCGGCAGTGCTGCGCTTCATCTGTCCCCGGACTTCGCCCGCCGGCCAGGCGCGCGTCGATACGCTGACGTACCACAGGCCGGCCATGAGGTCATCCATCTGGGCCTGCGTCAACGTGCTCGTGCCGGTCAGCTCGTAGCCGGCGTCGGGGCCCGTGTTGTGCTGCACGCCCTCGCTGTGCGGCGGAAGCTGGATCACCAGCGGGCCGTTGCTGCCCTTGGCGGCGGGGCCGTAAAAGCCCGCGAGCGTGGCCGGCCCGCTCAGGCGCGCGTAGTTCACGCGCCAGGTGAAGTGGCCGGTGGCCAGCGTCAGGGTGCCGAACATCGAACCGCCGGCGTTGCCGGCATGGGGCGGGACCACGTCCTCGGTCCCCAGCCAGCAGTCGGCCATGAACCACGTCGGCGGCTCCTTGGGCCCCGGGGCGGCCGGCGGCTCTTGAGGGCCGAAGCGCGAGACCAGCGCGCAGCCCGACGCGGCCAGCGCGCCGCCGAAGAGGATGAATCGTCGTCGGAATGCTTTTCGTACAGGCTCGAACATGACAAACAGGATCAGGCTGTGGGCGCGCGGCCCGGGGTCAGCACCATAGCCGATGCCCGGGCGTACGAAAAAAGGGCGTCGCCAAGGTGACGCCCCGGGGGCTTCCCCGATGGGAGCGGGGGCCGTAGCGGCTTAGGCTGGTGCGCCGCCAATTTTTTTCTCTCCCTCTCTTTTCTCTCGCCTGTTCTCACCATGCAACAACGCCCGCACTACAAGTTCTGGCCCAAACGCCTGCCGCATTCGATCACCGTGCCCGCCACCTCGTTGTGGCACAACCTGGCCACCTCGGCCGCGCGCTACCCGGACAAGGCCGCGCTGGTGTTCTTCGGCCGCGTGGTCAGCTACCGCGATTTCGAAGCCCAGGCCGAGCGCCTGGCGGGCACGCTGCAGGCGCTGGGCGTGAAGCGCGGCGACCGCGTGATCCTGAACATGCAGAACTGCCCGCAACTGGTGATCGCGCATTTCGCGATCCTGCGCGCCAATGCGGTGGTGGTGCCGGTCAACCCGATGAACCGGGCCGAAGAGCTCAAGCACTACATCACCGACCCCGACGCCCGGGTGGCCCTGACCACCGGCGACCTGGCCGGCGAACTCGCCAAGGCCAGCGACGCCTTGCCGGCCAGCCAGCAGCTCACGCACATGATCGTGACCCAGTTCACCGATGCGTTTGATGCCGATGTGACCGGCGACGACGCACCGGCACCGGCATGGAACGACTGGCTCACCAAGCGCCATCCGCTGCCGACCCTGGCCGACGGTCAGGTGATCGACTGGACCGATGCGCTGGCCGCCGGCCATGCGCCGCCCGAGCACGTGGTGGGCGCCAACGACATGGCGCTGCTGCCCTACACCAGCGGCACCACCGGCCTGCCCAAGGGCTGCGTGCACCACCATTCGAGCCTGATGCACAACGCCGTGGCCGGCCAGCTCTGGGGCCAGGCGACGTCGGAGGCGGTGGTGCTGGCCGTGGTGCCCATGTTCCACATCACGGGCGTGGTGAGCATGATGCACACCTCGATCCTTGCAGCGGCCACGCTGGTCATCATGCCGCGCTGGGACCGCGACGTGGCGGGCCGGCTGATCTCGCGCTGGCGGGTCACGAGCTGGACCAACATCCCGACCATGGTGATCGACCTCATGGCCAGCCCCAACTTCGCGAACTACGACCTGTCGAGCATGACCCACATCGGCGGCGGCGGCGCGGCCATGCCGCAGGCCGTGGCGCAGCGCCTGCTGGAGCAGTACGGCCTGAAGTACCAGGAGGGCTACGGCCTCACCGAGACCGCCGCGCCTTCGCATACCAACCCCTCGGAAAATCCCAAGCAGCAGTGCCTGGGCATTCCGTTCATGAGCACCGATGCGCGCGTGGTCGACCCCGACACCTTGAAGGAATTGCCCATCGGCGAATCGGGCGAAATCATCATCCACGGGCCCGAGGTGTTCCAGGGCTACTGGAAGCGCCCCGATGCGACCGCCGCCGCCTTCGTCGAGTTCGAGGGCAAGCGCTTCTTCCGCTCGGGCGACATGGGCCGCATGGACGAGGACGGCTACTTCTTCATCACCGACCGCCTCAAGCGGATGATCAACGCGAGCGGCTTCAAGGTGTGGCCGGCCGAGGTCGAGCTGCTGATGTTCCGCCACCCCGCGATCCAGGAGGCCTGCGTCATCTCGACCAAGGACGACTACCGGGGCGAATCGGTCAAGGCCGTGGTGGTGCTGCGCGCCACGCACAAGGACACGACCGAGCAGCAGATCATTGACTGGTGCCGCGAGAACATGGCGGTCTACAAGATCCCGCGCAAGGTGCAGTTTGTCGATGCGCTGCCAAAGAGCGGCAGCGGCAAGGTGATGTGGCGGCTGCTGCAGGAAGACGAGAACGGGGCGAAGAACTAAGCAAGGCTGCGGCCCGCCGACGCGGGCATTGCCGGTGAGCCGAAGAACTCACCCCTTCCTGGCGCGTTCCGCGCGTGGCTTCGCGTCGGACTTTGACTTCTTGGCCTTGGCGCCACCCGGCTTCTTCGGTGCCTGTTTGGCTTCTTGGGAGGTGGCCGCAGGAGGAGCCGTGGTCGGCCCTGCTTGTTGAGCGAACGCGCCGGCGGCGATGAGGCCGACGATTGGAACTGCGAGCAGTTCGGCAACGCGATCGTGGGGTTCTGGAATGTGTGCCCGGCGTCGGCTATCTCGAACGGCGCCGCTCATGGCGCCGGCTCGTGAGATGGAGCACGTCACGGGCATTGATTGCAAGACAACTTGAGCCGCCCCACGCGCTGGGGCGCCCATCCGCCGACTTTCTCGCGCCCGAATCCGCACGCTGAAGATAATGCGGCTCTTCCCCTGTGGAGGCGCTGCGCAACGCGCATCCCTGTGCGCCGCCGGAAACACTTGGAATGATTCGCTGGGGATGGAAAACTAAATGCACTTTCCGATGGCATTTGCATTTGCTCGTTAACGTACAGCGCACATTGGCGGCATTCTTTTTGCTTAGTGTTTTGCAGTTATAAATGCCCGGATGAGGCAGTGTGGAGGAAGAGCATGTTGGAAACCGATGCGTCCCTGGTGAGGTCGCTGTATGTCGATCACCATGGTTGGTTGGTGCAGTGGTTGCGCCGGCGAACTGGCAATGCCGATCAGGCTGCGGACATCGCCCAAGATACTTTTGTCAGGGTGCTGCTCAAGAAGGCAGTAGAGACACTCGATGAACCGCGCGCTTATCTGACGGTCATCGCCAAGGGACTGGTTGCGAATGCGGGGCGCAAGGCTGCCGTGGAGCGCGCATATCTCGATACGCTGGCGCTGCTTCCCGAAGCGCAGTCACCATCGCCCGAAGACCGCGCCATTCAGCTGGAGGCGCTGTTCGAAATTGACCGGATGCTCGGTCAACTGGCGCCCCAGGTGCGTACCGCTTTCCTTTTGGCGCAACTGGATGGATTGACCTATGCGCAGATTGCCGAACAACTGGGGATTTCGCTGCGTACGGTGAAGCGGCACATGCAGCAGGGATTCGAGCAGTGCTTGATGGCCACGTTGTCGTGAGCGAACACAGCAACATCGATCCGATCATTGTTCGAGAGGCTGCCGCGTGGCTCGTGAAGCTGCAGAGCGGCGAAATGTCAGATGCCGAGCGCAGCGAATGGCAGCAGTGGCGTGCGCGCAGTGCCATGCATCAGGAGGTCTGGCGGAAAGCCGAAATGATCCCCCACCGCTTCGATGCCATCCCGCCGGCCATTGGCATGCCGGCACTCGACCGGCCGACAACCGACCGGTCGCGCCGCGCCGCGCTTCGGACGCTGTCCATTCTGCTGACGGCAGCGCCCGCGGCATGGTTTGCCACCAGATTGCCCTGGAAGGACTGGGCTGCCGACTATCGCACCGCAACGGGCGAGCAGCGAAATATCGTGTTGGCCGATGGAACGCAGTTGGTCCTGAATACGGCCAGCGCTATTGATGTGACTTTCAGCGAAACGCGGCGGCTGCTGCAGTTGCACGAAGGGGAAGTCCTCGTGACCACCGCGCACGAGGCGGGCGACTTGGCCCGAAGCTTTCTGGTGACCACGGGCCACGGTGCGGTTCGCGCGCTGGGAACCAGGTTCAGTGTCCGTCGTGAGAACGCCGGCAGCCGTGTGGCTGTTTTCGAGGGCGCCGTGCAAGTCGAGCCGGCCGATAGCCATGCCGGTACGCGAATCCTGCAGGCCGGAAGCCAATGCACCTTCACGCGCGCGGATTCGGGCGCAACGCGGCCCGTGAGCGAAGCATCGGCGTCGTGGGCGCAGGGCATTCTGGTGGCAGAAGAAATGCGCCTGGATGATTTCCTGGCGGAACTGTCCCGGTACCGTGTGGGCACTGTGGGGTGCGATCCCGCAGTGGCGGGTATGTTGGTTTCAGGGGCTTTTCAACTCAAGGACACGGATCGCGCGTTGGCCCTGCTGACGCAAAACCTTCCCTTGCGAATCGACTGGCGGACGCGGTACTGGGGAACTGTCAGGGCGGCTTAGGCTGTTGATCGAGTTACGTATTGTTGCAAATGAACTGGGCCATTGTTGGCCCTTTTTCTTTTCTGGCGGGGCATCTCAATAAGCACCTTGATGAGAGTTGTTCCCGAGATGAAATTTGCCGCCCGCCAGGTCGACTGGCTTCGTCGTGCCACAGAGCTGTTGACCGACCCACTCCAAACCCCGGGCGGATGTGCGCCGGGGCAATCGTGCGGGGGCGATCGAGTTGGCTGAGGCAATCGAACGGCTCGACACGCACGTCCTGCCCAATCGCTTGATCGACGGCGTGCGCCGTGATCGCGCATTGTTCTTGCGTTTCTGGAAGTCGCACCATGTCGCAGCCCTTGCGTTGGGCTTGCTCCTGTTCTGCGGCATCTGGTTGTTGGCAATGAGTCTCTCGGGCGAAAACCTGCCCAAGGACAACGTCGAGCAGCTCACGTGGGTGCACAGCCTCGAATGGGGTTACTACAAGCATCCGCCGCTGCCGACATGGCTGCTGTGGCCGCTGGTGCAGGTGTTCGGACACGTCCCTTGGGTGACCTACGTGGCTGCGGCGCTCTGCACGCTGCTGTCCATGGGGCTGCTCTGGTTTCTCGTTGCGCGGTTGCGCGGTCGGCGTCATGCAACGCTGGCCTTGCTGGCGGTCCTTTGCATCACCTACTACAACGGGCGAATCCATTTCTACAACCACAACACGGTGCTCATGCCATTCGCAGTCGGCAGTGCGCTGTTCTGTTGGATGGCGTTCTCCACCGGGCGCCTGCGCTGGTGGTTTGCGCTGGGCGTCTGCATCGGACTTGGCGCACTGGCGAAGTACCAGATCGCGGTTGCCGCCGTGTGCGTGTTTGTCTTCTGGATGCTCCAGGGCGGATGGCGCAGTCCGACGCATCGGCTCGGGCTCGCACTGTCGGCGTTCGTGTCGTTGGCGATTTTCTCTCCTCACCTGTATTGGTTGTCGCAGAACGACTTCGGGCCGGTTCGCTACGCAATGACGTCTTCGCTCGGCGTCCGATTGAGTTGGGTCGAGCGATTCCCGGTTTCCGCGCATTGGCTTGCCGATCAGGTTCTCAATCGGGCACTTCCCGCCCTGATGCTGCTGTTGCTCGTGCGAGTGGCAGCCGGAAGATCGGCGGAGTGGTCGCGGGCCGGCCGATCCAGTGCCGGTGCATGCGATGCACCCGGCAGCACGAGCCTGATTTTTTGCTTCGGATTCTTGCCATTGGCCGTGCCATGCGCGATGGCCATGCTCGCGGGCACCGAGCCCCATTTGCAATGGGGAACGCCCTTCCTGCTCCTGGCCGTTCCAGCGCTCATGGAGCTTGCGAGCGGAGGGCAACGCGGGCGCTGTTGGTCTCTCGTCCCCTTGCGCGTCTCGCTCACCGCATTCGTCGCGATTCAGGCGCTCCTTCTTCTCGTTCTCCATGTTCACTGTCTTTCGGCGACAGGGCCTGACGAAGCAGCGCGCCAGAACAAATGGCGGGACGTGGACCTGCAGTCGCTGGCCGATGCCGTGGCGAATGATGCGCGCAGAGCCCTTGCTGGGCCTATACGGATCGTCTCCGGCCCCCCTGCGGAGGCTGGCGCACTGTCTCTTCTGCTGGAGGAGCATCCGCTGGTGCTGATCGACGGTCGCTACGACATCAGTCCCTGGGTTTCCAAGCCGCTCGTGGACGCGTGCGGCGCCCTGGAGATCAGTGCATACAGAACGCTGCCAGACCAACGCCCGATAGGCGCGAATCCGCCGAAGTTCTATTGGCGTATTCAGCCGCCCGTGATCGCGACGGAAGGCAATTCAGAGCGGAGGCCCTCATGTTCAACCGGCACATAGTCACATCGGGCGTGGATGCGGCCCTGTGCGAATTGCCGCAGTCGATGCCGCAGCCAGAAGCGGTATTGCGAACGTGCAGCCTTTCTTGCGTGGTTCCCTGCTTCAACGAAGCGTTGAATCTGCAGCAGTTGCTGCCGCAGTTGCGAGAAATGCTCCAGGCCACGCGCCTGCGCTGGGAGGTCATCGTGGTGGACGACGGCAGCACGGACGATACCGAGGCGGTGGTGTCGCAGTGGTGCGCCATGCCTGGCTTTCGCTGCATCTCGTTGTCGCGCAACTTCGGGAAAGAGGCCGCCATCACCGCCGGGCTGGCCGCGGCCGCGGGCGATGCGGTCGTGCTGCTCGATGGCGACATGCAGCACTCGCCGGCCCTGGTGCGCGCCATGGTCGATCACTGGCTGGCGGGTGCCGAGGTGGTCTATGCGGTGCGCGAAAACCGGCACGACGAAGGCCGTCTGAAGAAGCTCGGCACGCGCTTGTTCTACAAGCTGCTGAACGCGTCCAACCGTGTGAGCGTGCCCGAAGACGCAGGTGACTTTCGCTTGATGGACCGCAAGGTCGTGGACGCGCTTGTCAGCCTGCCAGAGCGCAGCCGATTCATGAAGGGACTCTATGCATGGGTCGGCTTCAGGGCCGTCGCTCTGCCGTATTCGCCAGCGCCGCGCGCTCAAGGATGCAGCAGCTTCAATGGGCGACGGCTCGTCAAGCTCGCACTCGACGGCCTGACTGCATTCACGACGTGGCCGTTGCACCTGATGGGCATCGTCGGGCTTGTGCTGGCGTTGCCTGCCTTCTCGTACGGCGCCTATGTCGTGGTCGATCACATGCTCTTCGGGAACGAGGTGTCGGGCTGGGCCACCATCGTTGCAGGCCTGATGTTCTTCATTGGCGTGCACATGATTTCCATGGGCATCGTTGGCGAGTATGTCGCGCGGATCTACCAGGAAGTCAAAGGCCGTCCCGTCTATCTGGTCCGCGAGCGGCGCGGCGCCGGCCTTGAGGCGGACGAGGCATGACGCAGCGTGTAGCCAGTACGCGGTGGGTTGGCATCCGCGTCGACGACTGCAAGGTGACCGAACCTGTGTTTGATGGGGTGCCCGAAGCAATGCAAGGCAGGGCAGGGGAATCGAAAAAAATGAGCAGGGACGTCAAAGTACTTCGCGTGCTGGCAATCCTCGAACCATCTCGTTCGTATGAAGAAATCAGCGGCGCCACGGGCTTTTCGGGGCAAACGTTGGCGAACATCTTGAGCTACCTCAGGCGTCGAGGCTATGCCGAGCGCATCAACCAGAGTGTTTTTCTCGGGGACGCCATGTTTTATTGCCGCACACAAGCCGGCAATGAGCGATTGGAAATGGCATACAAGCGAGAGCAGGCCGTTCTGCAAGATTGGCCTGAGGATTCCGCCGGGACCATGACCTTGGTGCAACACGCGATCCATGCGCAACCAGTGCTTGCGAAAGTCTGGGGGGCGTCTCCAGCGTGTCCGTAATGGATGGCGGCAACTTCCTGCCCGATGACTGCGCCCCCCGGGCCATTGCGGCCCGTCAAGTCGGCTTGAGTTCTTGAGGGGCGATTTTTTACATCGATCGGGCCAATGCTGGCCCTTTTCCCTTTCTCGCGGGGCATGTAGGTAAGCACCCTGGTGCGAGATGCCCGATAGGAGGAAATTTTTGCCACTCACTCATACCGCGCGCAGCCGTCACATCGGTGGCTTCACGCTGATCGAAATTGTGATCACGGTGCTCATCACGGTGCTCATCGCGAGCATCGATCTGCGCTTCGTCAGGGTAGGCAACACATTCCGGTGGGAGGGGGGCACGCCCCGGCTCATCGTCGGAACCGACAAAGGCGACAAGCGAACGCTCGACATCGGCGCGGGTGGCATCGCGCTGCGCCTGCTGAACTGGCGCGAAGTACCCGTGGTGGATTGACTCGAAGGCGAGGTCATGGTGTCGGGCCTTCATTTGCTTCGTTCCGCGGAGCGGGGCAGAGCGGTATTTCGTTCAAGTGCTCGAAGGCTGCAGCCGTCAGTGCCGTTGTCGTTTTCGCATCGGCGGGATTCATGCGGCCGATGTGGCTGCGCTTGAACGCGCTTGTTAAGAGAAAAGATTTCCTCTGCATATTGCACTTCGATGGGTGCTACGCGAGAACAACCTGGGGTGTTACGTAACGGCTCGCCGCAAGTCGGTCTTTTCGCCTTGCTTTCCAGGCTTACAGTTTGATTTGAAAAAGAAAAACTCCTTTCAAATCAACGGCCGCCGTTGAGGTCTGTGTAAAGCTGAAGGTGCATCGCAGATGCGGCATGTGTGTTGCCTTTCCGTGAGTCCATTTATTTTGGAGCTCACTATGACGGCATCTGGATTCTTGCTGCAGCCCACCTCGCTAGCTGCGGACAGCAACCTGCTAAGCGGTTTGTTGGACGGCGATGGCGGTCTGCTGGGAGGTCTGCTTGGCGGTGACGGCGGCCTTCTCGGCGGTGTGCTGGGCAATGATGGTTTGCTGGGCGGTCTGCTCGGTGGCGATGGCGGCTTGCTCGGCGGTGTGCTGGGTGACGGCGGTCTGCTGGGGGGTGTGCTCGGCGGCGATGGTGGTTTGCTTGGTGGTGTGCTGGGCAATGACGGCCTTCTCGGTGGCCTGCTGGGCGATCAGGGTCTGGTCGGCGGTCTGCTCGGCAGCGACGGCCTCGTGGGTGGCCTGCTCGGCGGTGTGCTGGGTGGCATCGGCGGCGGCACCCCTGCACCCGCAGGCACGGCGCTGCTCGACCCGGTCGACAGCATCGTCAGCGGCGTGGCCAACGGCCTGAACCACGGTGTGCTCGGAGGCCTCGGCCTGGGCAACGTGCTGACCCCGGTCGTCAGCCTCACCGACCACGTGACCGACACGGTCGACGGCCTGCTTGGCCCGCTGCTCGGCACGACCTTCACGCCGAACAGCCCCAACATCCTGGACCCGGTCGACAGCGTGGTGAAGAACGTGACGGACGGCGTGAACGGCCTGCTGAGCCCGCTGACCGACCAACTGCTCGGCGCCGGCACGACGCATGCGCTGCTGAATGCGGTCGACACGCAAGTCGACTTCCTTACCGACGGCGTGGCGCATCTGCTGAACGGCGGCCTGCTGGGCGGTGCGCTCGGCGGTGACGGCGGCCTGCTCGGTGGCGTCCTCGGCAACGATGGCCTGCTGGGTGGCCTGCTTGGCGGCGACGGCGGCTTGTTGGGCGGTGTGCTCGGTGGCGGCGCCACCGGCGGCCTGCTCGACGGCGTGCTCGGCGACCACGGTCTGGTCGGTGGCTTGCTCGGCAGCGACGGCCTCGTGGGCGGTCTGCTCGGCGGCGTGACTGGCGGCACCACTGGTGGCCTGCTCGACGGCGTGCTCGGCGATCACGGCCTGGTCGGCGGCTTGCTCGGCAGCGATGGCCTCGTGGGCGGCCTGCTCGGCGGCCTGCTGGGAAGCAGCGGCCCGGCCGCCAACATCCTGCAGTCGGTGACGGACGTGGCAAGCCATGTGACCAGCGCAGTGACCCCGGTGGTCTCCGCTGTGACCAGCGCGGCATCGAGCGCCACGGCGCCGGTGACCGACATCCTGGCTGGCGCAGGCCACGCAGTGGCACCGGTGACCGACGCGGTAAGCAGTGTGGTGAACGGTGTCGAACATGCAGTCACCTCGCTGGTGACCGATGTCCTGACCCCGATCACCAGCCTGGTCGAGCACTCGCCCGCCGGCACTGCGCTGTCTCCCGTGACGAACATCCTGCACGGGCTGTTGGGCTAGGAGTCCGGACCGCGGAAGGCGGTTGGCTGGCTGTTCTTGCCGGGGAGGTTGTTTGTTCTTGCAAACCATCTCCCCGGCAGATCATTGGCTTGGAGCCATGCGGCCACCGCCTTTGGGCAAAACCGGATTCTTGTGTCTCGTGGCAATGGGCAGTACGCGGGAATTGCCAGAATGCCCCGATTTGTAAGTTGGCTGCAAGTTAGCTGCAAGTTGGCAGCAAGGTAGCCGCAATAGAGTTGCAATTAGTTTCGAGACAATAGGGCCAAATGCTGGCCCTTTTTCTTTTCTGACGGGGCATCTACATAAGCGCTTCGATTGACGAGTGCGAGGTGCCTGAGCACAAGGATCTTTTCGCATGGCCGGCTTGCGTACCCGGAAGTCTTTCAACCTTGTTTCCCATGTCTTCGGGCCGACGGTGCTCGCGTTGGGCGTGCGCGCTGTGTGCTGGGGGCTGGGCGTGGTGGCGTGGGTCGTGCCCAGGCTTTCGTTGGCGCAGCCGGCGCCGGCAACGCAGGGTGCCAGCGTGTCCTATTCGATCGCTGCCGGGCCGTTGCCCCGGGTCTTGAGCGAAGTGGCGGCCCGCTCGGGGGCGTCGGTGACCTATGACTTCGCCCTGGTCAAGGACAAGCTGAGCCCTGGCGTGCAAGGCCGCTACCCGACCAGCGAGGCATTGACGCAGGTGCTGGCCGGCACGGGACTGGAGGCCATGGCGAGGTCGAGCGATGGCTACGTCATCCGGGTCAAGCCCGTGCCGCCCGCACCGCCGCCTGAGCCGTCGGCTCCCCATGCCCCCGTGGGCGAAGCGACGCTCCGTCCGATCACTGTTGTCACCGATGCCGAGAGCGCCGACTTCGGCTACCAGGACGAGGGCTTCAGCGGCGCCAGCACGCGATCGGCCACGCGCACCGACACTGCGTTGTCGGACATTCCGCAGGCGATCCAGATCGTGACCCAGGAAGTCATGAAGACCCGACAGGTGCAATCCGTCTCGGATGCGTTGCGCAATGTGAGTGCCGTGGGGTCGGACGACGCGGCGATCAACGAGGACATCCGCATCCGCGGCTTTGAAGCGAGGTTTCTTGAGAACGGTGTGCCGACGCTGCAACTCGGCGATGACAGGGCGCGGGCGCTTTACATCCCGATGGCGGGCGTCGAGCGGGTGGAGGTGCTCAAGGGGGCGAATTCCGTCACGGCCGGCGTGAGCATGAAGCCTGGGGGAATCGTCAATATCGTGACCAAGCGCCCGCAATCCGAGCGGGTGCGCGAACTGACGCTGGAGGTCGGCGCCCACGGTCGGCAGCGCGCATCGCTGGACATGGCCGGCACCTTGTCCGCGGATAGAGCCCTGTCCTATCGCACGGTCTTGTTGGGCATGTACGCCGCCCGCAGCGAGTTCGGCTATCGCGGCAACCGCGAGATCTACCTTGCGCCTTCTCTGGGCTGGCGCCAGGGCGGCACCTCGCTTGTCGTGGGCCTGGCCTACCAGCGCCAGCGGCAGCCCACGCCCGAAAAGCAATACGCGGAACTGACGCCGCACGGGCCCGGGCCGGATTTTCTGCATGGGCGCCGGGGTCGTTTCGACGATGGATTGGCGGCAAAGGACGTGGAGCTGTTCTACGAACTGAAGCAGGGCCTGTGGCGCGGCTGGACTTTTCAAAGCAAGTTTCGCTACAAAAAGGCGACGACCGACTACGGCCTTTATGTGGCAACAGGCAACGACCCTGACCTTGGCGGTTGGGGTGGTTTTTCTCCGGCAAGCAGCAGCTTTTCGGGCTACAGCGCGAGTTTTGAAAACAGCATTCAGGGCCAATTCAAAACTGGCGCGCTGAACCACACGCTGCTGGCCGGCGCAAATTACTTGCGCGTCGCGAGAAGCGGTTTCGCGCGGAGGGCGCTCGTCCCCGATATCAAGGTTCCTTCCGACCAGTACCTGCCGCCAGTCAATTCGCTGTTCTTTCCGGGCGAGCGGCTCGCACTCGTCGACGACTCCGCCGTGACGACCACCCATTTCTTCCTGCAGGATCAGATGGCCTGGGGCCGCTGGAAGGTGCTGGCAAGCGTGGGCCATGTGCAGATCAGCGACCCCAGTGACAAGACCAGAGAGGACGCCAGTGGCCAGGTGCAGGACGCCTCCGCACCCAGGAACAAGCCGGTCTACAACCTCGGCGTGGCCTACCGTCTGAGCGACAGCGCGACGGTGTTCGCCAATAGCCAGAGCAGCTTTGAGCCCGGAGGTGTCTATTTCGATGCAACGCTCAACGGCGGTGTGCGAGGGCGGGTCGTAACGCCCCCCGTCAGCGGCAGGTCGGCCGAGCTCGGCGTCAAGCTGAATCTGCTGAACGACCGGTTGACCGCGACGGCCAGCCTGTTTCGCGCAACGAACACGAATGTCGTTGAAGACGTGACGCCGGCCAATGCGCCTTTTGGTCGCCAGGATCTCGTCTTGCTGCCGAGTGCGCTCAGCCGCGGCCTGGAGTTCGATGTTGCAGGACGCCTGGCGCCCGGCTGGAACCTGACGGCCAGCTACAGCTACACCCGCTTCGAGCCTGCCCGGCCAGCCCAGGGCACGGCCGAGCTGTCGCAGACGCCGCGCCACAGGCTCAGCCTGTGGACCACCTACGACCTGCGCAACGAGGCCTGGCGCGGCTGGGGCGTCGGGGCGGGCGTCACGATGCGTACCGGCTACAAGGCACCCCTCAACGAAATGGACGGCGAGGGCAGGTCCGTCTATCGGCTGGGCGCACAAGCCCAGGTCGACGTCAGCATTTACTACAGGTCCAGGAGCTGGTCGGCCACGCTGGGCATCAAGAACCTCTTCAACCGCAGGCTCCTGGCGGACTTTGCCTCTGGAAGCACGGTCAATGTGCAGCCTTACCGGACCGTCCTTCTGACTGGCACCTACAACTTCTGATCGCAGCGAGCCAGGAAAACCATGAGCGAACACATTCTTCACGCGACCGACGCAAGCTTCGATGCCGACGTGCTGCATTCCGGCATCCCCGTGCTGCTGGATTTCTGGGTGCCGTGGTGCAGGCCGTGCATGGCCATTGAGCCATTGCTCGACGAGGTCGCCGAGCGCTATGCGGGCCATGTGAAGGTCGTCAAGATCAACGTTGACGAGCACACGGCGGTCGCCACTCGTTTGGGCGTGCGAGGCATTCCCACATTGATGCTTTTCAAGAGCGGCCAGGAGACCAGCCGTAAGGCGATGCAAGAGAAGCACGACGCAGCGCACCCGCAATGGGCCGCGCGACGGGATGCCTGCAAGCGGGCACGTTCGCGGGCCGCGCGGGGCTCCACGCGTGCCCAGGCGGACTATCTGCTGGCACGCTTGGCCCAGGCGCATCAACCGGCCGATGGAAGGAAAGCCTGATGCAGTTGTTGCCACAGTCCTCTGGCGTCGAGGCCTCGCAGGCCCAGGTGTTCCTCTCCAGCCGCGAAGCGTTGCACGACGCCGCCACCGTCCTGCTGCAGGCGGCAAGCAGCCAGGCACAGGTCAGCGATGTCAGCGTGCGGATCTCGGAGGCACTGAAGCAGTCGGTCACGGTGTGCAAGGGTGAGCTTGAGGCGATCGAACACAGCCGGTCGGCCAGTGCCTTGGTGACCGTCTTTCAAGGCCAGCGCTGTGCCTCGATGGAAACCTCGGATTTGAGCGTGGCGGGCCTGCGCAGCACGGCGCAGAGGGCCTGCAGCCTTGCGCGTCGCGCCACCCCCGACGAGTGGGCCGGCCTGGCCGATGCGCAATGGCTGGAGACCGCGCCCCCCGAGCTGGACCTGTTTCACCCATGGCAGCCTTCGGTGGAGGCCGCCACGCAACTGGCCTGCGAGATCGAGGCCGCGGCGTTCGACACCGACGCGCGCATCGTCAACAGCAACGGCGCGGGCGTGAGCGCTTCGCACAGCCGTGTGCTGATGATGACCTCGCGCGGCTTCTCGAGCGGCTACGCCTCCTCCTCGTACAGTCTGCGGTGCAGCGTACTGGCTGGGGAGGTGCTCGCGCAGGGCCGCGCCGCCCGTCTGAACGATGGCACCTGGCGCAGCCGGCGGCATGCCGCCGCCGAACTGATGTCCGCAAATGCGCTGGGCCGACGTGCAGCCCAGTACGCCCTCGCGCGCATCGGCGCACGCACCCTCGAAACCCGCCGGTGTCCGGTGCTCTTCGAGGCGCGCGTGGCCAACTGGCTGGTGCGGGCCCTGGTTGGCGCGGTCAGTGGCCGGGTTGTTAGCGCCAGTGCAATCGTGATCAGCGGTGCCAATCGAACATTGACCAGGGGCTGGAGCTGGTTCCGCTAGGAGCCAACTGTGAATAACTATAGGTTGGATGCCTCGGTGGGTCC
>NZ_JBPJZR010000019.1:0-130362 GCF_051216615.1 Variovorax raffinosi
CTGTACCGGCGCCGACGCACCTCTTGACCGTTTGCCATCATGTCCATCTATTCCTTCGTGGACAGGATCGTTACCGCCAGCGCCCGGGTGTTCAAGATGGGATGGCCAGCCCCTTACAACACAGGAGAGTTTTGGATGTCAGAAAGCTATAGGGTGATTCTGGAGAAGGCCAACGCAGCAATCGTCGGAGGCGACTACGAGGGTTTTCTGAAGTTCTGCACTAGGACACGGAATGGACGTTCGTTGGCGATAGAACAATCTCGGGCAAGGAGGCCGTTCGCCAATGGATGGCAACCGCTTACGAGGAACCACCCAAGTTCGAGGTTCATCGCATGATCTCCGAGGGGGACTTTGTCGTGGCCATCGGCGAGATCAAGTTGAAAGACGACGAGGGGAAGTTGACCCGCTACGCGTACTGTGACGTCTGGCGCTTCCGCGATGCCAAGATGGCCGCGCTCCAAGCCTTCGCCACTGAAGTGCACATCAATGTAGCCCGGGACGACGTGGCGACGGGGGCGTGAACGGCTCTTCAAGTTCGTAGCCCGGCAACTCGTAGCCGAGGGTCATGACCGCGACTTCAGCGGCTTCGCGCGGTGCTCGATCGACGTTGAGCGAGTACAGCGTCTCAGCCAAGCCGACCAGCCATTCGTGGTCAACATCACCGCCGCAAAGTTCGTAGAACTCGGCGGTGAACTCGTGCCACCAGGCCTCTTGATCGGTCAGCGAACGGCCGGCAATGACGATGGGCTTGTCGGGCTTCCACATGGGCGCATGCTACTGTGCCGAGTCTTTGCCGCTGGGGGCGACGGGCTCTATTTCCGCAGGAGTTCTTGCATAGAGGTTCAGCAGTTGCTTTGCCAAATTTGCGGTGGTCGCATGCTTGAGGTCCGCGTTCGAGTCAGGAGTGTTTGCGATGACCTGCACAGCCATGCCGACGGCGTTGATTCGTTCGAGGACGGTAACGTAGCCTCGTGACTCAGCCAAGATCGAGCGAAACACCAGCAAAAACGAGCCACCAATGAAGCTGATGATGACGCCAGCGGCGGCGGCAATGAGCGAAACGGGCAGCTTTGCGGAGTCTTGAGAGGCTTGGAATAAGCCGTACATCACAAAGCCGAAGCCGAACAGCATCACCAGGAGCGTCAGCCAATAAATCGATCGTACTTGGCTCAAGTTTCTGTCAAGGTAGCTCTCGAGTTTTGTGCGTGCTAAATCCCACGCAAGTTGCGGCTTTTCAGGATGTTCGCGAGCTCGCTCTTCTACGGCATCCAGCTTAAGCGCTTTCGCTTTTTCGTCTTCAATTGTTTGATGTGCACCGATGGCCACGAGGAGCACGCTTCCCGCGCCTGCAAGGCTGATGACGTAGAAGAAGACGATGTTCTCATCCACATGATTGATGCGCCCAAGCACTCCACCTGTCATGGCTGCGGCGAAAAGCGCGAGTACGACACCGATGACGAAGCGGACCCGCGGATTTCCGCTTTGCCAGGCGCGCAAGATCAGAAGAAACACTGGACTAAAAAGATCGAACATCGGCGGAGGCTAACAACATTCAGTTGCACTTGAAAAAGAGTGCGGATCGAATGGAAACAAACAGCTTGGAGGCCGCACCGGATGGAGACCGAAAAGCTGCTAAACTTCTCGCTGACATCGCTGCAGCCCGCGTCGTTGTTGGGTTGGTGCAACAGATTGTGATTCTGGTCGTCGTGGGTTCTAGTCCCATCAGCCACCCCAAAATATCTCCTTTGCGCTATTGCTCAATAGCAATCAAAGGATTACACCGCCGGGCTTGTCCCGGCGTTGTCATTTCCGGCTATCGCTTCTGACAGCGCGCCGCATACTCCCTTTCTCCCCCCGCTCGTATATAAATGCCCAGATTGGTGCGCTTTACGTTGCGCGCTGTTGCATTAACCCAATGAATCGCCAATTTTTTCTCCGGGCGACATGCTTGTGGCAAATGTAAACTGAATTAAAATCCACCCGTTTTCAATTTCTGGAGTCCAAAAATGGCTTCGACCCTCGCCGATATCAATTCCCAGATCAAGAAGCACGACGAACTGATCGCGCAATTGCGCAAGCAGGCTGAAGACCTGCGCAACCATGAACGCGCCGGCGTGATCGAGGAGTTGCGCAAGAAGATCGCCGAATACGGTTTGACGGCTTCCGATCTGAAACTCACGGGTCGCGTGGGTGCGGTCAAGCGCAGCGCCAGTGCTGCGCCAGCCAAGGCAGCCGCCAAATACCGCGGCCCGACGGGCGAAACATGGTCTGGTGGCCGTGGCCGCAAGCCGCGCTGGGTGACTGAAGCATTGGCAGCCGGCAAGTCGCTTTCCGATTACGAGATCAAGTAAGTGCCTCGACCGAAACTGGGCACGTGCCCAATAAAAAAGCCCGCATGAGCGGGCTTTTTTATTGGGCGTCAGCGTGCTGCGCGCTCAGTTCACCATGACGAGTTTTCCTTTGACGCCACGCGAACCCATGTGGGCATACGCTGCTTTCAATTCCGCCATCGGCATGGTGCTGTCGATCACCGGCTTGATCTTTCCCTGGCCGTACCACTGAGCCAATTCGGCCATCATCTGCGCATTGGCCTTGGGCTCGCGCTTGGCGAAATCGCCCCAGAACACACCTACCAGCGAAGCGCCTTTCAACAGCGTCAGATTCAATGGCAGCGACGGAATCGGGCCTGATGCAAAACCCACCACCAAATAGCGGCCGCGCCAGGCGATCGAGCGAAAAGCCGGCTCTGCAAAATCGCCACCCACCGGGTCGTAAATCACGTCCGGGCCCTTGCCGTCGGTCGCGGCCTTGACGGCATCGCGAAAGCCATTGGGCAGGGCGTGGGTCGTGTAGTTGATGGTGGCATCGGCGCCAATGGAGCGGCAAAGCTCGCATTTTTCATCGGTGGACGCCGCTGCAATGACTTTGGCGCCGGCAGCTTTTGCAATCTGAATGGCTGCCGTGCCCACGCCGCCGGCCGCGCCGAGCACCAGCACTGTTTCTCCGGCCTTGAGTTGCGCGCGGTCCATCAACGCGTGCCATGAGGTCGCGTAAATCATGATGAATGCCGCCGCGTCGACGTAGCCAAAGCCCTCGGGCAGCGGCATGCACAGTGCAGCGGGTGCCAGCGTGTGGGTGCCGAAGCCGCCCGTGCCCGACAGGCAGGCCACGTTCTGCCCGACCTTGAGGTGCGTGACGCCTTCACCGACTGCCTGAACGACGCCCGCATATTCGGAGCCCGGCACGAAGGGTAGCGGCGGCTTCATCTGGTATTTGTTTTGCACGATCAGCAGATCGGGGAAATTCAGGCTGGCCGCCTTGATTTCGATCAGCACCTGGCCCGGGCCCGGGTTGGGTGTCGGCAGTTCCTTCCAGGTCAGCGCGTCGACGCCAATGGGGTTTTCGCAAAGCCATGCGTGCATGCTCGGGTCTCCTTCGGGTGGGTAATGTTGGGGCAATGACTGCGGGCGATGATAGGGGGCGCGGCGGGGTGCCCTTGTCCCTGCTGCGACGCACCCGACGCCTACAATCCGGTGCACCCAGAGGCACCATGAAGATACTTATTTCCAATGACGATGGCTTTCAGGCGCCCGGCATCGTCGCGCTGCATGACGCGCTCAAGGACATCGCCGAAGTCGAGGTGGTTGCACCCGAGCACAACAACAGCGCCAAGTCGAATGCGCTGACGTTGGCCGCCCCGCTGTACGTGCGCGAAGCACACAACGGCTTTCGCTATGTGACCGGCACGCCGGCCGATTGCGTGCACATCGCGCTCAAGGGCCTGCTCGACTACCGGCCCGACCTGGTGGTTTCCGGCATCAACAACGGCGCCAACATGGGCGACGACACCATCTATTCAGGCACGGTCGGCGCGGCAATGGAGGCCTATCTGTTCGGCATTCCCGCCATTGCGTTCTCTCAAATAGAGAAGGGCTGGGCGCATGTGGATGCGGCGGCCCAGGTCGCGCGGCGGCTGGTGCAGCAGATCGAGCGCGAACGCATGCTCGGCGGCGCTGCGTTCCTGCTCAATGTGAACGTGCCTAACCGGCCTTTCGATGAGCTGAAGCCCGTCAAGGTCTGCAGGCTCGGCCGTCGCCACTCCGCGGAAAAAGTGATCACCCAGGACAGCCCGCGCGGCGAGACCATGTACTGGATCGCGGGCGCCGGCAGCGCCAAGGACAGCGGCGAGGGCACCGACTTTCATGCCACCGCGGCCGGCCACATTGCCTTGACGCCGTTGCAGATCGACCTGACCGACCACGCCAACCTCGGGCAGTGGCGCGAGACCGTGGCCCGTCTCGGCAACTGACATGGCCACGCAACGGCCCAGCTTCCCGGTTCGCCTGACCCCAACCGCTTCGGCCGCCACGCGCGGGCGCATGCCTGCCGCGCCGGTCAAGCCCATGGTGCCGACCACGCCTTCGATGGCTTCCGATGCCGTGCGCGCGCGCATGGTCCAGAAGCTCGCGGCCCAGGGCATTTCCGACCCGCGCGTGCTGCGTGCGATGAGCACGGTGGACCGGCATCGCTTTGTCGACAGCGCGCTGGTCAACCAGGCTTATGAAGACACAAGCCTGCCTATCGGCCTGGGACAGACCATCTCGAAGCCCAGTGTGGTGGCTCGCATGATCGAGTTGCTGCTCGGGGCTCCGGCTCTCGCCGGCAAGCCGCAGGAGCGGCTGGGCCGCGTGCTCGAAATCGGTACCGGCTGCGGCTATCAGGCGGCCGTGCTGAACCAGGTGGCCACCGAGGTCTACAGCATCGAACGCTTGCGCGGCCTGCATGAGCGCGCCCGCGCCAATCTGCGTCATTTCAGGTTGGCCACGGTGCACCTGATGCTGGGCGACGGCATGGTCGGCTATGCCAAGGGCGCGCCCTATGCCGGCATCATTGCGGCCGCTGGCGGTGAAGCCGTGCCGGAGGCCTGGATCACGCAGCTTGCCGTGGGCGGGCGCATCGTGGCCCCGACCCATTCCGCGAGTGGTGGCCAAGCCCTTGTCGTCATCGACAAGACCCCCCGGGGGCTGGAGCGGCTCATTCTTGAGGCGGTCCACTTTGTCCCCCTAAAATCAGGCATCGCTTGAAGGAATAACAAATGCAGGGTTTTGGCAATCGGAGTTGGTTCGCTGGCGTCACGTTGGCCGTTGTGCTCGTGATCGCGGGCTGCGCCGCACCGCGTGGGCCGGCTCCAGTCGAAGACCGCGGCACGATGACGCGCGCACCGAGCGCGACAGTGCCTGGTGGTCCGCCCATCACCACCGACGCCAACGGCAAGCCGCTCGCCGGTATCGAGAACTACGGCAAGCCCGGCTACTACGCAGTGCGCCCCGGTGACTCGATCCGCCGCATCGGCAACGAGACGGGCCAGCGCTGGCAAGACATCGTTCGCTGGAACAACATCGAGAATCCGGACCTGATCGAAGTCGGCCAGGTGCTGCGCGTGATTCCGCCGACGGGCTCGGGAACAGCAGTCGCTACAGCGCCTTCGGGCTCTGATGGCGCAGTCACGAAACCCGTGGCACCGCCGCCTGCCATCGTGCCTTCCACACCGGCCAGCGGTGCGAGCAAGCCACCGGCTGCGGTGACCGCTTCTCCGGCGGGTCCGGGCAGCAACGGCAATTCGGGTGATGAAGACCTCGGCTGGATCTGGCCTGCCAGTGGCTCGCTGATCGCGGGCTTCGACGAAGCCAAGAACAAGGGCTACGACATCAGCGGCAAGGCGGGTGACCCCGTGCTGGCCGCTGCCGACGGCCGCGTGGTCTATGCCGGTGCCGGCCTGCGCGGCTATGGCAACCTGATCATCCTGAAGCACAACAACACCTACCTCACGGCGTATGCGCACAACCAGACGCTGCTCGTGAAGGAAGACCAGTCGGTTCAGAAGGGCCAGAAGATCGCCGAAATGGGCAACAGCGATGCAGATCGCGTGAAGCTGCATTTCGAGATTCGCCGCCAGGGCAAGCCCGTCGATCCTTCGCGCTACCTGCCCAGCCGGTGATGCCATGGCTGCCTCCCGCCCCCGTCGCACGTTGCCAGTGCGCGGGCTGGCGGGTCGAGGTAGCCCATCTCTTTCTTTTTCTCGCGACAAAACCCCCCAGGACGAAGGCTCGCTTCCGGTAGAGGGCGTTGTCGACCTTCCGAGTGCGGACGGCGTGCCGACCCAAGGCGTCATGGCCGAATCGATCGGTGGCGAGGGTGCCGACGCACTGACCATCTACCTGCGCCAGGTCAGGCGCACCGAACTCTTCACGCCCGGCGAGGAATACCAGACGGCATGTGCCGCACGAGCCGGCGATTTTGCGGCGCGGCAGTCGATGATCGAGCACAACCTGCGGCTCGTGGTCAACATCGCCAAGAGCTACCTCGGGCGCGGCGTGCCACTGTCGGACCTCATCGAAGAGGGCAATCTCGGACTGATGCATGCCATCACCAAGTTCGAGCCCGAGCGGGGTTTTCGCTTTTCCACGTATGCGACCTGGTGGATTCGTCAATCCGTCGAGCGGGCCGTCATGACGCAGGCGCGTGCGATCCGCCTGCCGGTTCATGTGGTGCGCGAACTGCAGCAGGTGTTGCGCGCTCGCCGCGTGCTCGAAAGCGATGCGGAATTTCTCGCTCATCGTCCGGATGGCGTGCGCGTGGAAGACATTGCCGCGTTGCTCGGCCGCGAAGTGCAGGCAGTGGCCGATCTCCTGGCGCTCGCCGAGGCTCCGCGTTCGCTGGATGCGGGTGATGCGCGCGGAGACGAAGGCTTCACGCTCGCCGACACCGTGGCCTCCGATGACGAGCAGGGCAACCCGACCGGCGTGACGCAGGCGCACGAGGTGGAGCGCCTGCTCGACCAGTGGATCCACGCCCTCGATGCGCGCGAGCGCGAGGTGCTGGAGGGGCGCTACGGCCTGCATGACCGCGAGCCCGAAACACTGGAGGTGTTGAGTGTTCGCCTGGGCCTCACGCGCGAGCGCGTCAGGCAGATCCAGAACGAGGCCCTGGCCAAGATGCGACGGCAGCTGGCGCGCTCGGGCATCGGCCGGGACGCGCTGTTCTAGTTGCGCGGGAGGTGCGCGCCGCTGCGCGGCAAGACCCCCCGGTCCGCGCTGAGACAATCGGGGCATGACGGAACCCATCGAAGAAAAGAAACCCCCCACAAATCCCGGCAACGAATGGCTGCAGGTCGAGTCGCTGGACCTCGACGCGCAGGGCGTTGCACACAAGGCCGACGGCATGGTCGTCTTCATCGAAGGCGCATTGCCTTTCGAGGAAGTGCAATTCAACGTCCATCGCCGCAAGAACAACTGGGAGCAAGGCACGGTCACGGCCATCCGGCGCGAGTCGTCGCAGCGGGTGCGCCCGGGCTGCCCGCATTTCGGCCTCCACACGGGCGCATGTGGCGGTTGCAAGATGCAGCATCTGGATGCGGCGGCGCAGGTGGCCGTGAAGCAGCGTGCGCTGGAAGACAACCTGTGGCATCTGGGCAAGGTGCGCCCGGAAAACGTCCTGCGGCCGCTCGAAGGACCGGCCTGGCACTACCGCTACCGCGCGCGGCTGTCGGTGCGCCATGTGGTCAAGAAGGGCACGGTGCTGATCGGCTTTCATGAGCGCAAGAGCCGCTACCTTGCCGACATGCAGGTGTGCCCGGTGTTGCCCAAGCAGATCAGCGAGATGCTGATGCCGCTGCGCGCGCTGATCGGCTCGATGGATGCGCGCGAGACCTGTCCGCAGATCGAACTGGCCTGCGGCGACGCACCGGGCTCCACGGCGCTCGGCACGATCGCGTTGGTGCTGCGGCACCTGGAGCCGCTGTCGCCGGCCGACATCGACCGGCTGAAGGCTTTTGCAGCGGCAAACGAAGGCGTTCAGTGGTGGCTGCAGGCCAAGGGGCCAGACACGGTGAAGCTGCTGGAGGAGGGGGGGGCGCAACTGGCGTACCGGCTGCCCGAATTCGGCGTCACGATGCCGTTCAAGCCCACCGATTTCACGCAGGTCAACCCGCACATCAACCGGGCGCTGGTGGGCAAGGCGCTGCGCCTGCTCGACGTGCAGCCTGAAGAGCGGGTGATCGACTGGTTTTGCGGGCTCGGCAACTTCACGCTGCCCCTGGCGAGCCAGGCGCGCGAAGTGCTGGGCATCGAGGGCAGCGACACGCTGGTGACACGTGCGACCGACAACTTCAAGAAGAATCAGCCTGCAACGGCCGCGCGACGTGCGCTATCCGCTACTAAATTTGTAGCGCGCGATCTGTTCGAGATGACGCCGGCGATGCTGGTGGCTGACGGCAGCGCGGACAAATGGCTGGTCGACCCGCCGCGCGAAGGCGCCTTTGCGCTCGCCAAGGCCATGGCCGATCTTCACCAGCAGCCCGAACTGCGCACCGATGGCTGGACGCCGCCGAAGCGCATCGTGTACGTGAGCTGCAATCCGTCGACGCTGGCGCGCGACGCGGGGTTGCTGGTGCATCAGGCGGGCTATCGCTGCACCTTTGCAGGCGTGGTCAACATGTTCCCGCACACGGCGCACGTCGAGTCGATTGCGGTGTTCGAGCTGGAATGAAAAAGGGCCCCTCGCGGGGCCCTTTCTCTTGGTGGGTGAATGTCGACGATGTCAGTCGCGCTCGCCGCCGAAGATGCCCAACAGTGCCAGCAGGCTCTGGAAGACATTGAACAGGTCGAGGTACAGGGCCAGCGTGGCGGTGATGTAGTTGGTTTCGCCGCCGTCCATGATCTGCTTCAGGTCATAGAGCATGTAGGCCGAGAAGATGCCGATGGCAGCCACCGAGATGACCAGCATGCCGGTGCTCGAGCCGACAAAGATGTTGATGATGGCGCCGAACATCAGCACCATCGCGCCGACGAACAGGAACTTGCCCATGCCCGACAGGTCGCGCTTGATGACGGTGGCCAGCGTGGCCATCACGAAGAACACGCCGGCGGTGCCGCCGAAGGCCGTCATGATGAGTTCGGAGCCGTTCTTGAAGCCGAGCACCATCGCGATCAGGCGCGACAGCATCAGGCCCATGAAGAAGGTGAAGGCCAGCAGCACGGGCACGCCTGCGGCGGAATTCTTCGTCTTCTCGATGGCGAACATGAAACCGAAGGCGCCGCCAAGGAAAACCATGAGGCCCAGCCCGCCTGTGAGCGAGCGTGTCATGCCGGTGCTGACGCCAACCCAAGCGCCCAGTACGGTGGGCAGCAGGCTCAGCGCAAGCAGCCAGTAGGTGTTGCGCAGCACACGTTGGCGCTCGGCCTGCGGCAGCGCCTGGCCGTAGCCGGTGGAAGTGTCGAGACTGGTGACGCGGTCGTTCATGGCCGAAGCTCCTGTGGTTGCTGCAATGACGAAGTTGGGCGCATTCTAGGGGGCTGCAAGTGCAGGTTATCGGAAAGATCGCAAGAGGGATGTTCACAGGCGCCGCAGGCACCTCTGGCGACATGGCCGTTATGCTGTCGGGTTTTTACGCAACCTGAGCTCATCATGAAGACCAAATCATTCCTCGAACTCGCCGATGTCAAGGCCATTGCCGCAGCGGCCGAAGCCGAGGCTCTCAAGAACAACTGGGCTGTGACCATTGCCATCTCGGATGACGCCGGCAACCTGCTCTGGCTGCAGCGCCTCGACGGTGCCGCTGCGCTGTCTTCGCACATCGCCCCTGCCAAGGCGCACACGGCGGCCATGGGCCGGCGCGAAAGCAAGGTCTACGAAGACATCATCAACGGCGGCCGCACCGCGTTCCTGACGGCACCTGCGGTGCAGGGCCTGCTCGAAGGCGGCGTGCCGATCGTGAAGGACGGCCACGTGATTGGCGCAGTCGGGGTGAGCGGCGTGAAGTCGAATGAAGACGCACAGATTGCCAAGGCGGGCATTGCAGCCCTCGGCCTCTGAGTTTCTCGCGCACAAAGCAAAACGCCGACTTCGAAGTCGGCGTTTTTGTTTGGTGTTCATCGTGAAAAAAAAGCTTGGCTAGTCGGCGAACCGTTGGCTAGCAAAAAACGACCCTTCGGAGATGAATCTCCTTGAGTCGCCCCACGATGAAACTTGCGCGAGGGCGGGCTGAATGACCTACTTGGTCAGGATCAGCTTGCCAAGTTTGGTGGCTTGAAGCCGATAGAGCGAACCGTTGTGCATGATGCCCACGGTCTTGCTTCCCTTGAGCAGCTCCGTGCTTTCAACCATCGGCGCCGGACGCGTTGCCTGGATGGACGCATGGCCGCCACCCGATTGGTCGAGCGAAGGATGGTTCAGGACAGAAAAGGCATTCGGTGTGGCTGGCATCTGGAGTTCCCTTATCGAAGCGATGAGTGAATGATAATGATTCGCAATAAAAAGTCAATCGCCGCGATCAACTTTTTTTAATCGCGATTCAGATCACTTCGTATCAGGCTCCGTGATGAAGCCGATCTTGCGCACGCCGGCTTCTCGGGCTTCCGACATGGCCTTGGCCACGCGCTCGTAGCGAACGGCCTTGTCACCGCGGATGTGCAGTTCGGGCTGAGGTTCCTTGGCGGCTTCCGCAGCGAGGCGGTTCGGCAGTTCGCTGTCTTCGATCTTCTGTTCGTTCCAGTAGTAGGTGCCGTCGGCCGTCACGCTGAACAGGATGTTCTGCGGCTTCGGCTGTTCGGGCTCGCTGGTGGCGCGCGGCAGGTCGATGTTGACTGCGTGCTTCATCACCGGCACGGTGATGATGAAGATGATCAGGAGCACCAGCATGACGTCGACCAGCGGCGTCATGTTGATCTCGTTCATCACCTCATCGGGTTCGTCTTGCGTTCCGAAAGCCATGATCAGCCCTTCTTGAGCGGAACCACGATGGCTTCGCCGCTACCGCTTTGCACTCGGGCGCCGGTCACGAAATAGGCGTGCAGGTCGTGCGCAAAGCTGTTGAGCTTGGTCAGCACGAACTTGTTGCCGCGAACCAGGGCGTTGTAGCCAAGCACTGCGGGAATGGCCACCGCCAGGCCCAGCGCCGTCATGATCAGCGCTTCGCCGATCGGGCCCGCCACCTTGTCGATGGTGGCCTGTCCGGCCGAACCGATGCTCATCAGCGCGTGGTAGATGCCCCAGACCGTGCCGAACAGGCCGATGAAGGGGGCGGTCGAGCCGACCGATGCCAGGACCGCGAGCCCGGTCTGCAGGCGAGCGGTGAATGCGTCGATGCCATTGCGCAGCGAGCGCGTGATCCAGTCGCTCACGTCGAGCGCATCGTGCAGGTGGGCCTTGGTGTTGCGGTGGTGCGCCGCGGCTTCGCGGCCTTCGAGCGCCAGTGCGCGGAACGGGTTGCTGTCGTCCTTGCCGAGCTTGTTGAGTGCGGTGGCGAAGTCTTCGCTGTGCCAGAAATCTTGCGAGTGCTTGGCAAGGCGCTTGTACTTGATGACGTCGAGGGCCTTGACGATGATCACGATCCACGACGCGAGCGACATGCCGATCAGCAGCACCGCGACGGCCTTGGTGACGAAATCGCCCTGGTTCCAGACGTTCATCAAGCCAAATTGGGAATCCATACGAAGTTGCTCCAGAGAAAAATTAGTTCAGAACGTAGTTGACGGGGGCGTCATAGGACATGGCCTGTACCACGCCGTTGACCTTGCCGGGCACGAACCGGCATTTGAGGATGTATTCGACAGCGGCCTCGTCCAGGCGATCGAAGCCGCTCGACTTCTTGACTTCTGCGCTCTTGGGCAGGCCGTCGACACCGACCAGCACCCGAACGATCACCTTGCCTTGTTCGCCGAGCCGTTTGCTCATGGCGGGGTAGGTCGCTTTCGGGTTTTGCAGATAGTCGGCGTTGCTCGACGGCAGTTGCACCGCAGGTGGTGCTGGCGGCGCCGGCGGCGGTGCGGGAGGTGCTGGCGGAGCAGGGGGTGATGGTGGTGCCGCCGGAGGTGGCGGTTCCGTGGTTCCGACAGGCGCCTGGGGTGCCGGCGTGGGCTTTGGCTCGCGGATGGCCTGTGGCCGCGGTGGCGGCGGCGCCTTGGTCACCTTGGGTTGGGGCGGAGGCGGCGGTGGCGGATCCACCTTGGGCTTCGGCGGCTCGACGAACTGGCTCAGTATTTCGACTGGAATCACAATTTCGGCGGCGCGGCGCAGCAATCCGCTCTGCAGCGCCCAGAGGGCGGCGGCATGAAACAGGATGACGCTGCCGGCAATGACGACATTGCGCGAGATACCCAGGACGGAAGGAGGGGGGGCAAAGCGGTCAGACACGATCAACCATTCGAATGCGGGCACGGCGAAACGTACCCCGATTGCAGCAAAACCGCTACGACAACATCACTTGTGAAAAATCCACCAGACTGAACCTGCGACCAGGATCAGGCTGCCGCCGAGTGCCGAGACGAGTTCCATGCCTTGCTTTCCTTGATGGAGTTGGCAAGCTGGATCGCTCTCGGGCCCGTTTCGCAATGCAACGCGGCGACCGGGTGCGAAGCGCTGCACTGCGCGACGATATCGCGCGCACAACCTTCACACTGACCACACTGGGTGGCTACGCCGAGTTCGAATTGCACTTCGTCGAAAGTCATCCCGGCCCGCACATGACGTGCGATTTCACGGTCGGAGACTCGGCGGCAGACGCAAACGATCATGGCTGTGAAAGCGGCAGTTGGCTGGCTGTTGGATGTAGTTCATTATAAATAAGAATCCATCGCATTTGCAATAACTATGGTGTTACCGACTTATTCAGGCCCCAGGGCGGATCGCTAGACCTCCGACCAGAGCCGCAGGAGGTTGTGGTAGTGCCCCGTCAGGGCCACCGTCTCCTCGCATTCACCCAGGCGGGCACGCAGTTTCTGGATGTTCTGGTCGAGTTCGAACAGCATGCCGCGCTGCTGGTCATTGCGCACCATGCTCTGCAGCCAGAAGAACGAGCACACGCGCGCCCCGCGGGTCACCGGGTTGACGCGATGCAGGCTGCTGGCCGGATAAAGAATGAGGTCGCCGGCCGGAAGCTTCACTTCGTGCGACCCGTAGGTGTCGATCACTTCCAGTTCGCCGCCTTCGTATTCGTCCGGATCGCACAAAAACAGCGTGCAAGACAGGTCGGTTCTCAGTTGTTGCGCACTTCCGGGCAGCGAGCGCACCGCGCCGTCGATGTGAACCCCGTAGTGCTCGCCCCCCTCGTAGCGGTTGAACAGCGGTGGAACAAAACGCGAGGGCAACGCCGCCGAAAAGAACAGCGCATGCTGGGCCAGCGCGGCGAGTACCACGCTGCCGAGCTCGCGTCCAACGGCTGATTGCTCCGGCAACTGCCGATTGCGCTTGACCTGCGCACCCTGGTCGCCGACGGTCTCCCGGCCATCGATCCAGTTCGTGGCGTCGAGCGCCGCGCGCATTTCGCGCACCTGGGTGGAACTCAGCACGTCAGGCACATGCAGCATCATTTGTCAGGAACTCCGCAAAGAGAAAGGCTCCGGCGCGCGCCGGGGTTCGAGTGTCGCATTGCGTAAGAAGGCGACGCTCAGTAAACGTCGCGGCGGTAGCGCCCGCTCGCCAGCATCTCGCCCAGAAGCGCCTCGCCGGCGATCTGCCGCAATGCTGAATCCACCCCCGACGCCATGCCCTGCAGGCTTCCGCAGACGTAGACGGCTGCACCGTTGTGCAGCCATTCGAGCAGGGTGCCGGCCGATTGCAGCAGCCGATGTTGGACATAGACGCGCTCGGGCTGGTCGCGCGAAAACACCATGTCCAGACGCTGCAGCACGCCGTTGGCTTGCCAGGTCTCGATTTCTTCCTGGTGCAGGAAATCGTGCGCTGCCTGGCGTTCGCCAAACACCAGCCAGTTGTCGTGCCTGCCCGCAGCGGCGCGGGCGCGCAGATGGGCGCGAAGGCCGGCCAGACCGGTGCCGTTGCCGATAAGGATCAGCGGCCGCGCTTCGTTGCCATCGAGGCGGAACCCGCGGTGCGGTCGCAACCGCAAGGCCACGGTATCGCCGACGGCGAGGGTGGAGGTGAGCAGGCCCGACGCGCTGCCCAGCGTGCCGTCAGGGTGCTGCTCCTGCCGAACCAGCAATTGCAGTTCGCCGTCGGAGTGCAGCGATGCGATCGAGTAATCGCGCGGACGCGTCGGGTCGCTCGCGACTGAAACCTGAGCCAGATCGCCGGACGCCCAATGCGGCATGGCGCCGGCCTGAGGCACCAGTCCCAGATGGAAGACAGGGGCGCCGGCGCTGCCGGGGTTGAGCAGCCTGCGTGTGGTGAGCCGCCACTGCGCAAATGCCACTGCCGTATCTCCGCTGCCGGGTTCCGCGTCCGCCACGTAGCCCCATCGGGTCTGCCATTCGGTCAGCGCGACGGGGTCGCTGTTGTCGACTTCGATGCGTTCGAATTCCCGGACGGCGCCCGCGGCCAGCAGCCAGTCATCGAGTGCGCGACCGAAACCGCAGAAGTTGGCGTATTGGCGATCGCCGAGGGCCAGCACGGCATAGCGGAGCGAACCCAGTGGCGGGGGCGATCCCATCACGCGTTCGGCGAACACGCTGGCGCTGTCGGGCGCGTCGCCTTCGCCGTAGGTGCTTGCCACGAAGAGGGCGCGACTTGTAGCGCCCAAGGTTGCGGCGTCGAGCGCGTTCAGTTCCATCACCCGTGCAGGTGTGCCTGCAGCGCGCAACTGCCGGGCGGTCTGCCAGGCGATGGCTTCGGCCTGGCCTGTCTGGCTTGCGAACAACACGAGCGTGGAAGGCTTGTCGCCGTCGCTCGAAAGCGCAGCGGCATCTCTTGCCGTGGCTGCTTTCTGCCTGAGTTGGCGCAGATAGATTCCCGCGCAGAGTGCCGCATAGAGCGCCACGGTGGAGCCCGCGCTCAGCGCGCGCCATGCAGCTTCGTTCATGCCTCGGTCTGCGCGCGCCAGGCGCGTGTGGTTTGCGTGGCAGACGGTTCTTCGCCGTGATTCACGAACAGCGCAGCCACATCGTGCCGCTCTGCGAAGTCGAGCCCTTCTTCCTGCCCCAACACTGTCAGCACGGTGGCCAGGGCATCGGCTTGTATGCATTCGGCATGCAGCACAGTGACACTTGCCAGCGAGTGCGCCGTCGGCTCGCCGGTGCGCGGATCGATGGTGTGCGACCAGCGACGCCCTTCGTGTGTGCGCTGATGCCAGCGATCGCCTGACGTAGCGACCGCCATGTCGGCGAGCGCGATGCGTCGCGGGGCCGCAGGTTCACTGTCGACCTGTACTTGCCACGGTTGCCCGCCAGGTCGCCGGCCGACGCCTCGTAGTTCTCCCCCAATCTCGAACAAGAAGTCGGCCAGGTCCAGCGCACGCAGCGCCTCGGCGCCATGGTCGACCACGAAGCCCTTGGCAATGCCCGAAAGATCGAGCGCGATACCGCCCGGCTGTGCCAACGAACCTTCGGCCGCATCGAAGGCCAGCCGTTGCCAGTCGACCCGTGCGCGCGCATCGGCGAGTGCTTCCGCAGTGGGCAGTCCCACCTCTTGTGCTTCCGGACCGAAACCCCAGCAAGCGATCAGCGGACCGACGGTCGGATCGATCGCACCGCCGCTGGCGGCCGCCCATCGAAGGGCGCAGGCCATGACCTCGGCGAATTCCCGTGGCAGCACGTGGCGCGACCCGGCTTGCGCGCGGTTGAAGCGAGTGATGTCCGACTCTGGCTCCCAGTGGCTCATCTGCGCGACCACCCGGGCAAGCGTCGCATCGACCGCTTCGCGCACTTGCGTCAGCGGCAGCATTTTCGGGTTGTCAAAGCGCAGCGACCAGGTGGTACCCATGGTCTGGCCACCCAACTGCTGCAGGCTGGCCGGATCGGCGCGGCGTGGAACGGCTGCGTTGGCGTAGCCGCCGGCGCGCCAGGAACTGAAGGAAAGACCCAAGGCTTGCTGCGTCAGGGCATCACTTCAAGGGTGGCCGCATAGCTCAGGCGGCGTTCCTTGGCTTGTGGCACCGTGGTCTTGTTGTCCTTGGTGGTGGCTTCGAGCCAGTACATGCCGGCGGCCGGCCAGGTCACGCTGAACTGGCCCTTGTCGTCGGTCTTGAGCTTGGCCTCTTCGAGCTTGTCGCGGTACTGGGTGTTGCCGGCCGTCACGCTCACTTCGAGGCCCTTGGCGGGCTGGCCATCCAGCTGCAGCGTGAAGGTGGCTTTTTCGCCCTTGACCAGGTCGGTCGGGCTACCGGTTGCAATCAGCTCCAGGCCCTGGCCGATCGGCTTGAGCGCCGAGGGCTTGCCGACGGTCACGAAAGTCTCGATGCGGCCGGCCGACTGGGTGATCGCCAGTTCTTGCGCGTCGGCCGGAATTTCCTTGGCAAGGCTCTCGGGCGTGCCGCGTGCACGTTTGTTCTGGCCCGTTGCCTTGTCTTTCCAGTTGGCGAATGCGCCGCCGTTGACCACCGCGATGCGGTAGGTGCCCGGCTGCGCGACGCTCACATCGAACACGTTGCGAAACTTGAGCTTGGCCTCGGTCTCGGGCTTGACCGTGCTGCCGTCGGGCGCGGTGATCTGCAGGCCGTCGAGCCGCAGCGATGCGTGGTTGGCGACGAACAGGTCGTTCGACACCGCCGCGTCTACCGTGACCGTATCGGCCTTGGAGAACACGGTGGAAGAGGGCAGCAGCCAGGCGTTGTGCGCCTGGGACACGGACGCGATGGCCGACAGGGCAATGGCAAAACTGGCAGCGCGCAGGGTAGGGCGGGTCATGAGAAGTCCTTGGGGTGACGGCTGTAGATGAAGAGCGGGGCGGTCCGGAGTCGGTCAGGGCTTGAGTTCGAGCTTGATCTCGCCAAGCTCTTCCTTGCCGGAAGCGCTCGGTTGCGCGGCCGCCGTGGGAGGCCACTGGAAGGGGATGCTCACGACTTCGCGGCCGCCGACTTCACGCGCGGCCTCGACCACCAGCTTGTAGGCGCCGGGCGCCAGCTTGGGCATCGCGGCTGTGCCTTCGGTGAAGCTCAACTGGTGCTTGCCGGCCGGCTTGGTCGCGCCGGTCACGCCGTCGACCGGCACCGCCAGTTCGCGGCCACCACGGCGCCACCACTGGCGCATGTCCTTGAGCCACTTGGTGCCTTCGCCCTCGGGGTTGTTGGTCTTGGTGCGCACGTCGTACCAGACGGCCAGCGTGCCGGCGACCGTGTTGTCGGCGCGCTCGATCCAGGTCGCCACATAGGGGCGGTGGTATTCGGAGACGTTCAGCCGGGGGATCTCGATGTTGACCGACAGGCCCGCCGCGAAGGCCGGGGCAGCGAACAGTGCCGACATGGCAATCGGCGCGAGTGAATAGCGAACGTGCACTTGAAACCTCTTTCCTGAATCTATCGATCAATCAGTGGATGAACAGCAGCGCGAGCAGCAGCGGGATCACGAGCCCCATGCCGACCATCGGCCATGTGAAGGGGCGATTGCCCGCGTGCATCTTGAGAATGAACAGGCCGGTGATCGAGAAGACCAGCGCGGCGCCCGCGAAGATGTCGATGAACCAGCTCCAGGCCGTGCCGGTGTTGCGGCCCTTGTGCAGGTCGTTGAAATAAGAGAGCCAGCCGCGGTCGGTGCGCTCGTATTCGATTTCGCCGTCGGCCAGGTTCAGCCGCAGCCAGGCGTCGCCGCCGGGGCGGGGGAGCGAGAGATAGATTTCGTCGTCCGACCATTCGGCCTCGCGGCCGGCGGTGCCGACGTCCCAGTTTGTCTTTATCCAGCCTTGAAGCTCGGCAGGCAGAGGTGCCTTGCCTTTTTGGGCCTTGGCGGCGGGCAACTGCTTTTCGAGTTGCGCGCGAAGGGCTTCATCGACGGCGCCATTCAACTTGGTGATGGCTGGCTTGGCTTCGATCTGCGCTGCATGGTTGAGCGTGAAGCCGGTGACGCTGAACAGGATCATGCCGATCAGGCAGATCGCGGAACTCACCCAGTGCCATTCGTGCAGGGTCTTGAGCCAGTAGGCACGGCGGCGGTTGTCAGGGCGGGCAGCGGTCATCGAAGGCGCGGATTCTATCTGCGCTAATGAGAATGAATGCTATTTGCGGCGTATTAAGTTACGTAAAGCAATAAAAACGGGACCGAAGTCCCGTCTGTCATCTGCAATTGGCCTGAGGGCCAAAGAGGCCAAAGCGCCTTATTCGAGTTCGCCCATCTGCGATTGCAGATAGTTCTGCAGCCCGACCCGGTCGATCAGATCGATCTGCGTTTCGAGGAAATCGATGTGCTCTTCGGTGTCGTCGAGAATTTCCTGCAGCAGGTCGCGCGAGACGTAGTCACGCACCGACTCGCAATGCGCGATGCCATCCTTGATCGTGGCCTGCGCGCCGGTTTCGGCACCCAGGTCGCAACGCAGCAGCTCAGGCACGTCTTCGCCGATGTTCAGCTTGCCCAGGTCCTGCAGGTTCGGCAGGCCGTCGAGCATGAAGATGCGGTCCATCAGCTTGTCGGCGTGCTTCATTTCGCCGATCGATTCTTCGTATTCCTTCTTCGCCAGCTTGTCCAGACCCCAGTGCTTGAGCATGCGGTAGTGGAGGAAGTACTGGTTGATCGCAGTCAGCTCGTTCTTGAGCTGCGCCTGCAGATGTTCGATGACCTTGGGGTCGCCCTTCATGATTCTTTTCCTTGTTCTGAAAGCGGTGATTGTCAGAGGAGCGGACGAGCACTTGCAAGCAATCCCATGCTGCGGCGGTCTGCATGCGTGTGATGGCGATACACGTTCGCATTGAGGTGCTGCGAACCCATCGCAAACATAGCGGCTTCCAATACTTTTAATAGCTCATAACTATTGAATGTATAAGATTGGTAGCTATACTCATGGCTCGCGTTTATTTTTGTCCACCCCCTGCATCCAAGGAATTTCCATGTCCCTGATCAACACCCAAGTCCAGCCCTTCAAGACCCAGGCCTACCTCAACGGCAAGTTCATCGACGTGTCCGACGAGACGCTCAAGGGCAAGTGGTCCGTGCTGATCTTCATGCCAGCGGCTTTCACCTTCAACTGCCCAACCGAAGTCGAAGACGCGGCCGACAACTACCCCGAGTTCCAGAAGCTGGGTGCCGAGGTCTACATCGTGACCACCGACACGCACTTCTCGCACAAGGTCTGGCACGACACGTCGCCGGCCGTCGGCAAGGCCAAGTTCCCCCTGGTCGGCGACCCGACCCACACGCTGACCAACGCCTTCGGCGTGCACATCCCCGAAGAAGGCCTGGCACTGCGCGGCACCTTCGTGATCAACCCGGACGGCATCATCAAGACCGCCGAAGTGCACTCCAACGAAATCGCCCGCGACGTCAAGGAAACCCTGCGCAAGCTCAAGGCAGCGGTCTACACCGCCGCCCACCCGAACGAAGTCTGCCCGGCCAAGTGGAATGAAGGCGACAAGACCATCGCTCCTTCGTTCGACCTCGTCGGCAAGATCTAAGCGCTCCCGCGCGAAAGCCCGGGCGCTCACGAGGCCCCCGGGTTTTTTTTGTCCCCAGTTGATAGTTTTCAGATATCGAAAGTGAGTCCGCCATGCTTGACGACAGCACCAAAGCCCAATTGAAGAGTTACCTCGAACGCGCCACGCAGCCGATCGAGATCGTCGCCTCGCTCGATGACAGCAAGGCGTCGGGCGAAATGTTGTCGCTGCTGAAGGACGTCGCTGAATCGTCCCCGCTGGTCAAGCTGACCGAAAGCCGTGACGACAACCATCGCAAGCCCTCGTTCTCGGTCAATCGCCCGAGCGAAAACCACGGTCCGCGTTTTGCCGGCCTGCCGATGGGCCATGAATTCACGTCGCTGATCCTTGCATTGCTGCAGATCGGCGGCTACCCACCCAAGGTCGAGCAAGCCGTGCTCGACCAGATCAAGGCGCTCGACGGCGACTTCGAGTTCGAGATCTACGTCTCGCTCACCTGCCACAACTGCCCCGATGTCGTTCAGGCGCTGAACCTGATGGCCATCCAGAACCCGCGCATCCGCACCACGATGATCGAAGGCGGCACCTTCCAGGACGAAGTGAAGGAGCGCCAGATCATGGCCGTGCCGACCGTGTTCCTGAACGGCACCGAGTTCGGTCAGGGCCGCATGAGCCTCGAAGAAATCCTCGCCAAGATCGACACCAGCGGCGTCGAGCGCGAAGCCAAGAAGATCGCCGGCAAGGAAGCGTTCGACGTGCTGATCGTCGGTGGCGGCCCCGCCGGTGCCGCAGCCGCCGTGTACGCCGCACGCAAAGGCATCCGTACCGGCGTGGCCTCGGAGCGCTTTGGCGGCCAGGTGCTCGACACGCTCGGCATTGAGAATTTCATCTCGATCAAGGAAACCGAAGGGCCGAAGTTCGCCCACGCACTCGAAGAGCATGTGCGCGACTACGACGTCGACATCATGAATCTGCAGCGCGCCAAGGCATTGGTGCCCGGCAACGACCTCATCGAGATCCAGCTCGAAAGCGGCGCCTCGCTCAAGAGCAAGACGGTCATCATTTCGACTGGCGCGCGCTGGCGCAACATCAACGTGCCGGGCGAGCACGAGTTCAAGAACAAGGGCGTGGCCTACTGCCCGCATTGCGACGGCCCGCTGTTCAAGGGCAAGCGCGTGGCGGTCATCGGTGGCGGCAACTCGGGCGTCGAAGCGGCGATCGACCTGGCCGGCATCGTGGGGCACGTCACGCTGATCGAGTTCGACACGCAACTGCGCGCCGACGCCGTGCTGCAACGCAAGCTCAAGAGCTTGAAGAACGTCGACGTGTTCACCAACGCGCAGACCACCGAGATCACCGGTGACCAGAAGGTCAACGGCCTGGTCTACAAGGACCGTGCGACGGGGGAGCTGAAAAAGGTCGAGCTCGAAGGCGTGTTCATCCAGATCGGCCTCGTGCCCAACACCGACTGGCTCAAGGGCACGGTCGAACTCTCGAAGCACGGCGAAATCATCGTCGACGCGCGCGGCCAGACCTCGGTGCCCGGCGTGTTCGCAGCCGGTGATGCGACCACGGTGCCGTTCAAGCAGATCATCATCGCGGCCGGCGACGGCGCGAAGGCGGCGCTTGGTGCTTTCGACCATCTGATCCGTTCTTCGGCACCCGCCTGACGCGTGGTTTGACCCCTCGAAAGTAAGGCACAAGTTGTATCAAATGAGAATTGTTCTCATACAATAGACAACTCGGGAAAACACTCCCGCCGTTGCCAGCCAGGTCACACGCGCAAAGCTCTGCGCCCAAGGTCCAGCAAGCAGTTGTTCAACTGTTTCTGGACCTTTTTCGTGGCCGCAAAAACCCTCCGTTCCCATCCTCACCGTCTTGCCCTCCTGCCACTGCTGATCGGCTTCGGCTTCGCCGCGCCTGCCTGGTCGCAGCAGATCGCGCTCAATGAAGTGGTGGTGAGCGGCTCGCGCTCGGAGCAGGCCCGCCAGGACCTGCCCGTGAGCGTCGAGGTCATCACGCGCGACGACATCGAGTCCAAGCAGATCAACGACATCCGCGATGCGGTGCGCGACCTGCCGAACGTGTCGGTCAAGCGTGCGCCCGCGCGTTTCGGCTTGGCGCAGGGCAACACCGGGCGCGACGGCAACGCCGGCTTCAACGTCCGTGGCCTCGATGGCAACCGCGTGCTGCTGCTGACCGATGGCATCCGCACGCCGCGCAGCTACGTGTTCAGCGCCAACGCGTTCGGACGCGACTACTTCGACATCAGCCTCATCGAGCGCATCGAGATCATCAAGGGTCCGGCGTCGGCGCTCTACGGCTCTGACGGCCTCGCGGGCCTGGTCAACTTCATCACGCGCGAGCCTTCGTCGTACCTGCGCGATGGCAAGACCTTCGGCGGCAGCGCGAGCGTCGGCTACAGCGGCGACGACAGCGGCAAGCGCGCAGGCGTCACGCTGGCGGGCAAGCCCAACGACACGATGCAATGGCTCGTCTCGGCCAGCCTTGGCCGTGCGCATGAACTCGAGAACATGGGCCGCTACAACGTGGCCAACGTCGACCGCACCAAGCCCAATCCGCAGCGCGACAAGAACGCGGCCGTGCTCGCCAAGGTCATCCTCACGCCCGACGCCGACCAGCGCCACAGCTTCACTTTCGAGCACGTCGAGAAGACCAGCCGCTACGACCTGCTGTCGGGCATTTCCAAGCCGCCCTTCGTCTCGACTTCCGTGGTCGGCCTGAACGCCAAGACCGACCTGCAGCGCGACCGCTTCACTTACGAAGGGCGCCTGCGCCTGAACAGTGCCGTGGCCGACAACCTGCTTGGCGTGGTGAGCTACCAGAAGTCCAAGTCGCGCGAGTTCATCCTCGAAGACCGCTTCACGGCCGCCGACCGCACCCGCGACGTCACCTACGACGAGAACACCTGGCAGCTCGGCCTGCAAGCCGACAAGACGATCCGCATGGGCGACTGGGCGCAGAAGATCACCTACGGCTTCGACTACACGCGCACCGAGGTCAAGAACCTGCAGACCGGCCTGGTGCCGCCGACCGGCGAAACCTATCCGCTCAAGCGCTTCCCCGACACGCGCGAAACCTCGTCGGCGATCTATGTGCAGGACGAGTTCATCCATGACCGCTGGAGCATCACGCCGGGCATCCGCGTGGACCGTTTCTCGCTCGACGCCAAGCAGACCGGCTTCAACGCACAGGCCGTGTCGCTGTCGGGCTCGGCGGTGTCGCCCAAGCTGGGCGTGCTGTTCCGTGCAACGCCGCAGTTCAGCGTCTACGGGAACTACGCCTCGGGCTTCAAGGCGCCCAACGCCTTCCAGGTCAACAACTTCTTCGAGAACGTGATCCAGGGGTACAAGACCATCCCCAATCCGAACCTCAAGCCCGAGAAGAGCCAGAACATCGAATTCGGCGTGCGCGGCAAGACCGGCGTGCTGAGCTTCGACGTGGCCGCCTTCACCGGCGACTACAAGAACCTGATCGAGAACGATCGTCTCGTGGGCGGCCGTGGCATTCCGCGCATCGACCCGCTGATCTACCAGTCGGTCAACGTTGGACGCGCACGCATCAGCGGCTTCGAGTTCAAGGGCGAGCTGGACTTCACCAACAACGGCAACGGCTTCTCCGTGCCCTTCGCCTACGGCCAGACGCGCGGAACCGACCGCACCAACAACCGACCGCTCAATTCGATCGATCCGCGCAAGGCCAGCGTCGGCATCAAGTACCAGGCGCCGGTGTGGAGCGTGCGCGTGGACGCGACGAACCACTCGCGCAAGAAGTGGTCCGACGTGGACCGCACCGAGGTCACGACCGGCTCGCAGTTCCTGACGCCGGCCGCCACGACCCTCGACGTGAGCGCGCAATGGCGCATCCGCAAGGACCTGCGCCTGAACGCATCGGTGACCAACCTCACCAACAAGCGCTACTGGAACTGGAGCGACGTGCGCGGCATCACCACCACGTCGCTCCTGCGCGATGCCTACACCCAGCCGGGGCGCGCCTTCAATGTTTCGCTCGTGGCGGACTTCTGACGCCCGACCCCTGGAAGAAGACTTCACCTTAGTCACCTTAGAAGAGGAAACCCGATGAACGCCGAAGAATCCCGCGATCGTTTTGCCGCACTGCGCGCCAAGGGCATGCGCCACAAGGACGCCGCCGCGGCCATGGGCCTGTCTGAAGGCGCCGCCATTGCCGCGCACACCGGCACGCACGACAAGGGCCTGCGCGCCACGCGCCTGAAGGGGCCGTGGGTCGAGCTGCTGCAGTCGCTCGAACTCTGCGGCCCCGTGCTCGCGCTGACGCGCAACGAGACCACGGTGCACGAGAAGACCGGCATCTACGAGAAGGTCTCGGGCAGCGACAAGATGGGGCTCGCTTTGGGCGAGGCGATCGACCTGCGGCTTTTCTTCAGCCGCTGGCATGCGGGCTTCGCGGTGAGCGAAGCGGCTGCCAATCCGGGCGTGCCGCCATCGCTGAGCCTGCAGTTCTTCGATGCGAACGGCCTCGCGGTGCACAAGATCTTTGCGCGCGATGCCACCGACCGCGATGCGCTGCAGTCGGTCATCGACACCCACACCGCCGCTGACGAGCCGGTCGTGTTCGTGCCGGCCGAAGCCAAGGCCGTGCCACGCGACGACGCTGCCATCGACGCCGCCGGGCTCGCCGATGCGTGGCGCGGCATGCAGGACACGCACGAGTTCTTCGGCCTGCTGAACAGGTTCGACGTCGAGCGCCAGCAGAGCTTTCGCCTGACCGAGGGTGAGTTCACGCAGCGTGCGGAGCTGAGCGCCATCCGCGATCTGCTGAACGAAGCCGCGTTCGACGGCACGCCGATCATGGTGTTCGTCGGCAGTCCGGGCTGCATCCAGATTCACAGCGGACCGGTGAAGCGCATTGAGCCGATGGAAATGCGCGGGGCTGACGAGAACGCGCCGCCGATCCGCTGGCTCAACGTGCTCGACCCGGGCTTCAACCTGCACCTGCGCGAAGACCGCATCGCCAGCGTCTGGATCGTCGAAAAGCCGACCAGCGACGGCGTCGTGACGTCGGTCGAGGCCTTCGACGGTACGGGCGAACTCATGGCCATGTTCTTCGGCGCGCGCAAACCCGGCGTGCCCGAGCGTGAAGAGTGGCGCCACATCGTGCGCGGTCTTCCGCGTCTGGCCACCACGCAGCAGGCCTGAGCCCCATGAGCGACTTCGAACGAATCGATTCCCTGGCACCGCGCCGCCGCGACTTGCTGCGGCTGCTGTCCGTCTCTTCGCTGGGTGCCGTCGCCGTGCTGCCCGCATTCGCGCAGACACAGCGCCTGCCCAGGCTGGTGACGGTGAGCGGTGCGATCACCGAGATCGTCTACCTGCTCGGTGCCGAAGGGCAGCTCGTGGGCACCGACACCACCAGCCTGTATCCGGCGGCGGCGCGCAGCACGCCCAAGGTCGGCTATATGCGGCAGCTCTCGGCCGAAGGCTTGCTGTCGCTGAAGCCCGACGCCATCATCGCGACCAATGAGTCGGGCCCGCCCGTGGTGCTCGATCAGGTCCGCAGCGCGGGCGTGAAGGTCGAGATCATCGAGGCCGACCACAGTTGGGGCGAAGTGCAGCGCAAGGTGCAGGCCGTGGGCCGTGCTGCGGCCAAGGAAGCGCAGGCGCGCGAACTGCAGACCCGGCTCGACACCGAATGGGCGGCCGTGCAACAGCGCGTGGCCGCCGCCAAGGGGCGCAAGCCGAAGGTGCTGTTCGTGCTGTCGCACAGCGCGAGCCCGCAGGTCTCGGGCGAGAAGACCGCCGCGCACTCGGTGATCGGCTATGCCGGCGGCGTCAATGCGCTGGGCGGCTTCCAGGGCTACCGGCCGATGACGGCCGAAGCCATGGCCAGCGCCGCGCCGGACATCATCCTCACCAGCACGCAGAGCATCGAAGCCCACGGCGGCGTCGACAAGTTCTGGCAGCGGCCCGAACTGGCGCTCACGCCTGCCTACAAGAAGCGCGCGTTGATCACGCAAGACGCCTTGCTGCTGCTGGGCTTCGGCCCGCGCACGCCGGCGTCCATCTCCGACTTGCACGACAAGTTCCTGGCTGCGGTTGCATGAGCCAGAGGTTCACGGCGCGTGCCGTGCTGGGCGGCAGCGCGCTGTTGCTCGTCGCGGCTTTCGTGGTGGGGGCCGTGTCCGGCGCCTACGCCATCAGTCTTTCGCAACTCTGGAATGTGTTGACGTCGCTGGGGCAGGGCGGTGTCGACAAGTCGCCCGAGCACCTTGTCTTTCTCAACATCCGTCTGCCGCGCCTGGTGCTTGGCGTGGCGGCGGGTGCGGGGCTCGGCATGGCGGGCACCTTGATGCAGGGCCTGTTTCGCAACCCGCTGGCCGATCCGGGGCTGGTGGGCATCAGCAGCGGCGCGGCGCTGGCGGCGGGCGTCACGATCGTCTTGGGTGCGTGGCTCTGGCCGGTGCTTCCCCGCACGCTCGGCAGTTGGACGCTGGTGCTCATGGCTTTCGCTGGTGGCTTGTCGGTGACCTTGGTGATCTACGGCCTCTCGCGCAGCGAAGGCGGCACGCGCATGGCGCTGATGCTGCTCGCGGGCATCGCGGTCAATGCGCTCGCGGGGGCGGGGCTGGGCTTTCTCAGCGTGATCGCGACCGACGAGCAGCTGCGCAGCCTGCAGTTCTGGCTGCTCGGCAGCCTCGGCGGTGCGCGGTGGAGCGCGGTGCTGCTGGTCGGCGTAGCCGTGTTCCTGTCGTGCCTTGCGGCGCGGTCGCTCGCCTCGCCGCTGAACGCCATCGCCCTCGGCGAAGCGCAGGCGGCGCTGCTCGGCGTCGACGTGGAGCGCACCAAGCGGCGGGCCATCGTGATCACGGCCGTGGCCGTGGGGGCGGTGACGGCCACGACCGGGATCATCGGTTTCATCGGGTTGATCGCGCCGCACTGGGTGCGCATGATGGCCGGGCCCGATCACCGCGTGGTGCTGCCGGCCTCGGCCCTGTTGGGCGGGGCACTGGTGCTCGCGGCCGACACGGTGGCGCGTACCGTGATGGCGCCGGCCGAGCTGCCGCTGGGCGTGCTCACCGCGTTCATCGGCGTGCCGATGTTCCTTTTGATGCTGCGGCACTTCAAGGGGCGCATATGACGGCGGGCACGGAACGCGACGCGATGGCGCTGCGCTGCGAAGGTGTCGAGGTCCGCATCGGCGCGAAGACGCTGCTGGCGAACGCCTCGGTCAGCCTGGCGCCGGGCCGGGTGACGGCCATCCTCGGCCCGAACGGCGCGGGCAAGTCGACGCTGCTGTCGGTGTTGGCCGGCCAGCGCTTGCCGACGCAGGGCCGGGTGATGCTCGACGGCCGGCCACTTGCAGACCACGGCATGCCGGCGCTGGCGCTGCGCCGTGCGTTGATGCCGCAAGAGAGCGCGGTCGCCTTCGACTTCACGGCACAGGAAATCGTGGCGTTGGGCCGCTACCCGCATCGCAGGGCGCCGGGGCATGACGAGGACGCGATCATTGCCGAGTCGATGGCGCTGACCGACGTGTCGGCGCTGGCATCGCGCGTGCTCAACACGCTGTCGGGCGGGGAAAAGTCCCGGGCGCACATGGCGCGGGCGCTGGCCCAGCTCTGGCATGCGCGGCCCGATGGCGCGACCCGCTGGCTGCTGCTCGATGAACCCACCGCGGCGCTGGACCTGGCGCACCAGCATTCGGCCATGCGCCTGCTGCGCGCCTGGGCGCAACGCGGCGTGGGCGTGGTGGCCGTTCTGCACGATCTGAACCTGGCGCGACGCTATGCCGACGAGGTGGTGGTGCTGGGGGGCGATTCGGGCCGGGTGCGACAAGGCGCTGCGGCTGAAGTACTTGAACCGGCCTTGATCGAATCGGTCTGGGGAACGCCTTGCCAGCCTGTGACGAGTGCCGACGGCACGGTGCAGTACCTGTTCGGTTGAACGAAAAATAGCGCCTGACGGCCGTCAAATGGTCGTCAGGCGCTATTCAAAAGATAGCAAAAATCAGTAGGTCAGCCGTTCGGGCCGCAGCTCCTGCAGGATCGTCGTGGCGATTTCCTCGATCGACTTGGTGGTGGTCGACAGCCAGCGGATGCCGGCGCGCCGCATCATGGCTTCGGCCTCGCTCACCTCGTGGCGGCAGTTTTCGAGGCTGGCATAGCGTGAATCGGGCCGGCGCTCGTTGCGGATCTCGCTGAGCCGCTCGGGCTGGATCGTCAGGCCGAAGATCTTCTTGCGGTGCGGCAGCAGGGCCGGCGGCAACTGGCGGCGGTCGAAATCCTCGGGAATCAGCGGGTAGTTGGCCGCTTTCAGGCCGTGCTGCATCGCCAGGTAGAGCGACGTGGGCGTCTTGCCGCTGCGGCTCACGCCCACCAGGATCACGTCGGCGCCCTGCAGGTCGCGGTTGCTCTGGCCGTCGTCGTGCGCCAGGCTGAAGTCGATCGCGGCAATGCGGGCGTTGTATTCCTTGCTCTTGCTGGCGTCGCTGAAGCGGCCGATCCGGTGGTTCGACTTCACGGCCAGCTCGATTTCGAGCGGCCGCACGAAGGTGCCGAACATGTCCAGCAGCATGCCCTTGCAGCCGGTCTCGATCACTTCCAGCACGTCCATGTTGGCCAGCGTGGTGAAGACGATGGGGCGCACGCCCTCGAGTTCGGCCGTGTGGTTGATCTGCCGCACCGCCTGGTGCGCCTTGTCGACCGTGTCGGTGAAAGGCAGCCGGACGTGGCGCGGTTTCATCTCGAACTGGGCGAGCACGGCGTTGCCGAACGTCTCGGCGGTGATGCCGGTGCCGTCGGAAATGAAGAAAACAGTGCGTGTATGCATGGTGTTGCTCTTGCGGCCTTGTCCTGCGGCGCGCGCGACCTTGCCACGCCTACAATCCGGGCCATTATCGGGAATCCGCTTTCCCACCCCCATTCTTTCCATGCACACCGCGACCGCACCCAAAGCAACGACAACGATCGTGCTGCGCCGTCTGCATGCAGCACCGGTTTCAACTTCTGGAGCTTCCCCATGTCTGCACTTTTCGACGCGACCGCCTTGGTCGTACCGTTTGAAAACCTGAGAATGACCGACGTCGAGGCGGTTGGCGGCAAGAACGCCAGCCTCGGCGAAATGATCTCGCAGCTGCCGCAGGGCGTGCGCGTGCCGACCGGTTTTGCGACCACGGCCCACGCATTCCGCCAGTTCCTGGCCCACGACGGCCTGGCCGACAAGATCAGCAAGCTGCTCGCGGCGCTGGACACCGAGGACGTGCGCGCGCTGGCCACCGCCGGCGCCCAGATCCGCGCCATGGTCGAGGCCCAGCCTTTCCCGGCCGACCTGCAAAAAGCCATCGGCGAGGCCTACGCCACGCTGAGCGCCGGCAATCCGGCCGCCTCTTTCGCCGTGCGTTCCTCGGCCACGGCCGAAGACCTGCCCGACGCCTCCTTCGCGGGCCAGCAGGAGACCTTCCTGAACGTGGTCGGCATCGACGACGTGCTGCACAAGATGAAGGAGGTGTTCGCCTCCCTCTACAACGACCGCGCCATCAGCTACCGCGTGCACAAGGGCTTCGAGCACGACGTGGTCGCGCTGTCGGCCGGCGTGCAGCGCATGGTGCGCTCCGACCTCGGCGCCGCCGGCGTGATGTTCACCATCGACACCGAATCGGGTTTCGACCAGGTGGTGTTCATCACTTCGAGCTATGGCCTGGGTGAGACGGTGGTGCAGGGCGCCGTGAACCCCGACGAGTTCTATGTGCACAAGCCCACGCTGCGCGCCGGCAAGCGCGCCGTGATCCGCCGCAACCTGGGTTCCAAGCTGATCCAGATGGAGTTCGCTACGCCCGAAGAGAAAAAGGCCAGCGGCAAGCTCGTGAAGACCACCGACGTCAAGGCCGAGCAGCGCAACCGCTATTCGCTGAGCGACGCCGACGTCGAGCAACTGGCCAGGTACGCATTGGTCATCGAAGAACACTACGGCCGCCCGATGGACATCGAGTGGGGCAAGGACGGCACCGACGGCCACCTCTACATCCTGCAGGCGCGTCCGGAAACCGTGAAGAGCCAGCAGCAAGGCAAGGCCGAGCAGCGCTACAAGCTGCTGGGCAAGGGCGCCGTGCTTGCCGAGGGCCGTGCCATCGGCCAGAAGATCGGCACCGGCCCCGTGCGCCTGGTGCACAACATCAGCGAAATGGACAAGGTGCAGGCCGGCGACGTGCTCGTCACCGACATGACCGATCCCAACTGGGAACCGGTGATGAAGCGCGCTGCCGCCATCGTCACCAACCGCGGCGGGCGCACCTGCCACGCGGCCATCATTGCGCGTGAACTCGGCATTCCGGCCGTGGTCGGCTGCGGTGATGCGACCGACCTGCTGAAGGACGGCACGCTCGTCACCGTGAGCTGCGCCGAGGGCGACACCGGCTTCATCTACGACGGCCTGCTCGAAACCGAAGTGACCGAAGTGCAGCGCGGCGTGATGCCCGAGATCGACCTGAAGATCATGATGAACGTGGGCAACCCGCAGCTCGCCTTCGACTTCGCGCAACTGCCGAACCACGGCGTGGGCCTGGCCCGCCTTGAGTTCATCATCAACAACAACATCGGCGTGCACCCGAAGGCGATCCTCGACTACCCGAACGTCGACAACGACCTGAAGAAGGCCGTCGAGTCGGTGGCCCGCGGCCACGCGTCGCCCCGTGCGTTCTATGTCGACAAGGTGGCCGAAGGCATCGCCACCATCGGCGCGGCCTTCTGGCCCAAGCCGGTGATCGTGCGCCTGTCGGACTTCAAGTCGAACGAGTACCGCAAGCTGATCGGCGGCAGCCGCTACGAGCCGGAAGAAGAAAACCCGATGCTCGGCTTCCGTGGCGCTGCGCGCTACCTGAGCGCCGATTTCGGCGAAGCCTTCGCGATGGAGTGCGAAGCCTTGAAGCGCGTGCGCAACGACATGGGCCTGACCAACGTGCAGATCATGGTGCCCTTCGTGCGCACCCTGGGCCAGGCCGAGCGCGTGACCACGCTGCTGGGCGAGCACGGCCTCAAGCGCGGCGAGAACGAACTCAAGCTGATCATGATGTGCGAGGTGCCCAGCAACGCCGTCCTGGCCGACGAGTTCCTGCAGTTCTTCGACGGCTTCTCGATCGGCTCGAACGACCTGACCCAGCTCACGCTGGGCCTGGACCGCGATTCGGGCCTCGAATTGCTGGCCGCCGACTTCGACGAGCGAGATCCGGCCGTCAAGGCCTTGCTCAGCCGCGCCATCAAGGCCTGCAAGGCGCAGGGCAAGTACGTCGGCATCTGCGGCCAGGGCCCCAGCGACCATCCGGACTTCGCGCTCTGGCTGGCGGAGCAGGGGATCGAATCGATCTCGCTGAATCCCGACAGCGTGATCGACACCTGGCAGCAACTCGCCAATCGCTGATCGATTGATCGACCGACGGCGGGTGCGCAATGTGCCCGCCGCGCGACAAGACTGCGGAAATCCCCATCGGGGGATTCCCCGTGTCAGCTTCATGTCATTGAATCAAAGTGTGTTTCTGGTGTCAGACTTGTGACAATTCACAGGGCGGCGCATCCCGGCAGCTAGCCTGAGGCGATTTCGGTCGTCGCGGCGACTTGCCAGCACCTCGCGGGGAGACCACCATGATTCTTGTCAAGACAGAAGCGGGCCACCAGGCCCTGAAGGACCGCTCGGTGCCGCTGTCGCCGCGCCAGCGCTCCGCATTCATCCTGTTCGACGGCAAGCGCTCGGTGGACGACGTGCTTGCCGCCGGCATGGGCATAGCCCGCGAAGACATCGATCAGATGATCGGGTTGGGCGTTCTGGAGCCCGTGGGCGGGAAAGCGGCGTCGCCTGTGGCGGGCGAGACGTCCACCGAGGCCGCCAAATCGGCTGAACTGGCAGTGCCGCAGCCTTCCGGACGCAGCAAGCAGCAGCGCTACAAGGACGCCTATCCCATCGCGACCCAACTGACCGGCAGCCTGGGGCTGATGGGGTTTCGGCTCAACCTGCAGGTCGAGGGCACGGCGAGCTACGAGGACCTGCTGGCGTTGGCACCCAAGATCCGTTCAGCGGTCGGCCCGGAGAAGGCCGCCGCCCTCGACAAGGCCCTGAACGACTGAGCGCCTTGCCGGGTCGTGAATTACAGGGCTATAATCGCCGGCTTTGCCTTGCCACACTGCGCCCGACGCTGCAGGTGGCTTTTCCTCTTCTACGGAAGAATCCACAAGGAGTGCCATGCGTCACTACGAAATCATTTTGCTGATCCACCCGGATCAGAGCGAACAAGTTCCGGCCATGCTGGAGCGCTACAAGGGCCTGATCACGGCCGGCGGCGGCAAGATCCACCGCGTTGAAGACTGGGGCCGTCGTCAGCTGGCTTACCAGATCAACAAGCTCAACAAGGCCCACTACCTGTGCGTCAACATTGAAGCTGAACAAGCCGTGATGGGCGAACTCGAACACGCGTTCAAGTTCAACGACGCCGTGCTGCGCCACCTGACCGTTCAGAAGAAGAAGGCCGACACTGGTCCTTCGTCGATGATGAAGACGGTCGAGCGCGAAGAGGCTCGCAAGGCCCAGCAGGCCGAATACGCCGCCAACAACAACTGATGGCGTGACTGCTGCCGCTGCGGCAACCGGGGTCAACCAGCTTTTGCTGACCGCCTCCGTTGCCGAACTCGGAGCCCTGCGATTCACGCCAGCCGGCTTGCCTGCCATCGACCTGAAGCTCGACCATGAGTCGACGCTTCAAGAGGCAGGAAAAGCCAGGCAGGTGAAGACGGCCCTCAAGGCCGTTGCCTTCGGCGCCATCGCCGAACGGCTCGCAAAGCAGTCGATGGGGAGTCTCTGGCGTTTCCAGGGGTTTCTCGCGACACCGGGCAACGGCAAGCATCCGGTCCTGCACATCCAGGATTTTCAGCAAGATTAATTTTCGACAAGAGGTCCCCAAATGGCCACGTTCAAGAAATTCAACAAAGACAAGCGCCCGAAGCGCAACACCCAGTCGCTGCTGTTCAAGCGCAAGCGCTTCTGCCGCTTCACCGTCGCTGGCGTCGAAGAAATCGACTACAAGGACATCGACACGCTGCGTGACTTCATCAGCGAAAACGGCAAGATCATCCCCGCACGCCTGACCGGCACGCGCGCGATCTACCAACGCCAGCTGAACACCGCGATCAAGCGCGCTCGCTTCCTGGCCATGGTGCCGTACAGCGACCAGCACCGCGTCTAAGGAGTCGACACCATGCAAATCATTCTTCTGGACAAGGTTCTGAACGTCGGCGGCCTGGGCGATATCGTCAAGGTCAAGGACGGTTACGCACGCAACTTCCTGATCCCCTCGGGCCGCGCCCGCCGCGCCACCGCTGCCAACAAGGCTGAATTCGAAGCCAAGCGCGTCGAACTCGAAAAGGCTGCGGCCGCCAAGCTGGCCGAGTCGCAAGCCCAAGGCGAGAAGCTCGGCGGTTCGACCGTCAAGCTCACGCAAAAGGCTGGTGTGGACGGTCGTCTGTTCGGCTCGGTCACCAACGGCGACATCGCTGAAGAACTGGGCAAGCAAGGCTACAAGGTTGCCAAGTCGCAAGTGCGTCTGCCCAACGGCCCGATCAAGGTCGTCGGCGACACCACCGTGAGCGTTGCGCTTCACACCGACGTGGTGGTCGACATCACCGTCACGGTCTACGGCGAAACCGCCTGATCCCGAACAGCGCCTCGAGCGCTGTCGAAAAAGCCGCCTCCGGGCGGCTTTTGTTTTTCCGCGACCGAAGTTGAAGTTCTCCGGTGGTATTGCACTGGAAGATCACCGCTTATTCACAACCTTGTCCACACGCGCAGCGCTGTGCGCGGCTTAGCATGCAGGGTTGCAAGGGAAGTCCATGTCCGCCGTTTTCTCCTATCCCGACGGTAATTCGTCGGCCGACCGCCAGATCGCCCAACTGCGCATTCCGCCTCACTCCATCGAGGCCGAATCGAGTGTGCTCGGCGGCCTGCTGCTCGACAACGGCGCCTGGGACCGCATGGGCGACCTGCTGGTCGACGGCGACTTCTATCGCCACGAACACAAGCTGATCTACGCGGCCATCGGCGGGCTGATCAACGCCACCAAGCCGGCCGACGTGATCACGGTCTACGAGCAACTGCAGAACCTCGGCAAGGCCGACGAGATCGGCGGGCTGGTCTACCTGAACTCGCTGGCGCAGTACGTGCCGAGCGCGAGCAACATCCGGCGCTACGCCGAGATCGTGCGCGAGCGCTCCATCCTGCGAAAGCTGGTGTCCGCCGCCGACGAGATCGCGACGCAGGCCTTCAACCCGCAGGGCAAGCAGGTCGACAAGATCCTCGACGAAGCCGAGCAGAAGATCTTCAACATCGGCGAAGAAGGCACGCGGATGAAGCAGGGCTTCCAGAGCATGGATGCCCTGGTGGTCGAGCTGCTCGACCGCGTGACCGAGATGGCCGAGAACCCGAACGACATCACGGGCATTCGCACCGGCTTCCACGACTTCGACAAGATGACCTCGGGCCTGCAGCCGGGCGACATGATCGTGCTGGCCGCGCGTCCGTCGATGGGCAAGACCTCGCTCGCGATCAACATCGCCGAGCACGTGGCGCTCGAAGAGGGGCTGCCAGTGGCGGTGTTCTCGATGGAAATGGGCGCCTCGCAGTTGGCGGTGCGTATCGTGGGCTCGATCGGCCGCATCGACCAGGGCCATCTGCGCACCGGCAAGCTCAGCGACGAGGAGTGGCCGCGCCTGACGGAAGCCATCGAGAAGCTGCGCACCGTGTCGCTGCACATCGACGAAACGCCGGGCCTGTCCACCAGCGAACTGCGCGCCAATGCGCGTCGCCTGGCGCGCCAGTACGGGCGCCTCGGCCTGATCGTGGTCGACTACCTTCAGCTCATGTCGACCAGCAGCTCGGGCGATGAGAACCGCGCCACGGCCGTGGGCGAAATCTCGCGAGGCCTGAAGATGCTGGCCAAGGAACTCAAGTGCCCGGTGATCGCGCTGTCGCAGCTCAGCCGGGGCGTGGAAAGCCGGACCGACAAGCGCCCCATGATGAGCGACTTGCGCGAATCCGGCGCCATCGAGCAGGACGCGGACATCATCATGTTCATCTACCGCGATGACTACTACGACAAGAACAGCAAGGAGCCGGGCGTGGCCGAGGTGATCATCAGCAAGCACCGTAACGGCCCCACCGGCACCATCAAGCTGGCCTTCCTGAAGCCGATCACCAAGTTCGAGAACCTGGCCAGCTACAGCCACAACGAGCAGTACTGACACGGCTGGTCCGCGCAGGGCGCGCGGCGCGAAGAAGGGCTACTTCTTTGGGTGCGCTGCGTTGCCCTCGGGCTTCTCGGCCTTCAGCTGTCGCAGCATGTCGGCCAGCGTCTTGCCGGGCTCGTCGCGAAAGCGCTCGGGCAGCAGCTCGATGGCGTTCATGCGATCGAGGCGAAAGCCGCGAAAGTCATTGCGCAGCTCGCACCAGGTCGACAGCGTCCAGACCTTGCCCCAGTAGAAGCAGCCCAGCGGCCGCACGGTGCGCACGCTGGCATCGCCCGATACGTCGCGGTAGTCAAGGCGCAGCTTGTTGTGCGATTGCACCGCCTCCCTCAGTGTCTGCAGCCGCGCGCGCAGGGCATCGTCCAGGCCCATCGCAGGCGCATAGAGCGCCAGCGCCTCGGCCGAAACGCGCGCAGCCGGTGGCAGCACGGACAGGATCTTGCCCAGTCCGGTTTCGATGTCCCGTGCCATCGCCGGATCGACCCAGCTCTGCGCGAGCCGCGCCGCGGCCACGAGCGCCGAAGCTTCGTCCTGCGTGAACATCAGCGGCGGCAACTCGAAGCCCGCGCCCAGCCTGTAGCCCACGCCGGCTTCGCCCTCGATGGGCACGCCCTGGTGCTGCAGGTCGGCCACGTCGCGGTACACCGTGCGTTCGGACACCTCGAGGCGCTGCGCCAGGAAGGCTGCTGTGGTGAGCCGGCGCCCACGGATGAGCTGCACGAGCTGGAACAGGCGGTCGGCGCGACGCATCAGTGCGTTCCAGTGAGCTTCTTCGCGAAGTCTTCGACGAAGTAGCGCTTGCCGCGCTGCACGACCGTGTGGCCTTCGGCTTCGAGTTTCGACATCTGCGCCTCGATGCCGCCGGGGTATTTGGCGTTGAGTTCGCCGCCGATCTTGAGCGTGCGCCACCAGGGCGCCGGGCCCTCGGCCTTTGGCGCTTCTTCGGCCGCATGCGCGACCATGTGCGCAAAGATCGCGGTGGTCACGGTGCAGCCGATGGTCGCGCTGTGGCGCGTGGCGATGTCCTCGCCGATGCCCATGACCGTGACGAGCCGGCCTTCCGGAATGCTGCGCATGGCAGCCTCGACCTCTTGCGGCGATGGCGTGGCGATGGTCCCTTCACCACGGCGGGCGCGCATGGCGACGGGGATCTCCTTGACGCTCGGCAGGTGAGGGTAGCTCGCGAGCCGGTCGCGCCAGCTCTTCCTTGTGCTCATGCAACTCCGATGTGGATCGCCACCTTGTCCGGCCCTTCGTAGGCCTCGAAATCGCTGCGGTAGCTGCGCGCGATTTCCGGATGCGCCTCGAAATACTGCCAGATGCGCTGCCAGGTGGCGATCACCATGTGCGGCATTTCGCCCTGGCCGGCAAACACGAGGTAGTTGCCGGCCTCGATGGCCACGCAGTCTTCGCCGTCCGCAACGGCGAGGCCCGCCGTCACATCGAAGGCGCCGTGGGCGTCTGATTCGTAGGCCGAGTAGACGCCGAAGATGCGGGCGTCGCTGGTGCGTCGGGGCATCAGTTCGGCCATCTGCTCGTCGAAGAAGCGGCCCCAGAGCGCACTGATGCGAGCGGTGGCGGGGGTGCTTTCTCCGTGGTTGGTGGTGCGAACCGAGGGGCCTGCGACACGGAAGGCGTCGTGGTGTTGGCGAATGGGTTCCATGGGGTTCTTCTCCTTTTGTTTGTTGGGTGAGGGCGCCGCTCAGAGAGCGAGCGCCTTCAGGTCAGCCTGCATTGTTCGGGCGATCAGTGTCATGTCGGCGTCCGTGACGTCGAACAGCCCGAAGCGGAATTTATAGCCCCACTGCTTGGGGTTCTCGATGAAGGCCAGGCGCTCGATCAGCGGGGCAATCGGCGCTTCGTGGCCGGTTGCGTAAGCCACGTCGCGGCGCCACGGAACGAAGCCCTTGCCCATGTCGAATTCGTACGGCTCGCCGGGCTGCACGACGCCGATCGACACGAAGCTCTGGAGCCTGTCCGTGCCGCCGAACACCGTGGCCGGCGAGTAGTAGACAACGCGGTCGCCCGCCGCGACCCGCTTGAGCGGCGCATGCTTGCCATGGCCCAGCTGCATGAAGCCGAGCGGCCGATGGTCGCGGCCGCGCCGTGCATGTTCGGCGCTTGCCACGGCGATCCAGTTGCGTTGTGCCATGGCGGATCACTCCAGCGAATGCAGGCCGACTTCGTTGCCTTCGGTGTCGCGCAGATGAGCGATGAAGCCCATGCCCGGCGGCAACGAGGACTTGGGGGCCACGATCTGCCCACCGGCCGCTTCGACCCGTGCGAGCACGGCATCGATGCTGGGCATGCAGTCGAGGTAGATGCGGATGCTGCTGCCGGCGCGTGCGCTGGCACTCGCGCCAGCCTGCAGCGCGCCGCCCGTGGCGGGTTTGTCATGAGGAAACACGGCCAGCGTGTCTGCGCCGAAATTCTCGCGGCGCAGCTTGCGGGCCAGGACGGTTTCGTAGAAGGTCTGGGCGCGGTCCATGTCGGTCACCGGGATTTCAAACCAGCTGATGGCGTTTTGCATTTCGGGGCTCTCTTTGGTGTCGTTGAAAGGAGCCGTGATGGTGCTGCCGGGCTCCTGACAACGTCTTGTCAGGAGGCTGTCATGGCGGGCGAAAAAAAGCCCGCGATGCTCCTTGGAGCATGCGCGGGCTTTTGGCAGCAGGGTGACGTTAGAGCACGTCGCTCGCGAAGTCGGCCAGGCGCGAGCGCTCGCCGCGCGCCAGCGTGATGTGCCCGCCGTGCGGCCAGCCCTTGAACTTGTCGACGGCGAAGGTCAGGCCCGAAGAGCCTTCCGTCAGGTACGGCGTGTCGATCTGCGCCAGGTTGCCCATGCAGATGATCTTGGTGCCCGGGCCGGCCCGGGTGATCAGCGTCTTCATCTGCTTGGGCGTCAGGTTCTGCGCCTCGTCGATGATCACGTACTTGTTCAGGAAGGTGCGCCCGCGCATGAAGTTCATGCTCTTGACCTTGATGCGGCTGCGGATCAGCTCGTTGGTGGCCGCGCGGCCCCACTCGCCGGCACCGCCGCCGTCGCCCTTGGCCAGGAATTCGAGGTTGTCGTCCAGGGCGCCCATCCAGGGGCCCATCTTTTCTTCCTCGGTGCCGGGCAGGAAGCCGATGTCTTCGCCCACGCTCACGGTCGCGCGGGTCATGATGATCTCGGTGTAGCGGCGGTCGTCGAGCACCTGCGTGAGGCCGGAGGCCAGCGCCATCAGGGTCTTGCCGGTGCCGGCGGTGCCGGTCAGCGTGACGAAGTCGATCTCCGGGTCCATCAGCAGGTTCATCGCGAAGTTCTGCTCGCGGTTGCGCGTGTTCACACCCCACACCGCGTTCTTGCCCGAGCTGTAGTCCTTGAGCGTCTTGAGCACCGCGGTCTTGTCACGGATTTCAGTGACGCGTGCATACATGCTCGGCTCGCCGGGCGCCTCGAAGTAGACGAACTGGTTGATGTAGAGGTTGGGCACGATCGGACCGCTGATGCGATAGAAGGTGTTGCTGCCGCTCTGCCAGCTTTCGACCGTCTTGCTCTGGCGGGTCCAGAAATCGGGTGGCAGCGCGAGCGAGCCTGCGTAGAGCAGGTCGCCGTCTTCCAGCGTCTTGTCGTTCTGGTAGTCGTCGGCGGCCAGGCCCAGCGCGCGCGCCTTGACGCGCATGTTGATGTCCTTGGACACCAGCACCACTTCCTGCTTCGGATGGCCGGGCTGATCCTTGGCGTACTGGTCGCGCAACGCCTGCACCACGCCGAGGATCTGGTTGTCGGCCTTGCCTTGCGGCAGGCTCAGCGGCAACGAGTAGTCGAGCGGGGCGGTCTGGAAGAACAGCTTGCCGCCGGCTTCGCGATGGCCGGTGGTGTCGAGCTTCAGGCCCTTGGCGATGTCGGCGCCTTGCGGAGCGGCCAGTGCGTCGAGCGTGCGGCTGGTCTGGCGACCGTTGCGCGCGACTTCCGTGGTGCCTTTCTTGTGGCCATCGAGTTCTTCCAGCACGATCATCGGCAGGAAGATGTCGTGCTCTTCGAAGCGGAACAGGCACATCGGGTCGTGCAGCAGGACATTCGTGTCGAGCACGAACAGCTTGGCCGGACCGGTGGACTTGCGCTTGGGGCGTGCGGTGGGTGCCTGTGGCGCCGGGGCGGGAGCCACGGGTGCGGCGGCAACAACGGCGGCGACAGGCGGCTGGGCCTTCGTTTCGACTTGCACCATGGCCTGCGGCTGCGGTGCGCTCACCACGGGCTTGGGCGCGGGTTTCGACCTGGCCCGGCGCGGTGGGCGCGCGGTATCGGTACCGCCGGCGCCTTCGGTGCCGAGGCTGTCGAACAATTCCAGCGGCTGGGGACTGCGCTCGGTGGTTTCGTCGGCCCGCTGGTCGCCGGAGCGACGCGAACCCCTGTGCGAAGACCGGGCAGGCGCATCAAGCGCGTCCGGCGAGAGCAATGCAGCGCGTTTCGTGGGGGCGGGAGGCAATGGCATGTGTCAGATCGCTCGCAGGAAGTGGGAACCAGAAAACGAAAAAGCCGCCTGTAGACCAAGGCGGCTTTGTTCGGGGGATGCGGTCGTGGAGCTCAACGGCATGAAGCCATTATGCACACCGCAGATGACACGCCGGCTGCTCATTGACCCGCTGCGTTGGGCATTACCCACGCAAAGGCGCAAATGCGCAGAACCGGCGGCCAGTGTGGCTATCAGGCAGCCTTCTTGAGCGCCTTGACAGCCTTGAGCACGTCGTCGACGTGGCCCGGCACCTTGAGGCCGCGCCATTCGGCCTTCAGGATGCCATCGGCACCGATCAGGAAGGTGCTGCGCTCGATGCCCTTGACCTTCTTGCCGTACATGATCTTGTTCTTGACCACGCCGAACATGTGACACATTTTTTCTTCTGTGTCAGCGATCAGTTCGAAGGGCAGCTCGAGCTTGGCCTTGAATTCGTCATGCGACTTCATGTTGTCGCGGGACACGCCGAAAACGGTGGCACCGGCTTTTTCGAAGTCCTTGTAGCGGTCGCGAAACTGCATGGCTTCGGTTGTGCAACCCGGAGTGTTATCTTTCGGGTAAAAATACATGACCAGCACGTGGCCGAGATGCGAGGTATTCGAGACCTTGAGGCCGCCCGTGGCGTTGGCGTCGAATTCAGGAATGGGTTTGTTGACAACGATCGCCATGAAACTTGTTTTCTCCGTTAGATTCCGTTCTCCGAGCCCTCTCAGCCTTTTTCGGGCTTGCTCGACGAATGGAGGATTGGTCGTTGCTAACTTGGGTAGCTGGCCTGTTCGCAACCCAGTATTTTACCCCGAAAACACCCTCGTCAGTCAGCCGCCGGGCTCTCGACCAGCAGAGCGGCAATCACATGCCTGCCTTCACCGGCCAGGATGTTGTAGGTCCGGCAGGCCGCAGGGGTGTCCATTGTTTCAACTCCGGTGCGCTTTGCCATCAAGGGCTGGAGCCAGGCGGGTTGGGGGAAACGGATGCGTTTTCCGCTGCCGAAAATGATCAATTCAGCGCCCAGTGACGCAAGCTGGGCGAAATGCTCGGGGCCGAGTTCCTCGAAGCGGGTGCAGTTCCATTCGAAGCGCTCGCCGCGCGAGCCAACCACCACGCTGCCCTCGACCTTTTCGTTGTTGATCGCCACCCAGCCGGGGCCGTGTGCGGTGAGGGACTGGGCGTCGGATTTGTCAGGCTGGAGCTTCATCGGTGCACTGGGAACTGTGGTCAAATTATAGGTTTTCCCTAGTGCCACGGGGCTCGCAAGGGCCTTTCCTTGTTTCCTTGGACAAGGTCCATGGGCCCGTGACTTCGAGCAAGCAAACCACCAACTCCGCGCCCGGGAGGGCCTTTTGAAGCAGCTCAAGAAATCGGCCAAGCTGGCCAACGTTCTCTATGACATCCGCGGCCCCATCATGGACGCCGCCAAGCAGATGGAAGAGGACGGCCAGAAGATCATCAAGCTCAATATCGGCAATCTGGCCGTGTTCGGCTTCGATGCACCCGAGGAAATCCAGCAGGACATGATCCGCAACCTGCCGAACTCGGCGGGCTATTCCGACAGCAAGGGTGTCTTTGCAGCGCGCAAGGCCGTCATGCACGAAACGCAGAAGCAGGGCATTGCGGGCGTCACCCTCGACGACATCTACCTGGGCAATGGCGCCAGCGAGCTGATCGCCATGTCCACGAACGCGCTGCTCAACGACGGCGACGAGCTGCTGCTGCCGGCCCCCGACTACCCGCTGTGGACCGCCTCCACGAGCCTCTCGGGCGGCACGCCGGTGCACTACCTGTGCGACGAAGCCAATGGCTGGATGCCCAACCTGGACGACATCCGCGCCAAGATCACGCCGCGCACCAAGGGCATCGTGGTCATCAACCCGAACAACCCCACCGGCGCGCTTTATTCCGACGACCTGCTCAAGAGCATCGTGGCCATCGCGCGCGAGCACGGCCTCGTGATCTTTGCCGACGAGGTCTACGACAAGGTGCTGTACGACGGCGTCAAGCACACCGCCATCGCCAGCCTGTCGACCGACGTGCTCACGCTCACCTTCAATTCGCTCTCCAAGAGCTACCGTTCGTGCGGCTATCGAGCCGGCTGGCTCGTGGTGTCGGGTGACAAGCGCTCCGCGCAGGACTACATCGAGGGCCTGAACATGCTCTCGAACATGCGCCTGTGCGCCAACGTGCCGGGCCAGTGGGCCATCCAGACGGCGCTGGGCGGCTACCAGAGCATCAACGACCTGGTCTGCGATGGCGGGCGCCTGCGCCGCCAGCGCGACCTGGCCTACGAGCTGATCACCGCCATTCCGGGTGTGAGCTGCGTCAAGCCCAGCGCCGCGCTCTACATGTTCCCCAAGCTCGACCCCGAGGTCTACCCGATCGCGGACGACCGCCAGTTCTTCCTCGAACTGCTGAAGGAAACCCGCGTGATGCTGGTGCAGGGCACCGGCTTCAACTGGGCCACGCCGGATCACTTCCGCATCGTGTTCCTGCCCCACGAAGACGACCTGCGCGAGGCCATCAACCGCATCGCGAAGTTTCTGGAGCAGTACCGCTTGCGCAACAAGACGGGGCCATGAAATCCGCCTGCATCGCTGCTGCGGCGCTGTCGCTTGCCGCGCTGTCCGCGGCAGCCGCTGGCAAGGACCCGGTGGCGTTCTCGCACAACGACTGGGAGATCGTCTGCGATAACACGCGCACCTGCCGCGCGGCGGGCTACCAGGTTGACCGCGGCGACTCGGCGCCGGTGTCGATGCTGATCACCCGCGCCGCAGGCCCGGCGACGGCAATCGAGATTCAGCTCCAGCTTGGTGGCGAGAGCGACGTCAAAGGCGCTGTCCGCCTCAAGGTCGGCAAGGCCAGCATTTCCGGGCTCCAGGGAAGCGACTCCGAGCTCGATGCCGAGCAGGTACGCACGATCCTCCCCGAACTGCTCAAGAGCGACGAAGCCACCGTCACCGCCGGCGGCGGCAGGAAATGGGCCCTCTCGCTCGCCGGCCTCAACGCCGTGCTGCTGAAGATGGACGAAGCCCAGGGCCGCGTCGGAACAATTGGCGCGCTGGTGCGCCGCGGCAGCAATCCCGAGTCTTCCGTGTTGCCGCCGGTACCGGTGCCCGTCGTGCACACGATCACGCCGCCGAAGAAGCACCCCGGCGACGACACGTTGGCCGCGCGCATCTTTCCTTCCCTCAACCTGAGCGATGCCCAGGGTCCGTGCAACAACACCGACCAGGCACAGGCGAAATCGCTGCAGGTCGACCGCCTGAGCGACAGCAAGGTGCTGCTGTCGCTGGGCTGCGACGTCGGTGCCTACAACTCCACGAGCCTGCTCTGGATCGCCAACGACAAGCCGCCCTATGCGCCGGTGGCCATCGATGCGGGCGGCGATTTCGACGGCAAGGATGCCAGCGTCACTTCTGCCATGAAGGTCCGCGGCGTCGGCGATTGCATGTCGGTCGAGACCTGGCACTTCAACGGCAAGGACTTCGTGCGCACCGGCGCAACGATCGACAGCATGTGCCGCGGCTTCCCCGGCGGCGCCTGGTCCTTGCCCCGCTACGTCAGCCGCATCGTGGGCACAACGTCCACCACCCCATCCAAACCATGAACGCGACTCTCCCAATGAAACCCATCCAAGTAGGCCTGCTCGGCGCAGGCACGGTCGGCAGCGGCACCTTCAAGGTGCTTCAGCGCAACCAGGAAGAAATCAAGCGCCGCGCCGGCCGCGGCATCGAGATCACCATGGTGGCCGACCTCGACACCGCCCGCGCCCGCGAAGTGGCCGGTGAGGGCGTGAAGGTGGTTGCCGATGCGCGCGAAGTCATCGCCAACCCCGACATCGACATCGTCATCGAGCTGATCGGCGGCTACGGCATCGCCAAGCAGCTTGTGCTTGAAGCCATCGCGGCCGGCAAGCACGTGGTCACCGCCAACAAGGCGCTGCTCGCGGTGCACGGCACCGAGATCTTCGCGGCTGCCCACGCCAAGGGCGTGATGGTGGCCTTCGAGGCAGCGGTGGCCGGTGGCATCCCGATCATCAAGGCGCTGCGCGAAGGCCTCACGGCCAACAGCATCCAGTGGCTGGCCGGCATCATCAACGGCACGACCAACTTCATCCTGTCCGAGATGCGCGACAAGGGGCTGGACTTCGCGACCGTGCTCAAGGAAGCACAACGCCTGGGCTACGCCGAAGCCGACCCCACCTTCGACATCGAAGGCGTCGACGCCGGCCACAAGGTCACGCTGATGAGCGCCATCGCCTTCGGCATCCCGGTGCAGTTCGACAAGGCGCACATCGAAGGCATCACCAAGCTGGCCGCGCAGGACATCAAGTACGCCGAACAGCTCGGCTACCGCATCAAGCTGCTGGGCATCACCAAGCGCACGGCCCAGGGCATCGAGCTGCGCGTGCATCCGTCGCTGGTGCCGTCCAAGCGCCTGCTGGCCAATGTCGAAGGCGCGATGAACGCGGTGGTGGTGCATGGCGACGCCGTCGGCACCACGCTGTACTACGGCAAGGGCGCAGGCAGCGAGCCGACTGCCAGCGCAGTCATCGCCGACCTGGTCGACATCACGCGCCTGCACACGGCCGACACCGCGCACCGCGTGCCGCACCTGGCCTTCCACCCCGATGCCATGAGCGACCTGAAGGTGCTGCCGATGACCGAGGTCGTCACCAGCTACTACCTGCGCCTGCGCGTGGCCGACCAGGCCGGCGTGCTCGCCAAGGTGACGGGCCTGCTCGCCACCGCCGGCATCAGCATCGACGCCGTGCTGCAGCGCGAAGCCGACGAAGTGGGCGGCGAAGGCTCTACGCAGACCGACCTCATCATCCTCACGCACGATGCGCGCGAAGGCACCGTCAACGACGTGCTGGCCGAGCTGCAGGCGCTGCCTACCGTGCTGCAGCCGATCGTGCGCATCCGCAAGGAAGAGCTGTCCTGATGCCGGCGTCGCGCGCGGCCGCATTCGCATTCGCGCTGCTGTCGCTCGTGGCGACAGGCCAGGCGGGAGCGACCGGCTTCGTGGCGCCGCCCACGCTGGAGCTCGCGAAGGTCGAATACCAGCTCGCAGCGCAGCAGCCCCAAACCCTCGAAGACGGCCGGCGTGCGTGGACCTACACGATGGACGCAGGCGACGAGACCGGCCCTTGGACCACGGCACTGACCGTGTTCCTGCGGCCGGGCAAGGCCTCCAGTGCCGACGCCGAATTCAAGTCCGTGAGCAACGCCTTCAAGGGTGATCGCGCGCAGCAGCAGCGCTTCGCGGGCCATGTGGCACAGGACCATGCGTACTGGTACTACCTGACGGAAATCCGCCGCGAGAAGCAGTTTGCCCAGGCGGTGGCGCACAAGAGCTTCCATCTGCCGGCCTGTGGTGGCGTGCTGACCTACCAGTTCTCGGTTCGCTATCCGATGGAGTGGATACCGAACGACAAGCAGGTGGTCCAACTGCGAGAAGCCATCACGAGAGACAATGAGCGCGCCCTGGCCGCGCTCGAACGAGACCGCTGGCAACCCGATTGCCGTTGAGCCCAAGACCCGAAAAATGAACTACCTGTCCACCCGCGGCCACCCCGACCGCAAGCGCTTCTGCGACATCCTCCTCGAAGGCCTCGCGCCCGATGGCGGCCTTTACCTGCCCGAGCAGTACCCGAAGGTCGACACCGCCACGCTCGCCAAATGGCGCGATCTGCCATACGCCGAGCTGGCCTTCGAGATCCTCTCGCTCTACATCGACGACATTCCGCCGGCCGACCTGAAGGCGATCTGCGCGAAGACCTACACGGCCGAAGTGTTCGGCACCGACGAGATCGTGCCGTTGCGCGAGCTCGAAGACGGCGTGTACCTCGAAGCCCTGTCGAACGGCCCCACGCTGGCCTTCAAGGACATGGCGATGCAGTTGCTGGGCAACCTGTTCGAGTACGAACTGGCCCGCCGCGGCGCCGAACTCAACATCCTGGGCGCCACCAGCGGCGACACCGGCAGCGCGGCCGAGTACGCCATGCGCGGCAAGAAGGGCGTGCGCGTCTTCATGACCTCGCCGGACGGCCGCATGAGCCCGTTCCAGCAGGCGCAGATGTTCAGCCTGCAGGACGCCAACATCCACAACATCGCCATCACCGGCGTGTTCGACGACTGCCAGGACATCGTCAAGGCGGTGTCGAATGACCTGGGCTTCAAGCGCAAGTACCGCATCGGCACGGTCAACTCGATCAACTGGGCGCGCCTGCTGGCGCAGGTCGTCTACTACTTCGCGGGCTACTTCCAGGCCACGGCGAGCAACGACAAGCCGGTCAGCTTCACCGTGCCCTCGGGCAACTTCGGCAACGTCTGCGCGGGCCACGTGGCGCGCATGATGGGCCTGCCGATCCAGACGCTGGTGGTTGCCACGAATGAGAACGACGTGCTCGACGAGTTCTTCCGCACCGGCATCTACCGCGTGCGCGGGGCGGCCGACACGCACGAGACCTCCAGCCCGTCGATGGACATCAGCAAGGCCAGCAATTTCGAGCGCTTCGTGTTCGACCTGGTCGGCCGCGATGCCGCCAAGCTGCGCAAGCTGTTCGTGGAAGACCTGGGCCTGGAAGGCCGCTTCGACCTGAGCGCCGATCCGGCCTTCAAGGATGCCGCCGAACGCTTCGGCTTCAAGAGCAGCCGCAGCACGCACGCCGACCGCCTGGCCACCATCCGCGACACCGACAAGCGCTTTGCCACGCTGGTCGATCCGCACACGGCCGACGGCCTGAAGGCCGCGCGCGAACATCTCGCGCCGGGCGTGCCGATGGTGGTGCTCGAAACCGCATTGCCGATCAAGTTCGCCGAGACGCTGGTCGAGGCGCTGGGCGAAGAACCCGCGCGCCCGAAGAAGTTCGAGGGCATCGAAGCGCTGCCCAAGCGCGTGGTCAAGCTCCCCGCCGATGCGGAAGCCGTGAAGGCCTACATCGCCCAGAACTGTGACTGACCCCGGTCGGGCCCCGTCATGAAGGTCGTCGGCTTCGCCGGCTATTCGGGCGCGGGCAAGACCACGCTGGTGGAGCGCCTGATCCCGGTGCTCAAGCGGCTCGGCCAGCGCGTCTCGGTGGTCAAGCACGCGCACCACAAGTTCGACATCGACCATCCGGGCAAGGACACGTACCGCCACCGGGAGGCGGGTGCCTTCGAGGTGGTCGTGGCCTCCGACAGGCGGCTGGCCGTGATGCGCGAGTTCGAGACCCCGGTCGAGTTGTCGGTGCACCAGTTGCTGGCCGAACTGCATCCGGCGGCCGATTGGGTGTTGGTCGAAGGCTTCCGGCACAGCGACGTGCTCAAGATCGAGGTCTGGCGCCTGCCCGAAGACGGCCAGCCTTCGCGCCCGGTGCTGTACACCGACGACCCGTTTGTCACCGCCGTCGCCACCGATGCGCCGTCCAGCCTGCCGTCGCCCACCGAACGCCCGCTGTTCGACCTCAATGACGCCGAGGCCATCGCGCAATGGCTGATCGCCAGCGGCGACCGCTTCGAGTACAACCCGGAACACCATGGCTGATTCCCCCGTTCCCTTCGCCGCCTCGTCCCTGCGCCCGCCGCTGATGCCGCTCGACGAGGCCATCGCTGTGCTCCTTGCGAAGGCGCAGCCGAAGCTGCCCGCCGAAAGCGTCGTCACCTTCGAGGCCGATGGCCGCGTGTTGGCGCAGGACCTCGTCTCCGGCCTGACCGTGCCGCCGCGCGACAACAGCGCGATGGACGGCTATGCCGTGCGCGTGGCCGATTGCGCCGCGCCCGGCGCTGAACTGGCCGTGGCGCAGCGCATTCCCGCTGGCACCGTCGGCACGCCGCTCGCAGCCGGCACCGCCGCGCGCATCTTCACCGGCGCGCAGATCCCCGAAGGCGCCGATGCAGTCGTGATGCAGGAAGACACCACCGCCATGCCGCAGGAAGGCGGCCTGGGCTCGGTGCGCATCGCCATCGTTCCCGCCGCGGGGCAGTGGGTGCGCCGCGCGGGCGAAGACGTGGCTTCGGGCGACGTGGTGCTCAAGCAGGGCGAGCGCCTCACGCCTGCCGCGCTGGGCCTTGCGGCCAGCGTCGGCTTCCACAAGCTGCAGGTCGCCCGCAAGCCGCGCGTGGCCATGTTGTCCACCGGCGATGAGCTGGTGATGCCCGGCGAAGTCGCGCCCGATGCGATGAAGCCCGGTGCGATCTACAACTCCAACCGTTTTTTCATGCGCGCCTTGCTGCACCGGCTGGGCTGCGAGGTGAACGACCTGGGCATCGTGCCCGACAACCGCGACGCCACCATCGAGGCCTTGCGCCATGCGGCCGAAACCAGCGACCTGATCATCACCACCGGTGGCGTGTCGGTCGGCGAAGAAGACCACATCCGCGCCGCGCTGCAGTCGCTCGGCGAGCTGCAGCTCTGGTCGCTGTCGATGAAGCCCGGCAAGCCTTTCGCCTACGGTTCCATCGCGCGCAGCGACGGGCAGGGCCACTGCCACGTGACGGGGTTGCCCGGCAACCCGGTGTCCAGCTTCCTGACCTTCCTGATGCTCGTGCGCCCCTTCCTGCTGACCTTGCAGGGCGCCACCCGCGTGACGCCCGAACCCGTGCAGATGCGTGCCGATTTCGACTGGCTGCGTGCCGACAAGCGCCGCGAGTTCCTGCGCGCACGCCGCAATGCGGCCGGCGGGCTCGAACTGTTCGGCAACCAGAGTTCGGGCGTGCTCACGTCGATGGTCTGGGGCGACGGCGTGGTTGACAACCCCGCGGGCCACACGATCCGCTCGGGCGACACCGTGAACTTCATTCCCTTCGCCTCGCTGCTGTCCTGAATCGCATGAAGGTCCAGATCCGTTATTTCGCGTCGGTGCGCGAGGCGCTCTCCAGCAGCGGCGAAGCCGTCGAGACGAACGCGCAGACGCTGGCCGCGTTGCGCGACGAACTCATCGCCCGTGGCGGCGCGCATGCCACCGCATTGGCACGCGGCAAGGCCGTGCGCATGGCGCTCGACCAGGCCATGAGCGATGAAGCCGCAGCCCTGCACGAAGGCTGCGAAGTCGCTTTCTTCCCGCCGGTTACGGGCGGCTGAGCCGGGCGTCGAGCGCGACAAGGCGCTCGCGCAGGCCATCGGACGCACGGGTCATCGGCGAGCGCAGTTCGTCGCGCATCGCGCTCTGGTGCGCCAGCAGCGCCTTCAGCGGCCCCGGATTCGATTCGGCAAACAGCATCTCGATCAGCGGCTGCAGCGGCTGCCATTCGGCGCGCGCCTCGGCCGCTCGGTTGTCGGCCAGCAGGCGCAGCACCTGGACAAAGCGCCGCGTTTGCACATGCCCGCTGGCCGCGATGGCGCCCACGCCACCTTCGGCCACGGTGCTGAAGATCTGGTGGTCTTCGCCCGACAGCACCTGCAGCCGGCCATCGGCGATCAGGGCGCGTGTCTTGGCCATGTCGCCGCCGCAGTCCTTGATGCCGCGAATGCGCGGATGCTCGGCCAGCGCCAGCAGCGTCTCGCGGGCAAGGGTTGCACCGGTGCGGTAGGGAATGTCGTAGACCAGCACCGGCGCCGCGCTCGCGTCGGCGATGGCGCGGAACCATTCGAGCAGGCCGGCCTGCGAAGGGCGGATGTAGTGCGGCGCGGGCACCAGCAGGGCCGCCAGCGGGCGTTCCGCGAGCTTGCGGACCCAGGCCGTCGTCTTGCCCAGGTGATAGCCCGACAGGCCCATGACGATCGGCAGGCCACCGGCGGCGGCTTGCACGGTATCGAGCGCGGCCAGTTGCTCCGCCTCGTCGAGCGCGGCGGCCTCGCCGGTCGAGCCGCAGACCACGAAGCCGGCCACGCCGTCGCCGGCGAGGCGGCGGGTCAATGCGGCAAGTGCGGCGTGGTCGACCGCGCCATCGCGGAACGGGGTGACGAGCGGGATCCAGAGGCCCGAAAAATCAGGGGTGGGGGCGGTAGTTTGTTGTGGCACGCAGGCTTCCTTTCAGGAATCGACCGATGGAAAGAACCACCGTCCGATGCGCGCGCAACCCATGAGGGGCCAAAGCCTTGGCAGGTTCCGTCGCTCATCCGACGACGGAACCTCGGCTCCGGTCAGACGAGCTTTGGTTTTTTGGCTTTGCTGCCCTGGCGCGCGCAACGGCTCTCGGGGTGCGACAGCACCGGGGAGAACGTGGCGAGACAAGGCATTGCAGCAGTCTAGCGCGATGCCACAATTCGGACATGAGCGTTGCGCGTGTTTCGATCCAGACGGCCGATTTCGATCTCTCGGAAGAGGTTTCCACGTTGCGCGCGGGCGACAAACGCGTGGGCGCCGTCTGCAGTTTTGTCGGCACCGTGCGAGACCGCAACGACGGCAGCACCATCGCATCGATGGAGCTGGAGCACTACCCGGGCATGACCGAGAAGGCCATCGAGGCCATGATCGACGAGGCGCACAAGCGCTTCGACATCCTCGGCGCGCGCGTGATCCATCGCGTGGGCCTGCTGCAGCCGCTGGACCAGATCATGATGGTGGCCGTGGTCTCGGCCCATCGCGGCCAGAGCTTCGAGGCCTGCGAGTTCCTGATGGACTATCTGAAGACCCAGGCGCCGTTCTGGAAAAAGGAACAGACGCCTGAAGGCGCCCGCTGGGTCGATGCGCGTGTGGCCGATGACGCAGCGCTGGCGCGCTGGGGTATCGCGGCTTCGAACACGCCGACCTGACCGGCGCTGAGTGCCCGCCGATCAGGGCGCGATCAGCTCCGTGGTTGCCAATGCCCTGGCTTCCGCACCGCAATCACCCGCGGGCACGGCCCCAGCGGTACGTGCCTTCGCAATCTCCGCCTGGGCCGCAGCCATCTGCGCCTGGAACACCGGGTTGGCATGCAGCTTCGCCACCGTCGCCGCGCCGATCAGGTGGCCGTTCTCGATGTCGCTTTGCCAGTGCACGCCGCAGATCGCGCGGCTCTGCGAGAAGGCGCGGCCACGCTGCAGCAGCGCATTGCCGCGATCGGGCGCGATCTCCGACAGCACCAGTGCCCAGGCCCAGCCCACGGCCGAGTGGCCGGAGGGATAGGAGCCGTCCTTGGCCAGGTGGGCTTCTTCGCCCGGGGTGCAGCTGCTGGTCTTGAACACGACGAACGGCCGGGTCCGTTCGTACTTGTTCTTGGCCTTGTAGGTGGCGCTGCCCGCATCGGCCAGCGTGCGGCGCAGCAGCATGTTCAGGTTCGGCGTGGCCTCTTCCGAGATGGGCATGCCGAGGGCGCACGAGAACACTTCGGCGGCCTTCGGAAATTTCAGGTTGGCGTCCTGCACGGCCAGCGCGCCGCGCGGTGTGCCCTGCAGGGCAGTGAGGGTGCGGAAGGTCGCGCCATCGGCGGCCAGCGCGGCCGAGCCTTCGGCCGGAGGCGCCGGCAGCAACGCGAGGCTGTCGGGCAAGTCGGCGGCGGGCAGGTAGCCCTTGAGGTAGCCCGAGCCTGCGCGCAGTTCGCCGACCTCGGCGGCTGAAATGGGCGCGGTCACGCGCGGTGCGATGCTGCCGCAGGCGCCGAGCAGCAGCGCGGCGGCCAGCGTGGTGGCGAGTGTCGTTGTTCGCATGGATGTCTCCTGGTTCTTCTTCTGTCGGCGAGGCGGCATCGTAGTGTTGCCTCGCCGGCTTGAAGTGACACCCATGCGACGGCCAATGCGGCCGTTCCCGTTCGCTTACAGGGGCTTGAACCCGCTGGCCTGGATGATCCGTTCCCAGGTCTGCGTGTACGTGCGCACGCGGCCCGCGAACTGGCCCTGCGGCTCATAGCCGACCGTCAGGCCCATCGTCGTCAGCTTCTGCTTCACGTCGGGCATGGCCAGCACCTTCTGCAGCGCATCGCCGTACTTGTCGATGATCGGCTGGGGTGTGCCCACCGGCGCGAAGATGCCGTAGTAGGGCAGGTCTTCCAGGTTCGCGAAGCCCAGCTCGGTGAAGGTCGGCACGTTCGGCAGCACGGCCTGGCGCTTGGCGCCGATGGAGGCCACGATGCGCACCTTGCCCGCCTTGTGGTTCTCGATGAAGTCCGGCACCGAGGCGATGCCCGCCGTGATCTGGTTGCCCAGCATGTCGGCCGTCATCGGCGCGCTACCGCGATACGGTGCGGGCTGCACGTCGATCTTGTACTTGTCCGAGATCATCTTCACGAGGAATTCTGGAATCGATGCGGGCGCGGGAATGCCGATGGTTTCCTTGCCGCCCTTCGCGGTGCGAACCCACTTCACGTACTCGTCGATGCTCTTGGCCGGCGTGCCGCCCGAGACGGCCAGCACGTTGGCGAAGGTGGCGAAGCCGGCCACGGGCACGAAGTCGGTGGCGGGGTTGAAGCCCGGGTTCTTCACCACCTGCGGCAGGATCGAAATGGTGTGGTCATGCGACAAGAACAGCGTGTGCCCGTCGGCCGGCGACGACTTCAGCACCGTGGCCGCAATCTGCCCGCCCGCGCCCGCGCGGTTCTCGACCACCACCGGCACGCCCAGCACGTCCTTGAGTTTTTCACCCAAAGTGCGTGCAATGGCATCCGTGCCCGCGCCGGCCGGAAAGCCGACGAGCAGGCGGATGGGCGTGCCGCTTTGCGCGTGCGCAAGGCCCGACAGGCCCACGGCGGCCAGGAGGAGGCCGGCGCTGATCGCCCGGCGAACCGGTTGAACGCGCTGCATTGAAAAAACCATGGTCGACTCCATTCGAGAGAGAGGAAAGAGAAAGAGATGAATGCCTACGGACAAGGGGAAACGGATCCCGTGCAATAGCCATGCCCAAGGCACCGGCGTGGCCGGCAGCCTTGAATCGTGCCCGAACGGCCCTATTTTGGATGCAGGAATACCACCATGCGACAAGACAAACTCACAACCAAATTTCAGGAAGCACTGAGCGACGCCCAGACGCTGGCGCTCGGCAACGACAACGCCTACATCGAACCGGCCCACCTGCTGGTCGCGATGCTGCGCCAGGACGACGGCCCGCGCGCCTTGATGGAGCGTGCCGGCGTCAACGTGCAGGGCCTGGTGCAGGCGGCCGAAGCCGCCATCAAGAAACTGCCGCAGGTGCAGGGCCACGACATCGTGCAGGTCGGCCCCGAACTCGGCAAGCTGCTGCAGGCCACCGAAAAAGAAGCCATCAAGCGCAATGACCAGTTCATCGCGGGTGAACTCTTTTTGCTGGCCGTGGCCGACAGCAAGTCCGACATCGGCAAGCTCGCCAAAGAAAACGGGCTGAGCCGCAAGTCGCTCGAATCGGCCATCGACGCCGTGCGCGGCGGGCAGGGCGTGAACAGCGCCGATGCCGAAGGCCAGCGCGAAGCCCTCAAGAAATACACCACCGACCTGACCGAGCGCGCGCGCCTGGGCAAGCTCGACCCGGTCATCGGCCGCGACGAGGAAATCCGCCGCGCCATCCAGGTGCTGCAACGCCGCACCAAGAACAACCCCGTGCTCATCGGCGAACCCGGCGTGGGCAAGACCGCCATCGTCGAAGGCCTTGCGCAGCGCATCGTCGCGGGCGAAGTGCCCGATTCGCTCAAGGGCAAGCGCGTGTTGTCGCTCGACATGGCCGCGCTGCTGGCCGGTGCCAAGTTTCGCGGTGAGTTCGAAGAACGTCTGAAGACCGTGCTGAACGAACTCGCGAAGGACGAAGGCCAGACCATCGTCTTCATCGACGAGCTGCACACCATGGTCGGCGCCGGCAAGGCCGAAGGCGCGATGGACGCGGGCAACATGCTCAAGCCCGCGCTCGCGCGCGGCGAGCTGCACTGCGTGGGTGCCACCACGCTCGACGAATACCGCAAGTACATCGAGAAAGACGCCGCGCTGGAGCGCCGCTTCCAGAAGATCATCGTGGGCGAGCCCAGCGTCGAAGCCACCATCGCCATCCTGCGCGGCCTGCAAGAGAAGTACGAAGTGCACCACGGCGTGCAGATCACCGACCCGGCCATCGTGGCCGCGGCCGAATTGAGTGACCGCTACATCACCGACCGCTTCCTGCCCGACAAGGCCATCGACCTGATCGACGAGGCCGCGGCCAAGATCAAGATCGAGATGGACTCCAAGCCCGAGGTCATGGACCGCCTCGACCGCCGCCTCATCCAGCTTCAGATCGAGCGCGAAGCCGTGCGCCGCGAAAAGGACGAAGCCTCGCAAAAGCGCTTCGGCCTGATCGAGGACGAGATCGCCAAGCTGCAAAAGGAAATCGCCGATTACGACGAGATCTGGCAGGCCGAAAAGGCGCAGGCCCAGGGCAGCGCGCATGTGCGCGAAGAGATGGACAAGATCAAGTTCCAGATCAAGGAATGGGAACGCAAGGGCGACTTCAACAAGGTCGCCGAGCTGCAGTACGGCCAACTGCCGGCGCTCGAAAAGCGCCTGAAGGAAGCCGAGGCCAGCGAGGCGAACAAGGGCAAGTCCAGCGCCCCCACGCTGCTGCGCACGCAGGTCGGCGCCGAAGAAATCGCCGAAGTCGTGGCGCGCGCCACCGGCATCCCGGTCGCCAAGCTGATGCAGGGCGAGCGCGACAAGCTGCTCGTGATGGAAGACAAGCTGCACGAGCGCGTGGTCGGCCAGGACGAGGCCATCGGCGCGGTCGCCAATGCGATCCGCCGCTCGCGCTCGGGCCTGTCCGATCCGAACCGCCCCACGGGTTCCTTCTTGTTCCTCGGCCCCACGGGCGTGGGCAAGACCGAGCTGTGCAAGGCGCTCGCGGGCTTCCTGTTCGACAGCGAAGACCACCTGATCCGCATCGACATGAGCGAGTTCATGGAAAAGCATTCGGTCGCGCGCCTCATCGGCGCGCCGCCGGGCTACGTGGGCTATGAAGAGGGCGGCTATCTCACCGAAGCCGTGCGCCGCAAGCCCTACAGCGTGGTGCTGCTCGACGAAGTCGAGAAGGCCCACCCCGACGTGTTCAACGTGCTGCTGCAGGTGCTCGACGATGGCCGCCTCACGGACGGCCAGGGCCGTACCGTGGACTTCAAGAACACCGTGATCGTGATGACGAGCAACATCGGCTCGCCGATCATCCAGGCCATGGTGGGCAAGCCTTCCGAAGAGATCAAGGAAGCGGTGTGGGACGAGCTGAAGAACTACTTCCGCCCCGAGTTCCTGAACCGCATCGACGAGACGGTCGTGTTCCATGCGCTCGACGCGAAGAACATCGAATCGATCGCCGCGATCCAGCTCAAGGTGCTCAAGGCGCGCCTGGCGAAGATGGACCTGGGCCTGGAGGTGTCGCCCGCGGCGCTGGCCGAGATTGCCAAGGTCGGCTTCGACCCGGTGTTCGGTGCACGCCCGCTCAAGCGTGCGATCCAGCAGCGCCTGGAGAACCCGCTGTCCAAGCTTTTGCTGGACGGCAGCTTCGGGCCGAAGGACACGATCGAGGTCAATACCGACCCGATCCAGTCGCCGGGCCAGTTCTCGTTCACCAAGAGCGGGGAACCAACGGGGGCCACTTCGGCCTAAAGTCGGATGATGAACTTTATTCTTCGCGTCATTCTTCTGCTTCTGGGGCTGGTCTTCGCGGCCAGCCTGGCGGTGGCGGTCATGCTGCTGGCCGCGGTGTGGGGTGTGCGCTACGCCTGGGGGCGTCTCACGGGCAGGCCCGTGACGCCCTGGGTGATGCGCTTCAACCCGCGCTCGGGCTTCGACCGTTTTCGCCATCCTGCCGCGCCGGCCGAGCCCACCGCCGCCGATGTGGTCAGCGCCCGCGCGCGCGGCGAGTCGGTGCGCAGCCCCATCGCCATCGGCCCCGCCGACGATGTGACCGACGTGCGGGCCCGCCCCGTGCGCGGCGAGTAAGCCAAGCCTCCCAGCTTCGATCAGGCGCTGCTGTACAGCGCCTCGATCTCGCTGGCGTAGGTCTTGTAGATGCTGGAGCGCCGCACCTTCATGGTCGCGGTGACTTCACCGTCGTCATGGTCCAGCTCCTTGGTCAGCAGATGAAAGCGCCGGATCTGCGAGACCTGCGCCAGTTTTTCATTGCCGCGCGAAATCTCCGTGTCGATCAGCGCACGCACCTGGGGCTCTTCCACCAGCGAGCGGAAATGCGTGAATGAAATGCGCTGCGCCTCCGCCCATTTGCCCACCGTCTCGTAGTCGATCTGCAGCAGCGCGCCGACGAACTTGCGGCCGTCCGCCACCACGATGCATTCCTTGATGAAGGGGCTGCCCTTCATGGTGTTCTCGATCTCCGAGGGCGTGAGGTTCTTGCCGCCGGCGGTGATCATGATGTCCTTCAGGCGGTCGACGATGCGCAGCTGGCCGTCCTCCTCGCGCACCACGTCGCCGGTATAGAGCCATCCCTCGCGGATCGACGTGGCCGTGGCCTCGGGGTTCTTGTAGTAGCCCTCGAACACCATGTCGCCGCGCACCAGCAACTCGCCCGCTTCGCCGACGCGATGCTCGGTGCCCAGCGTGGGCGGCCCCACGGTGCCGATCTTCACCGCATCGCTGCGGTGGCCCGCGATCATGCCGGTCGATTCGGTCAGGCCATACACCTCCACCAGCGGCACGCCCAGCGTGCGAAAGAAGCGCACCACGTCGGCCGGGATCGGCGCCGCGCCGGTGAGCGCGATGCGCGCGCGCCGCAGGCCGATGAAGTTCTGCAGCGCACGCAGCACCGTCCAGTAGGCCAGGGCATGGCGACCGCGTTCGGCCAGTGTCCATTCGCTGCGCGGCTTTTCGGCCAGCGGCGCGCAGGCCGCAATGGCTTTGTGAAACAGCGCGCGCTGCAGCCGGCCCGTCTCCTGCATCTTGATGCTGATGCCCGCATGCAGCTTCTCCCAGATGCGCGGCACGCCGAGGAACATCGTGGGTGCCACTTCGCGCAGGTCTTCCTGCACGGTGCGGATCGATTCGCCGAAGTTCACCTGCGAGCCCAGGTACACCGGCACGAAGGCCGTGAGCATCTGTTCGGCCACGTGGCACAGCGGCAGGTACGACAGGTGCGTGGTGTCGCCGTCGAGCCCGAGCCGGTCGACGATGCCGGGCACCACGCCGCGGATGTTGCGGTACGAAATCATTGCGCCCTTGGGCTTGCCGGTGGAGCCCGAGGTGTAGATCATCAGGCCGGTGTCGCCCAGCGTCTGGCGCTGCAGCGCGGCGTCGATCAGCGCGTTGCCCTCGCGTGCCTGCGCCTGTGCGCCGGCCTGTTCGACTTCCGCGAAGGTCGCGATGAGTCCGCGCACCTCGGGCGGATAGCTCGCCAGCCCCTTGGTCTCGATGACGACGATCTTGCGCAGGCGCGGCAACTGGTCGATGGCGTCCAGCACCTTGTCCGTCTGCTCCTGGTCTTCGCAGACGATCACTTCGATGTCCGCATGCCCGACCACATAGGCCACCTCGTTGCTCGGGCTGGTGGGGTACACGCCGACCGTCACGGCGCCGATCAGTCCCGCGCCCATTTGCGCGAGCAGCCATTCGACGCGGTTCTCGGAGATCACGCCCAGGTGCCCGCCCGGTGCCAGGCCCATCGCATGCAGGCCCAGCCCGAAGTGGCTGGCGCGTTGCAGGTAGCCGGCCCAGTCCAGCGGATGCCAGATGCCGAAGTCCTTCTGGCGGATCGCGATGCGATGCGGCTGCCGGCGCGCCTGCTCGCGCAGCATCTGCGGCAGCGTCAACGAGGGAAGAGAGGGAGCGTCGGTCATGAGAGCCAGCGCTTGCGGCGCTTGTAATGCTTGAGCTCGCGGAAGCTGCGCGATTCGCCGCTGCCGCCCACGCCCAGATAGAACTCGCGCACGTCGGGGTCGGCCGCCAGCCGCTCGGCGCTGCCGTCGATCACGACCTTGCCGCTTTCCATGATGTAGCCCGTGTGCGCAATCGCCAGCGCCACGCTCGCGTTCTGCTCCACCAGCAGCATCGAGGTGCCGCGCTCGGCGTTGATGCGCGCGATGATCGTGAAGATGTCTTCCACCAGCTTGGGCGAAAGACCCAGCGAGGGCTCGTCCAGCAGGATGAGCTTGGGCTGCGCCACCAGCGCGCGGCCGATGGCCAGCATCTGCTGCTCGCCGCCCGAGAGATAGCCCGCCAGGCCCTTGCGGCGCTCGTGCAGGCGCGGGAAATACGCATACACGTCGTCGAAGTTACGAGGCTTGTGCGAGGGCGCGGGGCCGTCGCGCCCCGTCAGCGCATAGGTGGCGGCCACCAGGTTTTCTTCGACCGTCAGGTCCTCGAACACGCGGCGGCCTTCCATCACATGGCTCAGGCCGCGCCGCACCAGTTGCTGCGGCGCGAGCTGCGCGGTCGACGCGCCGTCGAACGCGATGCGTCCGGCCTCCACCTCGCCGTCTTCCAGCGCGAGCAGGCCCGACACCGCCTTCAGCGTGGTCGACTTGCCCGCGCCGTTGCTGCCCAGCAGCGCCACGATCTGCCCGCGCGGCACGGCCAGCGACAGGCCACGCAAGACCTGCACGACCTTGTTGTAGACCACTTCGATGTTGTTGACCTCCAGGACGAGGTCAGGCGGTGCCGCGCGCGCGTCCATCGTCATCGCTCAGTTCAATGCGATCCAGTCCGAAGCCGCCACCATCTTCTGCGCCTTCATGTCGGCCTTGTAGACGCGGCCCACGGGAATGGAGTTGCCCTTGATGGTGATGGGCATGCCGATCAGCCCACCGGTGTCGAAGTCCTTGATGGTGTTGAGCGCGGCCTTCAGGTTCTTGCCGTCCAGCGGCTTGCCGGCGTCGAGCGTGCGCTTTGCGGCCTCGGTGAACAGCATCGCCGTGAGAAAGCCCTGCGTGTAGGCCGTGCTCTGGTAGTCGGTGCGCAGCGCGCGGATCTTGTCGAGCATCGGCGCCTTGGCCGTGGTGTCGTAGTAGTAGCGGTAGGGCATGACGCCCATGAAGCCGTCGCCGACTTCGCCCATCTTCATCACGGTGGAGCTGTCCATGGTCCAGAAGGTGCCCATCCACTTGCTGGTCATGCCCATCTGCTTGCCCTGCTGCATGAACTCGGGAATGGGCGCGAGGATGTAGCCGTGGAAGATGGTGTAGTCGGGCGCGGCGCGGCGCAGCTTGATGACCTCGGTGGACACGTCCACGCTGCCGGCCGGCGTCATGAGCTTCACTGGCACCGAAAGGCCCAGCTTCTTCGCGGCGGCTTCGCTGGCCTCGATCGGGTCGCGGCCGAACTCGGAGTCAGAATACACGAAGGCCACCTTGGCGCCCGGCTTTTCCTTCGCGATGTGGCGCAGCAGGATGCCGATCTGCTCGGTGTAGTCGGGGCCGACCAGGAACTGGTTCGGGTACTTGGCCGCGTCGTTGAGTTCGGTCGCAAACGAGGCGCCCGCCATCAATATCTGGCCGCCACGGTCCAGCTCGGGGTTGATGGTTTTGGAGAAGCCGGTCGAGTCGCCGTAGTACAGGTTGACCTTGTTCTGGCTGGTGATCTTCTTGAAGGCGGCCACCGACACGTCGACCTTGTAGCCCGTGTCTTCGGGCACGTAGCGCAGCTTGCGGCCCTTGATGCCGCCCGCGTCGTTGACGATCTTCACGTAGTCGGCAATGCCGGCGTTGATGCCCACGCCCGCGAAGGCGAACACGCCGGTCATGGGGATCGAGCCGCCGATGACGATGTCTTCGGTGCCTTGTGCGTTGGCGAACGGCACGGCTGCTGCAAGGCCGACGGCGATCAGCAGGGCGCGGCGGTGTTGGGAAAGCTTCTTCGGTGTCTTGGGCATGCTTTTGTCTCCTGTTGGAATGGGCTCAGTTGCGGAACGGCCATAGATGGAAAAAGCGGCGTATGCGCCGCCACACTTCTGCGAGCCCGTGCGGCTCGAACACCAGAAATCCGACGATCAGCAGCCCGAACACGACGGTGCGCACGGGCGAGAGAAAAACGGTCATCTCGACGCCGCCCGGCAGCAGGTCGACCACCAGCTTCAGCAGCTCGGGCACCATGGTCATGAACACCGCGCCGAAGATGCCGCCGAGCACGGTGCCCATGCCGCCGACGATGATTGCGGCGAGGAAGAAGATCGACATGAGCAGCGGAAAGCTCTCTGGCGTGACCACGCGGAAGAAGTAGGCCCACAGCCCGCCGGCCACGCCCGCGTAGAACGACGAGAGCCCGAACGACAGCAGCTTGTAGCGCAGCAGCGGAATGCCCAGCACCTCGGCCGAGATGTCGCGGTCGCGGATCGCGATGAAGGCCCGGCCCACGCGTGTGCGAAACAGGTTGGCCGCGCCCAGCACCATGAGGATCATCACGGGCACGATGACCCAGTAGAGGCGAAACGATGTGTCGAGAGGCAGGCCGAAGAACTGGGCCGGTGGCAGTGAGATGCCGGTGGTGCCGCCGGTGAGCTTGAGGTTGGCGAACAGGAAGTGCGTGATGAACGAGGCGGCGATGGTCGCGATCGCAAGGTACAGCCCCTTCACGCGCAGCGAGGGAATGCCGACGATCAGCCCGCCGAGCATTGCGACCACGCCGCCTGCGAGGATGTTCAGCAGGAAGGGCGTGCCCAGTCGCGTCTGCATGATGGCGACTGTGTATGCGCCCAGGCCCATGAAGGCCGCTTGCCCCAGGCTCACTAGCCCTGTGTAGCCAGTAAGGATGTTGAGGCCCGTGGCGCTCGCGACGTTGATGGCAACCAGGCACGCAAGGTAGAGCCAGTAGTCGCTGGCCATGAATGGGAACAGCACGAGCAGCGCCGCGCCGATGGCGAGCCACGTCTTCTGCGTGCGCGAGTCGAACAGCGCGGCGTCGGCTGTGTAGCTTTGCTTGGAAGTGCCTATGCGCATTGTTTTGCCTGCCGCTTGTGTTCTTGGTGGCGCTGTTGTCCGGGGCGGGTGCGAATGACACCGGGTGCTCCCCTCCGCGAATGTCCCCCGCTTCGCTCCTCCTTTATTTCGCTGCGGGGAGCACCCGGCGTCATTCGCACTAGGACACGCTGCTGGTGATCGCCGATCAACCAGTGCTCTGAGCGCTCACGTCGATACGGGGCTCTTTTTCGCGAAATAAAGGAGGAGCGAAGCGGGGGACATTCGCGAAAAAGAGCACCGTGTCGGCGTGAGCGTTGCCCTGAACAACGGCGCCCCGAATCACGCACGCCGCGATGAAAAGAAAGACAGGCGTTCATCTCAAAGCCTCTCGATCTCGTGCGTGCCAAACAGCCCATAAGGCCGCACCATCAGCACGAGCACCAGCACGATGAAGGTCGCGAGCAATTTGTATTCGCCGCCCAGATACGAGCCGGCCAACGCCTCGACCAGTCCGATGAAGATGCCGCCGACCAGCGCGCCCAGCACGCTGTCGAGCCCGCCGACGATCACCACCACCAGCACCGACAAACCGAACACGCCCATCGACGAAGAGATGCCGCCGATGGAGCCGACGATGATGCCGGCCACTGCCGCGATCATGGCCGAGGCCACCCAGGCGAGGGAGAACACGCGCGGCACGTTGATGCCCATGGAGTAGGCGGCCGCCTGGTCCGATGCCGTGGCCCGCAACGCGACGCCGCCGCGCCAGAAGCGGAACAGCAGCAGCACGAGCCCGATGAGCACCACGGCGATCAAGGCGCCGTAGGCGATCTTTGGCGCGAGGAACGCTTCGCCGACCATCACCGGCGTGTTCGGCAAGAACTCGGGCAGGCGGCGTTGGTCTGCTGTCCAGATGATCTCGACCAGCCCCACGAGCACCGACGCCAGACCCACCGTGACCATGAACACCGAGATCGGCGGCTCGCCCAGCAGCGGGCGGATCATGGTGCGCTCGATCACCGCGCCCAGCAGGCCGGTGCCTATCACCGAGCCCAACACCGCCAGCCAGAGCGGCAGCGAGAAGCTCGCGGCGAAGGTGAAGAACAGGTAGGCGCCGACCATCAGCATCTCGCCGATGGCGATGTTGACGACGCGCGTGGCCTTGTAGACCAGCACGAAGGCCAGCGCGGCCAGCGCATACAGGCCGCCGCCGGCAATGCCGGTCAGCGCGATCTCGAAGAGGTAGGCCCAATCCATCAGGCCACCTCCGCGGCCGTTGAAGACACTTCGCCGCGCAGCCGACGCCGCAGCTCGCCCACGTCGCCCGCGCCGAGGTAGGCGCGAATGACTTCCGGGTCGGCCTGCACATGCGTCGGCGTGCCCTGCGCGATCACCTGGCCGAAGTTGAGCACCACCACGTGGTCCGACAGGTCCATCACCATGCCCATGTCGTGTTCGACCATCAGCACCGTGATGCCCCATTCGCGCCGCACGTCGAGGATGAAGCGCGCCATGTCTTCCGTCTCCTCGCGGTTCATGCCGGCCACGGGCTCGTCGAGCATCAGCACCTTGGGCTGCATGGCGAGGGCGCGGGCCATTTCCACGCGCTTTTGCAGGCCGTAGGGCAAGGCCGCGACCGAGGCGTGTCGGATGTGGTCGATCTCCAGGAAATCGATGATCCGTTCTTCCACGTCGCGGCGCAGCTCGGCTTCTTCGCGGCGCGCACGGCCCAGGTAGAAGAGGGCCTCGAACACGTTGGTCTTCAGGTGGGCGTGGCGGCCGAGCTTGATGTTGTCGAGCACCGTCATGCCACGGAACAACGCGATGTTCTGGAAGCTGCGCGCAAGGCCCAGCGCGGCGCGCTTCGGCGCGGGCAGGCGCGTGATGTCCTCGCCCTCGAACAGCACACGGCCCTGAGAGGGCTTGTAGAAGCCCGAGATGGTGTTGAACAGCGAGGTCTTGCCCGCGCCGTTCGGGCCGATCACCGCGGTGATCGAGCCGGGCGCAACGCTGAAGCCGACGTTCGTCAACGCCTTCACGCCGCCGAAGGCGAGCGTCAAGGCATCGACCTGCAGCACCGGGGGTGTGGCGGGGGAAGATGGGGAAGAGGGGGAGTCCCTATGGGGCTCGTCAGGCATGGCTCAGCGCGTCGTTGTAAGGTCAGGGTTTGTGTCCAGGAGCAGAGAAGCTACTGGTACGTAAAATTCCTACTGGCGGGTAATGTCACAGGTCGCTGCATTGCGCGGCATCCGGACTTTCCCGCGCCAGCACAAACCCCATGCCCCGTCCTGCCACTCGTTCGCCCGTTCCCTCCACCCCGACCTCGCCCTGGGAGCCCGCCGACAAGCGCGCGCAGCAGCGCGAAGTCAAGCGCAATGCCGTGCTGCAGACCGCCGCCCAGTTGTTCAACGAGCGCGGCTTCCATGCGACCTCGCTCGACGACATTGCCGAGCGGCTCAACGTCAGCAAGCCCACGCTGTACTACTACGTCGAGAGCAAGGACCAGATCCTGCTGGAGTGCGTGCGCATCGCGCTCGACCTGATGAAGGTCGGCATCGGCGAGGTGCGCGCCGCGGGCGGCAGCGCCATCGAGCAGCTCAAGGCCTGCATGCGCATCTACTCGGGCGTGGTCACGCAGGACTTCGGCATGTGCGTGATCCGCATCGGCGAAGACCCGCTGCCCGATCCGCTCAAGAAGGAACTGCGCCGCCTGAAGGCCGGCATCGACGGGCAGTTCCGCCGGCTCATCGAAGACGGCGTGGCCGAAGGTTCGCTGGCGCCTTGCGATCCGAAGATGGCCGCCTTCATGCTGGCCGGCGCGCTGAGCTGGATCGGCCGCTGGTATCGCCCCGACGGCGACCTCACGCCCGACCAGATTGCCGACCAGGGCATCGAACTGCTTCTGAACGGCGTGCTGCAGCGTCCGGCTGCGACGAGCCGCAAACCCTCTGTGCCCACAGCCAAAGTGAAAGCCAAAGGAAAGACATGACGACAGATGACGCTCCGCTGCTGCTGGGCCGCGATGGTGCGGTGGCCACGATCCGCTTCAACCGGCCGGCCGCGCTCAATGCCATCGACGTGCCGATGGCGAATGCCTTCCTCGCCGCCGCGCGCGAGTTGGCGGCTGACAAAAGCGTGCGCGCCGTGCTCCTGAGCGGCGCGGGCAAGGGCTTCATGGCGGGCGGCGACCTGGCCGTGCTGCGGGCCGACCCGCTGCAGGGCGCGGCCGACCTGATCGGGCCGCTGCATGAAGCACTGACCGTGTTCAACGGCATGGACGCACCGCTGGTTGCGCAGGTGCACGGCGTGGCCGCCGGTGCAGGCCTGAGCCTGATGCTGCAGGCCGACTTCGTGCTTGCCGCCGAAGGCACGCGCTTCAACCTCGCCTACGTGAACATCGGCACGAGTTGCGACGTGGGCGCCTCGTGGGCGCTGCCGCGCCTTGTCGGCATGCGCCGCGCGCTGGAGATCGCGATGTTCGGCGGCGCTTACGACACGGCTGCCGCCGAGCGCATGGGGCTGATCAACCGCGTGGTGCCCGCCGCCGACCTCGAAGCCGAGGCCATGGCCCTGGCACAGCGGCTGGCCCGTGGGCCGACCGTGGCGCTGGGCAACCTGCGCCGCCTGATGCGGGGCTCGCTCGATCGCGACCTTGCCGGCCAGCTCGATGCCGAATCAGCGGCCTTTCGCACCTGCGCGGCCAGCGACGACTTTCGCATCGGCATCGACGCCTTCTTCGACAAGAAACCGGCCGCCTTCACCGGCCGATGAATCCCGTTTTTTCAATCCAGGAGATCCACACCATGACCCAACGCGACATCTTCGTGGTCGGCACCGCCCGCACCGCCATCGGCACCTTCGGCGGCGCGCTGAAGGACGTGCCCAACACGCAACTGGCCACCACCGTCGTCAAGGCCGCCATCGAACGCAGCGGCGTGGCGGCCGATGCCATCGGCCATGTGGTCATGGGCAACGTGATCCCGACCGACGTGAAGGACGCGTACCTCAGCCGCGTGGCGGCCATCGACGCGGGCTGCCCGGTCGAGACGCCGGCCTTCAACGTCAACCGCCTGTGCGGCTCGGGCCTGCAGGCCATCGTGTCGGCGGCGCAGGCGATTGCGCTGGGCGATTGCGACATCGCCATCGGCGGTGGTTCGGAATCGATGAGCCGCGGCCCGTACTTCGACACCTCGGCACGCTACGGCGCGCGCATGGGCGACGCGGTGCTGCTCGACTACATGCTGGGCATCCTGCACGACCCGTGGGAGAAGATCCACATGGGCATCACTGCCGAGAACGTGGCGGCGCGCTACGGCATCACGCGCGAGCAGATGGACGAGCTGGCTGTTACCAGCCAGCAGCGCGCTGCGGCGGCGATTGCTGCGGGGCGCTTCAAGGAGCAGATCGCTCCGGTCGAGGTGAAGACGCGCAAGGGCGTCGTGCTGTTCGACACCGACGAGCATGTGCGCGCCGACACCACTGTCGAGACGCTGTCGAAGATGAAGCCTGCGTTCAAGAAGGACGGGCTCGTCACCGCTGGCAACGCATCGGGCATCAACGACGGTGCCGCTGCCGTGGTGCTGGCCGAAGGCGGCCGGGTGAAGGCGCTGGGCCTGAAGCCGCTGGCGCGCCTGGTCGGCTACGCACACGCCGGTGTCGAGCCCGCGTACATGGGCATCGGCCCGGTGCCGGCCACGCGCAAGGTGCTGGAGCGCACCGGCCTGAAGGTGAGCGACTTCGACGTGATCGAGTCGAACGAAGCCTTCGCGGCACAGGCCTGCGCGGTCATCAAGGAGCTGGGTTTCGACCCCGCCAAGGTGAACCCGAACGGCTCTGGCATTTCGCTGGGTCACCCGGTGGGCGCGACCGGCGCGATCATCACGACGAAGGCGATTGCCGAGCTGCACCGCACCGGTGGCCGCTATGCGCTGGTCACCATGTGCATCGGTGGCGGCCAAGGCATTGCCGCCGTGTTCGAGCGGGTTTGAGGGCACACTCGCCTGCATGCTCCGACCGCCTCTCCTGATCAACCCCGACGAAGTCGAGATCAGCGCCATCCGTGCGCAGGGGGCGGGCGGGCAGAACGTCAACAAGGTGTCGAGCGCGGTGCACCTGCGCTACGACATCCCCGCCAGCTCGCTGCCCGATGACGTGAAGGAGCGGCTGCTTGCCCTGCGCGACAGCCGCATCACGCAGGAAGGCGTGCTGGTGCTCAAGGCCCAGCAGCACCGCACGCAGGAGATGAACCGCGCCGACGCCTTTGCGCGGCTGCAGGCGGTGATCGACAGCGTGGCCACGCCGCCGCGCGCGCGGCGCGCGACCAAGCCCACCTATGGCTCGAAGCAGCGACGGCTGGAAGGCAAGAGCCAGCGTTCGCAGATCAAGAACCTGCGCGGGCCGGTGCGGGACTGACACCCGGCGCGCACAATCGGCCTCATGAGAGGCTTCTTTCCGCGCGCCCTGGGCGTGCTCCTTCTGTCGCTGGCGGCCGCCTTCATGAGCGGTTGCGGACCGGCATCGCAGACCTCGGCGAACGCGAACCTCGCCGCCGCCCCGGAGCTGAAGTGGGAAGAGCTGATCCCCAAGGGCTGGGACCCGACCAAGCGCTACCGCAACATCAGCCTTGAAGCGCTGCGCGACAACGACCCGCGCGCGATCCAGATGCTCGACGAGATGCGTGCCGTCTGGGACAACGCGCCGATCAACGTGGCGCTCGACGGCACGGCGGCCAAGCTGTCGGGCTTCGTGGTGCCGCTGGACAACACGCAGGGCGGCATCCGCGAATTTTTGCTGGTGCCTTACTTCGGCGCCTGCATCCACACGCCGCCGCCGCCGGCCAACCAGATCGTGCACGTGGTCGCGGGCGAGACCTTCAAGGGCCTTCATGCGATGGACACGGTCAAGGTCAGCGGTGTGCTGAAGGCGGCGCGCTATGCCTCGGAGGACATGGGCGTGAGCGGCTACGAGATCACCGGCGCTTCGGTCGAGCGCTTCGTCGCGGCCGGCGATTGATTGACACCGCCCGCGCGCGCCCTGTTCTTCATTCAGGTCATGCGCTGCGTCAGGAAGTCCAGGAAGGACGTGATCCGCGCCGCCAGTTGCGTGTTGCGGTAGTACACGGCATTGACCGGCTGGCGCACGTCCAGCGTGTCTTTCGCCAGCATCTGCACCAGCGCGCCGCTGTCGCGGTCGGCATTCGTCATGAAGTCCGCAAGGCAGGCGATGCCGACACCGGCCAGCGCCAGTTGGCGCAGCGTTTCGCCGCTCGATGCGGCCACCGCCGGCGTGATCTGCCATTCGTCGCCATGCACGCCGCGCAAGGGCCAGCGGTTCAGCGATTCGGGCTGGGTGAAGCCCAGCAGCGCGTGGTCGGCCAGCTCGCTCACCTTGCGCGGCTTGCCGTGCGCTTCGAGGTAAGCGGGGCTGGCCAGCACGCGCAGCCGGTGCGTGCCGAGCGGGCGCGCGTGCAGCGTGGAGTCGCGCAGCGGGCCGATGCGGATGGCGATGTCGGTGCGCCGCTCCAGCAGGTCGATGGGCAGGTCGTCGGTGTCGAGTTCAAGGCTGATCTGCGGATACAGCCGGCGAAACTCCGGCATCAGCGGCACGATGGCGTGCAGCATGAAGGGCGAGGCCGCATTCACCCGCAGGCGCCCGGCGGGCTGCTGGCGGCGCGCGGCCAGTTGCTCTTCGGCATCGTCGATCGCATCGAGGATGGCGCGCGTGCGCTGCAAAAAGGTGGCGCCTTCCTCGGTGAGTTCCAGCCGCCGCGTGGTGCGGCGAAGCAGGGTGGTGGCTAGTTTCTGTTCGAGCCGGCTCAGCGCGCGGCTGATGCCCGAGACCGTTTGCCCGAGCTGCTCGGCCGCGGCGGTGATCGAGCCGGTGTCCACCACGGTGCGGAACGCGACCAGTTCTTCGATGGTGGTCTTCATGGCCGCAGGGTTCAGCTTGCGGCTTGCGCGGGCGCCGTATCGGCCGGTACGTCGATGCGCGGCATGAGCGCCGCGAGCGCTTCGCCGTCGGTGCGGTAGCTGAAGAGCATCGGCCCCGGTGCCAGCAGGCCGGCGCGCTCCAGCACCTGCATCGCGGGCAGCTTCATGCCGCTCAGGTGCAGGCGGATGCCTTTGGATTCCATCATTCGCCGGATCGAGCCGAACACCTCGGCGCCGGTGATGTCGATGCGGTTGATGGGCTGCGCGAACAGGCACACGTCGGTCAGCCCGGGCCGCTCGGCCAGCGCGACGGTGAGCGAGCGTTCCAGCGTGGAGGCCGAGGCGAAGTCCAGTTCCGCATCCATGCGCAGCGCATAGAGCTGCGGCGCCAGCGGCGGCAGCTTCCAGAGGTTGCGGTCGCGCAGGCTGCCGTCCGGGTGCAGGCCCACTTCGATGATGCGCGGATGCAGGTGGCGGTACATGTAGTGCGCCAGGCTCGCGAGCAGCCCGCCGAGCACGCCCCAGTAGATGCTGGGCGCGGTCGCGATGGTCAGCACGAAGGTGCCGAAGGCAATGCCCGCCTCGATGCGCGAGATGCGCCACAGCGCGCTGAAGCTCGCCGGCTTCACAAGGCCCAGGATGGCCGTGACCACCACTGCCGCCAGCACCGCCTGCGGCACGTGGTACAGCAGCGGCATCAGCCACAGCAGCGCACCGGCCACCACCACCACGCTGAACAGCGTGGCCCAGCCAGTCTGCGCGCCCGCATAGAGCGTGATCGCCGAGCGCGAGAACGACGAGCTGGTCGGGAACGCGCCCGAGAAGCCCGAGGCCAGCTTGGCCAGGCCCTGGCCGATCAGGTCCTGGTTTTCGTTCCACAGCGTGCCGGCACGCGCGTTGTCGACCTTGGCGCTCGATGCGGTTTCAAGAAAACTCACCAGCGTGATCATCAGCGCGGGCAGCACCAGCGCGCCGAGCGTGCCCAGCGGCAGCAGGCCGGGCCAGTAGAACGCGGGCAGGCCCGAAGGCAGGCTGCCCACCACCGCACCGCCGCGCAGCGCGTAGTCGATGACCCAGCTGATCGCCGCAGCACCGGCCACCAGCGCCATCGTGGTTGGAAAGCGCGGCACCATGCGCTTGCCCAGGAACAGCACCGCGATGCTGCCGAGCCCGAAGGCGATGGCCACGAGGTCGGGCAGCGGCCCGCCCTGCAGCACCTGCGGAATGGTGCGACCCGTGAAGCCCAGCAGCGCCGGCAGTTGCGAAATGGCGATCAGCACCGCCGCACCCTGCGTGAAGCCGATCAGCACCGGCGAGTTGACCAGCCGCAGCAGCCAGCCGAAGCGCCCCGCGCCCAGCACGATCTGGATCGTTCCCGACATCAGCGTGAGCCACACCGCCATCGCCACCCACTCGGCGCTGCCCGCCACCGCGAGCGGCGCAAGCGAGGCACCGACGAGCAGGCTGGTGAGCGCCGTGGGCCCCACCGACAGCCGCTGCGACGAACTGAACATCACCGCGATCAGCGCCGGGAACAGCGCCGCGTACACGCCCGTCACCAGCGGCATGCCGGCCAGCGCGGCGTATGCCACGCCCTGCGGGATGACCATCAGCGCCACCGTGATGCCGGCCATCGCCTCGTTGCGCAACAGCGCGGCGGACGGGCGGGGCCAGGCGAGGCAGGGAACCCAGCGGGAGAGGCGCTGGCGCAGGGAAGGGGAGGTGGTAGCCGGATTCATGAAGGAAATGCTGGTGCGCGATATCGAGACCGGGGGCGAGGTCTAGTGCACGCGGTGCGCCACGCCCGGGCGCACGGAGGTCTGAAGAAAAAAAGGGCGTGGCCGAAGCCGGGGCTAGATCAGCGAAGTCGCGTTCTTGAGCACGTAGTCGCAGGCCTTGGTCTTGAGCTTCGACGACAGCACCTTGAAGTTGAGCGTCTGGCCGTCGCCGCCCTTGAGCAGGCCCTTGGCGCCGCTGGCAAAGCCGGTCTCCTGCGGCTTCTGGCCGGTGATCTTGGCGAGCAGCTTGTCCTTGACCGAGGCCGCGTCGCCGCCCAGGTAGTTGTTCTTCACGCAGTACTGCAGCACGCCGGCTGCGTTGCCCATGGTGCTGGAGCCGATGGCGGGCATCTTGAAGCCGAGGTTGCTGCCCAGGTTGCCGAGCGCCGAGCCACCGGCACCGCCGCCGCCTTGCGTGTTGGCGCTGGCTGCTTCGCCGGCTTTTTCCTTCAGCTGGTCGAGCAGGTTGTTGGCTTGCGCCGAGGCGCCCGCTGCGAGCAGTGCCAGGGCGATGAGGGTGGAGCGAGCGTGCATGGTGGCCTCCTGTCGGTATGCATGGTGGAAAGCGGCCACCAGCATACCGGAGAGTCCCCGCGCCGCGCCTGCGGTCGTACCCGCTTACTTCGTGCGGGGCGGGCGCTTTTCGAGCAGCGGTGTGCTCGTGCCCTGCACGCCGACGAGACCGAGCACCGTCACCAGCGAGTTCTGCGCACCCTTCCAGCCGTCGGTCACGTCGATCCACTCGCTCAGCGCATGAAAGCCGCCGGTCTTGCCGCCGCCGCCGATGATGATGGCCGGGATGCCCAGCGACATCGGCACGTTGGCGTCGGTGCTCGCGCCCGTCAGCAGCGTCTTGTGGCCGAAGGCGGCGTTCGAGCGCGTGGCCGCCTCGACGATCACCGTGTCGGACTGCGTGCGACCGCCCGGACGGTCGCCGATCAGCTTGGTGCTCACGCTCAGCGTGTTCACGTTCCAGCGCTTGTTCTCCTCGACCACGGCTTCGTCGATGGCCGCGAGGATCTTCTTTTCGGTTTCCAGCAGCGGCGCCATTTCGTCCGAGCGGATGTCCACGGCCATGCGCGCATCGGGCGCGATGGTGTTGACCGACGTGCCGCCGCCCACGGTGCCGACGGTGAAGGTGGTCTTGGGGAAGCTCGGTGTGCGGATCTCCGCAATCTTGGCGATGGCGCGGCCCATGCCATGAATGGCGCTCGGCACCTGGCCGAAGGCGCCGAAGCTGTGGCCGCCCGGGCCCTTGAAGTTCACCTCGTAGCGGTGGCTGCCGGTGCCCAGCATGAGCACCGTGCCTTCGGGCGCGGGCTCCAGCCCGACCATGCCGTCGATGTCGAGGTTGTCCCGAAAGACCGCCTTGATGCCGCGCAGGTTGCCCAGTTCTTCTTCGCCCACGTTGCCCACGATCAGCAGGTCGCCCACGGTCTGGATCTTGTTGTCGTTGAGCACCTTGATCCACGAGAGCAGCACCGACAGCCCACGCGTGTCGTCCGAGATGCCGGGCGCATAGAGCTTGCCGTCACGCTCCTTGACCTTCACGTCGGTGCCTGCCGGGAACACGGTGTCGAGGTGGGCCGAGATCAGCAGCTTGGGCCCGTTGCCCGTGCCCTTGCGCAGGCCGACCACATTGCCTTCGGAATCGATCTTCGCGTCGGCCAGGCCCAGCGCCTTCATGCGTGCGAGGAAGGCTTCGGCGCGCTTTTGCTCCTTGAAGGGCGGTGCCTCGATCTCGGTGAGCATCTTCAGGTCTTCGACCGAGCGCGCGTGGTCGTCCTTGACGGAGTCGAGCAGCTTCTGGATGGCCGGCGAGGCCATCAGTTGCGTGTAGGCCTTGTCGATTTCGGGCCGAACCTGCGCGGGCGTGGCCGCCACGGCGGCGTTTTGGGCGTGGGCGACACCGCCGGCGACAGACGCCAGGGCGAGGACGAGCGGGGCGAGGCGGAAAGACACGGAGCGGGGCATGGTGCGGTGATGTCCTTGAAAGAAAAAAGAACGAGGGCAGGCAGGCGCCGCTGACGCGGCGTCGTCAGCGATTCTTGCGGCTGTGCTAGGTGCCTGCTCTGGTTTAATCTTCGGCGTTGTCAGTTTTTCTAACGAGCGAGCACTCCATGGCCGGCATGCGTCGCCACATTCCAAGCACCCGCGCATTGTTGATCTTCGATGCGGTGGCGCGCCACCACGGCGTCGGCAAGGCGGCGGAAGAGCTGTGCCTGACGCACAGCGCGGTGAGCCAGCAGCTGCGGCTGCTCGAATCGCAGATCGGCGTGCGGCTGGTGCAGCGCACCGCGCGCGGCACCGAACTGACCGAGGCCGGCCGGCGCTACCACGGCCAGGTGTCCGGCGACCTGCTGCGGCTGCAGAACCACACGCTCGAAGCAATGGCCCAGCGCGCCGACGGCCTGCGCCTGCTGGTGGGCGCGGTGCCCGTGCTGGCCGAGGGCTGGCTCACCCCGCGGTTGCCGCAGTTCATCGCGCTGCATCCGGGCTGCAGCCTGCACCTGCAGGTGTTTCCGACGCACCTGTACATGGAAGACATGTCCTTCGACGTGGGCGTGCAGTACGACGACGCAGTGTGGCCCGGTGCCAATGCGCGGCCCTTGATGGGCGAGTTCTGCGTGGCGGTCTGTTCGCCGCATGCGAAGGGTAGGGCCGCGATGGCGCTCGGCGATTTCAGTGCCGCGCCGTTGTTGCAGCTTCGCACGCGGATGGGCGCGTGGGAGGAATGGTTCGGCCAGGTGGCGCATGCGCGCGCGCCCGGGAATCTGGTGGCGGGGCATCGCTTCGACCTGTTCTCGTCACTGGTCGCCGCCGTGCGCGCGGATCTGGGCGTGGGGCTGGTGCCCGAGTATTTCGTCGAGCGCGAATTGCGTTCGGGAGAGCTGGTGCTGGCCTGCCCGCACAGGGCGCCGTCGAGCCGGGGCTACAGCGTCTTCGTGGCGCCGAGCCGGACGGACGACGCGCTGGTCAGCGCTTTCGTGACCTGGCTCTGCGCAGCGGCGCCGCAGGCCAGGCCCGCGTAGCCTGCGCGCGCGTCAGGCGCGGCGAAAGAGCAGCACCGAGTTCGTGCCGCCGAAGGCGAATGAATTGCTGATGGCGGCTTCGAGTGCTGGCGCGGCCGTGTCGCCCTGCGTCACAAGGTGCAGACCGCAGGCCGGATCGATCTCGTTGCAGTTCGCATTGGGCGGCAGTTGCCGGTTGTGCAGCGCGAGCACGGTGATGAGCGCTTCGAGCGCGCCCGCCGCGCCCAGCATGTGGCCGTGCAGTGCCTTGGTGGAGCTGACGCGCAGTGCGTCGAGGTCATTGCCCCACACATCCGCCAGCGCATTGCACTCGACCACGTCGCCGATGCGCGTGGCCGTGCCGTGCGCGTTGCAATAACCCACGTCGCGCGGCTGCAGGCCGGCCTGGCGCAGGGCGGTGCGCAGGGCGCGTGCCTGTCCCGGGGCGTCGGGCTTGGTCAGATGGGTGGCGTCGCTGCTCAGTCCCCAGCCGGCCAGCGTGGCGTAGCTGCGGGCGCCGCGGCGGCGTGCGCGTTCGGCGGATTCGAGCACCAGGAAGGCGGCGCCTTCGCCGAGCACGAAGCCGCTGCGGTCGGTGGCAAACGGGCGCACCGCGCTGGTCGCTTCGCCCGGCTGGAAGGTGGCCAGCGTCTGCATCGCCTGCCACGCCAGCACCACGCCCGGCACGATCAGCGCTTCGCTCCCGCCGGCGATGGCGATGTCGACTTCACCGCGCTGCACCGCCTTGGCCGCTTCGGCAATGGCGGCCGACGACGAGGCGCAGGCGACGGAATAGGTGAGCACCGGGCCTTGCACGCCCTGGCGCATCGCCACATGGGCGGCAGGCGCGTTCGGCATGAAGGCGGGAATGGTGAGCGGCGACACACGGCCGTTGCCGCGATAGGCCGCTTCGAGCGCGGCGGCACCGCCCATGCCGCAGCCGGCAAAGACGCCGATGCGCTCGGGGTCGGCATCACCGGTCTGGATGCCCGCGTCGCGCATCGCCAGGTCGGCGGCGGCCACCGCGAGCTGGCTGACGCGGTCGACGCCCGCGAGCTGCAGCTTGGTGAACCAGCGCGTTTCATCGAATGCGACCGTGGCCGCGGCGGCCGGCTTGGGCAATTCGGGAAAGACGGGCTGGATGGCCGAGCGGCCCTGCAACAGGGCCTCGAACAATGCGCCGGGCTCGTCGCCGTGCGGCGCCATGACGCCCAGCCCGGTGACGGCAACTTCGTGGTTCACGCGGCTTTCTTTGCCGCCTTCGCGGCAACGACCTTGTCGACCAGCGCCGCAAGGTCGGATAGCGTGTCGATGTTCGCGTCTTCGTCGGGCATGGTGATGCCGAAGTGGTCTTCGATGGCAAAGAGGAATTCGGCAAGGGCCAGCGAATCGAGCCCGCCGGTTTCGCGCATCGAAGCGTGGGGATCGAGCTTCGACGGTTCGATGCCGTACTTCTCTTGGATCAGGTCCTGCAATTCCTTCAGCGAACTCATCGTGCGATGCCTGTCGTCATGTGCTGCCGCCGGTCGATTGCCACCCATACCGGGTATGCCATGGATCGATCCCTTCCTCTTCGGCCTGTGGTCAGTGATGACCGATGATATCCGCTCAATTGGCAGGGGCATCCCCGCGAAAACGCCTGTGGGGCCGCCACCGCAGCGAGGGTATTGCGAACGCCATACCGAGCAGGGCGCCGGCCAGCACGTCCAGCACCACATGCTGCTTGACCGCCAGCGTCGAATAGGCGATGGCGGCAAACCAGGCCCAGTTCAGCATCCGCAGCAGGGCCGGCGTGCGGGCTTCGCGCAGCACCTGCCCCAGGCGGATGGCGGTGAAGATCGCCACGGCCACATGCATCGAGGGGCAGGCATTGCCCGCCGCGTCCACCCCTTGCAGCATCGCGAAACCGGGAAAGCCCGAGACGTCGATGGCCAAAGGGGGTATCTGGGTCGGCCAGAAGTAAAAGAGGCCGAGGCCGGTCAGGCACAGCGCGCCGATCCACAGCCCATACACCACCAGCTCGCGAAACCCGAGCAGCAGCCCCGGCGCGATGCCGACGTACACCCAGAGCGACAGGTAGGCGACCAGCGTGTAGGGCTGGAACGGAATCAGGTGGTCCAGCGCCGTCAGCGGCATCACCGTGACCGGAAAGGCCGGGTTGCGCAGCAGGTGGAAATAACCGATGAAGAACAGCCAGGTAAAGACCGTGGTGCCGACCGCCTTCAGCAGGAAATGGCGGCGGATGCGCAGGCCGATGTCGGCGGGCCACGTTCGCGGCCCAGGGGAAGGCGCCATGTGCAGGGGGATCGGTGAGTGCATGGTGTCGTCGGTCGCCGATCTTGCCAGAGCGCCGTGAACGGCAGCCCTTGCGACCTCATGTGGCGGCGGGGCGCTTTCGGTGCTGGAACGAAGTCGGCGAGCGGCCGGTGGCGGCCTTGAACATCGCGCAGAAGGCGCTGTCGGTGGCATAGCCGCTGGCGGCCGCCACCTGGCTCACCGCCATGCCGCGCGCCAGCAACGGCAGCGCATGCGCCATCACGGCCTGCTGGCGCCATTGCTGCCAGCTCATGCCGAGCTGGTCGCGGAACAGCCGCGCCACCGTGCGCTCGCTGGCGCCGATGGTGGCGGCGCGCTCGGCCAGCGTGGCGCGGTCGGCGGGGTTGCGCAGCAGGGTTTCGCAGAGCTGGCGCAGGCGCTTGTCGGTGGGCAGCGGCACGTCGATGCGGATCTGCGTGGCGCGCTCCACTTCGTCCACCAGCAGCGGCGCGATCATGCGTTCGCGCTGCGGCGCCTGCGGATCGGCCGGCGGCAGGCCGTCGGGCGTGGTGTCGAGTGCCAGCATCAGCGCGCGCAGCAGCGGGCTGATCTCCAGCACCTCGCACTTTTCCCAGGTGGGCGCGAGCCAGGCGTGCAGGTACACGGTGCGCAGTTCCGCGTCTTCGATCAGCGTGATGCTGTGCGGCATGTTGGCCGGCACCCAGAGCGCACGCGAGGGCGGCACGATGTAGCTGCCGTCCTGCGTGCTGAGCCGGATCACGCCACGTGTCGAGAAGGTGAGCTGCGGCCACGGATGCTCATGCAGCTCGACCAGCGTGTCGGCGCTCAGGAAGTGTTCCTTGGCGCGCAAGGGCCGCACCGCGTCGGGTGCGTACAGGTGCGGCGTGAGCGGGCCGACGCTGTTCGCGGGCGCGCTCGCCGCCCCACGCGGCTTGGCGGGTGCGGCGTTCTCGGAGTACGGGGACGTGGGGAAGGCGGCGCTTGGCATGGTTTCGACAAATGTTGTCGCTGTATCGCCATTCTGCCGCGTCGGCGCCGCATAGCATCAGAGCCCGCCCCGGTTTTTTGTAGCAATCCATGTCCTCCACTTCCTCGACCGCTCTTCCCGCCACCACCTTGCGCACCGACGCCAAGCTGATCGGGCTGGTCGGCCTGGCCCACGCGGTCAGCCATTTCAGCCAGCTCATCCTGGCGCCGCTGTTCCCGTGGCTCAAGGACGCATTCAACGTGAGCTACACCGAGCTGGGCGCGGTGCTCACGGTGTTCTTCGTGGTGTCGTGCATCGTGCAGGCGGCCTCGGGCTTCATCGTCGACAAGCTGGGCCCGCGCCCGGTGCTGTTCGTCGGGCTCGGCGCGCTGGGGCTGGCCGCCTTTGGCTATGCGATGGCGCAAAGCTACTGGATGCTGCTGCTGTGCGCGGTGGTCGGCGGCATCGGCAACGGCGTGTTCCACCCGGTCGACTACACGCTGTTCAACCGCAAGGTCGCGCCCACGCGGCTGGGCCATGCCTACAGCGTGCACGGCATCACCGGCAGCCTGGGCTGGGCGCTGGCGCCGGCCTTCGTGGTGCCGATCGCCATTGCCTTTTCGTGGCGCGTGGCGCTGGCCTCGGCGGGCGCGGTGGCCATCGTGGTGCTGCTGATCCTGTGGGTCTACCGCAGCGTGCTGTCGCTGGATGCAGCGGCCGTGCACAAGGCCACGGGGCAGGGCGAGCACGCGCCGGCCGGCGGCGAGTTCGACTTTCTGCGCATCCCGGCCGTGTGGATGTGCTTCGGTTTCTTCTTCTTCTATGCCGCGGTGATCAGCGTGGTGCAGACCTTCGCGCCTGCGGCCGCGGGCCATCTGCATGCGGTGCCGGTGGCGCTGGTGGCGGTGTGCCTCACGGTCTACATGGTGGCGAGCGCCGTGGGCATGGTGGTCGGTGGCTTCCTCGCGTCGGACCCGTCGCGCTGCGAGCGCATCGTGGGCGCGGGCTTCGGCATCGCGGCCATGCTGGCGTTGATCCTGGCCTTTGCCGAGTTCCCGCCGCTCATGGTGCCGGTGCTGTTCGGCGCGATGGGTTTCGTCTCGGGCATCGCCGGGCCGTCGCGTGACTTGCTGGTGAAGAAATCGACACCGCCCAATGCCACCGGCCGCGTGTACGGCGTGGTGTATGCGGGGCTCGACATCGGGCAGGCCCTGGCACCGCTGGTGTTCGGCCGCCTGATGGACGCGGGCCAATACACGAGCGTGATCGTCGGCCTGGCGCTGGTGCAGGGCGTGCTGATCGCCAGCGCCTTCAACGTGCGCCGCGTGCGCCGCACGGCGCTGGTGCCAGCCTCGGCCTGACAGCGCTCGCCGTTGCGGGGCGGCCGATATCATCGGCCGCATGCAAGCCTTGTATGTGTCTGTGATCGCTGGCGCCGTGCTGGCGGGTTTTGTGCAGGGCCTGTCGGGTTTTGCATTCGGGTTGGTCGCGATGTCGGTCTGGGCCTGGACACTGGAGCCGCAACTGGCCGCGCTGCTGGCGCTGTTCGGCGCGCTCACCGGTCAGGTGATTGCCGCCATCACCGTGCGCCGCTCTTTCGACAAACGCATCCTCTGGCCCTTCGTGCTCGGCGGATTGGTCGGCGTGCCTTTCGGTGTGTGGCTGCTGCCGCACCTCGACCTCGTGGTCTTCAAGCTGTGCCTCGGCGTGCTGCTGGTGCTGTGGTGCCCGGCGATGCTGATGTCGCAGCACCTGCCGAAGATCGCCTTCGGTGGCCGCGTGGCGGACGGCGTGGCCGGCGCCATCGGCGGTGCGATGGCCGGCATCGGCGGCTTCTCGGGGACCATTCCCACGCTCTGGTGCACGCTGCGCGGCTTTCAGCGCGACACGCAGCGCGCGGTGATCCAGAACTTCAATCTCTCGATGCTGATGGTGGCGTTTGCGATCCATCTCGCGAGCGGCAGCATCGGGCGCTCGACCGTGCCGCTGCTGGCGGTGGTGGCATTGGCCGTCGCAGTGCCGGTGCTGCTCGGCGCGCGGCTTTATGTGGGCATCAGCGAGGCGGCATTTCGCAAGCTGGTGCTGGGCCTGCTGACCGCTTCGGGCGTGGCCATGCTGGCGTCGGCGGTGCCGGCGATGCTGCAGCGCATCTGAAGAAATTGCCTTGCTTCAACAACAACGAGGGAGTCGCCTATGAATGCGCAGGACAGCGCCGAGTCTTCGGAGATGGACACGGCTGCAACGCCGGAACCCGCCATGTCCCTCCAGCCCATGCGCATCGAAGTCGAGGCCGATGCGACGCTCGGCTACGCCTCCATTCAGAACGCCGTGCCGGTCATCCGCTCGCTGCGCCTGACGAACACCGGTGCCGAGGCACTGGAAAACATCGAGGTTCTGGTGGCGTGCAATCCCCGCTTTGCGGAAGGCGTCAAGCTGCGCTTCGACCGTCTGGGGCCCGGCGAATCACGGCGCATTTCTCCGCTCGACCTGCGGCCGGACCACGCGTACCTGGCCGAACTCCAGGAGGCCCTGACGGCATCGATCGCGATCACCGCGCACGCCGGCGACCTGGAAGTCGCGCGCGCAGATCACCCGGTGCAGGTGCTCGCCTATGACCAATGGGCCGGCACCCGCGCTCTTCCCGAACTCCTGGCCGCGTTCTGCATGCCGAACAACCCGGCCGTCGACGTGCTGGTCGGCAAGGCCGCGGGCCTTCTCAGAGCCGCCCACCACGAACTCTCGATGGACGGCTACCAGTCCAGGAGCCGTGACGTTGTCTGGAAGCAGATATCCGCCATCTACAGCACCATCAGCGCCACGGGCCTGCATTACGCGGAGCCGCCCGCATCCTTCGGCACCGACGGCCAGAAGATCCGCACGCCCGACCGCATCCTCGACACGAGCGTGGCGACCTGCCTCGACCTCGCGATGCTCTTTGCCTCCTGTTTCGAGCAGGCCGGCTTGCGTGCCGTGGTGCTCTTCAAGGAAGGCCACGCCTGGGTGGGTGTGTGGCTTCATCCCGCGAGTTTTCCGGACCCGCTGACCGACGACGTGCAGGCCATACGCAAGCGGGTCGACAGCGGCGAATTGCTCGTGTTCGAAACCACCGGCGTGGCGCTGCACGCGAGCCATCGTCCGACGCTTCGCATCGCGATGGAACAGGGCAATGCGCTCCTTCTCGAAGAGGCAGCGTTTCGCTACGCGGTCGACATTCATCGTGCCCGCGAAGTGCAGATCCGGCCGCTGCCTTCGAAGGCTGCATCACCAAAGTTGGCGGATGGCGATCCGCAGGAAGTGCCTGCCGGCATCGAGTCGATGCCTCCCATGCCCGAGCTGGATGTCGGCGCATTGGCGGCCCAGGACCTGAGCCACGCCGACACACCCGAAGGCCGCCTGTCGAAGTGGAAGTCGCGGCTGCTGGACCTGACGCTGCGAAACAAGCTGCTGAATTTCAAGGCGACGAAGACGACGCTGCAATTCGTGGCCCCCGACCTCGCGCGGCTGGAAGACGTCCTGTCCGAAGGCAAGGACTTCAAGGTCCGGGCGCTGCCGTCCATCATGGAAGGCGCGGACCCGCGCATGGCGCAGGTGCATGCCGACCGCAACGGCCGCACGCCGCTGGACGACATGGCGCTCGAAGCGCTGTCGAATCGCGACCTGCTGGCGAAGGTCGCTCAGGAAGAACTGGACGGCCGCCTCCTGGCCATCCATACCGCGGCGCGAACGGGCCTGGAAGAAGGCGGCGCCAACACCCTCTACCTGGCCATCGGCCTGCTGCAATGGACCGAGGACGAGAAGTCCGAGCGCAAGAACGTCGCGCCCATCCTGCTGGTGCCCGTCACCTTGCAGCGCCAGTCCGTGCGCTCGGGTTTCAGGCTGACCCGGCACGACGACGAAGCCATCGTCAATCCGACGCTGCTCCAGTTCCTCAAGTCGAACTTCGAGTTGCGGATTGCGGGGCTCGACACCCTGCCCGTCGACGAGAAGGGCATCGACGTCAACCGCGTGCTGCAGGCCTTCCGCCTTGCCGTGGCCGAAATCAGGAAGTGGGAGGTCCGCGAAGAAGCGCACCTGGGCCTCTTTTCCTTCACCAAGTACCTGATGTGGAAGGACCTGCAGGACCGCACGGACCAGCTCAGGGCCAATCGCGTGGTGAGGCATCTCATCGACAACCCGGGCCAGCCGTTCGTGCGCGACGGCGAAGCGGGTGAGTTCGAGCGGCTGGACCAGCTCTACAAGCCGCAGGACATCCTGGCGCCGCTGCTCTCGGACTCCTCCCAGCTGAAGGCCATCTGCGCGGTCGATACCGGGCGCGACCTCGTGCTGGAAGGACCACCTGGCACGGGCAAGAGCCAGACCATCGCGAACATCATTGCCCACAGCCTCGGGAAAGGGAAAACCGTTCTCTTCGTGTCCGAGAAGATGGCCGCGCTGTCGGTCGTTCACCGGCGGCTCACCGCCATCGGGCTGGGGCCGTTCTGCCTGGAGCTGCATTCCTCGAAGTCGAAAAAGGCCGAGGTGCTGCAGCAACTGGGAAGCGCGCTGGACATGGCCGGCCAGCGCACGACCGACGACTGGTCCCGGGAGGCGGAGCGTCTTGCGCAATTGCGCCAGGACCTCAATGGCCTCGTCGATGCCCTGCACCGCAGCTACCCCAACGGCCTGACGGTTTTCGACGCGATCGGCGCCTGCCTGGGCCACACCGGCAAGGAGCCTTCGGCGATGCCCTGGGCCGATGCGCTCACGCACCAGCGCGACGAACTCGACCGGCTGCGGGAAAGCTCACGCAGCATGGCCGCGCTGGCCGGTTCCATCGGCGGGCTGAACGGACATCCGCTCAGCCTCATCGGCATGACGCAATGGCGCCCGACCTGGGGCGACGATCTGCTGGCCGCATGCCAGGAACTGGCCCGCGTGACCACGGTGCTGCATGCCAAAGCCCAGGCGCTTGAATCGGTCGTGGGCCAGGGGCTCGCGGGCTTGAGCATGGATGGTTACGCCAACCTGGATGCGCTGGCCGACACCTTGCTCGCGGCCCCCGAGGTTCCCGCAAGCCTCGCCCGGCAAGCACACGACCCTTCGGCGCGTGCGCGTGTCCAGGCACTGGTGAAGCACGGCGCGGCCCGTGCCAGGCATTGGGCGGGCGTCGGTTCCGGCTGGACGCCGCAACTCGCCAAGCTCAACGGTGCCGAGCTGCTCGCGAGCTGGTCTGCCGCGAAGGCCTCCTGGTGGCTGAAGGCGCTGCTGGGCAAGCGCGCAGTCACCGCGAAGCTGGCGGCCTTCCGTGAAGACATGAAGCGGCCGCAGGCCGCGCAGGTCGACGCGATGCTGCAGCCACTGGTCGAGCTGAACGAGGAAGACCTGGTGCTACGGTCGATGCATGCGGATGCGCAGGCGCTGCTCGACGGCGCCTACGACGGCATCCATACGGATTGGCAGTCGTTGGCGTCCCATGAAGAATGGGCCGGACAGTTCGCGCAGGCGGTGTCCCGGGTCGCGGCCGGGGACGAGCAACGCGCGCAAGCGCTGAGAGCCGCCCTGTCGCCCCTCGTCGCCGAGAACCGCGCCGCGCTGGAGCCCGGCGCGAAGGTCGGGCAAGCCCTGCTCGATTTCAGAAGCGCGCTGCGCGACATGCGCCAGAAACTCGACACGCTGAACGACACCGCGAAGCCGGTGGCGCCCATCGCCGGGCCCAGTCAGGCAGACGGCGCGCTCGAACGCATCCAGGGCGTCGTGGCCGGCTGGCAATCGGCCAGGCAGCGTCTGCAGCCGTGGTGCCTGTGGCGCAATGCACGCGAGCAAGCCATCGCGCTGGGGTTGCAGGGCCTGGTGTCCGACCTCGAACGCGGCCTTGTCGGGCTGGGCGATGTGGCGCAGCACTTCGAGTTCAGTTATCGAAACTGGTGGGCCAAGAAGGCCATCGACGTCGACCCGATTCTTCGCAACTTCGCCAGCGCCGATCACGAACGAAAGATCGGCGAGTTCAGGGTCGCGGATGCCAATTTCCAGAAGCTCACGGAGCGTTACCTCGCCGCGACCCTGGCCGGGAAAATCCCGTCCGCAGCGGGCGTCGAGGCCAAGGCCAGTCCGGAAATGGGCCGCCTCCTGCGCGAGCGCCAGAAGCAGCGGGCGCACATGCCCGTGCGCCAGCTCGTGCAGGCCATGCCCACGCTGCTGCCCAGGCTGAAGCCGTGCCTGCTGATGTCGCCTCTGTCGGTGTCGCAGTACCTGGACGCCGGCTTCTCCCAGTTCGACCTGGTCATCTTCGACGAAGCGTCCCAGATCCCCGTGTGGGATGCGATCGGCGTGATCGCGCGCGGCAAGCAGCTCGTGGTGGTCGGCGACCCCAAGCAACTGCCGCCCACCAACTTCTTCAACAAGTCATCCGACAGCGACGAGGCCACGGGTGACGACGAGCGCGTCGAAGACCTGGAAAGCATCCTGGACGAATGCCTTGGCGCGGGCATGAACAAGCTCAGCCTCAAGTGGCACTACCGCAGCCGCCATGAAAGCCTCATCACCTTCAGCAACCACACCTACTACGACGACTCGCTCGTCACCTTCCCTTCGCCGGTGACCGACGACGTCGCCGTCCGGTTCCAGCGCGTTGCGGGTGTGTATGACCGCGGCGGCAGCAGGACGAACCGCGCCGAGGCCGAAGCCATCGTCGAAGGCATCGAGGCGCATTTCCTGAATCCGAAGAAGCGCGACCAGACCCTGGGCGTGGTCACCTTCAACCAGACCCAGCAGGCGCTCATCGACACCTTGCTGGATGCGCGCCGCCGTGCCAATCCGGACCTGGACCGCGCCATCGCGGCGCAAACGGGCGAGAAGCTGTTCGTCAAGAACCTGGAGAACGTGCAGGGCGATGAACGCGACGTCATCTTCTTCTCGATCACCTACGGGCCCGACGCCGCCGGCAAGACGACGATGAACTTCGGGCCGCTCAACGGCGAAGGTGGCCATCGCCGGTTGAACGTCGCCATTTCCCGTGCACGGGAAGCCGTGGTCATCTACAGCACGCTGATGCCCGAGCAGATCGATCTGGCGCGGGTGCGCGCCGCGGGTGTGCGCGATCTGAAGCACTACCTGGAGTTCGCCATTCGCGGCGCGAGAGCGCTGGCCGAGCAGAGCGTGCCGACGGGCATGGACCCGGAGAGCCCGTTCGAGATCGCGGTCATCAAGGCCCTGCGCGACATGGGCTGGACGGTGCATCCCCAGGTCGGCTGCTCGGGCTATCGCATCGACATGGCCGTGGTGGACCCGCGCGCGCCCGGCCGCTATCTGGTCGGCATCGAATGCGATGGCAGGGCCTATCACTCGGGCGCCACCGCGCGCGACCGCGACCGGCTCAGGCAACTGGTGCTCGAAGGACTCGGCTGGCGGATTCACCGCATCTGGTCGACGGACTGGTGGATGAACATCGAGGCGGAGGTTCAGAAGCTCTCGCTGCTGCTTCAGGCGCTGGTCGAAGAGGAAGTCGGTGGCGATGACGATGCTGCCGAGCCGGTCGTCGTGTCCGGTACTGAGCCGCTGGAGCCGGAACCGGAACCGGAGGCGCAGCCCACGGCGGCGATGGGATCGGTCGTCAAATCCGCCGCCGGTGCACAACATGACGCAGGCCGTCGCATCTACACGCCCGCGATCGTTGCGGCGGGCGACCCGGTCGCCTTCTATGGTGCCTTGTCGGCGCAACGGCTCTCCGAGCAGCTTCAGTTCGTGATCGACACGGAGGGCCCGTTGCCGGAGTCGACGCTCTTCAAGCGCGTGGCGCGCGCCTGGGGGCTCGAGCGCACCGAGCCCCGGATCGTCGATCGGCTCAAGGCACTGGTGCCGCACGCGTTGCCGCGTACGACCGAAGCCCACGAAACCTTCTACTGGCCCGCCCACGCCGAACCGGTCGCCTGGGATGCGTTCCGCATCGCCGATGCCACGGACGGCTCCAAGCGGCATGTCACCGAGGTCTGCATGGAGGAGGTGGCCGCGCTGGTGCTCCACGTCGTGCGTGAAGCGGGAACGCCCGCGCGCTCGGACACCGCCAGGGCCGTGTGCCGCCTGTTGGGCATGTCGCGCACGCCGGCGGATGCGGAGCGCCGCGTCATGGACGCGGTGGAAGCACTGGTTGCGGCGAAACGGGTGAGCGAGGCGTCGGGTGCGTTGCGCCTCTACCAGGGGGCCTGAGGCGGCTTACCTCGGCAGGGCCAGCGCAAACGGCAGGCTCAACACCCCGAGCAAGGTCGACAGCGTCACCAGCCCCGCCACATACGGCCCGTTGTAGCCCATGCGTGCCGCCAGCACGTAAGCGCTCGACGCGGTCGGCACGGCGGAAAAAGCCATCAGCACCGAGGCCTGCATCGCGTCGAGCCGCAACGCCAGCGCCAGCCCCCATGCGACCAGCGGCAGGATCAGGTGCCGGATGGCCAGTATCGACACCGCCAGCACCTTGCCCGTGCCCAGCGTCGAGAACTTCATGCCCGCTCCAGCGGCCAGCAGCCCGAGCGCCAGCGACGCGGCGCCGATGCGTGTGAGCGTCGGCGTGGCCCAGCTTGGCACGGTGAACCCCAGCACATTGGCCAGCAGCCCCGCCACGGTCGCGACGATCAGCGGGTTGCGCACCAGTTGCCGCACGAAGCCAGTCTGCGCATGCCGCGTCATCGGCCACACGGCCGCGATGTTGAAGATGGGCACGCACACGCCGATCAGCACCGCGATCAGCAGCAGGCCTTCGGACCCCGCCAGCCGCTCGGCCAGCGCGAGACAGATGAACGAGTTGAAGCGGAACGCGACCTGGGCGCTGGCCGCATGGTCGCGGCGGTCGATGTGCGAGCCGAGGCCGGGCACGAAGGGCAGGGCGTAGGCCAGCGCGATGCCGCAGGCGCCGATGCACAGGCCCGCGGTCAGCAGGTTCGAGGTTGCACCGAAATCGAGCGGGCTGCGCACGATCGAGTGGAACAGCAGCACCGGAAAAAGAAAGTAGTAGACGAGGCTCTCGACCTGGTCCCACACGCGGCGGTCGAGCGCGGTGTAGCGGCACAGGAGCCAGCCGATGGCGATGAGGGAAAAGTCGGGAAAGAGAAGCTGCGCGTAGTTCACCGCTTCGAGGATAAACCGGCCGGACCGTGGGTATTCCAGAGCACGGAAACCGCCCCCTTGCCGCTAGCATCCGGGCTTTCGTTTTTTCGACATGAGTCAAATCAAGGAGTTATCGATGCAACGTCGTCAATGGAGCACCCTGGTGGGGGCCGCCGCGCTGGTCGCGGTTGCAGGCCAGAGTTTTGCGCAGGGCTATCCCACCAAGCCGGTCGAACTGAGCGTGCCGTTCGCTCCCGGTGGCACGACGGACATCGTGGCGCGTGTCATCTCCGATCCGCTGGGCAAGATCCTGGGCCAGCCGGTGGTGGTGATCAACCGCGCCGGTGGCGGCGGCATCGTCGGCGCAGCCGAAACCGCGCGCGCCACGCCCGACGGCTACAAGCTGGGCGTGGCCACCGTATCGAGCACGGCAGCCAACCCGGCAATCAACCCGAAGACGCCGTACGACCCGATCAACGACTTCACGCCGATCACCAACATCGCGGCCACGCCGAACATCATTGCGGTCAACCCGAGCTTCCCGGCGAAGAACTACGCCGAGTTCGTGGCCGAGCTGAAGAAGAACCCCGGCAAGTACTCGTACGCCTCGTCGGGCACGGGCGGCATCGGCCATCTGCTGATGGAGCTGTACAAGAACCTCACCGGCACCTTCGTCACGCACATCCCGTACCGCGGCGCGGGCCCGGCGCTGAACGACGTGGTGGCCGGGCAAGTGCCGATCATGTTCGACAACATCCCTTCGGCCATGCCCTTCATCACCAGCGGCCGGCTGATCCCGATCGTGGTGTCGGCGCCGCAGCGCCTGGCCGCGCTGCCCAATGTGCCGACCTTCAAGGAAGTCGGCCTGGAGCCGGTCAATCGCATGGCTTACTACGGCATCCTCGGCCCCAAGGGCCTGCCGAAGGAAGTGGTCGACAAGATCAGCGCCGGCGTGAAGAAGGCGGTTGAAGAACCTGCAGTGCGCAAGCGCATCGAGGACACCGGCTCGCTGATCGTGGCCAACACGCCCGAGCAGTTCGCCGCGCAGATCAAGGCCGAGTTCGAGGTCTACAAGCAGGTCGTGAAAAAGCAGAACCTGAAGCTCGACTGATTGGTTTTCTTTTGACGAAAGCCGCCCGCACCACGGGCGGCTTTTTCTTTTTGTTATCTTGCAACGCATGACCGAGGCCGCTGCTCCCACCGCTCCATCCACGCCCGACATCGACGATTTCATCGACGCCCTCTGGCTGGAGGACGGCCTGTCGAAGAACACGCTGGCCGCCTACCGGCGCGACCTGGCGCTGTTCGCGCAATGGCTGCATGCGCAGCGCAGCGGCGCCGCACTCAACGCCGCGCAAGAGATCGATCTGCAGGCCTACATGGGCGCGCGCCTGTCCACCAAGGGCAAGGCCACGTCGGCCAACCGCCGGCTCACCGTGTTCAAGCGCTACTTTCGCTGGGCGCTGCGCGAGCGGCGCATCACGGCCGACCCGAGCATCCGGCTCGCGCCCGCGCGGCAGATGCCGCGCGCCATCAAGACGCTGTCGGAAAAGCAGGTCGATGACCTGCTGGCCGCGCCTGATGTCGAATCGCCGCTCGGCCTGCGCGACCGCGCGATGCTGGAGCTGATGTACGCGAGCGGCCTGCGCGTGAGCGAGCTGGTGGCGCTCAAGGCCATCGACATGAGCCTGAACGATGGCGTGCTGCGCGTGCTCGGCAAGGGCAACAAGGAGCGCCTCGTGCCCTTCGGCGGCGAGGCGCGTCGCTGGATCGAACGCTATCTCGAAGAGTCGCGCCCCGTCATCCTCGACGGCCAGCAGACGCCCGACCTGTTCGTGACCGCGCGCGGCTCGGGCATGACGCGGGTGATGTTCTGGGTCATCGTGAAGAAGCAGGCGGCCGCTGCGGGCATTCATGTGCCGCTGTCGCCGCACACGCTGCGGCACGCCTTCGCCACGCACCTGCTGAACCACGGCGTGGACCTGCGCGCGGTGCAGTTGCTGCTCGGCCACGCGGACATTTCGACCACCACCATCTACACCCATGTGGCGCGCGAGCGCCTCAAGCAGCTGCATGCGCAGCACCACCCGCGCGGATGAGGGCGCGCGGTTTTCTTTCGTTCGTTCGTTCAAATAAACAATAAGGAGACTCCGTTCATGAGGAAGAACATCTGGATCGCGGCGGCATTGCTGGCCGCCAGTGCCGGCGCAATGGCGCAAGGCTTTCCCACCGCCAAGCCCATCCGCCTGATCGTCGGCTACCCGCCGGGCGGCGGCATCGACTTCGCGGCGCGCACGGTGCAGGTGCCGCTGCAGGAGGCGCTCAAGCAGCAACTGGTGGTCGACTACAGGCCCGGCGCGAGCGGCATGATCGCGGCCACCGAACTCACGCGCCAGCCGGCCGACGGCTACACGCTGCTGCTGGCCAACACGGGCCCGTTCGCGATTGCGCCGTATCTGCAGAGCAAGCCGCCGTACGACCCGATCAAGCAGTTCACCTACATCGGCCAGATCAGCCAGGGCAGCTACATCGCGGTGACGCGGCCGGACCATCCGGCGAAGAACCTCAAGGAGTTCGTCGCGTGGGCCAAGGGGCAGCCGGGCAAGGTCAACTTTGCCTCGGGCGGCAATGGCACATCGACGCACCTGAACGGCGAGCTGATGAACCAGGTGACGGGGCTCGACATGACGCACGTGCCTTACAAGGGCAGCGCGCCTGCGGTGCAGGACCTGCTCGGCGGGCAGACGCAGATCCTCATCGACGCGGGCAGCGTGCTGCTGCCGCAGGTCAAGGGCGGCAAGCTCAAGGCGCTGGCGGTGACCGGGCCCGCGCGCGACCCGCAACTGCCCGATGTGCCGACGGTGAAAGAACTCGGCCTGGCGGGCATGGAGGCGGTCGGCTTCCAGGGGCTCGTAGGGCCGGCCGGCATGCCGAAGGAGGTGGTCGATCGGTTGTCGGGCGAGCTGGCCAAGGCGCTGGCGCAACCGGCCATCCGCGCGAAGTTCACTGCGGCCGGTGCCGAGGTGCATTCGCTTGGCCCGGTCGAGTTCGCGGCCTTCGTCAAGGCGGACAATGAGAAGTGGTCCAGGCTGATCAAGGAGCGCAAGCTGCAGCTGGACTGAAGGCATCTCACGCAGGCATCACCATGAACTTTCTCGCTTCCTCGAAGCATTCGCGCCGCACGGCGACGCGGCTCCTGGCCGTTGCTGCGCTGTGCGCGGCCTCCGGCGCGCACGCGCAGCAGGCGGCCGTTCCCAAGACCTTGCGCCTCATCGTCGCGTACCCGGCAGGCGGTGTCAGCGACGTGGTCGCGCGTGCATTGGGCGACCGGCTCGCCGCGCAGATGGGCACCACGGTGATCGTCGACAACCGCGCGGGTGCCAGCGGCGCCATCGGCATGGACGCGGTAGCCAAGGCCGCGCCCGATGGCGCGACGCTGGGCTTTTCGGCCATCAGCCCGCTGGTGCTGAGCCCGCACCTGGGCAAGCTGCCCTTCGATCCGCTGAAGGACGTGGCACCGGTGGCGAGCGTGATGTATTCGCCGGTGCTGCTGATCGCCACGCCGGCCAGCAAGGCGAAGGACTTCCGCGCGCTGATCGACGATGCCAAGGCGCATCCGGGCGCGGTGCGCTGGGCCACCTCGGGCTCGGCGTCGCTGGGGCACATCGTGCTGGAGCAGTTGCATGCGGCGGCGGGCGTGGACATCACGCACGTGCCCTACAAGGGCGGCGGTCAGCAGCTCAACGATGCGATCGGCGGGCAGTTCGAGATTTTGTCGACCAATGCGAGCCCGACGCTTTCCTCGCACATCCAGTCGGGCAAGCTGCGCCCGCTGGCCGTGGGTGCGCCGGCGCGGCTCGAAAGCCTGCCGCAGGTGCCCACGCTGGGCGAGCTGGGCTACAAGGCGGCGAACATCAATTCGGTGTTCGGCGTGTTCGCGCCCGCAGCCACGCCGCCCGCGCTGATCGCCCGGTACAACGCCGAGATCAACAAGGCGCTGGCCAGCCCCGAGCTGCGCGCCAAGCTCACGGCCACCGACAACGTGCCTACCGGCGGCAGCCCTGCGGCCTTTGCCAAGGAAATCGCCAGCGAGTTCGAGAGCAATGGCCGCATCGTGAAGGCCGCGAGCATCAAGGCCGACTGACGCCTGGATGACACCTTGGCTTGTGGTGGGATGTTCCCTACCTTATAGTAGGTAGATGACCAGCGCCACAGCCCTCGCCAGCGGCAGCACCCGGGACCAGATCCTCGGTGTGGCGCGCAAGCTCATCGAAACACGTTCGTACCTGGGCTTCAGCTTCCAGGACGTGGCCGATGCGGTCGGTGTCCGCAAGGCCAGCCTGTACCACCACTTCCCGACCAAGGAAGCGCTGGGCGTGGCCGTGATCCGCCAGGCCACCCAGTTCTTCAAGGACTGGGACGCAGCACGGGCGCGCGAGCCCAAAGACGCGCTCGAATCCTATTTCCGCATGTACCGCAACACGCTGCGGGCCGGCTCTGGCGTGTGCCCAGCCGGGGCGCTGGCGCCGGGCTGGGATTGCATCAACGAAGACCTGCGCCAGGCGGTGCAGGAGCTGCGCAACACGCAAGTGATGTGGCTCACCGGCGTGCTCGGCGCGCTGGCGCCGGCGCGCGGGAAGGGCAGCCTCCCCGTGGCGTCGCTGGCCGCCTATGTGTTTTCCGTCTGCCAGGGCGCACTGATCACATCGCGCATGACCGGCCGTGTCGAAGACTTCGACGAAGCCATCGCGCAACTGAAGGGTTCATTGCCCGGCTGACGGTCGGGCTGCATCGCAGGCACGCGGGGCGTGCCTATTTTTTGACCTCGAAGCCTACCGATTGGATGGTAGGTATTTGCACCAAGGAGAGTTCTCATGAAAGCCGTCATTTCCGCCTATGCCCGCTCGCCCTTCCATTTCTCGAAGAAGGGCGCGCTCGCCGAAGTCCGGCCCGACACGCTCGCCGCCGGCGTGGTCAGTGGCCTGCTCAAGCGCACCGACCTCGACCCCGCGCTGCTCGAAGACATCATCCTGGGTTGCGCCTACCCCGAAGCCTCGCAGGGCAACAACCTCGCGCGCATCGTCGGGCTGCTCGCCGGCCTGCCGCATGAAGTGGGCGGCATGACGGTCAATCGCTTCTGCGGCTCGTCGATGCAGGCCGTGCACATCGCCGCCGCGCAGATCGAGGCGGGCATGGGCGACGCTTTTCTGTGCGTGGGCGTGGAGTCGATGACGATGGTGCCGCAGGGCGGCTTCAACTTCTCGCCCAGCCCCGAGCTGCTGGCGAACACCGACGCCTACATCTCGATGGGTGAGACCGCCGAGAACGTCGCGCAGCGCTGGAACGTGAGCCGTGCCGATCAGGAAGCCTTCGCGGTGGAATCGCACCGCAAGGCCGCCGCCGCACGCGCCGAAGGCCGTCTCGCTGGCGAGATCGTGCCGGTGCGCCTGGCGTCGGGCGACGTGATCGATGCGGACGGCTGCATCCGACCCACGACCTCGGCCGAAGCATTGGCAAACCTCAAGCCCGCCTTCCGACCGGACGGCGTGGTCACGGCCGGCACCTCGTCGCCGCTGACCGATGGCGCGGCCATGGTGCTCGTCACCAGCGATGCCTTCGCCGCGAAGCACGGCCTGCAGGCGCTGGCGCGCATCCGCTCGTTCGCGACCGTGGGCGTCGATCCGGCCATCATGGGCATCGGCCCGATTCCCGCGACCCGCAAGGCGCTGGCACGCGCGGGCCTGAGCGCATCGGACCTTGACGTGATCGAGATCAACGAAGCCTTCTCGTCGCAGGCGCTGGCCTGCATCCGGGACCTGGGCCTCGATCCGTCGAAGATCAACCTCGACGGCGGCGGCCTGTCCATCGGCCATCCGCTGGGCGCGACCGGCGCGCGCATCACGGGCAAGGCGGCGTCGCTGCTGGCGCGCGAGAAGGGCCGCTACGCGCTGGCCACGCAATGCATCGGCGGCGGGCAGGGCATCGCGACCATCCTCGAACGCGTCTGAGGCCTGCTTCGGTCGAGAATGCCGGCAGGAACAACAAGGAACCTCCATGGCTGCACTCCCTGAAGCGGGCGCAAAGCGATCGCTGTACCTCGAAGACCTGTCGGTCGGCGACCGCTTCCAAAGCGGTGAGCATCTGCTCGACGTGGCGCAGATCAAGGCCTTTGCGCTGCAGTTCGATCCGCAGCCCTTTCACACCGACGAAGAGGCCGCGAAGAACACCTTCTTCGGCGGCCTCGCGGCGAGCGGCTGGCACACGGCCGCCCTCACGATGAAGCTGCTGGTGGACAGCGGCATTCCGCTGGCCGACGGCATCATCGGTTCGGGCGGCGAACTGCAATGGCCCAAGCCCACGCGCCCCGGCGACGTGCTGCACGTGGTGAGCGAGGTGGTGGACATCACGCCTTCGCGCTCCAAGCCCGGCCGCGCAATGGTCACGATGCGTTGCCAGACGCGCAACCAGCGCGGCGAAGTGCTTCAGTACTTCACGCCGAAGCTGGTGGTGCACAGCAGGCCGGCACCAGCCTCGGCCTGAGTTCAGACCACGCGCAGGCCCAACTCCTCGACCAGCGAGGCGGCCTGCCGGTGCGAGATGGTGGCGCCCTTGAACTGGGCCGCATTCGCGAGCCGCAGCCCGCCCAGATCGACCTCGCGCAAGTCGGCGCCTTCGAAGCGAGCGAGCTTCAGGTGCGCGTTGCGCAGGCTGCCGCCCTCGAACACCGCCTCGCGGAAATCGCAGCCCGACAGGTCGGCTTCGGAGAAGTCGAGCTGTTCGAGCTTCTGCTTGCGGAACGACATGCCGCGCAGATGCGCATCGACCAGCAGCGAATCCTTGAAGCCGATGCCCAGTGCAGACACTTCGCCGAAGTGCGCGCCCGTGAGCTTCACGCCGGTGAAGAAGGCCGAGGCCATCTTGGCGCGCGACCACTGCGTGTTGTTCAGGTCGCAGTCCTGAAAGCGCGCGTTCGTCAGGTCCGCCAGGCCGAAGTCGGCCTGGCGCGCCTTGCATCCGGCCCAGCGGGTGTCCGACAGCAGGGTGCGGTCGAACGAGGTCTCGGCGAAGTTGCACAGCGTGAACTGCGCGCCGCGCAGGTCGAGCCGCGACAGGTCGGCCTCGTCGAAATCGCAGCGTTCGAAATGCAGGGGCTCGGCGCCCTTGCGGTCTTGCAGGCAGACCAGCAGGTCGGGGCGCGACCAGGTCTGGTCTGAAATCACAGGGCTCATTCGGGTCGGGAGTCGGTCAGCGCACGCAGTTCCTCGGGGCTGAAGCCCGCCCGGCTGCGTGCTTCGAGGTTGAAGGGCGGCTTGTGGCGCGGCGCGTCGTAGCGCGCGACCAATGCGGGGTAAGAGGCTTCGGGGTCGATGCCCGCGCGCTCGCACAGCCAGCGGTACCAGTGGTTGCCGATGGCCACATGGCCCACTTCGTCGCGCAGGATGATGTCGAGGATCTCGACAGCGCGCAGCGCATCGGGCGTGTTCACGCGCTTGAGCTTGGCCTGGATCAGCGGCGTGGCGTCAAGCCCGCGCGCCTCCAGCGTGCGCGGCACCAGCGCCATGCGGGCGAGCACGTTGTCCTTGGTTTTCTCGCACATGTTCCAGAGGCCGTCGTGGCCCGGAAAGTCGCCATAGCGGTGGCCCATGTCCTGCAGGTGTGCATGCAGCATCGAGAAGTGCTGCGCCTCTTCGTCGGCCACGCGCAGCCAGTCGCGGTAGTAGGTCTCGGGCATGCCGTCGTAGCGCCACACGGCGTCGAGCGCGAGGTTGATCGCGTTGAACTCGATGTGGCAGATCGAATGGATCAGCGCGGCGCGGCCGTCGGGCGTGAAGGGCGAGCGCTTCTGCACGGCGGTGGCGGACACGCGCAGCGGGCGCTCGGGGCGGCCCGGCACGCCGATGTCGTCGCCCGCCGTGCGAACAGGGGCGGTTGCTATTGAATCGGTAGCGCCAAGCGCAGCAGCGGCGCGCGTTGCAGCCACCTTTTGTTCAGGGTCAGTCAGTCGCAGCGCGGCCAGCGCGCTCAATCGAGGGTGCATCCCTACAATTCTAGTTTTGCCCCCGGAGACAACCACGATGGCGATTTATGAATTGGACGGCGTTGCGCCGACGCTCGGCAACGGCGCATGGGTGGCCGACAGCGCGCAGGTCATGGGCAACGTCAAGCTGGCCGAGAACGCGAGCGTGTGGTTCGGCGCCGTGCTGCGGGGCGACACCGAGACGCTGACCATCGGGCGCAACAGCAACATCCAGGACCTGTCGGTGCTGCACGCCGACATCGGCTGCCCGCTGACCATTGGCGACAACGTCACCGTGGGCCACCAGGTGATGCTGCATGGCTGCACCGTCGGCGACAACTCGCTGATCGGCATCCAGGCGGTGATCTTGAATAACGCGAAGATCGGCCGCAACTCGATCGTTGGCGCCGGCAGCGTCGTGACCGAGGGCAAGGAATTTCCGGACAACTCCCTCATCATCGGCTCGCCCGCCAAGGTGGTGCGCACCCTCGATGACGCCGCGGCCGCCCGGCTGCGCCAGAGCGCAGAGCACTATGTAGAAAACGCCCATCGCTTCGCGAAGGGCCTCAAGAAGATCGCCTGACCGGTTCGGTCTTGGGCACACAGAGAAAGAAAACGTTTTGAGCGAGCTGCACAAATTCCTGTTCGATGGCCTGCCGGTGCGCGGCATGATCGTGCGCCTGACAGATGCGTGGCAGGAGATTCTTGCGCGGCGCGCCTCCAACACTTCCACCGGCCCGTACCCGCCGCCGGTGGCCGAACTGCTCGGCGAGATGACTGCCGCGGCCACGCTGATGCAGTCGAACATCAAGTTCAACGGCGCGCTGATCCTGCAGATCTTCGGCGACGGTCCGGTCAAGGTGGCCGTGGCCGAGGCCAAGCCCGACCTGAGCATTCGCGCCACCGCCAAGGTCATCGGTGACCTGCCGGCCGATGCGCACCTGCCCGACATGGTCAACGTGAACAACAAGGGCCGTTGCGCGATCACGCTCGACCCCAAGGACAAGCTGCCGGGCGCCACTCCATACCAGGGCGTGGTGCCGCTGTTCGACGACAACGGCGACAAGCTCGGCAAGCTCAGCGACGTGCTGCAGCACTACATGCTGCAAAGCGAACAGCTCGACACCACGCTGGTGCTGGCGGCCGACGACAAGGTGGCGGCCGGCCTGCTGATCCAGCGCCTGCCTGTGAAGGGCGAGGGCAATCTCGAAGGCACGTCCGACAAGGACCGCGACCAGGGCAACGAAGACCAGATCGGCCTGAACGAGGACTACAACCGCATCTCGATCCTCGCGTCGAGCCTGACGCGCGACGAACTGCTCACGCTCGACATCGAGACCATTCTTCACCGCCTGTTCTGGGAAGAAAAGCTGCTGCGCTTCGAGCCGCAGGCCGGCGCGCTCGGCCCGCACTTTGCCTGCACCTGCGGACGCGAACGCGTGGCGCAGATGATCCGCGGGCTGGGCGCCGAAGAGGCCGAGGAGATCCTGGCCGAGCGCGGCGACATCGAGGTGGGCTGCGACTTCTGCGGCAAGCAGTACCGCTTCGACGCGATCGACGCGGCGCAGATCTTCAGGCCGCCGACCGAGCAGATTCCGGGCAGCCCGATCGTTCAGTAATGTATCGGCCGGCGTTCGAGCCGGCCTGCTGCTTCACTTGCGCGGGCCCGCCTCGTTGTCGAAGCTGCTGAACTCGATGTCGGGTGCGCTCGTGTTGTGCTTCGAGGGCAGGCTCCGTCCGAAGCGCACCTGCGTTGCCTGCAGCGCCTTCACTTCCGGCAGCGGTCTGGCTTGCGATGCTGCATTTGGCGATTCCTGCCAGCGCACTTCGCTCATGTCGGCGTTGTCCGCCGCGACGTACATCGAGCGCAACACGGCGAAGGGCTGTGCGCTCGCGGTCGGTGCGGAGAGCGTTACGTCGAGCGCGGTGCGGGCACGGCTGATCTCATCGACCCGCGCCACCGCAGTTCCGCCGTTGGTGAAGCGCAGGTGGATCGCCAACGGCTTCGGCACGATGCGGATCGACGCGATGTTGACCACCGGCCGGCCCGCCTGCTCGACCGGGCCGAGCAGGAACGACGAGCCATAAGCGCCGTCACCGAAGCGCGCTTCCGGCAGCGGCTTGAGCCGCCAATAGCCGTCCGACGGATAGAGCACGATGGCTTCGAGCGCCTTGCCGTTTTCCTTCTTGAACACCTGCAGCAGATGGAAGCCGCGATCGCTGCGCGCACCGACCTGCACCGGCACGCGTTGCGGCCGCCAGAAGGTCGGCAGCGTCATGCCGACGATGCGCAATTCGGCGTTGTCGAGCAGCACCACGGTGCGCTTCTTGAAGCGATGGGCCGGGTCGGTGGGATGCGCGCCGCCGTCGAAGTTGCAGCCCGAGAAATCAGGCGCAGTAACGTCGTTGCCGATCTTGTCGAGGTAGTCGGGCTGCAGCGCTTCGATGCGCATGCGGCGGATGCCGTCGCCGCGCAGCACCATCGACACGTTGTCTTCTTCGGCGCAGGCCGTGGGAGTGGTGCCGTTCTCGACGGTGGCTGCAACGGGCGCCGCGATGGCCGCGTGGGTTGCCAGCAGCGTGGCGATGAAGGCGGGCAGAAAGAAGAACGTCGCAGGGCGCAAGGGCATCAAGTCTCCGGAAGAGGTGTCGGCCGGCCGTCGTCGATGTTTACTCGCGCCGCCCGATCAGGTCGGTGAAAAGCCGATGTTCGCATTCCGGGTCTGAGCATTTCTCGCAAGGCCATGACCACGAGGCGGGCTTCGCGTCGGCCCGGCCACGTGCTCGCGCCCGGCCTTCGCTGCCGGCGATGGCGTTGATGGCGTTCCATGCGCTGGCCAGCCGTTCACCGCCGGTGCCATGCACCACGGCGAACGACAGCCCGGCGCCCGTGAGCGCGGCGCGCACCAGCGTGTCGGTCGGCTGGCGGGCGTGCGGGCCGTCGCGCATGTCGTCGGCCACCCAGGGGATGTCGAGTGCGGTGAGCAGGGTGATGGCGCAGCGCCGCTGGGCTGCGAGCGCATCGGCATGGAGCGAGCGGTCGTCGAACAGCAACTCGCTGTAGACGGCGGTCATGACGGCGGTGGTGTCGGCCACCACAACGCCGGTGACGGCTGCGGCATCGATGCGGCGGGTCTGCTCGTCGGCGATGGCTTGTTGCTCGTCGGGGCGCGGCGTGCGGCCTTCGCGCTCGCACCATTCGCGCAGGTACTCGCCGACCATCGTCGCCGGGGTGCCACGGTCCCGCAGGCGCTGCACCAGCGCCGTCGCCAGCGCGGTCTTGCCCGTGCTCTCGGCGCCGAGCACCGCGATGATGCAGCCGGTCGGCAGCGTGGGTGTCATGCGCGCACCGCCGAAACAGCAGCAGGCAGGCGTTGCCGCCATGCCAGGTAGCCGGCCACGCTGAGCACGGCGAACACCGCATAGAGGCCGACGGTGAGCCACAGGCCCTTGTGGATGAACAGGCCCACGCTCACCACGTTCACGGCCAGCCAGACCAGCCAGTTCTCGATGAACTTGCGTCCCAGCAGGAACTGCCCGACAAGGCTCAGGCCGGTGGCGAAGCCGTCCCACCAGGGCACGTCGGTGTCGGTGAAGCGGCGAAGGAAGAGGGCGACGGCCGGCCATGCCAGCGCACAGGCGACCAGCGTGAAAGCGATGCCGCGCGGCGAGAGCCGGCTGACCCGCAGCGCACTGCCATCGAGCCGGTGGCCGAGCAGCCACTGCAACCAGCCCCACAGCGCCACGAAGGCAAAGAAGACCTGCAGTGACGCATCGCCATAGATGCGCGCCCTGGCGAAAACCATCACGTAGAGCAGCGAGCTGATGATGGCCAGCGGCCAGCCCCAGTGGATCTCGCGCATGTTGCAGCCGACCATGGCAAGCGCCAGGACGGCAGCGACGAGTTCAAGCCAGCTGACAGGGGAGCCCCACAGCGCAAAGGCGGGGGCCGAGAGAAGCTCGGGCATCAGCGGACGGGGTGGTGAAGGGTCAGTGTGCGATCTGTACGAACACTTCGTTCGGTTTGACCATGCCGAGTTCCGCCCGCGCACGTTCCTCGACCATTTCGAGCCCGTCCTTGAGGTCGTTGACCTCGGACGTGAGCCGCTCGTTGTTCAGTGCAGCCTTGGCGTTGGCTTCCTTCTGGTCGGTCAGCCGGGTCTGCATCTGCTGCACGTCGCGCAGGCTGCCGCGCCCGTTCCACAGCTGCCACTGCAGGACGGCCAGCAGGAGCAGCAGGATGATCGGTGGAACGAAGCGCGCGCGCATGCCGCAGGCAGGGCCTTACTTCAGGTTGTAGAACGCGCCGCGGCCAGGGTAGCTGGCGATGTCGCCGAGGTCTTCTTCGATGCGCAGCAGCTGGTTGTACTTGGCGATGCGGTCCGAGCGCGACAGCGAGCCGGTCTTGATCTGGCCGGCGTTGGTGCCCACGGCGATGTCGGCGATGGTGCTGTCCTCGGTTTCGCCCGAACGGTGCGAAATGACGGCCGTGTAGCCCGCGCGCTTGGCCATCTCGATGGCGGCGAAGGTTTCGGTCAGCGTGCCGATCTGGTTGATCTTGATCAGGATCGAGTTGGCGATGCCCTTGTCGATGCCCTCTTGCAGGATCTTGGTGTTGGTGACGAACAGGTCGTCGCCCACCAGTTGCACGCGCTTGCCCAGGCGGTCGGTGAGCAGCTTCCAGCCGTCCCAGTCGCCTTCGTGCATGCCGTCTTCGATGCTGATGATCGGGTACTTGTCGACCCAGGTCGACAGCATGTCGACCCAGTTGCCGGCCGACAGCGTGAGGTTCTCGCCGGACAGCACGTAGTTGCCGTCCTTGTAGAACTCGCTGGCTGCGCAGTCTAGGCCCAGCGCGATCTGTTCGCCTGCCACGTAGCCGGCCTTGTCGATGGCTTCGAGGATCAGCTGGATCGCCGCTTCATGGCTTTCGACGCTGGGGGCGAAGCCGCCTTCGTCGCCGACCGCCGTGCTGATGCCGCGGTCGCCCAGGATCTTCTTCAGGGCATGGAACACTTCGGCGCCATAGCGCACGGCCTCGCGGAAGCTCTTGGCGCCCACGGGGATGATCATGAACTCCTGCAGGTCGAGGCTGTTGTTGGCGTGTGCGCCGCCGTTGATGACGTTCATCATCGGCACCGGCAATTGCATGCCGCCCATGCCGCCGAAGTAGCGGTACAGCGGCAGGCCCGATTCTTCGGCCGCGGCGCGTGCCACGGCCATCGACACGGCGAGGGTGGCGTTGGCACCCAGGCGGGCCTTGTTGTCGGTGCCGTCCAGGTCGATCATGGTGCGATCGAGAAAAGCCTGTTCGCTGGCGTCCAGGCCGAGCACGGCTTCCGAGATCTCGGTGTTGATGTTCTCCACCGCCTTGAGCACGCCCTTGCCGAGGTAGCGGCTCTTGTCGCCGTCGCGCAGCTCGATGGCTTCGCGCGATCCGGTCGATGCGCCCGAAGGCACGGCCGCGCGGCCCATGGTGCCCGATTCGAGCAGCACGTCGCACTCGACGGTGGGGTTGCCTCGGCTGTCGAGAATTTCGCGGCCGACGATGTCAACGATTGCACTCATCTTTTGTCTTTCTCTCTGGGTCTCTTTGGGGAGTTCGCTTGCAAAAAAGGGGTCAAAGACCTTCGACCGCGATCATGTTCATGATGGCGGCGCCGGCACGCGCTTCGCGGGCCTTGAGGTATTCGGGCGTGTCGTAGAAGGCCTTGGCCTTCTCGAAGCTGGGGAATTTGAGCACGACCACGCGGGTCGGCTTCCAGTCGCCTTCGAGCGGCTGGATCTGGCCGCCGCGCACGCAGACTTCGGCGCCATGCGCCTGCATCGCGACGCTGGACCACTTCTTGTATTCCTCGTACTGCGTCGGGTTCGTGACCTCGACGTGGGCAATGACGTATCCGCTGCTCATGCTTGAAAACTGTCCTCTAGAAAAGCATTTTTCTTGGTGACCCGGTCGAGCGCCAGCAGCGTTTCGAGCAGGGCCTTCATGTGCTTGAGCGGCACGGCGTTGGGGCCGTCGCTCATGGCGTGTGCGGGGTCCGGGTGGGTTTCCATGAACAGGCCCGCCACGCCGACCGCCACGGCCGCGCGCGAGAGCACCGGCACCATTTCGCGCTGGCCGCCCGAGGTCGTGCCCTGGCCGCCCGGCAGCTGCACCGAGTGGGTTGCATCGAACACCACCGGCGCCTTGGTCTCGCGCATGATCGCGAGCGAGCGCATGTCCGACACGAGGTTGTTGTAGCCGAAGCTGGCGCCGCGTTCGCAGGCCATGAAGCTGTCTTCGTCCAGGCCCGCTTCCTTGGCGGCAGCGCGCGCCTTGTCGATCACGTTCTTCATGTCGTGCGGTGCGAGGAACTGGCCCTTCTTGATGTTGACCGGCTTGCCCGACTGCGCCGCGGCGTGGATGAAGTCGGTCTGGCGGCACAGGAAGGCGGGCGTCTGCAGCACGTCGACCACCTTGGCGGCCTCGGTGATGTCCTCGAGGGTGTGCACGTCGGTCAGCACGGGCAGGCCGAGTTCGCGCTTGACCTTCGCGAGGATTTCAAGGCCCTTGTCGCGGCCGGGGCCGCGAAAGCTGGTGCCCGACGAGCGGTTGGCCTTGTCGAAGCTGCTCTTGAAGATGAACGGAATGCCGAGCGCCGAAGTGATTTCCTTCAGCGTGCCGGCGGTGTCCATCTGCAACTGCTCGGATTCGATCACGCAGGGGCCGGCGATCAGGAAAAAAGGCTGGTCGAGCCCGATGTCGAATCCGCAAAGCTTCATGCGACGGCCTTCAGCGTCTTGGTGCTGCCCGCGCCCTTGTCCTTGTGTTCGAGCGCGGCCTTGATGAAGGCGTTGAACAGCGGATGGCCGCCCCACGGGGTCGACTTGAACTCGGGGTGGAACTGCACGCCCATGAACCAGGGGTGCACGCTTTGCGGCAGCTCGACGATTTCGGTCAGGTGCTCGCGCTGCGTGAGCGCCGAGATCACGAGGCCGGCTGCACGCAGCTCGTCCAGGTAGTTGACGTTGGCTTCGTAGCGGTGGCGGTGGCGCTCGGTGACCACGTCGCCGTAGATGCTGTGGGCCAGCGTGCCGGCTGCCACGTCGGAGCTTTGCGCGCCCAGGCGCATGGTGCCGCCGAGGTCGGACTTCTCGTCGCGCGTCTTGACGGTGCCGTCGGCGTCCTTCCACTCGGTGATCAGCGCGATCACGGGGGTGGGGGTTTCCGGGTCGAATTCGGTGCTGTTGGCGTTCTTCAGACCGGCCACGTGGCGGGCGTATTCGATGGTGGCGACCTGCATGCCCAGGCAGATGCCGAGGTAGGGCACCTTGCCTTCGCGGGCGAAGCGGGCGGCCGCGATCTTGCCTTCGACACCGCGCTGGCCGAAGCCGCCGGGCACCAGGATCGCGTCGTACTTGGCCAGGCGCGACACGTCTTGCGCCGTGATCGTTTCGGAGTCGATGTAGTCGATCTTCACGCGGGCATGGTTCTTCATGCCGGCGTGGCGCAGGGCTTCGTTCAGCGACTTGTAGCTGTCCGACAGGTCGACGTACTTGCCGACCATGGCAATCGACACTTCCTGCTGCGGATGCTCGACTTCGTAGACCAGGTCGTCCCAGCGCTGCAGCTTGGCGGGCGGGGTGTTGATGCGCAGCTTGTCGCAGATCAGGCCGTCCAGGCCCTGTTCGTGCAGCATGCGGGGCACCTTGTAGATGGTGTCCACGTCCCACATCGAGATGACGCCCCATTCGGGCACGTTCGAGAACAGCGAGATCTTGGCGCGCTCGTCGTCGGGAATCGGGCGGTCGGCGCGGCACAGCAGCACGTCGGCCTGGATGCCGATGGCGCGCAGTTCCTTGGCCGTGTGCTGGGTCGGCTTGGTCTTGAGTTCGCCGGCGGCGGCGATCCAGGGCACGTACGACAGGTGCACGAAGGCCGAGTTGTTCGGGCCGTTGCGCAGGCTCATCTGGCGCACGGCTTCGAGGAAGGGCAGCGACTCGATGTCGCCCACGGTGCCGCCGATTTCGACGATGGCCACGTCGACTTCGTGCGAGGTGCCGATGCCGGCGCCGCGCTTGATGTATTCCTGGATTTCGTTGGTGATGTGCGGGATCACCTGCACCGTCTTGCCGAGGTAGTCGCCGCGGCGCTCTTTTTCGAGCACGGTCTTGTAGATCTGGCCGGTCGTGAAGTTGTTGGCCTTGCGCATCCGCGTGTTGATGAAGCGCTCGTAGTGGCCGAGGTCGAGGTCGGTCTCGGCGCCGTCATCGGTGACGAACACTTCGCCATGCTGGAACGGTGACATCGTGCCGGGGTCGACATTGATGTACGGATCGAGCTTGATGAGGGTGACTTGAAGGCCGCGCGATTCGAGGATCGCGGCGAGCGAGGCGGAGGCGATTCCCTTGCCAAGGGAAGATACGACACCACCGGTGACGAAGACAAATTTGGTCATGCCAGTTCCGGACACGTGAATCCGGGCAGTGGGAAATTGCGATTATAGGTGTGCCCTTCGCGACACCTTTGGCTAAGGGCTTGTTGCCATGCGCCGAATGGCATGTGAGCAACAATACGGGCCATGCAAGATCTCGCCGGCAAACACATCGTCCTCGGTCTCACAGGCGGCATTGCCTGCTACAAGTCGGCCGAGCTATGCCGTCTGTTCGTGAAGGCCGGTGCCACGGTCCAGGTCGTCATGACGGAAGCGGCGGAGCAGTTCATCACACCGGTGACCATGCAGGCGCTTTCGGGCCGTACCGTCTACACCTCGCAGTGGGACACCCGCGAGCCCAACAACATGCCGCACATCAACCTGAGCCGCGAGGCCGATGCGATCGTGCTGGCGCCCTGCAGCGCCGACTTCATCGCGCGGCTGGTGCAGGGCCGCTCCGACGACCTGTTGAGCCTGATGTGCCTGGCCCGCCCGACCGACCGCGTGCCGCTGCTGATCGCACCGGCCATGAACCGCGAGATGTGGGCCCATCCCGCCACCCAGCGCAACCTGATGCAGGTGTCGGCCGATGGCGCGACCGTGCTGGGCGTGGGCAGCGGCTGGCAGGCCTGCGGCGAAACCGGCGACGGGCGCATGCTCGAACCGGCGCAACTGCTCGAAGACGTCACAGCCTTTTTCCAGCCCAAGCTGCTGGCGGGGCAGAAGGTGCTGGTCACCGCGGGCCCGACCTTCGAGTCGCTCGACCCGATCCGCGGCATCACCAACCATTCGTCCGGCAAGATGGGTTTTGCCATCGCCCGCGCGGCCCGCGAGGCGGGTGCCGAGGTCACGCTGGTGGCCGGCCCGGTGCACCTGACCACGCCGCGTGGCGTGACGCGCGTCGACGTGCTTTCGGCGCAAGACATGCTCGAAGCGACTGTCCGTGCTGCGCAGAGTGCTAGCATTTTTGTAGCGACGGCCGCTGTTGCCGACTGGCGCCCGGCCACGCACAGCGAGCAGAAGATCAAGAAGGACGGCAGCGGCAAGACGCCGGTGCTTCACTTCGTCGAGAACGCAGACATCCTCCTCACGGTCGCCAAGAGCGAACGCGCCCAGGCCAAAAAACTGTTCTGCGTCGGCTTCGCGGCCGAGAGCGAGAACCTCGCCGCGCACGCCAAGGCCAAGCGCGAGCGCAAGGGCATTCCGCTGCTGGTCGGCAACATCGGCCCGCTGACCTTCGGGCAGGACGACAACGCCTTGCTGCTGGTGGACGCCAACGGCGTGCGCGAATTGCCGCGTGCGCCCAAGCTCACGCTGGCGCGCGAGTTGATGACCGAGATCGCCGCACGGCTTCCCGACTGGAGGGTCTGATGAACACCGAATCGAACACACCGCCCAATGGCGACTTTGCCCGCTACGTGGAGCAGCTCGCGGCCCGTGCCGCGCTGCCCAAGCGCGCGACACAGCCTGGCGAGCCGGGGCTCGACGTCGGCATGGCGCCTGCGCCCGGCCAGCAGGGCTCGGGCCCGGTATCGGCCGCCATGCGGCAGCGCGAAACAGCATCGAACGGTGAGGCCCCGCCGCAGAGCGCCTCGTTCGACCCACTGCTGCTCAAGGTCCTCGGCGTTGTCGGCGCGGTGGTGTTCCTGGTGCTGTGGGCGGCAGGCGTGCCGATCAGTGCACTGGTCCTGCTACTGGGCGTGGCCCTGTGGTTCGGCAAGAAATTGAAGGGCGTCAAGCTCACCCCTGGCGTCGCCAAGTGGCAGCAGGTCCTCGAAGAGGCCGCCCGCAAGCAAAGAGAACAGCAACACAAGCAAGGCAGCAAGTAAGTGAAAGTCGACGTCCGTATCCTCGATCCGCGCATGGTGGATCAATTGCCCGCATATGCCACCCCCGGAAGCGCGGGGCTCGACCTGCGGGCCTGCCTCGATGCACCGATCACGCTGGCGCCCAATGGCTGGCAACTGGTGGGCACCGGCATCTCGATCCACTTGGCCGACCCGGCCTTCGCGGCGCTGATCCTTCCGCGCTCGGGCCTGGGCCACAAGCACGGCATCGTGCTGGGCAACCTCGTGGGCCTGATCGACAGCGACTACCAGGGCGAGCTGAAGATCAGCGCCTGGAACCGCAGCGACACGCCCTTCGTGCTCGAGCCCATGGAGCGGCTCGCGCAACTGGTGATCGTGCCGGTGGTACAGGCGCAGTTTCGTGTGGTCACCGAATTTGCAGCTTCGCAACGCGGCGAGGGCGGCTACGGCTCCACAGGCAAGCACTGAGCAGGGAAAGCTGAAGAGAGCCTGAGTAACCAAGGGGTAAAGAACGGAACCGCCGAAGCGCCCCTGCGCTCGAAAGTTTCAGCATGTGTTTTGCGTCATCTCAGCGAAAGCTGCGGCGTTAGGCACAGGCAGGCGCATTTCCCGTGCGCAGTTCTATTTGAGGAGCCTCCCAACATGAAGATCTCGATCCGCTTCGTATCCATCACCGCTTCCGTGCTGGCCCTGGTCACGCTCACGGCGTGCGTTGCACCGGCACCGGTCTACCAGACCTCGCGCTATCCCTACCAGGCGCCGCCACAGGCCATCCAGTACCGCGAAGCGCAGTACGTCGAGTACGGCCGGGTGGCCAACATCGAAGTGATGCGCAGCGAAACGGCCGGCACCGGCACCTCGGGCGGCGGTGCTGTCGCAGGTGGCGTCATCGGCGGCGTGGTGGGCAACCAGTTCGGGCGCGGAAGCGGCCGTGCGGCGGCCACCGCGTTGGGCATCGTGGGCGGTGCCCTGCTGGGCAACAACATCGAGGCGCAGCAGAACGGGCCGCGTGCCTATGAAAGCTATCGCGTGTCGGTGCAGACCGACCGTGGCGGCTACCGCGCCTTCGACGTCCAGAGCCCGGGCGACCTGCGCATCGGCGACCGCGTGCGTATCGACAACGGCCAGCTCTCGCGCATGTAAAGCGCCCGTACGCGGGACATGAAAAAGCCGGGCAGTGCCCGGCTTTTTCTTTTTGGTGAATGGTGTGTGCCGTCGTCAGTGCAGCATCTGGTTGCCAGGCGCCATCGGCGGCACCTTGAAGAAGGCCGTGCCCGCCGTGCCCCGGCCGACTTCTTCTTCGGTCGCCTCGCGCACCGAGCGCACCGTGATGTCGAGCCGGATCGCAATGCCCGCCAGCGGATGGTTGCCGTCGAGCACCAGGTGGTCGGGGTAGACCTCGGCCACGGTGTAGATCGCGTCCTTGGGGATGGCGTCGCTCACGCCCTTGGGCAGGGCGGAGCCGTCGAAGGTCATGCCCTCTTCGGTGCCTTCGGGAAACAGCGAGCGCGGCTCCAGAAAGAGCAGCTGGTCGTTGAAGTCGCCGAAGCCCTGTTCGGGTTCGACCTGCAATTGCACGCGGGCGCCGGGCTCATGGCCTTGCAGGACGGCCTCGATCACGTCGAAGAGATCGTCGCCGCCTACCATGAATTCCACCGGCTCATCGAGCACGTCCAGCACGTCGCCGAGCGTGTCTTTCATGGTCCAGGTCAAGCCGACCACGCATTGTTCAGAGATTTCCATTGCAGAATTCTCCCATGGAGATTACACAACCGCTGCCGTTGCTCGGCGGCCTGAGTGCCGCGCAGTTCATGCGGCAGTACTGGCAGAAGAAGCCCTTGCTGGTTCGCCAGGCCATTCCCGCCATGGTGCCACCGATCGATCGCAATGCGTTGTTTGCGCTGGCCGAACGTGAAGGGGTCGAGTCGCGCCTGATCCGCCAGGGCAAGACCGGTTGGTCACTGAAGCACGGGCCGCTGCCCCGGCGCGCCTTGCCGCCGCTGAAGCAGCCGGCCTGGACCTTGCTGGTGCAGGGGGTCGACCTGCATCACGAGGGCGTGCACGAGCTGCTGCGCCAGTTCCGCTTTCTGCCCGATGCCCGGCTCGACGACCTGATGATCAGCTACGCGAGCGACACCGGCGGTGTCGGCGCGCATTTCGACAGCTACGACGTGTTCCTGCTGCAGGCGCAGGGCCGCCGCCGCTGGTCGATCGGCAAGCAAAGCGACCTGAGCCTGCAGCCCGGCGTTCCGCTCAAGATCCTCGAGAACTTCGAGCCCGAGCAGACCTTCGTGCTGGAGCCGGGCGACATGCTCTACCTGCCGCCGAAATACGCCCACGACGGCGTGGCCGTGGGCGACGACTGCATGACCTGTTCCATCGGCCTGCGTTCGTCTGCCCTGGGCGAACTCGGTGCTGACTTGCTGGCGCGCATGGCGCAGGCCTATTCGGAAGACCTGGAAGACGCCGGCCCCGCCGAGCTGGCGCGCTACCGCGACCCGGCGCAGCCCGCCGTCGATGCACCGGCCGCCATGCCGGCCGCGCTGCAGGGCTTTGCGCGCAAGGCCATCGAAGCCGCGCTGCGCGACGCCGATGCCATCGACCGCGCGCTGGGCGAATCGCTGACCGAGCCCAAGGCCAACATCTGGTTCGATGAAGGCGGCGAGGTGCCCGACGCGATGCAACACGTGGCGCTCGACCGCCGCACGCGCATGCTCTACGACACCCGGCATGTCTACATCAACGGTGAGAGCTTTCGCGCGGGCGGCGCCGATGCGACGCTGATGCGCCGCCTGGCCGACAAGCGCGAACTCGGCCCGCGCGAGTTGGCCCGTGCGAGCGAAGGCGCGCTGGCGCTGCTGGGTGAATGGTGCGGGGCAGGTTGGCTGCATGCCGGATGACGACGCAATCCAGCCGCTGATCGAAGGCCGCTTCGATGGCCGGGAGGCCTTCGATGCAATCCTGCGGCGTGCGCTCTCGGCTGCCGCGCAGCAAGGCTGGAAAGAGATCGTCTTCAGCGACCCCGACTTCGCCGACTGGCCGCTGGGTGAACGCGCCAGCATCGAGGCGCTGCAGGCCTGGTCGGCCAGCGGCCGCCGCTTCATGCTGCTGGCGCAGCGCTTCGACATCCTCGAGCGCGGCCACGCGCGCTTCGTGCCCTGGCGCCGCATGTGGGACCACATCATCGAATGCCGCGCGACCGGCAAGGCCGCGGGCGCCGAGGTGCCCAGCGCGATCTGGACGCCTTCGTGGTTCGTGCATCGCATCGACCCCGAGCGCAGCCGGGGCGTGAGCGGCAGCGACCCTGCTGCCCGCCGCGCGTTGCGCGAAGCGATCGACGAGTGCTGGCGCCGTGGGCGGCCTGCATTTCCTGCATCGACACTCGGCTTGTAAGCCAATGCCGCGAATGCGGCCGCGAGACACATTCAGGCGAGTAGGCAGGTCTAGAATTTTTTGATTCCAGACCTTCATTGCCAAAGGAGTCCTCATGAAGAAGTCCTCGTCCGTCCTGATTGCCTCGCTGATTGCCGCTGCCGCGCTCGTTGCCTGCGGAAAGAAAGAGGACGCCGCGCCAGCGGTCGTGACACCGCCTCCTGCACCCGTGAGCGAACCAGCGCCGGCCGCAGCTCCCGCACCTGCCGCCGATCCGGCTGCCACCCCGGCGCCTGGTGCTTCGTCGGCACTGGATGCAGCGAATGCAGCCACGGAAGCCGCCAAGAAGAACGAGGCGCCCAAGCCCTGAGCGGCGCTTCGGTCCGCCATGCAAAAAGCCGCCATCAGGCGGCTTTTTCATTGGGGCTGTGAAGTCAGGTTGCGGTCAGACGTCCAGCCATGGCGAGCCTTCGGCGGCGGTGGCGGTGAGCATCTCCGCCTCCTGCCCGCCCAGGGCCTGGGCCATCAGGCGCCGCACGATGTCGGGCCGGTTGTTCTGCTCGCTCAGGTGCGCCGCGACCACGTGGCGCAGTCCGTCATGAAGGACCGTTCGCGCGATCTCCGCTGCGGCGGCGTTCGACAGATGCCCGTAGTTGCCGCCGACCCGCAGCTTGAGGAAAGCCGGGTAGGCCGAATTGGCCAGCAGGTCGCTGTCGTGGTTGAACTCCAGCAGCAGCGCGTGCACGCCGCTCAGGCGGGCCAGCACGTGGGCCGTGGCATGTCCCAGGTCGGTCAGCACGCCCAGGCTGCGATTGCCGTCCGTGCAGCGAAGTTGCAGCGGCTCGCGCGCGTCGTGGGGAACGGTGAAGGGCTGCACGCTGATGTCGCCGACAGAAAACTCGGCGTCGTCGCGCGCCAGGTTCAGCAGGCCCTCGAAATCACGCCCGCCGGTGGCGAGCCACGTGCCTTCGCTCATCCAGACCGGAATGCGGTTGCGCCGCGACAGCGAGTGGGCACAACCGATGTGGTCGCCGTGCTCGTGGGTGACGAAGACCGCATCGATGTCGGAAGCGGCAAGGCCCGCCTGGGCCAGCCGCAGATCGAGCTGCTTGAGGCCGAAGCCGCAGTCGATCAACATCCGGGAGGTGCGGCCGCCGCTGGTCGCTTCGACCAGCGCGGCATTGCCCGTGCTGCCGCTACCGAGGCTTCGGAAGCGCAGCATGCGGGTTACTTCAGGTCGTCGGCAATGACCTTGACGATGCGCTGTGCGTTGGCCGAGGTCTCGGGCACGCCGGCTTCGCTCAGCACTGCAACCGTGCTGGCTTCGCCCTGGCTCTTGACCGAGATGCGGAACTTGATCGGCGCTTCGTCCTTGCTCGAGCTGCTGAAGAACTTGCCGAAGAAGCCGGGTTCCTTCTTCTCGGGGTTCGGCGTCACGTAGCGAACGTAGTACACGCCGGCGCTGCGGTCGCGGTCTTCCACGGTGAAGCCGGTGCGGTCGAGCGCCAGGCCGACACGGCGCCATGCGCGGTCGAAGCCTTCGCTGATCTGCACGACCGGCTGGCCGCCCACATTGGCGATGGTGGCGGTCTTGGTCGGTGCCGTGGTTGCGGCCAGGATCTTCGACTGCTCTTGCGAGACGCCGAGCTTGACCATCAGGCGGCGCAGGAATTCGGTTTCGAGTTCAGGGTCGCTGGGACGCGGCTGCCAGACGGTCTGGTCCTGGCGCGAGTTGTTGTAGACCTCTTGCATGCCGCGATGGCTGATGAAGATCTCGGTGCCGGTGGGCGTGCGTTCCAGGCGGGTGCGGAAGCGGTCGAGTTCGCCGGTCGAGTAGACCGAGTCGACCAGCTTGCCCAGCGTGCCGCGGATGATGTCCTGCGGCAGCTTGGCGCGGTTCTCGGCCCAGTCGGTTTCCATGATGCCGAGGTTGCGCTGGTCGGTGGTCAGCAGAAAGCCGCTTTCCTGCCAGAAGTCTTTCACCGGGTCCCAGAGCTGGTCGGGCGTGCGGTTGACGACGATCCAGCGCTGCGTGCCGGCGCGCTCCATGCGCACATCGCCGATGTTGCTCACCGCGGTGGGAAGGCCAGGGGCGTTGGCGATGCCGGCCTGGTAGGCGTTGGCGGTCACGGCACCGCCGGGCACTGCGTAGCGGTTGTCGCGCGAGAGTTGCGAAAGGTCGGGCGGAACTTCAAGGGTGGGGGCCTTGCCCGCGCTCTTGTAGTCGATCTTGTCGCTCTCTAGGACGGAGCAGGCGGCGAGGCTGGCAACGAGGGTGGCCAGCAGTGCATATCGCGAAAGTTGCGAAAGGTTCTTCAACGTCGTCTTCCTTGTTGGAATGGGTTCGGTCAATCTAGGGGCCGCAGTGCCCGCCATCTCAGAGCACGGTTCCGGCAAAAGGTTGCTTAACCTTGTTGCGGCCAGGGTAAAGGCAGATTGGGGATGAATTGAGTAGATGGGCTCAGTTCTTGAGCAGGCCGGTGGCGCGCAGGGCGCCTTCGACCGCCGGACGGCTCGCTTCGCCGAGTTCGGTGAGCGGCAGCCGCAGGGCGCCGCCGCACAGACCGAGCCTGGCCATGGCCCACTTGAGCGGGATCGGGTTGGGCTCGACGAACAGGTTGCGGTGCAGCGGCATCAGCTCGAACTGGATCTGCATGGCGCGCTTGACGTCGCCCGCCAGCGCTGCGACGCACAGCTCGTGCATCTTGCGCGGCGCGATGTTGGCCGTGACGCTGATGTTGCCCTGGCCGCCGCAGAGCATGAGCGCGACCGCCGTCGGGTCGTCGCCGGAATAGACGGCAAAGTGCTTGGGCAGGTCGCGAATGAGCCACTGGGCGCGTTCGATGTTGCCGGTGGCTTCCTTGATGCCGATGATGCCGGGCACCTCCGCCAGGCGCAGCACGGTGTCGTGCGCCATATCGGCGACGGTGCGGCCGGGAACGTTGTAGAGCACGACGGGCAGGTCGCCCACGGCTTCGGCGATGGCCTTGAAGTGCTGGTACTGGCCCTCTTGCGTGGGCTTGTTGTAGTACGGCACGACCTGCAGTTGCGAATTGGCGCCCACGCCCTTGGCGAACTTGGCCAGCTCGATGGCTTCCTTGGTCGAGTTGGCGCCGCAGCCGGCCATCACGGGAACGCGGCCCTTGGCCTGCTCGACCGAGACGCGGATGATTTCGCAGTGCTCTTCGACATCGACCGTCGGCGATTCGCCGGTGGTGCCGACCACGCCGAGGCAATCGGTGCCTTCGTCAATGTGCCAATCGATGAGCCGCCGAAGGGCGGGGTAGTCGACACTGCCGTCGTCGTGCATCGGCGTGACGAGAGCGACGATGCTGCCTGTCAGTTGCTCCAAGGGGAATCTCTTTGTCGGTGGACGAAAGCGCCGATTCTACTTACTCCGGGGCCCTGCAAGACAGCCGCCCCGGGACCCCTCAGTTTCCCTTAAGGAGGTGGCGGGGAGGCTCGCTGGCGGTGGGGGCGTTGGGGCGGATCGTGGCAATACGCTGTACGAAGCGTGGCGGTTCGGCCATGAAGCCGTCCTCGTAGGCCACCACGCGCAGGCCGGCGCAGGCGGCCAGCAGTTCGCCGGGTTGCAGCAGGAAGTCGGCGCGCGAGGGTTTTCCCACGGTTTCGTTGCCGGCGGCGAAGGTCTCGTAGAGCAGCACACCGCCCGGCGCCACCGCAGCCACGATGTCGGCCAGTCGCGGGCGCCAGAGGTAATGGGTGACGATCACTGCGCCGAAGGTCTGACCGGCAAAGGGCCAGGGCCCCGATTCGATGTCGGCCATGACGGCGTGGCCGAAGGCGCCGGCCGCCTCGATGGCTTCGGGCGACCGGTCGACACCGGTGACAGCATGTCCGCGCCCTGCAAACCACCGCATGTGCCGCCCCGAACCGCAGGCCACGTCGAGCACGGTGGCTTCGGGTGCGAGCAGGTGCGACCAGCGGACGATCCAGTCGGAAGGGGCGTTCGAGCCGTGCATCGGCGCTGCATCTTTCATGGCGGATCGGAATTCAGAAGCAGGACCAGATCTGGTCGACCAGCGTCACGAGAAAGGCCGGGTGCACATAAAGCGCGAACACGCCGCCCAGCACCACCAGCGCGGCGGCGAGCCAGCCCGCGTGGACGATGTGGTGGCGCATTTGCGGTGTCATGGCTGCCGTTGTACGAAATCAGGCCGAGGCGCCCACCGGCCCCGGCGACCGCGCAATCGCGCTTTCCTTCACCGGCAGGTTGATCAGCGCCGCGAACACGCCCAGCGCGATCGAGATGTACCAGACGATGTTGTAGCTGCCCGTCGTGTCATACAGAAAGCCGCCGAGCCACACGCCCAGGAACGAGCCCACCTGGTGGCTCAGGAACACGAAGCCGCTGAGCATCGACAGATGCGCCACGCCGAAGATGCCCGCCACGATCGCATTGGTCGCGGGCACGGTGGACAGCCACAGGAAGCCCATGGCCGCCGAGAAGACGTACACGCTCAGCGGCGAGATCGGCACCAGCAGGAACAGCGCGATCGACACCGCCCGCGCCAGGTAGATGGCCGCGAGAATCTTTCGCTTGGCCAGCGTCTGCCCCAGCAGCCCGACCGTGTAGGTGCCGAACACATTGAACAGCCCGATCAGCGCCAGTGCGTAGCCGGCCACGTCGGCCGACAGGCTCTTGTCGCGCAGGTAGGTCGGCATGTGGATGCCGATGAATGCGAGCTGGAAGCCGCAGACGAAGTAGCCCGCCATCAGCAGCCCGAAGCTTGGGTAGCGGAAGGCTTCGCCCACGGCCTGCAGCACCGATTGCTCGCGGTGCCCGGCCAGCGCTTCGGTCTTCGGCTCGCGCAGGCCGAAGGCCAGCGGGATGATCACCAGCACCAGAACCGCCAGCACGGCCAGCGCCGTCTGCCAGCCCAGGTGTCCGATCAGACGTCCTTCGATGGGTGCCATCAGGAACTGCCCGAACGAGCCGGCGGCCGCCGCCACGCCCATGGCCCACGAGCGCCGCTCGGCCGGAATCTGCCGGCCGATCACCCCGTAGATCACCGCATAGGTCGAGCCCGCCTGCGCCGCGCCGATCAGCACGCCCGCGCTGAGCGTGAACAGCAAGGGCGTCGGCGAATGCGCCATGCCGAACAGCCCCAGCGCATAGAACACCGAGCCGCCGATCAGCACGCGGAACGCGCCGAAGCGGTCGGCCAGCATGCCGGCGAACACGCCGAAGATGCCCCATGACAGGTTCTGGATCGCCAGCGCGAACGAGAAGGTCTGGCGGCTCCAGTCCTGGGCCTGCGTGATCGGCTGCAGCCACAGGCCGAAGCCGTGGCGGATGCCCATCGAGAGCGTGACGATCATGGCGCCGCAGATCAGGACCTGCTTGATCGAAAGAGTGGGGGCGGGGGCTTGCATGGCGTTGAATGTAGCGATTTGCCTGCTCGGGCAGGCGAGCCGGTGGCCAAAGCCATTGATGATTTATCGGCGTGCTTTCAATGCGCTCCGGTCATCAAAGCCCCCGGCCTCAGCGTGTTGTCACCCCCGCGACAGCGCGCACGCCCGGAAAACCGTGCACGCAGGCCCGCCAGGCCAGCGCCAGCGCCGGAACCAGCAGCACCACCAGCGACCACGGCAAGACGCCCGCGCCGCGGCTTTGCAGCAGCACGCCGCCGATCAGCCCGCCGCCCGCGATGGCCAGGTTCCATGCCGTGACCACCATCGACTGCGCCACGTCGGCCGCGTCGCCTGCCGCCTGCGCCGAGGCGGTCTGGAACAGCGTGGCCGCACCGCCGAATGCGACGCCCCAGACGGCAACGCCCAGGTAGACCGCCGCCTGCGAGCCCGTGGCCGTGCCCAGCAGCAATGCGGCCAGCCCGAAGGCAGCCGTGCTGGCCAGCACCAGTTCGCGCAGCCAGCGGTCGATCAGCACCCCCGTGACCCAGATGCCGATGAGCGACGCCGCACCAAAGACCAGCAGCACCAGGTCGACCCGCTCGCCCAGCCCGGCATGCGCCAGGAACGGTGCGATGTAGGTATAGAGGATGTTGTGCGCCAGCACGAAGGCCAGCATCACCGCCAACACCGGCCGCACGCCAGGCAGCAGGAACACACGCCGCACACTCTGCTGCCGCCCCGCCTCCTGGCCGGGAAAGTCGGGCACCTGCCAGCGAACCCAGCCGAGCAGCAGCACCGACAGCGCCGACATGATCAGGAACGCCGGACGCCAGCCCACGCCCGCGCCCAGCAGCGTGCCCGCCGGAATGCCCAGCGACAGCGCGAGCGGGGCGCCCAGCATCGCCACCGCGATGGCACGGCCCTGCATCGACGGCGGCACCATCCGGGCCGCGTGCCCGGCCAGCAGCGCCCAGAGCAACCCTGCGAACACGCCCGCAAAGAAGCGCGCGACCAGCGTCAGCGGATAGTGCGTCGACAGCGCCGTGACCGTGTTGACGATGGCAAAGCCGCCGATCGCCAGCATCAGCAGCGGACGCCGCCGCCAGCCGCGCGTGAAGGCCACCAGCGGAATGGCAGCCACCAGCGAGCCGATGGCATACACCGTTACCAGCTGGCCGACCAGCGCGGGCGTGACGGCGAGGCTGTCGCCGATCTGCGGCAGCAGGCCCGCCGGCATGGCTTCGGTCAGGATCGTGATGAAGCCGGCGGCCGCCAGCGCGAGCAGGCCTGAAAGCGGCAGCCGTGTTCGCTCGCCCTGTGGTGATGCGCGCTCATGCATAGACGGCATCCCGCAGGTCGGCCACGAAGCGGCCCGACATGCCTTCGTACAGCGTGTTGGTGAAGGCCACCACGCTGAGTGCGCGTGCACGGTCGACGAACCACGAATGCCCATACGCGCCGCCCCATCGCCAGGTGCCTTCGGATTCCGGTGATTGCGCCGCCTGCGGGTCGTGCAGCACCGAGAAGCCCAGGCCGAAGCCGTAGCCCGGCGCATCGGCCGGACCCCAGGCGCCCGTGTGGTTGCGACCCATGTCGTCCACCAGCCCCGCGGGCAGCAGCGGGGCGCCGCCGCCACGCAGGCTTTCGAGCAGGCGCATGAAGTCTTCCGCGCTGCCGACCATGCCCGCGCCGCCCGAGGGAAAGGCCGTCGTGTCGAAGGCCCGGGCCGGGTCGAAGTGGATGCCCACGATGCCCTCGAAGGCCGGCGCCACGGTCAGGCCCGCCATGCGCCGGGGCGGCGCTCCATCGCTGCTCACATAGGGCGTGGCCAGCCGGTCGTTGCGGGGCGCGAAGAAATCGGTGTCGTGCATCTGCAATGGCCCGGTCACCAGGGTGCGGATCGCTTCTGACAGTGGAACGCCGCAAACCGCCTCGACCACCCCGCCCAGCACGTCGGTCGCCAGCGAATAGAACCAGCCCGTGCCGGGCGCAAACAACAGCGGCACCTGCGCGATGCGGCGCAGGTTCTCGGCCAGCGTGAGGCCGCTGCCGTCCATGCCATCGGAAACGCCGGCCCGCGCATACGGGCCGTCCTCCGAGGCCTCGAAGAAGCGATAGCCCAGGCCGGACGTGTGCGTGAGCAATTGCCGCAGCGTGATCCTGGCCTCGCCGCCGCCGATGCTGTGATGCAGGCGAGGGCGGAAGTCCGGCAGCCAGCGAGTGACCGGGTCGTCCAGCGTGAGCCGGCCTTGTCCCGCCAGCACCATCACGGCGGTCGACACGATGGGCTTGGAGACCGAGGCCAGCCGGAACAGCGCGTCCTCGCGCATCGGCTGGCCGGCCTCGCGATCCGCGAGGCCGGCGGCGCGGCGGTGCACGATGCGCCCGCCATGGGCGATCAGCACCACGGCGCCGACCAGTCGCTGGTCGGCCACCGCGCGGTCGATGACCGCGTCGATGCGCGATGCATCCGGGCCACGCCAGGCTGTCGCCGGCGTGGAAGAAGGGGGTGAAATTTCGTTGAGGAATGACATGCCGCCAACGATAGGAAGAAGGCGACTGCGGAAAAAGGGGGATACAGTTCCGCTCAATACGGATCCTGAAGTCCGCAATGGAGCATTCCCATGGACAGCCTCAGCGGCTTTACCGTTTTCATCCAGGTGGCCGAAACCCGCAGCTTCGTCACCGCCGGCCGCGCGCTCGGCGTCTCCGCGTCGGCCGTGGGCAAGCGCGTGGCGCGGCTCGAAGAGCGGCTGGGCGTGCGCCTGTTCCACCGCAGCACGCGCAGCATCACGCTCACCGCCGAAGGCGCGCTGTTCCTGGCGCGCAGCCGCCGGGTGCTGGCCGAGATCGAGGCGGCCGAACAGGAGCTGTCGCACTCCGCCGGCGGCCCGCGCGGCAAGCTGCGGGTGAGCCTGCCGCTGGTCAGCTCGCTGGTGCTGCCGGTGCTGGCCGACTTCATGCACGAGCACCCGGCCATCGAACTCGACCTGGATTTCAGCGACCGCCTCGTCGACGTCATCGAGGAAGGCTTCGACGCCGTGGTGCGCACCGGCGAGCACGCCGATTCGCGGCTCTCGGCACGCCGGCTGGGCGAGTTTTCGCAGTTGTTCGTGGCCTCGCCCGATTACCTGGGGCGCCACGGCACGCCGGCCACCCCGGCCGACCTTGCAAGCCATTCCTGCCTGCATTACCGCTACCCGGCCACCGGCAAGGTCGAGGTCTGGCCGCTGAAGCCAGCGCCCGACGGCACCGAGGCCAAGCCACCGACCTCGATGATCTGCAACAACATGGAAACCCGCCTGTGCTTTGCGATGCGCGGCCGTGGCATTGCCTGCCTGCCGGATTTCAGCGTGCGCGAGGCCCTGGCCGCAGGCCGGTTGCGCCCCGTGCTGGCCGACCATGTGCGACCCCATACGATCGGCCTGAGCGTGCTGTGGCCTTCCGGGCGCTACCCCTCGCCCAAGCTGCGGGCCTTGATCGACCACCTGGGCGCCCACATGTTCAAGCCGCAGGACGGGGAAAGTTCCTGAATCTCGCCGCGCCGCCGACGCGATGCCTGTATGGGTATCCAGTTATTTCAAGACCACTGACTACAATCCGCCCCCATGGCGACTCCCCCCAAGACTCCCCCCAATTCATCGTCCGCATCGTCCGGTTACTCGGAAGGCTCCATCCGCGTGCTCAAGGGCCTAGAGCCCGTCAAGCAGCGTCCGGGCATGTACACCCGGACCGACAACCCCCTGCACATCATTCAGGAAGTGCTCGACAACGCCGCCGACGAGGCGCTGGCGGGCCACGGCAAGAAGATCAAGGTCACGCTGCACATCGACGGCTCGGCCAGCATCGAAGACGACGGCCGCGGCATCCCGTTCGGTATGCATCCTGAAGAAAAAGCGCCCGTGATCGAGCTGGTCTACACCCGCCTTCACGCGGGCGGCAAGTTCGACAAGGGCTCGGGCGGCGCCTACAGCTTCTCGGGCGGCCTGCACGGCGTGGGCGTATCGGTGACCAATGCGTTGTCCAAGCGGCTCGAAGTCAGCTCGCACCGCGAAGGCTCCGTGGCCAAGCTGGCCTTCAGCGCCGGCGACGTGATCGAGGCACTCGAAATCCGCAAGCTCGAAGCCGGCGAGCGCAAGCAGGGCACCACCGTGCGCGCCTGGCCTGACGCCAAGTACTTCGAGACGGCCGCGCTGCCGATGGCCGAACTCACGCACCTGCTGCGCAGCAAGGCCGTGCTGATGCCCGGCGTCAGCGTCACGCTGACGGTAGAGAAAACCAAGGAAACCCAGCAGTGGCTCTACAAGGGCGGCCTGAGCGACTACCTCATGCAGACGCTCAACGGCGACCCGGTGATCCCGCTGTTCGAAGGCAGCGGCCATGCCGACAAGAACGCCGACAACTTCGCCGAAGGCGAGGGCGCCGACTGGTGCGTGGCCTTCACAGAAGACGGCCAGCCGGTGCGCGAGAGCTACGTCAACCTGATTCCCACCAGCGCCGGCGGCACGCATGAAAGCGGCCTGCGCGACGGCCTCTTCACCGCTGTGAAGGGCTTCATCGAACTGCACTCGCTGCTGCCCAAGGGTGTGAAGCTCCTGCCTGAAGACGTGTTCGCGCGGGCCTCGTACGTGCTCAGCGCCAAGGTGCTCGATCCGCAGTTCCAGGGCCAGATCAAGGAACGCCTGAATTCGCGCGACGCCGTGCGCCTGGTGTCCAGCTTCGTGCGCCCCGCGCTCGAGCTGTGGCTCAACCAGCACGTCGACTACGGCAAGCGGCTCGCCGAACTCGCCATCAAGGCTGCGCAGACCCGTCAGCGCGCCGGCCAGAAGGTCGAAAAGCGCAAGGGCTCCGGCGTGGCCGTGCTGCCCGGCAAGCTGACCGATTGCGAGAGCAAGGACATCAGCCACAACGAAGTCTTCCTGGTCGAGGGCGACTCCGCCGGCGGCAGCGCCAAGATGGGCCGCGACAAGGAAAGCCAGGCCATCCTGCCGCTGCGCGGCAAGGTGCTCAACACCTGGGAAGTCGAGCGCGATCGGCTCTTCGCCAACACCGAAATCCATGACATCTCGGTGGCCGTGGGCGTCGATCCGCACGGCCCGAATGATTCGCCCGACATGAGCGGCCTGCGCTACGGCAAGGTCTGCATCCTGAGCGATGCCGACGTGGACGGCTCGCACATCCAGGTGCTGCTGCTCACGCTGTTCTTTCGCCATTTCCCCAAGCTCATCGAAGCCGGCCACGTGTATGTCGCAAAGCCGCCGCTGTTTCGCGTCGATGCGCCCGCCCGCGGCAAGAAGCCGGCCTCCAAGGTGTATGCGCTCGATGAAGGCGAACTCACCGCCACGCTCGACAAATTGCGCAAAGACGGCGTGCGCGAAGGCGCCTGGAGCATCAGCCGTTTCAAGGGCCTGGGCGAAATGAACGCGGAACAATTGTGGGAAACCACGCTCAATCCGGACACCCGCCGCCTGATGCAGGTCCAATTGGGCCGCTTCGACTTCACTTCCACCCAGGGCGAAATCACCAAGCTCATGGGCAAGGGCGAGGCGGCGGCGCGGCGTGAACTCATGGAACTGCGCGCCGACGACGTCGATATCGATGTTTGATGCCTCCTTCATTCATGTCAGCTTTTCTGCGTCCCCTGCTTCTTGCCTTGCTGCTCTGCATGCAGCAGGGGCTGGTGCACGCCGCTGACATCTACGGCTTCATCGACAGCAAGGGCGTCGCGCATTTCGCATCCGAAAAGATCGACGAGCGCTACCAGGTCTTCTTTCGCGGCGGCCAGAGCTTCGACACCGCGCAGGGCCTCTCGCCGCTGGGCCGTGGCGCGGGCAAGCTCGACGGCAAGGTGCCGCCGGCGTCGCAGACATTGCTTGCGCTGTTCGAGGCCTCGCCCAGCTACAAGACCGCCAAGGCCGCGTTGCGCGATGCATCGAACAAGCACGACATCGACTACGAGCTGCTGCAGGCTCTGATCGCCACCGAGTCGGGCTTCGACGCACAGGCCGTCTCGCCCAAGGGCGCGATGGGCCTCATGCAACTGATGCCCGCGACCGCGCAGCGCTACGGCGTGTCGGCGGACAAGCGCACGACCATCGAGAAAAAGCTGTTCGACCCGCGCATCAACATCGCCGCCGGCTCGCGCTACCTGCGCGACCTGATCGCGATGTTCCCGGGCCAGATCGAACTGGCGCTGGCCGCCTACAACGCAGGCGAGGGCGCGGTGCAGCGCGCGGGCAACAAGATTCCGAACTACAAGGAAACGCAGAACTACGTGCAGACCGTGCTGCAGCTCTATGCGTACCTCAAGCCCGGCGTGACGGGCCGTAGCAGCGGCGGCGGCAAGTCGCCGGGGCGCATCCGCATGGAAATGGGCGGCGCCGTCGGGCGCGGCAACATGCCGCCCGAGCAGCCCACGCGCATGCCCGCGTTGCCCGCCATGCCCGACCCGGCCGCGGTGCCAAGCTCTCCCTACATGCCCGAAGTGCCGGCCGCGTCGACAACGACGACGACGGCATCGCCTTCGGTGGCCATGGCCGAATAAACAAGCAACAGAAATCTTCCGGAAACGACAGACGATGGATTCCCAACCTCCGCTCGACCTCGCGGGCCCCACCGACGGCGACACCACCCTCACGCTGGCCGACTACGCGCAGACCGCCTACCTCGAATACGCACTCAGCGTGGTCAAGGGCCGCGCACTGCCCGATGTGTCCGACGGCCAGAAGCCGGTGCAGCGGCGCATCCTGTACTCGATGTCGCGCATGGGCCTGGGCTTCGGCGGCACCAACGGCACGGTGGGCGCCAAGCCCGTCAAGAGCGCGCGTGTGGTCGGCGACGTGCTCGGCCGCTTCCACCCGCACAGCGACCAGGCCGCCTACGACGCGCTGGTGCGCATGGCGCAAGACTTCTCGCAGCGCTATCCGCTGGTCGACGGCCAGGGCAACTTCGGCAGCCGCGACGGCGACGGTGCTGCAGCCATGCGCTACACCGAAGCGCGCCTGGCCCGCATCACCAGCCTCTTGCTCGACGAGATCGACGAAGGCACGGTCGACTTCATTCCCAACTACGACGGCAGCACCGAAGAGCCGCGCCTGTTGCCCGCGCGGCTGCCGTTCACGCTGCTCAATGGCGCGAGCGGCATCGCGGTCGGCCTGGCCACCGAAATCCCGAGCCACAACCTGCGCGAGATTGCCGACGCCTGCGTCGCGCTGATCAAGTCGAACGGCAAGCTCAGCGAAGAAGAACTCTTCGCCATCGTGCCCGGCCCCGACTACCCGGGCGGCGCGCAGATCATCAGCGGCGCGAGCGACATCGCCGATGCCTACCGCACGGGTCGCGGCTCGCTCAAGGTGCGCGCGCGCTGGAAGATCGAGGAACTCGCGCGCGGCCAGTGGCAGCTCGTGGTGAATGAGTTGCCGCCGGGCGTGAGCACGCAGAAGGTGCTCGAAGAGATCGAGGAAATCACCAACCCGAAGGTCAAGACCGGCAAGAAGGCACTGAGCGCGGACCAGACCCAGCTCAAGGCCGCGATGCTGTCGATGCTCGACGTGGTGCGCGACGAGTCCAGCAAGGATGCCGCCGTGCGCCTGGTGTTCGAGCCCAAGACCTCGCGCATCAGCCAGGACGAGTTCATCACCACGCTGCTCGCGCAGACCTCGCTCGAAACCTCGTCGTCGATCAACCTCACGATGGTCGGCATCGACGGCAAGCCCACGCAGAAGTCGCTGCGCCAGATGCTCACCGAGTGGATCGCGTTCCGCGAGATCACCGTCGAGAAACGCTCGCGCCACCGGCTCAACAAGGTGCTGGAGCGCATCCACATCCTCGAAGGCCGGCAGCTGGTGCTGCTGAACATCGACGAGGTCATCGCGATCATCCGCGCGGCGGAAGACCCGAAGGCCGCGCTCATCGCGCGCTTCAACCTCAGCGACCGTCAGGCCGAGGACATTCTCGAAATCCGCCTGCGCCAACTCGCGCGGCTGGAGGCCATCAAGATCGAGCAGGAGCTCAAAGGCCTGCGCGAAGAACAGACGAAGCTCGAAGAAATCCTCGGCAACCCTGCCGCGCTTCGCCGCCTGCTGATCAAGGAAATCGAAGCCGACGCCAAGACTTTCGAAGACCCACGCCGCACGCTGATCCAGGCCGAAAAGCGCGCCATCGCCGAAGTGAAGGTGGTCGATGAACCGGTCACCGTGATCGTGTCGCAGAAGGGCTGGGTCCGCGCGCAGAAGGGCTGGGCCAGCGAGAAGGCGGCCGCCGCCAATGGTGCGAACGGAGAAAAGGGAACGGCCACGCCCGAGTACAGCTTCAAGTCCGGCGACTCGCTCTACGGCGCCTTCGAATGCCGCAGCGTCGACACGCTGCTGGTGTTCGGCTCCTCCAAGGACAAGACCGTGCGTGTCTACACCGTGCCCGTGGCCTCGCTGCCCGGCGCGCGCGGCGACGGCCAGCCCGTCACCACGCTGATCGAGCTGGATGCCGGCACGCACGTCACGCATTTCTTCGCGGGCCCGGTGGGCGCGAGCGTGCTGCTGGCCAACACCGGCGGCTATGGTTTCATCGCGACGGTCGAGAACATGATGTCGCGCCAGCGCGGCGGCAAGGCCTTCATCGACGTGGGCGAGGGCGAACAGCTCTGCCGTCCTTCGCTGGTGGGCGGCGCGAGCGGCGCCGAGCCGATGGCCGCGGCCACGCACGTGGCTTGCGCATCCACTGGCGGCCGCATCCTGACCTTCGACATCACCGAACTCAAGAGCCTGCCCAAGGGCGGTCGCGGCCTCACGCTGATCGACCTCGAAGACAAGGACACGCTGGCAGGCGCCGCGGCCTACACGCGCAGCGTGAAGATCGAAGGCATCGGCCGGGGCGCCAAGGAGCGCGAAGAGACGCTGGAAATCCGCACGCTCAACAACGCGCGCGGCACCCGCGCGCGCAAGGGCAAGGCGGCCGACCTGGGCTTCAAGCCGACCAGCATCGTGCGGGTGCTGTGATGGGCGGTATCGACGTCAGCGTCATCGGAATCTTCATTGCCGTTGTCACGGGCCTCGGCAGCTTCGTGCTGGGCCGGCGCATGCGCGCGAAGCGAGCAGCGAAGAAGCGCGAGAAGGAGCGCATCGCCTCGCAGGCCGGTGAAACCCGGCAGGTGCGCCGCGCCCGCGAACGCAAGGAACGCGGCGACTGAGTCACCAGTCACCCGGTGTGCCGGGTGGCCCGGTAGCGCGTGCGCGTGCTACTTCAGCCCGACCCACCAGCGCGTGTTGGTGCGCGCCGCGCCCACCGTCACCGCCTCGCCGATCACCGGCGTCGCCAACTCGATCTTCTTCGCTTCGGTCAGCGCCGCGATGCGGTCCAGCGGGTCGTGCCAGGTGTGGAAGGACAGGTCGAAGGTGCTGTTGTGCACCGAGAAGAAGACCTTGCCGCGCAGGTCCTCGAAGGCCTGCACGCTCTGCTCGGGCGTCATGTGCACGGCGGGCCACATGACGTCGTAGGCGCCGTTTTCCATCAGCGCGATGTCGAAGCCGCCGAAGCGTTCGCCGATCTGCTTGAAGCCCGGGAAGTAACCCGAGTCGCCGCTGTAGAAGATGCGCTGGTCGCCGCTTTGCAGCACCCACGAGGCCCACAGCGTGCGGTCGCGGTCGCCCAGCGTGCGGCCCGAGAAATGCTGCGCGGGCGTGGCCGTGAGCTTCACGCCGTCGTGCTCGGCCCCTTGCCACCAGTCGAGTTCGGTCACGCGCTCGGCCGGCACGCCCATCACCAACAGGCGCGAGCGCACGCCCAGCGGCACGAAATAATGCTGCGCGCTCTTGGCCAGGTGTTCGATGGTCGCCAGGTCGAGGTGGTCGTAGTGGTCGTGCGAAAGCACCACGCCCTCGATGGGCGGCAATTGCTCCAGCGCGATCGGCGGCCTGTGAAAGCGCTTCGGCCCGGCCCATTGCACCGGCGACACGCGCTCGCTGAACACCGGGTCGATCAGCCAGTACTTGCCGCGCAGCTTGAGCAGGTGCGACGAATGGCCCAGGCGCACCACGTGGTTGGCCTTGACGTCGAGCGCGTCGAGCGCGGCCCGGTCGATGGGCTGCACGGGAATCGCATCGACCGGCACCGTGTCGACCTTGCTGCCCACGATGAAGCGCGACCAGATGCGCCATGCACTGGCCTGGGCCGGCATGTCGGGGTTGGCCATGTTGTGGAAGCCGCCGTCCCTGAACTGCGGCGAGTTGTCGTAGCGCGCTTCGCTGCTGGTGGCGCTGCAGCCCGCGACGAATGCGCAGCCGGCCGCGGCGAGCGCGGTACCCCGGCGCAGGATCTGGGGCAGATATGACCCCTGCGAGCCCGAATCTTCAGCCATGAGAAAAACCCTCTGCGTGTGTTGTATTGGTCCGATGGCGCAAGACTAGCCATGACGGGTGTTTCAATGGTTTCAGCGACAGAAACATTCGGTGGGCAGGGGCATTCGGCCGCTCTGTGCCTGCATCCCCGTGCCTCGTGCGCGACGTTGTAGGCCATGCGCTGTATGGCCGGAATGCCTGTCCGGCGGCACACTGCCGGGCTTCCATCGGCTTGAAGGAGGCAAGGCATGAGTGGCAATCGCTATCCCATCATCTACGTGCGCGGCTACGCCATGACCGAGGCCGAGCGCGACGACACCGCGGCCGATCCGTTCTGCGGCTTCAATGCCGGCTCCACGGTCTACCGGGCCACCGTCAAGAAGGATGCGGCGGCGCAGAAGTTCGTTTTCGAGTCGCCGGTGGTGCGCCTGCTGGCCGACTTCCAGTACCAGAGCGTCTACCAGAACGGCCTGGACATCCTCGATGACGACTGGAAGCCCTCGCCCGACGAAAACGGCAACGACGTGGACGGCATTCCCTCGGCCTCGGTCATCATCTACCGCTACTACGACAGCGGCTCCGAGCTGCTGGGCGATGGCCAGGCCAGGGATGTGAAGGTCTACGCGCAAGGTCTGAGCCAGCTGATCCTGCGCGTGCGCGACCTCGTGGCGCAGCGCGAGGGGCCGGGCTATGCGCTCGCCGATTTCCGCTGCTACCTCGTCGCGCATTCGATGGGCGGGCTCGTGGTGCGCGCCTTCCTGCAGAACCCCGCGCTGGGCGATGCGCAGGCGCGCGCCTGTGTCGACAAGGTGTTCACCTACGCCACGCCGCACAACGGCATCGAGATGGGCGGCATCAACGTGCCGGCCTGGCTCACGGTGAACGAGATGAACACCTTCAACCGCGACAAGATGTCGGAGTACCTGGCCACGCCGGCGGTCAACGGCCGCATGGACTACCTGCCGACTTCGGCCTTTCCGGCCGAGCGCTTCTTCTGCATGGTCGGCTCCAACCGGGGCGACTACGAAACCGCCAAGGGCCTGTCGCGCATGTTCGCGGGCCACGGCAGCGACGGGCTGGTGCGCATCGAGAACGCCTCGCTCTGGTCCATCGACGGTGCGGGCAACACGCGCCCGGTGGCCACTGCCTACGCCTTCCGTTCGCACTCGGGCTATTTCGGCATCGTCAATTCGGAAGAGGCCTACCAGAACCTCGTGCGCTTCCTGTTCGGCGATGTGCGGGTCGACCTGTGGTTCGACGTCGATGGCGTCACCTTGCCACCCGACCTGCCCGCGGGCGCCGACGTCGATGCGCTCTACCAGGTCGAGCTGCTCGCCGCGCCGCGCGGCAAGCGCTGGTATTTGAGCCGTCGCGTGGCCGAAGAAGACTCGCCCGCCTGCCGCACGCACAAGGAGCTGACCGACCCGGCCACGCCCGATCGCCGCTCGATCTACCTGTCGACTGTGTTCCTTGCCAACAAGGCCCGCGTGAACCAGGACCGCCCGACGCTGGCCTACGCTATGACGCTGGGCGTGCGCGTGCCCGACTACCAGGTCAACAACAAGTTCTGGCTCGACGGCCACTACGAAGGCAGCTCGCTGTTTCGCGACACGCTGGTCATCGAGCTGACGCCGCCCACGGCGGACGATCCGGCGCAGAACTGGAACGTCAAGTACGGCTGGCAGACCGACACCGCAGGGCAGGCCTCGCTGCCGATGAGCCCGAAGCAACTGAGCGGCGGCAAGCTGCAGTTCATCGTGCCGCTGTCCAGCCTGGGCGCAGCGCCGGCGGCGCCGGGCATCAGCGGCAAGGTGCGGCTGGAAGTCAGCGCCTGGGGGTGAGCCGGCGTGCAGCCGGTGCGTGACGGGCGGCATACTATGGCCCGTCCAGAGCCCTTCTTTCCAATCCCATGAAAACTGCCATCCTCGTCATCGACGTGCAGCGCGGCCTTTGCGACGACGCGCCGCGTCCCTACGAAGCCGAAGAAGTCATCGAGCGCATCAACGCGCTCACCGAACGTGCCCGTGCGGCCGGTGTGCCCGTGGCCTTCATCCAGCACGAGAACGCCGTCGACCTGGAATTCGATTCCGAAAGATGGCAGCTCGCGGGCGCGCTGCATGTCGACACGCGCGACACGAAGATCCGCAAGACCACGCCCGATTCTTTTCTGCGCACGCCGCTCGAAGCATGGTTGTCGGAGCAGGGCGTGCGGCGCGTGGTCATCTGCGGCTATTCGTCGGAGTTCTGCGTGGACACCACCACGCGACGCGCCGCAGCACTGGCTTATGACGAAGTGGTGCTCGCGGCCGACGCGCACACCTCGCACGACAAGCCGCACGCCACCGGCGCGCAGATCAGGGCTCACCACAACGCCACGCTGTCGGACATCTCCAGCTTCGGCGTGCCGATCCGCGCGATCGCGAGCGCGGACATCGTGCTGGGCGATTGATCGAAGAGGCTAGGGCAGGCGCCCGGTAGACAGCGCACTCGCCCAGTCGGGCCGCTCGCGCGCCATTGCCAGTGCCGCCATCTTCGCGTGGTCGTAGGGCACCGAGACCAACGTCGAAATCCATCCGTCTTCCGAGCGCTCGACGATGGCGTAGCGCGCATCCGGCGAGCCCGTCTCCACGACATGCGGCCACGGATGAATGTCGTCATACCCCGGCAGCCCGACGCTGCCCGGATTGACGATCAACTGCCCGCTGGATGCACGAACCACGCGCGGCACATGCGTGTGCCCGCAGGCGATCAACTCGGCATCGACCTGGCCGAGCCGCTCGTCGATCTCTTGCATCGTGGCCGCACGAAAGCACCCGGGCTCGACCGTCTCCAGAAAGTACACAAGGTCGCTGTCCGGCGTGCCGTGGCAGAGCATGACCTGCGGGCTGAAGCGAAGGCTCGGTTTCAGCGAAGCGAGCCACTCGAACTCCTTCGCGCCAAGCTGTGAATGCGCGAACGCATCGGACGGACCGCGCCGCTCGGCGGGCACCGTCAGAAGCTGGCGCTCGTGATTGCCCGCGAGATGAACCCAGTCCTGTGCCATCAGGAACTGCGCGGTTTCAAGAGGCATCAACGGGCCCGAGAGGCTGTCACCCAGGTTGACCACGACATCGACGCCGCGCCGGCCGATGTCCTTGACCACCGCTTCGAGCGCGGGAAGATTTCCATGAATGTCCGAGACGATGGCGATGCGCATGCACTGGTCCTGAGCGGTGTTCCGAAGGGGGCGAACGGGATCTTAGGCCGCGTGCAATATCCGCGCCCCCTGACCCGCCACGGCCTGCGCAAGGTGAGACAAAACGCCCACCTAGGGGAATCCCTGACTTGGCCTGAAACCGGTTTCATATAAGCTGCAAGCATTGCTTTTCGAGCATGCACGTGGCCATTCGCGGTCGCTCCACCATGAACTACCAGTTTCAATTCGACGCCGTCTTCGCCGCTTGGCCGCTGTTGCTCAAGGGCACCTGGATCACCGTGCAGCTCTCGCTCATTGCCACGGTGCTGGGCCTGGTGGTCGCGATCTTCTGCGCCTGGGGCAAGACCTCGGGGCCGGGCTGGCTGCGCTTTCTCGTCAATGCCTACATCGAGGTGATCCGCAACACGCCGTTCATCGTGCAGTTGTTCTTTTTCTTCTTCGCGCTGCCGGCCATCGGCCTGCGCTGGTCGCCGCAGACGGCCGCGCTGGTGGCGATGGTGGTGAACCTCGGTGCGTACGCGACCGAAATCATTCGCGCGGGCATCGAGTCGATTCCCAAGGGGCAGATCGAGGCGGGCAGGGCGCTGAACCTCAAGCCCTGGGAAATCTTCCGCTTCGTCATCATCAAGCCCGCGCTCAAGGCCATCTACCCCGCGCTCACCAGCCAGTTCATCCTGCTGATGCTGAGTTCGGCCGTGGTGTCGGTCATCTCGGCCGACGACCTGACCTCGGTGGCCGCCAACCTGCAGTCGCAGACCTTCCGCAGCTTCGAGATCTACATCGTGGTGGCCGCCATCTACCTGGCGCTGGCATTGGCCTTCTCGGCCATGTTCAAGCTGATCTACAAGCGCGCGCTCAACTACCCGGACCGCCGGTAACAGGCGACGGACGGAGCAAGAACCATCATGCGTACCTTCGGCTTTCCCGAATTCCTTTTCATCCTCGAAGCGGCCAAGTGGACGCTCGCGCTCTCGGCCATCGCCTTTGTCGGCGGCGCGATCCTCGGGTTGATCATCGCGCTCATGCGCACCTCCGAGTCGAAGGGCGCGCGCGCCGTTGCGACCACCTTCATCCAGATCTTCCAGGGCACGCCGCTGCTGCTGCAGCTGTTCCTGATCTTCTTCGGCGCGCCGGTGCTGGGGCTGGACATCAACCCGTGGATTGCCGCGGGCGTGGCGCTCATCCTGAACAGCGCGGCCTTCCTCGGCGAAATCTGGCGCGGTTGCATCGAGGCCATTCCGCGCGGCCAGTGGGAAGCGGCCGAGGCACTGAGCCTGAAGTACACGGCCCGCATGCGCGACGTGGTGCTGCCGCAGGCCTTCAAGATCGCGCTGGCGCCCACGGTGGGCTACCTGGTGCAGATCATCAAGGGCACGTCGCTCGCGGCCATCATCGGCTTCACCGAGATCACGCGCGCCGGGCAGATCATCAACAACGCCACCTTCCAGCCGCTCATCGTGTTCTCGGTGGTGGCCGCCATCTACTTCGTGATCTGCTGGCCGCTTTCATTGCTGGCCGCCCGCATGGAGCGCAGGCGCGCCCAGGCACTCGCACGTTGACCCTTTTCGCTTTTCCTTTCTCGTCGCTTCCTTTCTTTATTCAGGAGACACATCCAATGACCGTTACCACCACCCGCCGTGCTGCCATCGCAGCCCTGGGCCTCGGCGCCGCGCTGACCGTGTTCGCACCCTTCGCCTCGGCCCAGAGCGTGGCCGACATCAAGAAGAAGGGCGAGATCACCATCGGCATGCTGGTCGACTTTCCGCCCTACGGCACCACCGACGCCAAGAACCAGCCCGACGGCTACGACGCCGACGTGGCCAAGCTGCTGGCCAAGGACTGGGGTGTCAAGGCCAACATCGTGCCGGTGACCGGCCCGAACCGCATTCCCTTCCTGCTGACCAACAAGGTCGACGTGCTGGTCGCCTCGCTGGCCATCACGCCCGAGCGTTCGAAGCAGGTGCAGTTCTCGCAGCCCTACGCGGCCGCGACCATCGTGCTGTATGGCGCGAGCAAGACCCCCATCAAGGCGGCAGCCGATCTGAAGGGCCTGCGCGTGGGCGTGGCCCGTGCGTCCACGCAAGACGTGGCCGTGACCAAGGCCGCACCCGAAGGCACCGAAATCCGCCGCTTCGACGACGACGCATCGGCCATGCAGGCGCTGATCTCGGGCCAGGTCGATGCCATCGGCTGCTCGGTCACCGTGGCGGCGCAGATCGCCAAGCGCGTGCCTGCCAATACCTACGAAAACAAGTTCACGCTGGTGCAGCAGTCGATGGGCATCGCGATGCGCCCCGGCCAGGAAGAGCTGCACAAGGCGGTGAACGACTTCGTGCAGAAGAACACCGCCAACGGCGAGCTGAACAAGCTCTATCAAAAGTGGCTGCAGGTCGACCTGCCGAAGATGAACTGAGCCCAGCGCTGAACCGACGACGGAACCTACAAGCATGACGGACGCAGTCACAACCGCCGCCTCCACCACGGATGCCATCATCCGCATGGAAGCGGTCAACAAGTGGTACGGTGAATTCCAGGTACTGACAGGCATCGACCTGTCGGTGCGCCAGGGTGAGCGCATCGTGATCTGTGGCCCGTCGGGCTCGGGCAAGTCGACGCTCATCCGTTGCATCAACCGTCTGGAGACGGTGCAGAAGGGCCGCATCGTGGTCGATGGCATCGACCTCACGGCCGGCGGCAAGAACGTGGATGCGGTGCGTGCCGAAGTCGGCATGGTGTTCCAGCAGTTCAACCTGTTCCCGCACCTCACCATTCTTGAAAACTGCACGCTGGCGCCGATGCGCTCGCGCGGCATGACCAAGGCGCAGGCGGAAGAGGTGGCCATGAAGTACCTTAAGCGCGTGCGCATTCCCGAGCAGGCCGGCAAGTACCCCAGCCAGCTCTCGGGCGGCCAGCAGCAGCGCGTGGCGATTGCGCGTGCACTGTGCATGGCGCCCAAGATCATGCTGTTCGACGAGCCCACCTCCGCGCTCGACCCCGAGATGGTCAAGGAAGTGCTCGACACCATGATCGGCCTGGCCGAAGACGGCATGACCATGCTGTGCGTGACGCACGAGATGGGCTTTGCCCGCAGCGTGGCCGACCGCGTGATCTTCATGGCCGAAGGCAAGATCGTCGAGCAGGCGCCGCCCGAAGAATTCTTCGGCAACCCGAAGGACGAGCGCACGCGCCAGTTCCTCGGCCAGATCCTCAGCTCGCACCAGGGCCACTGATGTCCTTCGAGGTCCTGATTTCTCTGTCGTCCTTCGGCGCGGCCGAGGTGGGGCGGCATGGGCAGCTCTGGTGTTCGCAACTGGCACATGCGGCCGGTGCCGATTCGGTCGAAGTGCGCGGCGAGATGCTGCGCGACGCCGATGCCGAGTTGCCCGCACTGAATGGCCTTGCATCGGTGTACTCCAGCCCCGAGGGCCTGTGGGCCGAAGGCGGCTGGCTCGACAGCGCCGCGCTCAAGCGCGGCATTGCCGCCGCCACGCGCGTGGGCGCGAAGCGGCTGAAGATGTCCATCGGCGACTTCCAGCCTTCATCGCACGGCTCGCTCTGGGGCCTGAAGGTGGAGCTGTCGCAAACCCGCGTCGAACTCGTGATCGAGAACGACCAGACGGTGCGCGCCGGCACGCTGGCCGCACTGCAGACCTTCTTCGACGTGGCCGATCGCGCCGGCATCGAACTCGGCATGACCTTCGACATGGGCAACTGGCACTGGCTTGGCGAATGCCCGCTGCAGGCCGCGCAGGCACTCGGCCGCCGCGTGCGCTATGTGCATTGCAAGGGCGCGCAGCGCCTGCCGCACAAGTGGGTGGCGGTGCCGCTGGGCGACTCGGTCGCGCCGTGGCGCGCGGTGCTGCGTGCACTGCCCGCCGACGTGCCGCACGCCATCGAATACCCGCTCGTGGGCGACGACCTGCTGGCCGTTACCCGCGCGCAGATCGACTTCATCCGCGCCGCGCGCGCGTAGAACACACATCACATGACAGAACCCACCGCCTTCGATGTCGCTCTCTTTGGCGAGGCGATGCTGCTGCTCGTGGCCGACCGGCCCGGCCCGCTCGAAAACGCGCAGGCTTTTCACAAGCGCACCGCCGGCGCCGAGACCAACGTGGCCATCGGCCTCTCGCGCCTGGGCCTGAAGGTGGGCTGGGCCAGCCGCTTGGGTACCGACTCGATGGGCCGCGCGCTGCTGGCTGCCATGCGTGCCGAAGGCATCGACTGCTCGCACGTGATCACCGACGCGACGCAGCGCACCGGCTTCCAGTTCAAGGGCCGCGTCACCGACGGCAGCGATCCGCCGATCGAATACCACCGCAAGGGTTCGGCCGCGAGCCACATGGGGCCGGGCGATGTGGACGAAGCCTGGCTGCGCTCGGCGCGCCACCTGCATGCGACCGGCGTGTTCGCCGCCATCTCCGATACCAGCCTGCAGGCTGGGCTCAAGACCATGGATGTGATGCGCGCCGCGGGCCGCACCATTTCGTTCGACACCAATCTGCGGCCCACGCTGTGGTCGTCGACCGAGACCATGCGGCACTGGGTCAATGAACTCGCCTCACGTGCCGACTGGGTGCTGCCTGGTATCGAAGAAGGTCTGCTGCTGACCGGCCATACGCAACCTGAAGACGTGGCGCGTTTCTATCGCGAGCGCGGTGCGAAGCTGGTGGTGGTCAAGCTCGGCGCCGAGGGGGCGTACTACGACAGCGACGTGGCCGGCACTGGTCGCGTCGACGGATTTCCGGTGAAGGAAGTGATCGACACCGTGGGTGCGGGTGACGGCTTCGCGGCCGGCGTGGTGAGCGCCTTGCTCGAAGGCAAGAGCGTGCCCGAGGCCGTGCGCCGCGGCGCATGGATCGGCGCGCGCGCGGTGCAGGTGCTGGGCGACACCGAAGGCTTGCCCACGCGCGCTGAACTCGAAGAAGCAGGGCTCTGAAGAACATGACGAAAAAGAACGTGCTTGTCTTCCGGCCGTTGCCCGAAGACCAACTGGTGCGCCTGCAGGCCGTCCACAACGTCACCGTGGCTGATCCGCGCAAGGAGCCCGAAGCCTTTGCTGCCGCGCTCGCCACCGCGAATGGACTCATCGGTTCGAGTCATCCGGTCGATGCCGCGTTGCTCGATGCGGCGCCGCAGCTGCAAGTGATATCGAGCGTGTCGGTCGGCGTCGACAACTATCCGCTGGCCGAGCTGCACAAGCGCGGCATCGTGCTGTGCCACACGCCCGACGTGCTGACCGAGACCGTGGCCGACACCGTGTTCGCGATCCTCATGGCCACGCAGCGCCGCGTGGTCGAGCTGTCGAATCTTGTGCGCGAAGGCCGCTGGACGAAGAACATCGGCGAAGAACTCTTCGGCACCGACGTGCACGGCAAGACGCTGGGCATCCTCGGCTTCGGCCGCATCGGCCAGGCCGTGGCGCGCCGCGCCGCGCTGGGCTTCGGCATGCCGGTGCTGTACCACGCGCGCCGCCCGGTCGACCTGGCCACGCAGGCGCCGGAGCTGCAGGGCCGCGCCACCCACACGCCGCTGGACGAGTTGCTCGCGCGCGCCGACATCGTGCTGGCGATGCTGCCGTTGACCGATGCGACGCGCGGGATGATCGACGGCGCTTTCTTCGGCTGCATGAAGCCGGGGGCGGCCTTCATCAACGGTGGCCGTGGTGCCACGGTGAATGAAGACGCGTTGCTGAATGCACTCGACCACGGCACGCTGCGCGCGGCCGGGCTCGACGTGTTCGCGAAAGAGCCGCTGCCGATCGACTCGCCCTTGCGCACGCACCCGCGCGTGACGCCGCTGCCGCACATCGGCTCGGCCACGCACGAGACGCGACATGCGATGGCCGAGTTGGCGACAACGAATCTGCTGCAGGTGCTGGCCGGAGAAAAGCCGACTGCGCCGTACGACACGGCGTCCGCATGATGATCTCCGTGTCTTGCTCCCTCTCCCCTCGGGGAGAGGGAGCGAGAGCCACCGATGAAACCGACGGGTCGCGCCACCATCGCCGACGTCGCCGAAGCCGCGGGCGTCTCCAAAGCCACCGTCTCCCGCTTCCTCAATCACCGCGAA